>NZ_MWVJ01000049.1 GCF_002087335.1 Pseudophaeobacter leonis
TTATTACGTTCAAACTTTTCCTTAGCCATGATGGCCTCCTTTTATCTGTACAGGGTGCGCGGCGACCGCACACCCTACAATTCTTGATCGCTTACGCGAATTTCGCCTGGATCTCATCCGAGATAGCCTGCGGAACGGGATCATAATGGTCGAACTGCATCGAGAAGTTTGCACGACCCGAGGACATCGAACGCAGCGTGTTGATGTAGCCGAACATGTTCGCCAGCGGCACCATTGCGTCGATTGCAATGGCGTTGCCGCGGTTTTCCTGACCAGTCACCTGGCCACGACGCGAAGTCAAATCGCCAATGATGCCACCGGTGTAGTCTTCCGGCGTAATCACTTCGACCTTCATGATCGGTTCCAGCATCTTGGCGCCAGCTTTGCGCATGCCTTCACGCATGCCCATACGGGCGGCGATTCCAAAGGCCAGAACACTGGAGTCAACATCGTGGAACTTACCGTCGATCAGGGCAACCTTGAAGTCGATCACGGGGAAGCCAGCCAGAGGGCCGCTGTCCATAACCGATTTGATGCCTTTTTCAACGCCTGGGATGTATTCCTTGGGAACAGCACCACCAACGATCCGGGATTCAAACGAGAACCCTTCGCCTGGCTCTGTTGGCGTGATGATCAGTTTCACCTCGGCAAACTGGCCCGAACCACCCGACTGTTTCTTGTGGGTGTAGGAGTGCTCGACCTCGTGACCAATGGTCTCGCGGTAAGCAACCTGAGGCGCACCAATG
Source organism: Pseudophaeobacter leonis (assembly GCF_002087335.1). GTDB lineage: Bacteria > Pseudomonadota > Alphaproteobacteria > Rhodobacterales > Rhodobacteraceae > Pseudophaeobacter > Pseudophaeobacter leonis. The sequence goes on from NZ_MWVJ01000049.1 coordinate 747, forward strand.
TTGGCTTCAACCTTGAATTCACGCTTGAGACGGTCAACCAGGATGTCCAGGTGAAGTTCGCCCATGCCCTTCATGATGGTCTGACCGGATTCGAGGTCAGTTTCCACGCGGAAGGATGGATCTTCAGCAGCCAGACGACCCAGACCCTGAGACATTTTCTCCTGGTCCGCTTTGGTCTTGGGCTCAACCGCGATCTCGATAACCGGATCGGGGAAGGTCATGGTTTCCAGAACCACCGGATCGTTGACGGCGCAGAGCGTGTCACCTGTGGTGGTGTCTTTCAGACCAGCCAGCGCGATAATGTCGCCCGCAAACGCTTCCGTGATCTCTTCACGGTCGTTCGAGTGCATCATCATCATCCGGCCAACACGCTCTTTACGACCTTTGGTCGAGTTCAGCAGTGTTTCGCCTTTGGCCAAGGTACCCGAGTAGATCCGCGTAAAGGTCAGCGAACCAACAAAGGGGTCGTTCATGATTTTGAACGCCAGCGCAGAGAAGGCCATTTCATCATCCGCACGACGCGGGATGTCACGGGTTTCTGTCTCGTCACCGGGTTTGAAGCCCATGTAATCAACAACGTCCAGCGGGCTGGGCAGATAGTCGATTACAGCGTTGAGCAGAGGCTGAACGCCTTTGTTCTTGAACGCAGAACCACACAGAACCGGGATGAATTTGATCGCGAGGGTGCCTTCACGGATCAGGCGGCGCAGGGTCACTTCGTCAGGCTCTTCGCCTTCCAGATAAGCTTCCATTGCGTCGTCGTCCATTTTGACGGCAACTTCGATCATATTCGCACGCCATTCGTCAGCCAGGTCTTTCAACTCGGCACGAATTTCGCGCTTTTCCCAGCTTGCGCCGAGATCTTCACCGGCCCAGACCCATTCTTTCATGGTGACCAGGTCGATCATGCCTTCCAGCTCGGTCTCTGCGCCAATCGGAATTTGGATTGGGCAAGGGATCGCACCGGTACGGTCTTTGATCATCTTAACGCAGTTGAAGAAGTCCGCGCCGATTTTGTCCATCTTGTTGACGAACACAATCCGTGGAACCTTGTAGCGGTCAGCCTGACGCCACACGGTTTCTGTCTGCGGCTCAACACCAGCGTTGGCGTCAAGAAAAGCAGCGGCACCATCAAGAACCGCCAGCGAACGTTCAACTTCAATGGTGAAGTCAACGTGGCCGGGGGTGTCGATGATGTTCATCCGGTGCTTGGGCGTATCAGCAGTTTCGCCATCTTCGGTGCGTTCCCAAAACGTGGTGGTCGCCGCCGAGGTGATGGTGATGCCGCGTTCCTGCTCCTGCTCCATCCAGTCCATGGTGGCCGCACCGTCGTGCACCTCACCAATGTTGTGGGATTTGCCGGTGTAGTACAGGATCCGCTCGGAACAGGTGGTTTTACCTGCATCGATGTGCGCCATGATACCGAAGTTACGGTAATGGTTGAGAGTATACTCGCGTGCCATTGGTCTAATGTCCTCTGGAAATTACCAACGATAGTGGCTGAAGGCTTTGTTAGCTTCGGCCATTTTGTGGGTGTCTTCGCGTTTCTTAACAGCAGTACCGCGCGATTGAACAGCATCCATCAGCTCGCCTGCAAGGCGCTCTTCCATGGTGTTTTCATTGCGCTTGCGGGCCGCAGTGATCAACCAACGGATGGCCAATGCTTCGCGACGCTCGGGGCGTACTTCGACTGGAACCTGGTAAGTCGCACCACCCACACGGCGCGAACGAACTTCGACCGATGGTTTGATGTTTTCCAGCGCTTCGTGGAAAACTTCCACGGGGGCGCGCTTGATCTTACCTTCAACACGATCGAAAGCGTTATAAACGATACGCTCAGCGACCGCCTTTTTGCCATCGATCATCAGGTTATTCATAAATTTGGTCAGAACGCGGTCGCCAAACTTTGCGTCTGGCAGTACTTCGCGTTTTTCAGCGGCGTGACGACGTGACATATCAGCCTCTCCTTCTTATTTAGGACGCTTCGCGCCGTACTTCGAACGACGTTGTTTACGGTCTTTGACGCCTTGGGTATCCAACACACCACGCAGGATGTGGTAACGGACACCCGGAAGGTCTTTTACACGACCGCCGCGGATCAGAACCACGGAGTGTTCCTGAAGGTTGTGGCTTTCACCCGGGATGTAAGAGATCACTTCGAAACCGTTGGTCAGGCGAACCTTCGCAACTTTCCGCATCGCGGAGTTCGGCTTCTTAGGTGTGGTGGTATAAACACGTGTGCACACGCCGCGTTTCTGTGGGCACTGCTCCAGGTGCATGGACTTGGAGCGCTTTACTTTTGGCTGACGCGGCTTGCGGATCAGCTGTTGGATCGTTGGCATTCCGGTTTTTTCCCCGTTTCGCAACTTTGTTCATGTACGCTCATCGAGCATACGGCTAGGTCTTCACACACTCGCGCGTCCGCAAGCGTAAAAACCGCAATTGCTCCCATTCCGAGGTGAACAACGCGGTGATTTTACAGAGGGTTCAGGTGAAAAAAGTTCCTGAACCTGGACGCATAACAGTATTGATATCGGCTTTAGAGGCGACCCTCTGTTGCCGGATAACCGCGCGTATATGGGGAGTCGCAACCATTGTCAACAACAGCCCCAAGCTTCTGGGAAGAGGCCCGCCTCACCCGCCAAAGTCCAGACCTTCCGGACCGGATCCATTGTTATAGCAGCCGCCCCTCGTTGCAAAGCTGAGGCACATTCGCCGCCTGCTGCGATGCCGCCCGGGCGGTGTGCGACTTGCAGCCTGCGTGAGCTCCATGCATAGTTGCGCGACAGGCCAGGTCGCTCTCTCTTGGCGCACAGATTTCAGGATATCCCACATGCAGGTCATTGGTCTTTGTCGATTTTCTTATCCTGCCATCGGCGGCTTTCAGGTCGAGCACGACTCGTTAGAAGACCGCATTGCCTTTTTATACGGTGAGGCCCGGCTCGAAGAGCGGTTTCGCCTGATGGAAACCATCGCCCTGCCCTGCCTGCGCGAACAGACAGATCAGGATTTTGAACTGATCATTGTGATAGGCGACAGCCTGCCCGCACATCATGTTGCGCGGCTGCGCGACCTTTGCGCCGATATTGAGCAAATCAGGATCCATGTCGAGCCGCCGCGCAAACAACGCGAAGTCATGAAGGAAATCCTGAATGCGGCGCGGCGCGACCCCAAGGCGCCCTGCCTGCAGTTCCGCCACGATGACGACGATGCCGTCTCGGTGGATTTCGTCGAGCGGCTGCGCCAGACCATTGACGACTGCCAAGGACTGCTGCGCAACAACAGGACCATGGCGGTAGATTTCAATCGCGGCTATGTCGCAGAACTGGGCCCCGAGGGCATCGCCGCCACCGAGATCCACCGCCCCTATTATGTGCCTCTCTGGGGATGTATGTGCAGGGTAACTGCCCGCTCACCATCATGAACTTTGCCCATGAGAAAATCCTGCGCTTCATGCCAACGGTCACGATCAGCGATGCGCCGATGTTTGTGCGTAGCCACAACGGCTATAACGATTCACGGCAGAAAAAGGTGAAACCGGTGCCTGTTCTGCCGCTTGAGCCGGAACAGATTGCGGATTTCGACGCCCGCTTTGCCCTGCGCCAGGATCAGGTTCGTCGCGTCTTTGCGCCTGCGCCCTAGCGCGCTCAACCAGGTGATCCAAACCGATCTGGAGGCTGGGATCAGCCGCGGGCCAGACGGCGCTCGCGGAAAAGCGTGAACAACCCGGCCGCGACCACCAAAGCGCCCCCCATCAGGGTCAGTGCATCGGGCCAGTCGCCAAAAACCGCCCAGCCAAGCACCAGAGCCCAGAGCAGCCCTGTGTAGCGAAACGGCGAGACCACCGCGATGTCGCCAACCCGCATGGTCATCACCGAACACAGATAGCCGCCAAGGATAAAACAGGCCGCCCCAGCAAGCATAGTCACCTCACGTGCCCCGACCGGTTGCCAGTCCTGCCAAAAGCTATAGAGACTGCCAAAGGTCAAAACCGAAAGCGACGCCATCAGGGTGACGGTTAGGGACGGTACATTTGGCGACATCCGCCGCGTCACCAGATCGCGCAGCGTAACACAGGCGACCGCGCCAAGCGCATAGAGCGAGGCCGCGTCAAACCCGGCCGGCCCCGGCCGCACGATCAGCAACATTCCACAAAACCCCGCCAGAATTGCCATCATCCGCCGCCAGCCCACCTGCTCGTTAAACAACAGGGCCGCGCCAAGGGTGACGGTCAGTGGCAGCATCTGCAAAACCGCCGTTATATGGCGATAGGCATGCGCATCAGCGCGGTCAGGAAAAAGAAGGTCGCCCCTGCCTCGGCAGCGCAGCGCAGCGCCACCAGCCCCCAGTCCCTGCGCGAGAGTTTAAGGCGCAGGCTGCCCTGATACCGCGCCAGGGCAAAGATCAACAGACTGGCCATAACACCGCGCAGAACCAGAATTTGCGACAGCGGCAAGGCGCCTCCGACCGCTTTGACCAGCGTGTCATTGCAAGTAAAGGCCGCCATGGCCCCCATCATCAAAAAAGCGCCGGTCTGGTTCGGGCTCATGCTCAGATCGCTTTCAAACGGGCGAGGCTCAGGCCAAAATGGGTCTGCAGGCTGGCGTCTATCTCATCCGGCTCCATCCGCCGCGAGATCCCGGTCTGGGCCGGTTCTGACTTATTATCGCTGTGAATGGTGCGGATATAGGCAGGCACCTGCATGTCGGAATAGAGATTGTAGTGGCGCGCCAGTTTGCGGTGGTTGAACCTGTAGGGGTTGGCCCTGCTGGCAGCTGGTGCGACCAGCGCCGTTCCAGCCGAAAGCGGCGCCTGCTCAATGGCATTCAAAAACCTCGGGGCCTTCGGAGGTAGCCCGCAAATAAAAGCCGCGATTATGGGCAATCACAAACGCGTTCTCTGGCCCCTGCAGTGGCAAAAGCCCCGCCGCCAGCGCCTTGGTACGGCGGACAAAGTCCAGGTCGACCGCGTCATCATCGTCGAGACGAAACAGGATCCGGTGGCTCTCGCCCTCCTGCGGCACGGATTCATAGCCCTGGCGCAGCAAACGGTAGTGATTGCGGGTGCCAACCGGTCGGCAATGCAGGTTTGGATAGGGTGCCAAAAGATCCCGCAGCCGGGTGAGATAGGCTTTCGGCATCGAGGTCGCGGTCAGAACCACCAGATCAAAGGCCTCATCGCTTTGCTGCAGCAGCGACGGCAGGCACAATTGCTCAAAGACGCTGAAACGCAGCTCCATCCGGTCAGGGGAAAACAGATGCTTTGCCGTTTCTTCCAGGCTCGAAAAACGCTCTGAGTAATAGGTTGGTGTCAGAACGGAAAAGCGTACCAGACCCACCATTTTCAACCGCTGCGCCATCAAAACTCCTGTTGAAATATTCGACCAAAAGGCGTGAGAGCCCCGGATGGAAATGCCACCCCTGCCCTCCAGTTAGACTAATGGCGTCGCCGACACAAATCTTGTGCACAAACGCCCTGTCACTTGTGCCCAGACGCCCAGCCAAAAGAAAACCCCCACACCAATGGTGCAGGGGTTTGCAATCTTGTCATGTCAGAGCGGGTCTGAAATCAATCGCGGCTTTCTGGTGTGTCCACCAGATTGTCAAAAGTATCACTCGCAAGATCGCTTTCGGCAACCGGAGCAGCCAGGGCTGCAGCCGCTTCGGCTTCAATGCGGCGCGCTTCGAGCACCACGTTGTCGCGACCCTGAGCAATCGAGCGCACACGCTGCGTCGCACCACCGGTCCCGGCTGGGATCAGACGGCCAACGATGACGTTTTCTTTCAAACCAACCAGCTTGTCCCGTTTGCCCTGAACAGATGCTTCGGTCAGAACCCGTGTGGTCTCCTGGAAGGAGGCCGCCGAGATAAACGAACGGGTCTGCAGCGACGCCTTGGTGATCCCAAGCAGGATCGGCGCGCCTTTTGCCGGACGTTTGCTGCGCGACAGGGCCTTTTCATTGGCTGCAATGAACTCTGCCTTGTCCACATGTTCGCCTTTGAGCAGCGTGGTTTCACCCGAGTCCGAGATCTCCCACTTCTGCAGCATCTGACGCACGATGACTTCGATGTGCTTATCGTTGATCTTCACACCCTGCAGGCGGTAAACGTCCTGCACTTCGTCGATCATGTAGTTGGCCAGAGCCTCTACACCCATGATGCCAAGGATGTCATGCGGCGCCGGGTTGCCGTCCATGATGTAGTCACCCTTTTGGACGAAGTCACCTTCCTGAACAGGAATGTGCTTGCCCTTGGGCACCATGTATTCGACGGCGTCGCGGGACTCATCCGCAGGATCAATAGAGATCCGGCGCTTGTTTTTGTAGTCGCGGCCAAAGCGCACGTAACCATCCAGCTCGGCGATGATGGCGTGGTCCTTGGGACGACGGGCTTCAAACAGTTCCGCAACCCGTGGCAGACCACCGGTAATGTCCTTGGTCTTGGCGCCTTCACGCGGGATACGCGCAACAACGTCACCGGCCTGAACCGCGTCACCATCCTCAACGGACATGACCGCGTCCACGGACATTGGATAGGTTACCGGGTTGCCATTATCGAGGCGCATCGGTTCGCCATCGGTGCCAACCAGAATGATCTCAGGCTTGAGTTCGCTGCCTTTGGGGGCGGCGCGCCAGTCGATCACGATTTTCTGGGTCATGCCGGTTGCTTCATCGGTCTCGTCGCGCACGGCGATACCTGAAACAAGGTCGACATATTTGGCTGTACCGGACTTCTCGGCGATGATCGGCAGCGTGTAGGGATCCCATTCAAGCAGCTTGTCGCCGCGGCCGATCTGCTGGCCCGCTTTGACAATCAGTTTCGAGCCGTAGCTCAGCTTGTGGCTGGCACGCTCTTCACCGTGTTCGTCCTGGATGATCATCTTCATGTTACGACCAACAATCAGAACATCTCCATCGGAGTTTTTCAGAGTGTTTTCGTTTTCAAAGACGATCTTGCCCTCGTGGCTGGCTTCCTGGAAGGACTGCTGACCACCCTGTGCAACGCCGCCAATGTGGAAGGTCCGCATTGTCAGCTGTGTACCGGGTTCACCAATCGACTGCGCGGCAATAATGCCGACAGCTTCACCGGTGTTGACCATGGTGCCGCGTGCAAGGTCACGACCATAGCACATGGCGCAGACGCCTTCTTCGGCTTCACAGGTCAGAGGCGACCGGATCCGCATGGTCTGAACGCCAGCTTCCTCGATGGTGTCTGCCAGACGTTCATCGATCAGCTGACCAGAGGCGGCCAGGATCTCGTCAGAGCCGGGGCGTTTGATATCTTCGGCCGTCACACGACCCAGGATACGCTCGCCAAGGCTCGCCACGACTTCACCGTCATTGACCGCGGCCTGCGCCGTGATCGAATTTTCGGTGCCGCAGTCACGGTCCCGCACGATGCAGTCCTGTGCAACATCCACCAGACGACGGGTCAGATAACCCGAGTTCGCCGTTTTCAGAGCCGTATCCGACAGACCTTTACGGGCGCCGTGGGTGGAGTTGAAGTACTCCAGAACCGACAGGCCTTCCTTAAAGTTCGAGATGATCGGTGTCTCGATGATGTCGCCGTTTGGTTTCGCCATCAGACCGCGCATACCGCCCAGCTGTTTCATCTGCGTAACCGAACCACGGGCACCGGAGTGCGCCATCATGTAGACCGAGTTCGGTTCCGCCTCAGAGCCATCTTCATGGCGTTTGGAGGTCGAAATCGTGGTCATCATGGCATCGGTGACGCGGTCGTTACATTTGGACCAGGCATCGACAACTTTGTTGTACTTTTCGCCCTGAGTAATCAGGCCGTCCATGTACTGCTGTTCAAAGTCCTTCACCAGGCTGCGGGTCTCGTTGACGATGGGCCATTTGGTTTCAGGAACAACCATGTCGTCCTTGCCAAAGGAAATCCCCGCCTTAAAGGCTTCGCGGAAACCCATGGTCATGATCTGGTCACAGAAGATAACCGACTCTTTCTGACCGCAGTAGCGGTAGACCGTATCGATGACCTGCTGCACTTCTTTCTTACGCAGAAGACGGTTGACCAGCTCAAACGGTGCCTTGGCGTTTTTCGGCAGCAACGATCCCAGCAAAACCCGGCCCGGCGTGGTTTCAAACCGCTGCAGGACTTCGTTGCCTTCGTCGTCGATCTGCGGAACCCGAGCCGTCACGCGAGAGTGCAGGTGAACTTCCCCCGCGTCCAGCGCGTGCTGGACTTCCTCAATAGTGCCAAAGACCTTGCCTTCGCCGATCATGCCTTCGCGGTCCAGGGTCACATAGTAGAGACCCAGGATCATATCCTGCGACGGAACAATGATCGGTGCACCGTTTGCAGGCGACAGAACGTTGTTGGTCGACATCATCAGAACACGTGCTTCCAGCTGGGCCTCAAGGCTCAGTGGCACGTGAACAGCCATCTGGTCACCGTCAAAGTCAGCGTTGAAGGCCGAGCAGACCAGCGGGTGCAGCTGGATAGCCTTGCCTTCGATCAGCGTGGGTTCAAACGCCTGGATCCCCAAACGGTGCAGCGTTGGCGCCCGGTTCAGCATCACAGGGTGTTCGCGGATGACTTCGTCCAGAATATCCCAGACTTCGGGACGCGCTTTTTCCACCAGCTTCTTCGCCTGCTTCACGGTAGAGGACAGACCTTTGGCCTCAAGACGCGAGTAGATGAAGGGTTTGAACAGTTCCAAGGCCATCTTTTTGGGCAAGCCACACTGATGCAGCTTCAGCTCGGGACCGGTCACAATGACCGAACGACCGGAGAAGTCGACGCGTTTCCCCAAAAGGTTCTGACGGAAACGACCCTGCTTACCCTTCAGCATGTCGCTGAGCGATTTCAGCGGACGCTTGTTGGCACCGGTGATGACGCGGCCACGACGGCCGTTGTCAAACAGCGCATCCACAGATTCCTGCAGCATCCGCTTTTCGTTGCGCACGATGATATCAGGCGCGCGAAGTTCAATCAGACGCTTCAGACGGTTGTTCCGGTTGATCACCCGACGATACAGATCGTTGAGGTCAGAGGTCGCGAAACGGCCGCCATCCAGCGGCACCAGCGGGCGCAGCTCTGGTGGGATAACCGGGATCACGGTCATGATCATCCACTCTGGACGGTTGCCGGATTCCAGGAAGGATTCCACAACTTTCAGACGTTTGATGATCTTCTTGGGCTTCAGCTCACCGGTGGCCTCGGCCAGCTCGGCGCGCAGGTGCTCTGCCTCGGAATCCAAATCAATTGCCGCCAGCATTTCGCGGATCGCCTCAGCACCGATATTGGCGGTGAACGCGTCCATGCCAAAGGCATCCTGGGCGTCCATGTACTCTTCTTCGGTCATCATCTGGCCGTAGGTCAGGTCGGTCAGACCAGGCTCGATAACAACGTAGTTTTCAAAGTACAGAACCCGCTCAAGATCACGCAGGGTCATGTCCAGCATGAGACCAATGCGAGATGGCAGCGATTTCAGGAACCAGATATGCGCAACGGGCGCGGCCAGTTCGATATGGCCCATGCGCTCACGGCGCACTTTTTGCAGGGTAACTTCAACACCACATTTCTCGCAGACAACGCCGCGATACTTCATGCGTTTATATTTACCGCACAGGCATTCGTAATCTTTGATCGGGCCAAAGATACGGGCACAGAACAGACCATCGCGCTCAGGCTTGAAGGTCCGGTAGTTGATGGTTTCTGGCTTTTTGATTTCGCCATAAGACCACGACAGGATCCGTTCCGGCGAGGCCAGCGACACTTTGATTTCATCAAAGGTCTTGGTTGGCGTCAGCGGGTTGAACGGGTTGTTGGTGATTTCCTGGTTCATTTTGATACCTCAAATTTCGCGGAAAAGGGGGAAGGAAGAAGGGGCACGCGCCCCTACTCCTCATCCTCCGCATCCAGGAGTTCCATGTTCAGGCCGAGGCCACGGACTTCTTTGACCAGAACGTTGAAGCTTTCGGGCACGCCCGCTTCAAAGTTGTCCTCGCCCTTGACGATCGATTCATAGACCTTGGTCCGACCTGCGACATCATCCGATTTGACAGTGAGCATTTCCTGCAGGGTGTAGGCAGCGCCATAGGCTTCGAGAGCCCAGACTTCCATTTCCCCGAAACGCTGACCACCAAACTGCGCCTTACCACCCAATGGCTGCTGGGTAACCAGCGAGTATGGGCCGGTGGAACGCGCGTGGATTTTGTCGTCCACCAGGTGATGCAGTTTCAGCAGATACTTGATGCCAACGGTCACAGGACGGGCAAACTGCTCGCCGGTGCGACCATCAAACAGGATCGACTGACCAGAAGTGTCAAACCCAGCCCGGATGAGCGAGTCGTTCACATCAGCCTCTTTGGCGCCATCAAAGACCGGTGTTGCAATCGGAACACCGTTGACCACGTTGCCAGCTGCCTCAACGAGGTCAAACTCGGACATATCCGCGATGCCTTCGTCGTAGACGTTGTCACCGTAGGCATGTTTCATCGCATCGCGCACAGGAGTCAGATCGCCAGAGCGACGGTAGTCCTGCAGCGCGTCATCCACCTTGATGCCCAGACCGCGTGCGGCCAGCCCATGTGCGTTTCAAGGATCTGACCAACGTTCATCCGCGATGGAACGCCCAGTGGGTTCAGACAGAAATCGACCGGGGTGCCATCCTGAAGGAACGGCATGTCCTCCATGGGAACCACTTTCGAGATCACACCTTTGTTGCCGTGACGACCGGCCATCTTATCGCCTGGCTGCAGCTTACGCTTCACCGCGATAAAGACTTTGACCATCTTCATCACACCGGGTGGCAGATCGTCACCACGGCGGACTTTTTCGACCTTGTCCTCAAAACGGGCGTCCAGAGCACGTTTCTGTGCTTCATACTGCTCGTTCAGCGCCTCAACGGCTTTGGCATCCTGCTCGTCTTCGAGAGCAATCATCCACCACTGACCACGGCTGAGCATCGACAGTGTATCTTCGTCGATTGCTGTGCCGGTGCGCACGCCCTTGGGGCCTTTGACAGGATTTTTACCCAGCAGCATGCCACGCAGACGCGCATAGATGTTGCGGTCAAGAATGGCCAGCTCGTCGTCCCGGTCACGGGCCAGACGTTCGACTTCTTCACGCTCGATCTGCAGCGCACGTTCGTCTTTTTCCACACCATGACGGTTAAAGACGCGGACTTCGACGATTGTGCCGTAGTCACCAGGCTTTACCCGCAGGGATGTGTCACGCACGTCCGAGGCTTTTTCACCAAAGATGGCGCGCAGCAGTTTTTCTTCCGGCGTCATTGGGCTCTCGCCCTTTGGTGTGATCTTGCCGACCAGAATATCACCGGGTTCAACATCGGCGCCAATGTAGACAATGCCAGCCTCATCGAGGTTGCGCAGCGCTTCTTCACCAACGTTGGGGATGTCCCGGGTGATTTCTTCCGGGCCCAGCTTGGTATCACGGGCGGCGACCTCGAATTCTTCGATGTGGATCGAAGTAAAGACGTCATCGCGGGCAATACGCTCGGAGATCAGAATGGAGTCTTCGTAGTTGTAGCCGTTCCAGGGCATGAAGGCCACGACGACGTTTTTACCCAGCGCCAGCTCACCGATATCGGTAGACGGACCATCGGCAATAACTTCGCCCTTGCGTAAATTCCTGGCCAACACGCACCAGCGGACGCTGGTTGATGCAGGTGTTCTGGTTCGAGCGCTGGAATTTACGCATGCGGTAGATGTCTACGCCTGCGTCGCCCAACTCAAGATCAGAGGTGGCGCGGATAACGATACGCTGCGGCATGACCTGGTCGATGATGCCGCCGCGTTTCGCCATGATCGCCGCACCAGAATCGCGGGCCACAACTTCTTCGATACCGGTGCCAACCAGAGGCGCCTCGGCACGCAGAAGCGGAACCGCCTGACGTTGCATGTTCGAGCCCATCAGGGCCCTGTTCGCATCGTCATTTTCCAGGAACGGAATAAGCGACGCCGCAACCGCGACCAGCTGTTTAGGTGAGACGTCAATAAGGTCGACGCTTTCGCTGGGCGCCAGCGTGTAGTCACCGGACTGACGGGTCGAGACCAGATCGCTGGTGAACTTACCGTCCGCATCAAGCGAGGCGTTGGCCTGCGCCACAGTGTGACGCATTTCTTCGGTCGCCGACATGTAGTGCACTTCGTCAGTCACCTGACCTTCGTTCACCACACGGTAGGGTGTTTCGATAAAGCCATATTTGTTGACGCGGGCAAAGGTCGCCAGCGAGTTGATCAGACCAATGTTCGGGCCTTCCGGCGTTTCAATCGGACACATCCGTCCATAGTGGGTCGGGTGAACATCTCGAACTTCAAAGCCAGCACGTTCGCGGGTCAGACCGCCAGGCCCAAGCGCCGAGAGACGGCGTTTGTGGGTGACTTCCGACAGCGGGTTGGTTTGGTCCATGAACTGCGACAGCTGCGAAGAGCCAAAGAATTCACGTACCGCAGCCGCAGCTGGTTTGGCGTTGATCAGATCCTGTGGCATCACAGTGTCGATCTCAACCGAGGACATACGTTCCTTGATGGCGCGCTCCATGCGCAGCAGACCAACGCGGTACTGGTTTTCCATCAGCTCGCCAACAGAGCGCACACGACGGTTGCCAAGGTGGTCGATGTCATCGATGCCGCCGCGACCATCACGCAGATCAACCAGGGCCTTGATGCAAGACACGATATCTTCTTTGCGCAGAGTCCGCTGGGCATCGTCGGCATCCAGAGCCAGACGCATGTTCATTTTCACACGACCAACGGCCGAGAGATCATAGCGCTCGCTATCAAAGAACAATGTGTCAAACAGCGCCGAGGCTGCCTCAACGGTGGGTGGCTCACCCGGACGCATGACGCGGTAGATATCCATGAGGGCGGTGTCGCGACCCATGTTTTTATCTGCCGCCATGGTGTTGCGCATATAGGGGCCGACGTTGATGTTGTCGATGTCGAGAACAGGAATGTCGGTGATACCGGCATCCATCAGTTCCTTGACGGTACCGCCAATGATCTCGCCACCCTTGTCGTATTCCATGGTCAGCTCATCGCCGGCCTCAACGTAGATCGCACCGTTTTCTTCGTTGATGATATCCTTGGCGACAAACTTGCCAATGATGTTCTCGAACGGCACCAGAAGATTGTTGATCGCACCTTCGTCGATCATCTTCTTCACGGCACGGGGTGTTACCTTTTTGCCAGCTTCGGCAAAGACCTCACCGGAGGCGGCATCAACCAGATCAAAGGTCGGACGGGTGCCACGGACACGATCAGGGAAGAACGGCGTTACCCAGCCACGGCTGGGGTCGAGCGAGTAGTTCACCGTGTCGTAATAGGCGTCCATGATGGCTTCCTGGTCCAGCCCCAGCGCATAGAGCAGGGTGGTCACAGGAAGTTTACGGCGACGGTCAATCCGGGCAAAGACATGTCTTTGGCGTCGAATTCAAAGTCCAGCCAGGAGCCGCGATACGGGATGATGCGGCAGGCAAACAGCAGTTTACCCGAGGAATGCGTCTTGCCCTTGTCGTGGTCAAAGAACACGCCAGGCGAGCGGTGCATCTGCGAGACGATAACGCGCTCGGTGCCGTTGACAACAAAAGTGCCATTGGGGGTCATCAGAGGCATATCGCCCATGAAGACATCCTGTTCCTTGATGTCTTTGACCGACTTGGCGCCGGTATCTTCGTCGATATCAAACACGATCAGACGCAGAGTGACCTTCAGCGGCGCTGAATAGGTCATGTCGCGCTGCATGCACTCTTCGACATCATATTTTGGTTTTTCAAACGCGTATTTTACGAACTCCAGAACGGAGGTTTCGTAAAATCCTTGATCGGGAATACCGACTGGAAGACGCCTTTGATGCCTTCGCCGTCGAGCGGCTCAGGGGAATCTCCGGAACGGAGAAACAGGTCGTAAGACGATTTCTGAACCTCAATGAGGTTCGGCATATCCAGCACTTCGCGGATTTTGCCATAATACTTGCGTAGACGTTTCTGGCCAAGGAACGATTGAGCCATGTCAGATGTCACCTTTCGAGTTCTCACCGGTCAAGACTGCTGCCGGGCCACAGCATCTTGCCCATACGAGACAGCGTGGTTGGATCTATTCATGGCCACCGTCCCGAATGGCGGCCTCCCGATCCGTTGAACCTCGCCTGAGAAAAGACCACTGAATAATGGTCCTTGCTGAGACAGATTCGGCTGGACCCGAATTACCTCGGATCCAGCCTGAATTTTGCAAGGAAAGGTCAGGAAACCCCGACCCTTTCCCCAGAAGAAATGGCTTAGGCCACTTCGACTTCGGCGCCAGCTGCTTCCAGCTTGCCTTTGACTTCTTCGGCTTCGTCTTTCGACACGCCTTCTTTGATCTTGCCACCAGCTTCAACCAGCTCTTTGGCTTCTTTCAGGCCAAGACCGGTCAGTGCGCGGACTTCTTTGATCACGTTGATCTTGGATGCGCCGGCGTTCTTCAGAACGACGTCGAATTCAGTTTTCTCTTCTTCAGCAGCGCCACCGGCGTCGCCGGCTGCCATTTCTACTGCGCCGCCAGCGGCGGGCTCGGTGCCATACTCGTCTTTTATGATGGTTTTCAGTTCTTGTGCTTCCAGCAGGGTCAGACCCACGATGCTTTCTGCGAGTGCTTTCAGATCAGCCATTGTATCAGCTCTTTCCGTGTTCAGTGTATGTGTTCTAACGTATGGGTTGAAACCCCACGCCAGTCATTCAGTACCAACCGCTTACGCAGCTTCCGCCTTCTCTTCGATGGTCGAAAGGATGCTTGCGATATTGCTTGCAGGTGCGCCAATGGCCCCAGCGATGTTGCTTGCAGGTGCGCCAATGCAGCTTGCGATCTGAGCAATAAGCTCGTCGCGCGAAGGCATTTTCGACACAGCTGTAACACCAGCCCGGTCCAGAAGGTTCTCACCCATTGCGCCGCCAAGAATTTCGAATTTCTTGTTCTCTTTGGCGAAATCTTCGGCCACTTTGGCAGCTGCCACAGGGTCCTCAGAGTAGGTCAGAACAGTCATCCCCGTCAGCAGGTCAGATATGCTTTCACACGGCTTTCCCTCGAGGGCGATTTTGGCGAGCCTGTTTTTGGCAACACGCACGGCACTACCAGCTTCGCTTGCGCGTGCTCGTAGGTCCTGCATCTCAGCAACTGTCAGACCGACGTAGTGGGAAACCACCACGACGCCAGAGCTTTCGAAGATCTGGCCGAGTTCCTCGACCAATTTCTCTTTCTGGGCTCTATCCACAGTTCTCTCCAAATTTGGGGCGTAAACACCCCGGCTCATTGATGTGCCAGACAAGAATTGCCTGGCGTTCAAGTCCGTTTTACAGGGATAGCCAACGTCGCCCGAGCGCATAAAAAACTCTCGATCTTTTTTGTCTTTCCCGTCTCAGGAGGGAAATTAAGACCCGATCGACAGGTCACCCACCATCTTGGACGAAATGAAATAAAGCGCACGACGAATCGCACGCTTTACCTCTTGGTCGTATTACTGGCAATTTAAGCGATATCCAAGCAGTAAATGCCCCATTTCAGCAACGCAGGGACAGGACCGTGGCAATTTGATGCAAATGTCAACAAAAATGGGCGGCACCCGGAGGCCCGCCCATTCAAATCCGCATCAGACCGGAGGCCTATCTCACTCGGAGACAGCGCCGTCCACGTCAAGAGTCACGCCTGGACCCATGGTCGAAGACAGAACGATCTTCTTCATGTAGGCACCCTTGGCACCGGCAGGACGTGCTATTGCAACTGCGCTGATAAAGGCGCTGACGTTTTCAGCCAGCTTGGCTTCGTCAAAAGACGCTTTGCCAACACCTGCGTGCACAACGCCGCCTTTTTCCGCTTTGAACTGGACTTCGCCGCCTTTGGCCGCTTCAACAGCCGCTTTGACGTCCATGGTCACGGTGCCAACCTTGGGGTTAGGCATCAGGTTACGTGGGCCGAGGATCTTACCCAGACGACCAACGATGGGCATCATGTCAGGGGTGGCGATGCAACGATCAAAATCGATGGTGCCGCCCTGAATTGCTTCCATCAGGTCTTCTGCGCCAACAATGTCTGCACCAGCAGCCGTGGCTTCGTCAGCCTTGGCGCCACGGGCAAAGACAGCAACGCGCATGGATTTACCGGTGCCGTTTGGCAGGCCGACAACACCACGAACCATCTGATCCGCGTGACGGGTGTCAACGCCGAGGTTCAGAGCGATCTCGATGGTTTCGTCGAATTTCGAAGTTGCATTGGCCTTGACCAGGGCAACAGCGGCTTCAACAGAGAGGTTGGCGTTGCCAGCGAAAGCTTCGCGGGCGGAGCGTGTACGTTTTCCGAGCTTTGCCATCTTACTTCACCTCAATGCCCATAGACCGGGCAGAGCCCAGAATGATCTTCATCGCCGCTTCAATATCGTTGGCGTTCAGATCTTTCATCTTTGCTTCGGCGATTTCTTTCACCTGAGCAGCAGTCACAGTACCAACGGTTTCACGCGAAGGTGTCTTGGCGCCGGACTTAACACCAGCAGCCTTCTTCAGGTAATAAGACGCAGGAGGCGTCTTGATTTCCATGGTGAAGGATTTGTCCTGGTAGTAGGTGATCACGGTTGGGCACGGCGCACCGGGCTCCAGATCTGCGGTCTTGGCGTTGAACGCCTTGCAGAATTCCATGATGTTGATGCCGCGCTGACCCAATGCGGGGCCAACTGGCGGGGATGGGTTTGCCTGACCTGCAGCAACCTGCAGTTTCATCGAACCAACAAGCTTCTTAGCCATTTGGTTGTCCTTTCAACGAAGGATGAGACGCGTCCCATCCGGTTTGGTGTTGCGTGGTCCGACCGAAGATCGCGACCTCCGAATCTCCCACGAGAGAATCTCGCCCAAAGACGATTGGGCGCATCTACCGCGGAATGGCGTAGCTGGCAAGTGGGCAAGCCTGACAAAACCCACGGCCCGGCCTCAGTCTAAAGGAGAGGTCCTTGACTTAACCTGAGTAAGGCGTTTTTTGTCCATCATGACTGATCTTTCAACCCAATTGCTGGATGAGCTCAGCCTCAATGAGGCCGCCCGACAAAAAGCACCGCCGGTGCCGGCTGCAACAGACATGCACCGTCGCCAAGGGCGGCAACTGGCGGCAATCCATCGTCACTATCTGATGGAGATGGCCCAAATCGCTGCGGTGCTGGCGCGGATTGACGCGCGCGACACGCCACCTGAGCATCTGAAGCAGATCGTGCTGTCCCTCGACATGGCTGAGAATTTTCAAGCGTTTGGATCGCTGTGCGGCCGCGAGTGCCAGATTCTCAAGTTTCACCACGACATTGAAAACACTGACATGTTCCCCCGGATCGAGGCCGCAGGCGGAGGAAAGTTCCGCGAGATTGTGGCCAAGCTGAAGTCAGAGCACGAGGTGGTCCATGAGTTGATCATCCGCCTCGGTCGTGCAGCGGAGGCACTGGCGGATGATCCCCAGTGATGCGAACTTCGCTCAGGCCGCCACTATTTTTCGAAAACTGGAAGAGGTCGTACGCTCGCATTTTGGCTATGAGGAAACTGAGCTGGCGGAGGCCATCGGGTACTACCTCGGGTCGATCTGACGGCGCCCTTTTAGGCGGCCTGGCACAGCCAGCATCAACTCGCCTTTCGCCCATACAACCGCCACTCAGAAACAAAAACGCCGCGAGCCTTAGGACTTCGCGGCGTTTTTAAATTCCGGATCGGATCGGCGATCAGCTCTGTTTGGTGACCTGGGTAAAGTCCAGCTCGACCGGGGTTTCACGACCAAAGATCGAAACAGAGACTTTCAGTTTCTGGCGCCATCATCGACGCCCTCAACCATGCCATCAAAGTCCTCAAACGGACCATCGTTGACCTTGACCTTGTCACCAATCTCAAAGGAGATCAGCGTGCGTGGTGCCTCGATACCTTCTTCGACACGGCCCAGGATGCCCTGAACTTCGGCGTCGCGCATTGGCATGGGGCGGCCTTGCGGGCCCAGGAAGCCAGTGACCCGGTTGATCGAGGAAATCAGGTGATAGCCGCGGTCGGACATCTCCATGTGCACCAGCACATAGCCGGGCATAAAGCGCCGCTCTGTCGTGACTTTTTTGCCGCGACAAATTTCGATCACCTCTTCCGTGGGGACCAGAACTTCGTCGATTTCATCCTCAAGCCCCTGCTCGGCAACCGAGGTGCGAATCTGCTCTGCGATTTTCTTTTCGAAGTTCGAAAGAACGCTGACCGAATACAACCGTTTCGCCATGAACTTGACCGTCCTTGTTTTGCCGGGCGACAGATTTTTTGTCGCCGCCAGTGAATTTGAATATCTGCCGCAATCCTGCCCAAAACACATGACGTGCCTGAACAAAAATCGGCGCGCAACTCAAACCGCCACACCCCCACGCCAGAGTTTCTGGCTCCCCTACCCGCCAATGCGGCCAAGATCAAGAGCCGGGCCGGGTTTTGTGCAGGCTTGTTTGAATGGGGGTCTGGATCAGGCCTGTAGGAGCTGTGCCGTTCAAACCCCAGTCAAACCCCAGTCAAACTCCAGCCTATGCCGCTAGAGAGCGGCCTTTGGCAGGCGCGTCAGCCAAGCTGGCAGCCGTCCGCACTGTTTTAGCCAAACATGCCCAACAGGCCCTGCAGGCCAAAGCGGATCAGCAGATCAACCATAGCAAAGAAAACGGCTGTCAAAGCGGCCATGATAAAGACCATGACTGTGGTCAGCATAACTTCGCGACGGGTAGGCCAGACGACCTTGCTTACCTCGGCACGGACTTGCTGGATGAACTGAACGGGATTGATGGTGGCCATGTGCCTTGTATCTCTCTGCTAGCAGGGTCTGCGGCATGTAACGCCAACAGCCCTCGATTTCAAGCCCTAGGCTGTTTTCTGCGACAACCGCAGCTGCGCCAGGGCCTGATTTAGGATCAGCGCCCCATAGGCGCCGTTTTTGTGCACCGCATCGTCATCCTGCGCCCCCAGGGTGGTGGCATAGCTGCGTGCCGTCAAGGCGCCACGCGTCACGGTCTCTTCGGGCTGGCGCAGCAGCTGGACACTGTCTTGCGCCATGGCCGCCTCCATCTGCTGCCAAAGCGCGCGTCGGTCAGCTGCCGTGGCCTCGGTATTGATGGCACTGGCCAGATCATCTTCGCTGAGAACCCCCTCGTTGAGGAATCCTGCTGGAGAAAAATACACTGGCCGCTCTTTGGCAAACTCCCGCGGCGGCACGATACCAGCGACAGCCCTCCAGCCAGCGCACCAGCATGAGGTCGCGCACCGCCGCTGACACAAAGCCCGGCTTTCCGGCCTGATTTTGCAACAGCGGCACCAGGAACTCAGACAGCCGCAAGCGGCAGCCGATGAACAAAAAGCCATCAAAATCCTGCGGCACCAGGGCTGCACTACGGGCCGGGTTGATCTTTGCCAGATTATCCCGCGCCGCCTCGGTGGTGCCCACTAACTGTCCGTCAAGAAAGTGCAGGTCGCGAAACTGTGGCCCCGGCGCGCCCCAGAATTCCAGCTCTACCCCCTGCAGATCAAGCAGCCCCTCGTCCAGCGCATGTTTGATGCAGGCAATATGACTGTCGCCAAAAACGCAGAAGCGCTGCGGCTTTTGCTTTGAGGCCTTCTGTGTCTGGCTTTTCGTCTGGCCTTTTGTCTGGCGCGATGCGCTGGTTTTCGCGGCTTTTATCCAAAGGCATCCAGGAACTCCTCGTCACATTTGACCGCCCGCTCACTGGCTCCTGCCACCTTGCTCACCACCTGTGGTTTTGCGCCGCGACTGGCTTTGCGCTTTACCCAGGGAAAGGTCTCGTACTGGCAGGCAAAGAAGCTCTCCATCACATGATTGACCCCCTGCTGCACCACGCTGCGCTGGTTGGGGGCGTAGAACATACCGCGATAGGCCGGATGCGTGATAATTTCATACGACGGGAAATAGTCGACATGTTTGTAGTCCGCCGCCAACTCACCCGCCACGGCACGCAGGACCGATTTGGAATGCGAGGTGGCCGTCAGCACATGCTGCCCCGAAGCGGTCGCGGTCAGCGGCACCGGTGAGACCGTCAACAGGACCTGCAGTTTGGCATTGGCCCGGCGCAGCACCTTAAGCGCCGCGCGCATGTCGCGCCATATTCCGGCATAGCCCTGATTGACAAATTCATGACAGGCCGGATCAAAGTCGCCGGCCACAGTGCCCGGGCACATTGCATATTCCAGACCGCTTTGCCGGTGGCGCCAGCATTCGGTCAGCCCCATGGTAAAGACAAAGACATCCGCCTCTGTCACCGCCTGCCGGATGGCCGCCAGGGTTGCGGTGCGCGAGGCCTGCATTTCCGCGACGCTGGCAAAGCCATCCGGCTCTATTGCCGGGCGCAGCGGGTCATAAATACGCCCGTCCTTCTGCCAGTATTCCGCCGGTTGCTCCTCTTCCTCAAAGGCGTAGCTCAGCCATTGGCGCAGCATTCGGGCCGTATAGATATTGCCACTGCGAAACGAGAAGCTCCCGTAATTGAAGTCACGCGCCTGCTCTTCGCTCAACAGTTTTGGCGCAGGTTCACTGTCCATCCATTTATAGTCGCGCGCCAGCAGCGCCCGGCTAAAGTGCTGCGCAAAGCACGAGCCTGCCGTAATCACCCTGTGGTCGGGCGCCACCGCAAATTTTGGCTGCCACAGCTGTGAAATCTCAAGCGGGTTTTTCGCCGCAACTGCGGTTTTCCAAAAGGCAGTTTCCGGCAAACCCACCTAGGGGTTTTGGTGTTGCTCACTCATATCATCTTGCCTGCTGTCATTTTGGCACAGCCTAGGCACGGCACCGCAGAAAAACAATTCTTTTGCAACAGCACCGCCACCAAAGGTCGGCGGGAACCACGGCCTCGTGCACCTTGGAAACGCACTGTGGAAGCGCTCTGTGGAAGCGCTCTGTGGAAACACACTGTTTGAGCTGTGCAAAGTTTGAGGCAACTCAATCTTAATTCCCTTCGAATATCCATAGAGAACCCGGCCTGAGGTCTCAGAATGACGCCTGGCCGCCCTTTGCGAGACTGTGAGATAGGATTCCATGAACATCGCTACATCCATGAACAAAGCCAATCAGTTGGAGCGGGACAAAAGGCACGCGGACGCCGCCAAGATATATGGTGACATTCTGGCCAAGTTCCCAAAGAACACCCGCGCACGCGAGGCATTGGCCACGCTGCAAAATCGTGTTCAAACAGACCAAAACCCCCCATTGGATCAGCAAAATTTACTGCTTGCCGATTGTGAAGCCGGGCTGCACACCTCCGTTGCGGCCAAATGTGCAGCACTTTTGAATACCTTCCGTAAATCCCATTTTCTTTGGGGTGTTTTGGGAAATTGCCACCTGCAGGCAAAAAACCTGGACGAAGCGGCGACCTGCCTCAACAAGGCCTGCGAGCTCAATCCCAGAGATCCGGCATCCTTCTGCAGCCTGGGAGAAGTCTACCGCGCCCAGGGTGCCAGACCGAAAACGCACTGGCGCTGTATAAAAAGGCCCTGTCGCTGGACGCCGCCCATCTGGACAGCCTGACCAATATGGCAAACACCCTGCTCGATCTCGGGCGTCTGGCTGAGGCCATTCCCCTGTTCAGTGAGGCCGCCAGACAGGCGCCGGACAACGCGGACATCCTCTTCAACTACAGCAATGCCCTGCTGAAATCCGGGCAAAAACTTCAGGCCAAGGCGCTGCTGGAGCAGACAATAGAGCTGGCGCCACAGCTGGTTGAGGCGCAGTATAATCTGGCCCAATTGCAAACAATGGCGGGCGACACAGAGCAGGCCATTGCCAGCTTTGAAGCCGTGCTGGAGAAGAATCCCGGCAATGACAGCGCCCGCGCCGCCAAGCTGCATGCCCAGGCCAAACTCAATGACTGGTCCTGGATCGAGGAATACCAGAACAATCGCCGCCCGCTGGGTCTCACCGGCAAGCCCTGCGCTCCGTTCTACGCCCTGACCTTTGAAGATAATCCTGACCTGCTGCGGCTGCGCACCCAGGCCTATGCCACGGCGCAATTGCCTGTGGTGCAGCCACTGACGCAGCCTGTGGTTCAACCCGCTGCCCCGCTGGCGGCAGAGCCTGAGACACCAGAGCGGCCACACCGGCTGCGCATTGGGTATTTTTCCTCGGACTATCACGATCACGCCACCATGCGCCTGATGGCCGGGCTACTTGAAGCCCACGACAAAAGCCGCTTTGACATTATCGCCTACTCGTATGACACCGCCCCGGTGGACGCCATGCGTAGCCGTGTGAGCAGCGCTGTCTCCAGCTTCAGGGACATCAGCCAGATGTCGGACGCCGACGTCCTGAAAATGGTGCAACAGGATGGTCTTGATATTGCTGTCGACCTCAAAGGCTTTAGCGGCGACAGCCGCACAGCGCTCTTTTCCCACCGGCTGGCACCGCTGCAGATGTCATATCTCGGCTTTCCCGGCACCCTTGGCACCACGGCGCTGGACTATTTCATCTGCGACCATGTCAGCTGCCCGCCCGGCAGCGAACGCTTCTTGAAGAATATCTGATCCGCATGCCCCACAGCCATCAGGCCAATGACAACCAAAGATCGGTGTCGGGACGGCAATTCACCCGCAAGGACTGCGGATTGCCCAATGATGGGTTTGTCTTTTGCTCCTTCAACAGCAGCTACAAGATCACCCCCGCGGAATTTGATATCTGGATGCGCCTGCTGGATCAGGTTGAGGGCAGCGTGTTGGGGCTGTTGGATTGCGGCGAGAGCGCCAAGGCAAATCTGCGGCGTGAGGCCGAGCAGCGGGGTCAGGACCCAAACCGCCTGATCTTTGCACCGCACGTGCCGCAGGCAGACCATCTTGCGCGGCACCCGGTCGCGGATCTCTTCCTCGACGCCTTTGTGGTCAACGGCCATGCCACGGCCAGCGACGCACTTTGGGCGGGAGTGCCCGTGCTGACGCGTCCCGGACAGCAATTTGCCGCCCGTGTTGGGGCGCGCCTGGTCAGCGCCATTGGCTTGCCAGAGATGATCGCCACCTCGGCTGCGGACTATGAGGCCCGCGCGCTGGAGCTGGCGCGTGATGCAGATGCGCTGGCCACCCTGCGCTCCAAATTGCAGCGCAACCGCCTGACGACGTCGCTCTTTGACACCCTGGCGTTCACCCGGATGCTGGAACGTGCCTTTGACATGGCCCACAGCCGGTCCCAAAGCGGCCTGCCGCCTACCCATCTGGAGGTGGCACATCTGGAGGCTACGGACAGCCTTGAGCCAGACACCCCGGCCCCCGAGGCCTATGTCTCGCCAGCAGCCTTCCACCAGCAGCCACCCCCTCCGGGGCAGATCGCACCGCAAGCGGGATAAACCACTTCAGGTGCCAGAAACGGGCCAGAACGGGGCCAGAGCCGACCTCCTCCGGCTGTCTTTGACGCGCCGCTTAGGCTATGGCTGCCCCAAGCGGCGCGTCTGGCGCACGCCCCCTGCGGGGTCGGCGAACATGCGGCGGTGATCCGGTTGGCCCTGGTGGCCTGCCTCAGGGCAGGCCTTTCACCGCCCCTTTGGCGACCAGTTTCTGAATATCCAACGCTTGCAGGCCCAGCTGGTTGGACAGGACGTCAAAGGTGTTTTCCCCCAGCATGGACGGCGCTTTGGCCTTAGCCGGACCAACACCGTCGAACCGGATCGGGCCGCGGACCAGTTTCATGTCGCCGATCTGCGGATGTGTGACCACTTCGACAAGGCTCTGTTTGGCAACGTGGTCTTGCTCAAGCGCCTCACCGATGGACAGGATCGGAGCACTGGGCACGTCGAGCTCTTCCAACCGTTGCAGCCAATAGGCGGTGGTGGTTTGGGGTCATGCGCGCATGGATGATGGGTTGCAGCGCATCGCGGTTGGTCAGCCGTGCGTCGTAAAGTGCAAAGCGGGGATCCTTGATCAAATCCTCATGGTCCAGACGGCAGGCAAAATTATGCCAGAACCGTTCGGTCAGGCAGGCCACGATGACATGACCGTCCGAGGTCGGGAACGAGCCATAGGGCACGATACTGGGGTGCTGGGTGCCGACAGGCTGTGGGCTTTGACCGGTGACAAAATAGATTTGCGACAAATACCCCTGCAGGGCGATGAGGCTGTCGAGCATTGCGACTTCGATATGTTTGCCGCGCCCTGTGGCATTGCGTTCGTGCAGGGCCGCGAGCAGACCGAACACCGAAAAGATGCTGCCGGCCATATCACCCAGGGGAATGCCCAGTTTGTTCGGCGCCTGGCCTGGCTCGCAATTTACGCTCATCACACCGGAAAGCGCCTGTGCCACGATATCAAAGGCAGGCTTGTCGCCATGCGGGCTGTTGGCGCCAAAGCCGGTGATCGAGCAATAGTGCAGTCGGTCATTCAGGGCGCGCAGCGTGTCATACCCCAGGCCCAGCCGGTCCATCACGCCGGGGCGGAAATTTTCCAGCAAAATGTCGCTTTGCTGCGCCAGATCCCTGGCAATCTGCATCCCTTCGGGTGATTTCAGATCGAGCGAGATGCTTTTCTTGCTGCGATTGAGGGCGATGTAATAGTGGCTCATGCCGTTTTGAAAGGGAGGGAAGTTGCGGGTCTCGTCGCCGGATGTGATCGGCTCGACCTTGATGACTTCGGCGCCAAGGTCCGCGAGGACCATGCTTGCATAAGGGCCGGACAGGATGCGTGAAAAATCGAGAACTTTAAGGCCTGCCAGTGGTCCGGCGGCGGGCTGTTGTTTGGTGTCGTTCATGATGTCTTTTCCGATGCCTTTCCCGATGTTTTTGATATTTTCATGACCGCCGATGCGCTTGCGATCAGCCTGTCGTCACAGGTGATGTCCGCCTCGACAAAGATCAAAGATCTTGTTGCCTGCCGGATTGATGCCTGAATTTGCAGGAAATCACCGACCCGGGCACCGCCGGTGAACCGCGTTTCCATTTGCACTGTCACTGTTGGCTGGCGATCCGCTGCATTCCACGCAGTGATTGCCATCACCTGATCCAGCAGGCTGGTGATAACGCCGCCATGAATAACCCCCAGGTGGTTTTTGTGGCCTTCGTTGGTTTGCAGCGCATAGCTGTGTTTCCGGTCCCGGGCTGTCGCGCGTAACAGCGGACCAATCAGCGCCATAAACCCGTCAATCTTCAGCTCCCGCCAGCCTTCCGGCCTGTCTTCCGGCCTGTCTTCCGGCGCGATGTCATGTGTCGTCACGATTCACCTCCCGGTGTCGATCTACCAGTGTCGATCTGCATATTTTCGATATCATCCCGCATGGTCATCATGGCCTTGACCAGCTTGGGGATTTGTTTGTCTTTCAGACGCTCGGAAATGCCGATTGCAACGATCGAGCGGGTCATGTTGCCGCTTGCGCCAAAAACCGGGACAGCAACAACCGTCACGCCGGAAATGTAGCTGCCCTGGTCCACCGCATAGCCAAGTTCGCGGGCAGTCTCGACCTCTTCGCGCCATTGTTCGAGCGTAGGCGGATGATCCCATTTCAGTTTTTTGAAACGGTTTTCCAGCTCAGTTTTGTCCTGCACATTGAAGGCGGCAAACAGACGTCCCGTGGCGCTGATAAGAGCCGGAAAGCGGCTGCCCAGATCGACCTGAAGCCGGAAAGGGATATTGGACTGCGAGAGGGCGATAACCACCATCTGCCCCGGTTCGGAAAGCTGTGTGGCAATACCGGTCACATCGAAGTCTGTGGATAGCTCTGACAGCCTTGGCTGGATCAAAACCGAGAAGGAATTGCGCTGAAGCGCGGCTCTGGCGAGTGGCAGAATGCCGATTCCGATCGTGTAGCGTTTTAGATTCGAATCAAATTCGACCATGCCCTCGTCTTCGAGCACGCGCAGAATGGGCAGGCATGTGCTGGGGACCAACCCAAGCTCTCTCGCGATGGGATTGACGCCCACCGGCACGTCTGATCGCCCCAAAAGCCTCAATATAGCAAGGGCGCGCGTGACAGCAGGCACCTGCCGTTTGGTCGGGGATGTCTTGTCTTCTCCGTTCATTTTGGGCCTCTCCCTCATGTGATTTATTGCCTATATACAATAATATACCCTTATTGACAATAGATGATCGCTATCCTTACCCTTGTCAACGAGCCAGGGCACACCTTCTGGGGGGCCTGCTGAAAATTTTGGGGAGGAGACGGGAATGACCCGGCTGACGGAATTCACGTCCTACGCGGACGCTCAAAAGCACTACTCGAAAGAGAAGCTTTGGGAGCTGTTCGACGGCGATACAGCGCGCTTCAATATCTCGCATGAGTGCCTTTGATCGGCACGTCGATGGGGACAACGTGGCGCTTCGGATCGCGCATTCTGACGGCGCTGATGAAGTCCTGACCTTTGCAGAGGTATCGCGCCGGTCTTCGCAGATTGCGCACTACCTGGACGCCAAAGGCATCAAGAAGGGTGACCGCGTCGCTGTGATGATCGAGCCGTCGCTGGCCTTTTATGCCGCGATGTTCGGGGTGATCAAAAGCGGCGCCGTTGCGGTGCCAATGTTCTCGCTGTTCGGACCGGACGGAATTCGTTTGCGGGTCGGTGATTGCAAGCCAGCGGTGTTTTTCACCAATTCCGAGAAGGCAGCTGACGCGGTTGCGGGCGGGGCCGAGAATGTGGTCGTCGTAGATCAGGAGTTCCTGGATGGGCTGAACGATCTGCCTGCGACCTATGAGTGGACGACCTCTGGTCGCGATCTGGCGGTCTTGCAGTATACCTCGGGTACCACCCGTGCGTTGCCTGCGGCTGTCAAACACAGCCACCAGTCGATCGTGACGCTGATGGTAGCCGCACTTTACGCGACGGGCATCCGCCCCGGCGACCGCTTCTTTTGCCCGTCTTCGCCCGCATGGGGGCATGGTCTGTGGCACGGCACACTTGCGCCGATGGCCATGGGCGTGTCGACCGGCACCTACAGCGGCAAATTCGATGCCGTCCGCCTTTTGCGTGCCCTGCATGATTTCCGCATCACCAACCTCACGGCTGCAGCGACGCATTACCGCATGATGCGCAATTCCGGTGCGGCCGAGAATTTCACCTATAGCTTTGACAAGCTCTCCTTCACCGGCGAGCCGATCGACTCGGAAACCGCGGCCTACGTCGAGCAGGTTTTTGGCACCAAAGTGCGCTCGATGTACGGCACGACCGAGATTGGCGTCATCATCGCAAACTACCCCGGATCCGACGATCTGGAGGTCCGCGACGGCGCAATGGGCAAGGCTGTGCCTGGTGTCGAAGTGGAAGTGCAGCGGCCCGACGGGTCTGCCGCAGAACCCGGCGAGACCGGCGAATTGATGGTCAGAAAACGTGGCGCGTGGTTCCAGACAAAAGACCTGGGGCGCGTCGATGCGGATGGATATTTTTACCACGGCGGGCGGGCGGATGATGTCATCATCTCTGCTGGCTGGACAATCGGTGCGGTCGAGGTCGAGGACGCGGTGCTGAGCCATCCGGCCGTGGCCGAATGCGCCGTTATCGGTGCCCCTGACGCGCTGCGCGGGCTGGTGGTCAAGGCTTACATCATTCTCAAGGGCGATGAGACGCCGGACCTGACCACGCGCATTCAGGATCATGTACGCGCCAGGCTGGCACGCCACGAATACCCCCGACAAATCGAGTTTGTCACCGACCTGCCGAAGACACCGGCAGGGAAAGTGAACCGCAAGATCCTGAGAGATCAGGAAGCAGAAAAACTGGCAGCAGCGGAATAATCCGCAAGGCTCCCCCCCCATTTTCAAGGAGAATGAAATGACGAGATGACACGCAAATTTCCGAAGATTACCGATGAAGGTCTGGCAGACCTGCGCCAGCGCGTTGGCGTAAAAATCGAAAGAACGGTCGAGCCTTGGTGCTATGAAGCGACCCGCGACAATATTCGCCACTATGCCCACGGGATCGGTGACGACAACCCGTTGTGGTGCGATCCCGAGTACGCCAAAACCACCAAATACGGCGATGTTCTGGCGCTGCCGAGCTTTCTGTTTGCCACCAGCCGGATCATCTCGGGCTATGTTGGCGGTCTGCCAGGCGTACACGCCATGTGGTCAGGCGCAAACTGGACATGGCACAAGCCGATCCTGCGCAATACCGAGTTCCGCACCGAAGCCTACCTGAAAGACCTGGTCGAGCATAACACCCGGTTTGCAGGCAAGGCGATCCAACAAATCTATCATGTTGATTTCTACGACGCGCACACCGGTGAGATGCTGGCCGAAGCCGACAGCTGGTGTTTCCGCACCGACCGCGATCAGGCGCGTGAAAACGGCACCAAATACACCGAGGCCAAAAAGAACGGCCGCAAGGTCTATACCCAGGAAGAGCTGGATAAGTACAACAAGTACTACGAGCAGGAAACCATCCGCGGCGCCGAGACCCGGTATTGGGACGACGTAAATGAGGGCGAGGAGCTGCCTACAATGGTCAAAGGCCCGATGACGGCCACTGGCTTTATTGCCTATGCGCAGGGCTGGGGTGGTCTGTACATCCGCGCCAACAAGCTGGCCTGGCAGTTGCAGCAAAAACACCCTAGCGCGGGGATCAAGAACAAGTTCGGCATCCCCGATTGCCCCGAGCGGGTGCACTGGGAAGAAGAATTCGCTCTGGAAGTCGGAGCCCCCGGTGCTTACGACTACGGCCCAGAGCGCACGTCCTGGCTGACCCACCAGATCACCAGCTGGATGGGGGATGATGGCTTCCTTGCCAAATCGAAGTGCGAAGTGCGCCGTCATAACCCTGAGGGCGACATCATTCTGATCCACGGCACCGTTGTTCGCAAGTTTGAGGAAGACGGCCGCTACCTGCTGGAAATCAAGCAACGTGCGGAACAGCAAGACGGTGAAATGTCGGCCGTGGGCTCCGCAATAGTGGAATTGCCGAAACGCTGAGGTCCTCCACACTTCAACAGCTGGGGAGGCTTGGTTGAAATTTCTGGGAAAACTTCTGACTAAAATCGAGGACACCCTCCATCTCGGAGGGTGCCTCGGCCTCGTCGCGGTTGCGGCGTTGATCAACGCAGATATTCTGCTCCGGCTTTTCTTTAACCGGCCGGTGCAGATCCAGTTCGAATTGACCGAACTGTACTTGATGCCGGCCCTTGCCACCTTGTCCCTGTCGCGGGTTTTTCGCGATGGCGGCCATCTGGCTTTGGATTTCATCCCCGAACACCTGCCAGGACCTTTGGGGCGCGTGATTGCCAAGGTGCGATTGCTTTTGCCAGCGGCGTTCTTTGCCGCAGTCACGTGGATGTCCGGAAAATTTGCTCTCAAAGCCATCGTCCACGGCGATGTGGAATACGGAGCAGTCGATTGGCCGCTTGGGTGGGCCTACGCCGTGATCCCTTTGGGATGCTGCGTATTGGTTCTGCGGTTGCTGCACGGCGCCTTCACGCAAGGTCCGCTCTCAGAACCCACAACAATTTCCATGGGAGGAAAAAGAGATGAAACATAAGAATAAACTGATCGCCCTCGTCGCTGGTGCGTTTGCATTCACAGGTATGGCGGCGCAGGCTGAAACACTGCGGTTGGGTGATTTCCAATCGACCAGCCACATTGTTTCTGCCGAAGGAACCTCAAAGTGGATGGAGGCCGTAACCACCGCCACGAACGGGGCAATTAGCTTTGAACATTTCCCGTCACAACAGGCGGCAAAATCCAAAGCGCAGCTGGATGCGGTGAACAACGGCATCCTGGACGCCGCGTTGCTTGGGGCCTCCTATCATGCCGATGCATTGCCACTGAACTCGGTTGTTGGTCTGCCGGGCTTTTACGGCTCAGCCGAACAGGGCACCGTTGCCCTGCAGACGATGCTCAAGGACGGGCCATTGCGTGACGAGGTTCTGGCCTCGGGTGTGACGCCTATCTTCGGGTTTGTACTGCCGCCCTATCAGGTGCTGGCGGAAGACCGGCTCGGGGTGCCAGCAGATTGGGACGGGCTCGATGTGCGCACCTCGGGCTCGACGCAGGCAATGACGGCACGCGCGCTTGGCGGGGTCGGGATTTCGATCCCCGGGCCGGAAGTCTATACCGCTGTCGAGCGTGGTCGTCTGGATGCAGTGCTGTTCCCGCTGGCTTCTGTGCCCGGCTATAAGCTGAACGAAGTTGTCAGCCATATCTCTACCAACGCGTCGTTTGGCGGCTACAGCTTTATTATGGTTGTGCGCACGGAGCTGTTTGATGGTCTGTCTGATGATGTCAAATCGGCGATGCTGCAACTTGGCAACGAAACAGCTGTTCACGTCGCACAGGCACAGGACGCGTCGGTCGAAGGGTTGATCGCAGAGTGGAAAGCCGCAGGCATCGACACCTATGCGTTCACCAAAGACGAGCTTGCGGCGATTTCAGACTCGCTGGTGGCTGTCAGCGTCGACTGGGCCGGGCGTCTGCAAGATGACAAAGCCTCTGCCGTGCTCGAAAGCTATCGTGCGCTAACCAGCCAATAACATCAGGTTCCGAAATAATTAGCAGGGCGATCGCTTCGGCGACCGCCTGCCCCATTCCGAGCGCAGGTTCCCCAGATGCTTACCTTCATTGTCATCCTTCTTCTTCTTGCCGCTCTCATGGCAGCCCGTGTGCCGATCGCTTTTGCTATGGGCATCACCGGCACGCTTGGGCTTGCGGCCCAACTTGGGTTCAGCCCCGCACTGGCGGTGTTGGAGCGCACGTTCTTTGACTCGTCTTCCTCGTTCATACTTGTTGCGATCCCGTTGTTCATCCTGATGGCTGCACTTCTGACCGCCGGTGACGTCACGCGACGCGCGATCATTGCCTGCCAGTCCTGGCTGGGCCATTTCAAAGGCGGTCTGGCCATTGCAACGGTTGGCGCCTCTGTCCTGCTTGAGCCTTGGTTGGCAGCTCGACGGCATCCACTGCGGCAATGTCTGCCTCGGCCTTTCCCGAGATGCGTCGTCACAACTATTCCGACCGGCTTGCGGCTGCTGTCGTGAGCGTCGGCGGCACCCTGGCCGTGGTTGTTCCGCCCTCAATCGTGCTGGTTGTCTATGGCGTGCTGACTGAGACCTCGATCGGCAAACTGTTTATCGCCGGAATCATTCCGGGCCTGCTGACCGCATGTGGCCTGGGCGTGGTGATCAAGATCATCGCACAGACCACAGATCAGGCCCCCAAGGGCGAACCCTTTGTCTTTAAGACAGCCGTCAAACAAAGCCGTCATGTCATCCCGATGGTACTGCTGATGATTGCTGTCATTGGCGCAATTTACGGCGGCATTGCATCCCCCTCCGAGGCGGCGGCTCTGGGTGTGATGGGATCACTTGTCATTGTTCTGGCGCAACGCACCATGAGCTTTGTGCAATTCAACCAGTCCGTCAGCAGCGCAATCCGCGCGACGGTGATGATCGTCACAATCGTCGCCTGTTCGGCTATTTTCTCCAACTACCTTGCCTTTACCCGCATCACCCACAGCCTGCTTGAATTCGTGGCGACCACCGACATGCCGCGCGAGGTCATCATTGGCATTATCATTCTCGCCCTGCTGGTCATGGGCATGTTCATGGATCAGCTTGCCATTCTGTCACTGGCCATGCCGCTGGCGTTTCCAACCGCAATGGCGCTGGATTGCGATCCGATCTGGTTCGGCATCGTGGTGACCAAGACGGTCGAAATCGGACTTTTGACACCGCCGTTAGGACTGAATGCCTATGTGGCTGCCGCGCAAACTCAGGTGCCGCTGAAAACGATTTTCCGGGGGATTTTACCCTTCCTTGGAATGGAAATTATCGTGCTGATCCTGCTGTTGGCGTTCCCGTCGATCACACTGGTCCTGCCTGAACTGATGAGCCGCTGACGTTCAGGCGGGACGTTCAGGCACGACGTTCAGGCCCGCATCGAAGATGCCTTAAACTTTGCCGCCGTTGTCATGTAATGTGGCAATGTCCGCAATCGGGAAAATTCCTGCTTGGTGACTTCTGTTCCCCGCTGTGTGCCGGGCGTTCCATGACCCAACGCGCAGCCGTGTTTTTCATAGAGATGACGCGGAGGTGGGTCCTGATCGTAAGGCCAAATCCTGAGCGCCCAAAACCTTGTCGCTGCGTCCCCCTTTGCACCCGCTGCCTGATGATGGGCCTGGATCACGGTGCTATCGACCATCTACAGGGCGTCAGGAACGGCCCCGCTCTGGTTCAAGGCATCCAGGATTTCTTCCCTTTGCCGCAGGATGCGCAGTTGCCGCTTCCTGCCAGAACGCGGCTTCTGGCCATCGCTTTTCGGTGCGATACACGGCCTCGCGATGGTTCAAATAGGTTAAATAGATACGAGATATCTCGTCATTATAGAGCCCAAACCTCCTTTTCAGGCCTGCCAGGCGGTCCTCCAGCAGGGCAGCCGCCACAAGCGCCGAGTAGAGTGCGTGAAACAGCCCGCGCGAAGCGATTGGATCAAAACAAACCGCGGCATCGCCAATGGCGAGCCAGTCGGAACCGCTGAACCTGTCGAGACGCGCAGTGTGCGCGGCTGTCGTGGCGGCTTCTCCCAAAGGCATTACATCCTGAAGTTGTCCACAAAGGCTTGAAAGGCATCTCGCGGCTTCCAGCAGATCGGTTGCGCTGGCTTGCGGCACCGTTTCCGGCAAACCATGAAAGGCAAGCATGCCTTCCGAAAGCCCCTCTCGCTGCCCGGCAATATGGTACCACCAACCGTCTGGAGTAGCGATGACGCTACTGATGCCAGATGTCGCCTGCCCGCCGCGCAATCGGCACCATCGCGCCACCATCCGATCATGTGGCAGCCTGCACGCGCCCAGACGTCGCGCCAATGCAGCTGACCGGCCCGAGGCGTCGACAACAAAACGCGACACCACCTCGTTGGCTCCGTCCAGCGTCAGGCGCCAGCCACTGGCGACGTCCAGTACCCTGTTTGAGAGGTAGCAATGAGCGCCCCGTGCCGTTGCTTGATCGCGCAGCATCGTTTCAAACGCTGCGCGATCAAGATGCCAGCCGCAGCCTTCCGGATCGGATATGAAATCGCGGTATTCTTCCGCTGCGCTGCCCCAAAGGCTGCGGTTTGCGGCATAAGACGCAGGCTGTAGCTCTATGAAGCTTGTCCAAAGCCCCAGATCGCGCAATATACGCCCGGCTGCAGGCACCAAAGCCTCTCCGATCTGCACCGAAGGCCAAGGGTTCTTGTCGATCAATGCCACTCGCCAGCGCGGCGCAAGGGCACAGGCAAGCGCAGCCCCCGCAGGGCCTGCGCCGATGATTGCGACGTCATACGTCACCGGGGATCAGCCACGAAACCGGCGCACCTTGGCAATGTTGGACAGATCGGTTGTCCCTGTGGTCACACCCTCCTGTTCGTTCTGCACCGCGCCCCCCTTTACACTGGTTGCTTCTGGATTGGGTTCATTGGCTGTTTTCCACGGCAAAATCTCTTCGTCCGAAACTTGCATGGTATTCGGAAAATTTGGATCATTCTGTGGTCCCGGCCGCACCTGAACCACACCCATTTTGTCAAAATGGTGGACCATATGATTGATTTGATGCGTATAAGACTTGTCCAGCCCAAGGGGTTCCAGCCAATTGGCCCGGTTGGCGAAGGCCTGTAAGCGCTGGCTCAGCGGCAGGCTGGTATCCATGACGGTGCGATATTCCGTTTCTGACATCACCTCATTGGGCACGCGCGCGGGCCAGAAAGTTGGCGCATAAGGATCATACTGCGGCGTGTAACCTGATCTGCAGGATGACGTGTCGGTCTGCCAGGGCACCGCCATCCACCGGGTCAGCCCTCCGGGTTCCTGCCCGCCGTTTATGGGGCCATCCGGCAGAGACCAGTCATCACCAAGCTGGGCACCATAGCTGGGTTCCGGATTTTCCTTGTGGCGATGTTTGACCCGGAAGGCCTCCATATACATGCCCGCCTGGCGCATCGGCCAGGTCATCTCGCAGCCGGGATGAAACGCATCCGCCAGGCAGAACTCCATCGCCGCCCTTGTTAGGGTGTCCGGTTGGTCTGCCACCGGAACGTCTTCAAGCGCGCCTGGCGGCACATAGTCGACATCGTAATCGGCGTCGAAGTCTCCGACCACCCATTGCTCCAGAGCCCACATCTGAAAATCGGAAAGGACGGAATGCTGGCGGGGTGTATCTGCAGGAGGGATGTTCATGGCATCGCCGTACAGCCAGGGCCATGGCACAGGTGATTTACCATCAATAACAAAGCTTCTGAAGTTGTTGGCAAGCACCCGCCGCCGCTCGATCATCGCGGGACTAGGGTCGCCCAGTCTCTGCCGCCACTGCGGCGTCGAAAAGTCGAATACGCCATCAAAGCCAAAACCCGCAGCAAATCCGGCATTCACCCATTGCAGGTTCGTCATGCGTTCAAAGATCGGAAGGATATCGTGCGTAAAGCTTGGGCGCGCGGGCTTGGCCAACATACCGTGATCGCAGGCAACGTCGCGCATCAGGTCCCACATTGTGCGCACCGATTTCTGTGACGGACCATAGTTAGGCGGCGCACAGATAACCCAGGCAGGTTTGACGCGCAGGTCCACCCCTTTGTAGCGCACTTTCGCCTTGACCGGGCCATCAGAGGTGTCGTCATGCCAGCCGTCATTGTTGGCGAATGTGACCGCTTTGCCGCCTGCCGGGTTCTGCGCAACGCCAAACCCGCCCAGCACAATCAGGCGCCCGGACTCATCGGTACGCACTTCACCTAGCGGGACCTTATTTCCGAGAAACTTCCCATCGTCAAAATGGTACTTTTGCCCCGATTCATCCTTGCCGGAAATATTCCTTCGCTTGGGTGTGATGCGCAGGCTTTGGCGGTCCGGCACCTCGGCGTTTCGCAACATCGAAGGTGGCGCATCCGCTGCCTCCGGGATATCCAGCGCCAGCTGGAACTCATACCAGCTGGATTTCTGGTTTTCGATCTGGACCGTCCATTCAATCTCGGTGTCAGGGTCATCGAGGTTCAGTTCGCATACGGCCTCTCCCAGTGCATTCAGCCCATAAACCCGAAACCGGGCTGCCTCGCGCTTTAGATGCCCATCCGAGTCACGATAGGCGCCATTGGGCAAGGGCAATGGATCAGGCACCTCTGGGCCAAGGTACCATTGCTCAGAATTTCCGACCCGCATCACCCCGACCGGCGGGTAGATCGCGGCGGAGACAACGCAATTGTCACTTGGAATAGGTTTTGAATGGGTCGCCGGATTCTGTGGCTCCTCCAACGGGATGCCGTTGGCCTGCCTGCGTTGATCCGCACTGCCCTGATAGACTACCCTGCGGGCCTCGGCGATGGAGCCCTGGGGCATGTTGGGCTCTGGTGTGCGCCAAATGTTGAAGGCCAGATGCTGACCATAGTCCTCCTGGCCGCGCCGGGCGATATCCTGTTGCGGCAATCGAAGATGCGCAACCGGCAGCCAGTCTCCGGACCACCTTACCGTCGCCTCATCCAACGGCTCTTCGCCTTTGCGAAACTGGATTTCAAATGAAAAGAGCGCCTCGCCGCGACGCATGCGAGACGCAAGATCAAGCCCAAGGTAATTCCTGTTGTCAAAAGGCTCTCCTGCCTCTTGCTCAACCGGTCGCAGGCGGTATTTGACGAACCTTTCCCCAAAGGCGAAGGGCAAAATGGCCCAGTAATCTGCCGTCAGACAAGACGCCTCGGCCTTTTCCATCTCATTCAGGATATGTGCGGTTTTGCGATGTTTCGCGAGATATCCCGGATAGTCACCATCGACCACGCCTGCGGTCGTAAACGCGCACATTTCTGCAGCGTTATCGACAAAAAACACATCGTGATTTTGCAAGATAAAGTCCGCCGTGTCCGCCTCTCCCATCAAGGTGCCACCAGTCACGCCGAACAACTTGATGCCGATACCTAGAGTGGAATGCAAATCCGGGCTGCCGGGCTGGGTGTCCGAACTGAAACGCACCCAGACCGGCTTGTCACCTTGTCCAAAGACGCCGACCCGCAGATCATCTGACAGATCCTTGAGCGGCTCAAAAAAACCCCAAGCGACCCCGTGTTGCTTGAGAAAGACTGTGCGCAAGGCGGGTGTTTGCCCGCGCGCGATACGCTGGCCCTGAATCAAAGTGACGAACATCTCCTCAAGGCGCTCGATTGGGTGATCCTGGCAATTCCAACACATCACGTCGTTAGCAGACTTGGAATTCTTGTGTGTCTTCGACATTTAATCGGACTCCTGAAATTGAGTTTAAATACGGTCTCAACCTATGAGAAAATCGCCCCACCCCACCAACATCCTGAAGGTCTGGGCTATGTCAGCCGCGAGATAGTGACGAGCCAAAGGCCAGCTTTGTCCATTCGATGTCAAAGCTCGCCTGGTCAAGCGCACATGTCATGTCCGCATCGGATGGGAGAACAACCGACGGATCCGCCTGCGCGGCGGTGAGCGAAATTACAATGAATGTTGCTACTTTGGGCAAGTCTTTAAGAGACATGATTTTCCTCAGTTGCTTTGTGATAAACACAAACATGCAAGCACTCATTCTGAAAATGAATCAACACAAAATTGTATAATTAATCAAGAACTCTCCTATGTGGGGAGGTTGACCCAATTGGAGAGCCTGACCTAACGGGCCCGTCTTGGAAGTCCGCAGATATCAGTTCAGCACTCTCAAACCGATGATTTCTGGCACAGCTACCTGTTTGTACCTCCCCGGGCCCAACCACTTCGAACCAATCGGATTGGATGAATATCGCCAGTTCGGGGTCGTCGTGGCGGGTGTCAGGACAGGCACGATTTTTCTGAATCGTCGTTTGACATTCGTGCAAACCTTACCCGTGCCAGGGTCGGACATAGAATGCGAGTTAGCAATCCAGTGGGGTTTGATTAACCCTAAGCTGACGCGATATGCACATCACCAGGCGCAAATGCGGTGAAGCGTGAGGGAGCGACGCCAGAAGCGACAAGCGATGCGCGCAACAGCTGCTTTGGTTCTTCGCGCGCTTCGTCGGTTAATTGGAATGTGCCCCAATGAAAACCAAGGGCCTGATCTGCGCCAATATCATGAAGGATTTGGACGGATTGCTCGGGTGCCACATGCTGGTCAGACATGAACCAGCGTGGCTCATAAGCACCAATCGGAATCATCGCAATTTGAGGCGCCCCATAGCGTTTACGAATGTCGTGAAAGATTTCACCATCTCCGTAGCCTGTGTCACCTGCAAACCATATTTGCGCGCAGGGCGTATCGATCCAAAACCCGGACCAAAGGGCCATTCGCCGGTCGCGAATACCGCGCGATGACCAGTGGTTTGCTGGTGTCAGGTTGACCGAAACATCTGAGGACAGTGAAATTCTGTCGTGCCAATCGCCAGTTTTGATCCGAGCCGTTTTCACTCCTTTGCGCAGGATCACATCGTTGCCAAGTGGCGTGACAATCAGCGGGCGGTCCCGGGCCTCCAGGCGGCGCAGCGTTGCCATGTCCAGATGGTCGTAATGATTGTGGCTCAGAAGGACTGTATCGATCTTGGGCAACTGAGAAAAATCCACCCCCGGAGCCGTGACCCGCTTGGGCCCCGCAAAACGGAATGGGCTCGCGCGGTCTGACCAGACGGGATCTGTGAGGATGTTAAGCCCCGCAACCTGAATGAGTATCGTCGCATGCCCAATCATTGTGAGACGTGGCACCATGCTGCGACTGGGTGGCGTTACTGGGGTCACAGGAACACTTTTCGGCCATGACGCGCGCACGCCGTCCCGATGCCACCGCCAGAGATCAAGAAGAGAGCGATCAGTGCCGTTTGGTCGCGCAAGTGAAATCGGTTGCCGTCAAAGTGATCACTTACGGGGCCAGAATAGTAGGGGTTCTTGGGCATTTCAGTACCTTATATTCCAGCGCCATGATGCAGAGCCGCAGAGCCGCAGACTTTGTTGCAGATGCGAGAGGTGATTTCCATCCCACAAATATTGCGACTTGCCGGGGGCCTTGTCGCCGTCTCTTACATCACGTCCCTCAGTGATCCTTGCCGTTGTTATAGCTTTGCCAATTTTCCTGTTTCGCTGCTGAAATATACGTGAAGCGCGGGCTGCGTAATTTCATTTCCTTTTGCACGCCGGGCCATCCCTGGGCCATGGATGGGCCAACAAGGACGCCCCCATTGCGATCCTGCAGTCGCTCCAAAGGCGCGAGGCGGCGGTCAGGCGGGACTAAGGTATGGGCGGCCATTGGTCGTTGTCCCTATAGGTTGCCCCAGCGGCAGCAGAGATGCGCAGCAATCGGTGATTGCCACTTCGACGCTTCTCGTGTTCGGTGTATAGCCGAGGGATCGAGGTGTCTTTCAGTCCATCTCGCCGGGTTTCTGACCTGGACGCATCTTTTCATTCTGAATCCGAAACTGGGAGATATCGACATGAGCACCACCGGCAAGCAGCTATTCACCACGCTAGACAGCGATGGCACGCTCACCGTCGCGATTGAGGATGTGACCTTTTCCGACCCGACCGGCAATCAGGTCCTGGTGAAAATGGAGGCGGCGCCGATCAATCCGTCGGATCTCGCCATTCTTGCCGGTGCGGCCGATCTCGAAGGCGCCGAATATTCGCCTGGTAAATTCGTCGCCCGCATGCCCGAGCCGTTCAATACGGGAGATCCAAGGCGCGCCATGGGCTGAAACTTCCTGCCGGTAATGAAGGCGCGGGCACAGTCGTCGCAACGGGTGACGGCGAGATCGCCAAGGCCCTGATGGGGCAGCGCGTCGCCTGTGTGCCAGGCAATGCCTACAGCCAGTATTGTATCGCCGACGCCGCCATGTGCCTGCCACTGGGCGACTATTCGGCCGAGGATGGCGCGAGCGCCTTCGTCAATCCCATGACCGCGCTGGGGTTCGTTGAAAACGCAAAAATGGACCAACAAAACGCTATTCTGCATACGGTGGGGGCATCAAACCTGGGCCAGATGCTGACCCGCATCTGCAACGAAGACGGCTTGGGGCTGGTCAATATCGTACGCAAAGACGCCCAGGTCGAATTGCTCAAGCAGCTTGGCTCCACCCATATCGTCAATTCATCAGATGACGACTTCATGCACCAACTCCGGTCCGCAATCGACGACACCGACGCCTTTTACGGATTTGATCCGATTGGCGGGGGAAAAACGGTCGACAGTGTTTTTAAGGCTATGGAGCAGGTCGCGGTTGGCAAGATGACCGAGTATTCACGCTATGGCTCCAACCAGCAAAAGCGCATGTTCATATACGGTCGGCTAGACGTTGGTGCGACAATCCTGTCGCCGAGTTACGGTTTTGGCTGGACCCTGTCTGGCTGGCTCTTGTTCCCCTTCATTCAATCGGTTGGCATGGAAACCGTGGGGCGGATGCGGCGGCGTGTGCTCGAGAACCTGACAACCACCTTTGCCAGCCACTATAAGAAACGGGTCGATCTCGATGAGATGCTTACCAAAGAAGCCGTGACCGATTATCGCGCGATGAAAACGGGTGAGAAGTATCTCGTCATGCCCTGGAAATAAGGGGCCTGTGCCCAGGCATGTGAGGCTGGCTCGGGTGTCCGGCGAAGCGCGGGACACCGGTCAACTTTCGGGACACCGGTCAGCCTTTCAGTCTGCGGCGCGATCTGTTTTTTCGACTAACGCTCCTGAATTCTCTCCGGAGAATGCAGCGGGCCAGACATGATCTGAAGCGCCCGCCAGGATCCGCGGCCGGGGTTTGGCGTCGACAAAGCTGACGGCGGCACAGATATGGCCTGCAAGGCCTTTGAATGTCCGAAACGTCATGGCCGTTTGCCATTTTGTCATTTCAAACGGCTGTTGGGTCGGCAGATAGCTGATCCGGGCTGGCTTACTGAGAACCTCGAAACAGAGCCTGGCGAGGTCGTTCTGTGTGAAGGTTTCCGGCCCGCCGATGTCCGCCCATGGGGCGCCACCTTCAACGGAAGCAAATATCGCCCCTGTAAGGTCTCCGCCCCGTGGGTCGGGTGATCCTGTGCCGCCCATTTGGGGTCGTCGTCGCGTCCTTATGCAGTCTGATTTGCATCGCTCTCTCCATCCCGAACTGCCTCAACAACAGACCCTGCCATAAAAACGCAGATCGGCGACGGGCTATGCAATCATCCGGGATGGAACACTTAGCTGCATGCGAACGCATCCTCCCTCAGATCGGCGAAAGCGGTCATTCTGCCCACAGATGTCCCGCAAATTGACTCCGATGACTTGTCAGAGCCCATTGCAGAAATGCCGAGGAACTTTTTCTAGGTGAATTCCTTTACTCAACCTATTGTGAGAGGCAATCCTAACGCAGGCTCGGCGGTTAACTTAACTCAGGGGAAAAGATATGCGCCTTTTCTTGGCTACTTTTGTACTGGCATCAACAGCCTTACTTGCGAATGCAGAACCCTCTGTTGAACGAGGCGAGTATCTCGTCCGAGGGCCAGCGGGTTGCGGGAACTGCCATACGCCCCAAACACCCGAGGGACCAGATATGTCTAAAGAATTGGGTGGGTTCATGGTCGACAAGAACCCTGCGTTCGAGGCTTGGGCAGTGAATATTACACCCGGTGGGCGTATCGCCAATTGGACAGACGATGAACTGGCGAAAGCTATCCGAGAAGGTATTCGTCCTGATGGCTCTGTAATCGGACCGCCAATGCCTATGAGCCTTTACCGAGGTTTGTCCGATGATGACCTTTACTCAATCGTTGCCTTCCTACGCACGGTTCCAACGAGCCAGATTGAAACGCCTTTCTCCACCTACAATATTCCGCTGCCACCTGCGTATGGGCCACCGGTACAAAGCGTTACAGCACCACCGCAGTCAGTAAGCGTCGAATATGGCGCATACCTCGCAGGGCCGGTCGCCCATTGCGTCGAATGTCATACGCCGATGGGTGAGAAAGGGCCGTTGTTTGATACGCATCTTGGTGCAGGTGGGTTTGAGTTTCACGGACCATGGGGAACATCTGTGTCAGCCAATTTGACCACCCACAAAGATGGCCTCGCAGGCTACAGCGATGCGGAACTCAAGGTCATGATTACCGAGGGTGTGCGTCCAGATGGTTCCCGGATGCTCCCGCCTATGGGCTATCATCATTATGCGGCGATGACGGAAACCGATCTAGACGCGATCGTTCTATACTTGCGTCAATTGCCACCACTCCCAGATGCCGGCTAAACTGTTCGAGGTTTGGAGGAAGACGGGAAAGCGCTAGTTCTTCTTTGTCCGGTACAAACCACGGGACGCTGCAACACAGGTCTCAAACTTCTCTTCTGGTGTCTGGTATTGCCTGAGGCGGCGGAAAGCGGGCATTTGCTCAAGAAGCAGCATGGCGGCAAAGCCGCTCCAAGAGTGGCCGTTGTCAGATGTCCGCAAGTTGCACACTACTGGTAAGCGTCCGGCCTGCCTGCACTGACG
>NZ_MWVJ01000050.1 GCF_002087335.1 Pseudophaeobacter leonis
CTTCCTGGGTGATGGTATCACCAGAAACCATCCGCGCAATCTCATCAACCCGTTCGCTCTCATTCAGCGGCACCACTTCGGACAGGGTAATCCCGTCAGCGACACGTTTTTGTACCCGCCAGTGGTGGCCGCCCTGGGCTGCAACCTGCGGCGAATGGGTGACCACAAGAACCTGCCCGGTGGCTGCAAGTGACTTGAGGCGACGCCCCACCGCATCAGCTGTGGCACCACCAACGCCCCGGTCGATCTCATCAAAAATCAGCGTCTTGCTTTGATCATCGCCGCGCAGGCAGACCTTTAGCGCCAGCAAAAAGCGGCTGAGTTCACCGCCAGAGGCAATTTTATTCAAGGGGCCTGACGGCGC
Organism: Pseudophaeobacter leonis; assembly: GCF_002087335.1. GTDB lineage: Bacteria > Pseudomonadota > Alphaproteobacteria > Rhodobacterales > Rhodobacteraceae > Pseudophaeobacter > Pseudophaeobacter leonis. The sequence continues at coordinate 365 of NZ_MWVJ01000050.1, forward strand.
ACCCGGGTTGGTCGCGACAGTAAAGGCAACGCTATCATAGCCCTCAGGGCCGGGCTCGCCGGGCTCAACAAGGGTTTTGAAAACCGCCCGTTCCATTTTCAGCGGCGCCAGCTCTGCCATCACAGCCTGATCCAGCGCCTGGGCATTGTCATGCCGGGCGGCACTCAGACGATCAGCCGAGGTCTGATAGGCAGCCTCGGCCCGCGTCAGGGCCGCTTGCTGATCCGCGAGATCACGATCCCCCGCATCCAGTGCAGCCAGTTTGCCGCGCAACACATCCGCATGCGACGCCAGCGCATCCGGCAACACTGCATATTTACGGGCCAGAGCGCGGATTTCAAACAGGCGGGCCTCGCAGTCTTCCAGATCGCTTGGGGTGAAATCGAGCCCTTCCAGCACCCGTTCCCCCCCGTCCTGGGCATCTCCCAACTCGATCATCGCGCGATTCACAGCGCTGAGAGGGGCAGTAAGCCCCGTCTCATCAGCGCCTTCAACCCCTTCAAGCCAACGCTGGGCCTCCCCCAAGGCGGCCTCTGCCCCCTCGCTCAGCAAACTGTGCGCCCGCGCGATATCGCCGCGGATCCGTTCTGCCTGCTGCATCTGGCGGCGGCGCAGGTCCAGGGCTTCGTCTTCGCCCGCTTCAGGGCCAAGCTTGTCCAGCTCGGCCACCGCGTGACGCAGGAATTCTTCTTCGGCCCGCACAGCGTCCAGAGCCTCCTGGGTCGCCTGCACCGTTTTACGCGCCTTGGCCATCGTACTCCAGGCGAGGCGCGTCTGATCCAGCACCGCAGAAACAGAGGCAAAACTATCCAGCAACGCCCGGTGCCCACGCGGGTTCAGCAATCCGCGATCGTCATGTTGGCCGTGCAGCTCGACCAGTGTTTCGGACAGGCGCCGCAGCACCTCACCGGAACAGCGCCGGTCATTGACCCAGGCGGTTTTGCGGCCCTCGGCGGTGTTGACGCGGCGCAGCACCAGCTCTTCGCCACCGGGCCGGCCTGCCTCTTCGAGAATGTTATGCGCCGCATGGCCCGGGGCCAGATCAAATTCAGCAATCACCTCGCCCTGGGCAGCCCCCTGACGCACAAGTTCCGCGCGCCCCCGCCAGCCCAGCACAAAGCCAAGCGAATCCAACAGGATGGATTTGCCTGCCCCGGTCTCACCGGTCAGCACATTCAGGCCGGGCTGGAAGGCCAGCTCGAGGTGGTCGATGATCAAAAGATCGCGGATATCAAGTGCGCGTAGCATGGCCGGTCCCGTCGCCCCGTTCGGTCGTAAGGCCGTTACAGCCAGCGCCCTTTGATGGATTGACGATAAATCTGGCTCAGCCAGTTGTTGCCGCGATCCTTGAGCTTGAGCCCCTGAGATGTCAGCAACTTATAGCTATCCTCGTACCAATCGGTGGACTGATAGTTGTGGCCAAGAATGGCCCCCGCCGTCTGCGCCTCCTGGGTGAGACCCAGGGACAGATAGGCCTCAACAAGTCGGTGCAGGGCCTCGGCTGTGTGGCTGGTGGTCTGGAAATCCTCGACCACAACCCGGAACCGGCTAATCGCCGAGGTATAGTGGCCACGCCGCAGGTAATAGCGGCCAATCTCCATCTCCTTGCCCGCGAGGTGATCAAAGGCCAGGTCAAATTTCAGGATGGCAGAGGTGGCATATTCACTGTCGGGATAGACTTCGATCACCGTGCGCAGGGACTGCAGTGCCTGGAAGGTCAGGCCCTGGTCGCGGCCAACCTCGTCGATCTGGTCATAATAGCTGAGCGCCAGCAGATACTGCGCATACGCCGCATCTTCGTCGGTTGGGTAGAAATCGATATAGCGCTGCGCAGCCCCCCGGCTGCCTTCGTAGTTTTTGGCCTGATGATTGGCCAAAGGCCTGCATGATCAGGGCCTGTTTGGCATATTCGGAATAGGGATAAAGCCGTTCAATCTCGGAAAAATAAAAGGCAGCATCCTTGGTACGGCTGCGGGCCAGTTCAAATTCGCCACGCTCAAAAATCTGCTGCGGCGTAAAGCTTTCCAGCGGCACGGTCTGTTCCGCGGCGCCACCATCTCCGCCACATCCAGAGAGTGCTGCCATCAAAAGAGCCGCACCGATGAATTTGGCCCCTGTCTTGATGCCGATCATTATGCCTAAACCTCACCGTCACTGACTTCCGGGTGTCATGCCCCGGGTTCTGCCCCGTTTAGCACATTCATCCGGCGTGCAAAACGCCTTTCACCCACTTCGCCCCCACTTGGCAGAGTTTGTTCAGGATGGTCAAGTCTGGCAAGCCTAAGACGCCACGCCGCAGGCAAAGCTCTGCCCCCAATACGCAAATAGCCCCGCGACAACGGGGCTTGAGCGTCACCATACCAGGAGGTGCGCAAACTAACGTCACTGTAAAAGAGGCTATGCCAGCACAGGCGCTGCCAGATCAGGCGACGCGGCGGCTGTTGCTGGGAATTTCCGACCAGACAAGACCCTGTCCCGGCAGACGCGCTGTCATCGCCATGTCACAATCCACCCGGCGCACGGCACCTGGTGTCGCAAAGAGTTCGCGCAGCAAGGTGTTGGTCAGCGCATGACCAGCCCGGTCGCCGACGTAGCGCCCCAAAAGCGGGCCACCCGCCAACGCCAGATCTCCCAGCGCGTCCAGCATCTTATGGCGGACGGGCTCATCAGAATGACGCAGCCCTTCGCCGCTTTCGATCCGGGCGCCATCAAAGACAACAGCGTTTTCTCCAGGAACACCGCCCAGAGCCAGACCATTGGCCTGCATTGTTTCGACATCAACGCGGCGGCAAAAGGTGCGGCTGTCACAGAGCTCACGTACAAACGCCCCGTTGCGCAGGTCCAGAACCCGGCTTTGGCGGCCAATGGCCTGCTCATCAAAGTCGATATGAAATTCAATCATAAGGCGATCACAAGGCAGCAGCGTTGCCGTGGCACCGTCCTTGGTTACAGTCACAGGTTTCAGCACTTCAATGGCCGAAACTGGTGTCCCAAGACGGTGAATGCCCTGCCCCATAATACCGCGAACGAACTGCGCCGAAGAGCCATCAAGGATCGGAACTTCGGGGCCATCAAGCTCAACCAGCGCATTGTGGATACCGCAGCCAGCCAGCGCCGCCATCACATGTTCAACCGTTGAAACCGAAGCACCAGCAGCATTGCCAGTCGGGTGCAAAGCGCCGTGCGCTCCACATGGTCCCACAAGGCGGGAACAAGCGTGTTGCCCAAAGCATTGTCTGTGCGTTAGAAAACGATGCCGTGCCCCGCCGCAGCCGGGTTGATCACCAGCCGCGCCATTTGACCTGAATGCAGTCCGACCCCTTCAAATGCCACTGATGCTTTAAGCGTATTTTGCACCTTGTGCTCCTGATCACCATGTCCGACGTCATGCGCCGTGTTGCCAAGACAGGTAAGGAGTTCACAAAAAAGCCACAACTCAATCTTTGTAACGGATTGAAACATCCCTGTAACAGATCGGCAAAACACTGCTGAGACAAGGGTAAAATACTGTTATAAAACGAAAAAAGGCCGCCCGAAGGCGACCTCTTAATCTTTATTAGTGAAAGATTAATTTGCTTGGCGGCGCAGGAAAGCCGGAATTTCGATACGATCCTGCTCTTCTTCGGCCTGTTGTTGCTGAACTGGCTGCGGTTGCGGCTGTGGCGCCACGGCCTGCTGCTGGACCGGAGGCTGCTGGCGGACCGGCTGCGGCTTGGCTGCCGCCTGCGCTTCGGCAGCACTGCCTGTCATCCGGTGGATCAGCGAGTTCAGACCAAAGCGACGTTGCTCGGACTGAGGCTCAGACTGCTGGCCACCCGGTGCAGAGGCAACAGGGCGCTGCTGCTGTGGCTGCGCCAAAGACTGCTGTCCCTGAGCCCGCGCTGCTGCGGCCTGAAGACGCACGATAGCATCCGCAGAGGGTGTTCCGGGGGCTGGTGCCTTTGGTGCGACAAACGATGCTTCCGGAGGACCATCCGCCACATCGACCTGCGGCTGGAACGCCGGAACCTGCGGCTGATAGGCCGGCTGTGGCAAGCCATCGCTGCCCATATCCTCGATATCCTCAAAGACCTCATCGACCTGGTCGTGGACTGCACCTTGCTGCGCATCGAGACCTTCAAACAGCGAAGGTTCCTGCGCTGCTGGAGCGGCGGCAGTGACTGCAACAGCCTCCGCAACCTCTGGCTGCGCGACAGGAGCATGCAATTCCAGCGGGGCCGGACGCGCCTGCTCAACACTGACGGCTTTTTTCAACGGAGCCGACATCGGACGGCGCGGCACCGGGATTTCAGTCATGACTTCGGTGGCGTCGATACCGGTCGCAACCACAGAAACGCGCATCTTGCCTTCCATGGCGGTATCCAGGGTCGAGCCAACAATGATATTCGCCTCTGGATCCACTTCTTCACGGATCCGGTTGGCGGCCTCGTCCAGCTCAAACAAGGTCAGGTCATGGGCGCCGGTGATATTGATTAGAACACCCTTGGCCCCACGCAGGCTGATTTCGTCGAGCAAGGGGTTGGCGATGGCTTTTTCAGCCGCCTGAACCGCGCGATCTTCGCCCTCGGCCTCACCTGTGCCCATCATCGCCTTGCCCATCTCGTCCATCACGGCGCGCACATCGGCAAAATCGAGGTTGATCAGGCCCGGACGGACCATCAGATCGGTCACACCCTTGACGCCCTGATACAGCACGTCATCCGCCATCGAGAAGGCCTCGGTGAAGGTGGTCTTTTCATTGGCCAGACGGAACAGGTTCTGGTTTGGAATGATGATAAGCGTATCAACGACCTTTTGCAGGGCTTCGACACCCTCCTCGGCCTGACGCATCCGCTTGTGGCCCTCAAACTGGAAGGGCTTGGTCACGACGCCAACTGTCAGCACGCCAAGTTCGCGTGCCGCCTGGGCAATAATCGGAGCCGCACCGGTTCCGGTGCCACCGCCCATACCGGCGGTAATAAAGCACATGTGCGCGCCAGCCAGATGGTCAACGATCTGCTCAATGCTTTCTTCAGCTGAGGCAGAGCCAACGGATGGACGCGCCCCGGCGCCAAGACCTTCGGTGACTTTCACACCCAGTTGAATACGGCTGGTTGCCGCGTTTTGCTGCAGGGCCTGAGCATCGGTATTGGCCACGACAAAGTCGACGCCTTCCAGCTCTTTGCGATCATATTGTTGACCGCGTTGCCACCGGCGCCACCGACACCGAACACGGTGATCTTAGGGGCCAGTTCTTCCTGCCCGGGCATCGAAAGGTTCAATGTCATGCTCTTTCCGCCTGTATTTCAGCCCTCCCGCAAGGGCTATTCCTGTGTTTTCCGCCTCAATCTTACCGTGATGGCGGAGTCTCGTCATCCTAAAAAACGAAATACGCCACAAAATGTGGCCCATTCCTATGGGCAAGCCCGCAGAATTTCGCTCATCCCAGCAGATCTGGTAGAACAATGGGTAGCACAACACAAAAGAACACAGGCTCCGGCAAAAAGCCGAAGGTCACATAGTCTACTTATTATTGTTGCCCACTGCTCGGCATACTGGTGTCACTTTTTGTGACTATTAAATCTTTATTACCCTGTTTTATCAGCCCTGTCACCCAAATCACCTAAGGTTTCTTCCACAGGCTGGGGATATTTTTCAGAGCTGTTACCAATTATCCCTAAACCAGCGCACAGCACGACTGAGCGAGCGCCCATGGTTCCGGTCAACCGGGGTTTCAAAATCCCACCATTCATCCTGCGGATGGGCGGCAAACAGGCTAAGGCCAACTGCAGCGGCAAAGCCCGGACCTGTGGCCGATTGCGGCAAGCCGTGCACACGCAGGGGTCGACCCAGGCGCACCTGTTGTCCAAGAATGCGCGTGGCCAGACCGTCCAGCCCGAGGATCTGGCTGGAGCCGCCCGTCAGGACAATTTGCTGGCTCGGCAGGTATTCAAAACCGGCAGCGTCAAGCCGGGTGCCCACCTCTTCGAGAATTTCCTCAACCCGCGGCCGCATGATGCCAATCAGCTCGGCCCGGCTCACGGTGCGACGATCATGTCCCCAGCCACCGGTATCACCGCCGATATCAATCATGTCACGATCATCAACGCCGGTTGCATGCACGCCACCGCAAAAGGTCTTGATGCGTTCGGCATTGGCCATCGGCACACCCAGCCCCATCGAGATATCGCTAGTAATGTGGTCGCCCCCCATGCGGACCGCATCCGCATAGATCATGTGCTTTTTCATAAAGACCGAAATCGAGGTCGAGCCGCCCCCCATGTCAATACAGGCCGCGCCCAGTTCCTGTTCATCCTCAACCAGTGCGGCATAGCCCAAGGCATAGGCCGACGAGGCAATCCCCGCCAGTTCCAGATCACAGCGCTGAATGCAGCGCACCAGATTTTGCACCGTTCCGGTATCCACCGTCAGCATATGCATATCCACCGCCAGGGTCTGCCCCAGCTGGCCGCGCGGATCCTCAAGACCCGACCGGTTGTCGAGGGCAAAATTCACCGGCTGCGCATGCAGCACCTCGCGCCCGGCGCCATATTCAGGCACCTCACAGGCGGCTAAAACCTGCGCGATCTCGGACTCAGAGACCTCCTGGCCTTCCAGCTCCAGCTTGGCGTCCAGTCCATAAGAGCGCGGATTGGCGCCAGAGAAGCTGGCAATCACATGGTCGACCCGCACCCCAGCCATCTTTCGCGCCGCCTGAACGGCGGTGCGCACGGCGCGTTCGGCCTCTTCCATGGCGGCGATTTCGCCAAATTGCACCCCGCGGGAACGGGTGGTGGCGGCACCAATGACCCGGAAGCCCGACTGCCCGGCAAGTGAGCCGATAGAGTTGTCTGCGCTCAGACGTCCGGTGCCATCAAACCGCAGAACCAGGCAGGCTATCTTTGAGCTGCCGATGTCCAGAATGGCCACCACCCCCCGTTGCATCGCCTGACGACGCATTTGCCGCATCGCGCGCTGGGACTGATAAAGATCCGTCATCTTACAATCCACCCTCGTTCAATTCTCTGATCCGCCACCAGTTTTCCACTGCATTCTCCGTCATTCGGACTGTCGGCCGCGCCGCAATCCGCATATCCACCACCGCGACATCGCGCTCCAGCAGATCCTGTACTTCACTCACCACAATCAACCCGCTCCAGGGCCGGAATAGGCTTGATCGCAGGCAACATAATGCGTTGCCCCCGGTCCAGCACCACATCCCAACGGCGCTCGCCGATGCGCACCAAACCGCGAAGACGGCTGCCAAGAGGCCGCGCCGTAGCTATCAGCTGCAGCGCCTCATCGGCCATGAGGTTGGCTGAGCGGCCAGCAATCAGCGGCAATTCGGGGTTCATCGCCCGCCGTCCCAGCTCGGCGACATGCGCGCCGGTTTCGTCCAGCAAGGCCAGGCCTTCGTAATTGCGCCAGATCAGAGCAGGCACGCGCTCTTCCAGGTCGATCTGCAAAATCCCGCCGGGACGAATACGCACATCGGCGGATTTCACCGGATCAAGCGCCTCGATCTGGGTGCGGATCTGCGCCAGGTCCAGATCAAAAGAGCTCACCGGGAAATCCAGCGGCAGCACTTCGCGCACGTCTTGTGCGACGCTGGCACCGGCGCCATCAATGGCCATAACATTGACCATGAACTCCGGACGCTCTTCGATCGAGGCGCGGATGGAACTCATGGCCTCCTGCACCATGTCCCGCCGTCCGGCATCCGCAAGAACGGCGCCAGCCGCCGCAACAGCCAGGCACAGCGGCACGCCGAACTTGAGCCCAAAGCGAATGCCCGGGGTCAGCATCCAGCGCTGCAGCCGGTATTTCAGGCGCGAAGGCGCCGGGTCGGCCTGTGCGGACCGGCGCAGGATCCGTGCCTTTAGCGCCCGCATGATGCATCCTCGACCAAAGCAGCACAGAGCGCCCCAAAAGAAAGACCACAATGGGCCGCCTGTTCCGGCGCCAGCGAGGTGGGGGTCATGCCCGGCTGGTTGTTGGTCTCAAGCAGGATCAGCCCCTCGGGGCCTTTGGTTTCATCCCAGCGAATATCGGTCCGGCTAAGACCGCGACAGCCAAGCGCCTGATGCGCCCGCAGCGCATATTCAAGGCAGAGGGCGCGAATATCTCGTGGCAGATCGGCCGGGATCACGTGGCGTGAGCCACCGGGTTTGTATTTTGCGTCATAGTCATACCAGCCCTCCGTCAGGATATCGGTGACCTCAAGCGCACGATCCCCCAGCACGGAAACGCTGAGCTCACGGCCCGGGGCAAAGGCCTCCACCAGAACCTCGTCCGGCATATCGGGCGACAGCTGAGGCGGACCATTGGCCGCCTCATGAACCAGATAGATACCGACGCTGGAGCCTTCGTTGTTGGGCTTGACCACATAGGGCGGTGCCATGACATGCGCTGCCATCACGGCGTCCCTGGCAAACAGCCCGCTGGGCGCGATCGGCAGCCCAGCCTGCTGAAACACCATTTTGCTGCGCTGCTTGTCCATCGCCAGGGCTGACGCCAGAACACCTGAATGGGTGTAGGGCATCCCCATCCACTCCAGCAGTCCCTGAACGCAGCCGTCCTCACCCCAGCGGCCATGCAGGGCGTTGAAGACGACATCCGGTTTGCACTCTGCAAGCTGCGCATAGAGGTCCGGACCCGCGTCCAGCTCTGTTACGTCATACCCTCACCCCGTAGTGCGGCTGCGCATTCACGCCCACTGGACAAAGAGCCCTCGCGTTCTGCCGAGGGCCCGCCCAATAGTACCGCCACTTTCGGAGTGTTCTGCTCGACTCACCCACGATAGCGCCTCAAAATTGTCGGGCTTTTCGCCCTTGGTTATTGGAGCCGGAAAATGGCCCGCATATTCATCGGGTCGTTGCCCGTTTTTGACCGGAGTTAACACCCCTGATTTTTCGACAGGATCATACAATATGACCCCACCTGCCCGTCAAGCAGCTGCCTGGGCTGCTGGAGAGCGTATTTCGCAGCTCTGGCGTGGCACCGGCCCTGACAAGACCCCAGTCCTGACTGGCATCCCTGCGCCATCATAGCGCCACAAGTCTTACCGGCTTATTAACGCTGCCTTTACCATGTTAAAGATCTGTCCTGCCAGCCTGTTACAACAGTCAAACACCTGACAACACCCTCAGAATATCGCAATGGTTTGAAAAACCTATGAGTTTCAGGATGTCACGGTGTTATTTTGATTGCTCGAACAGGGGCTCTCCGACCCTCTTGATTTCCCACTCTAGCGTTATGCCGGAATTGGCGTAAACCTTTTTTCTGACATCTTCACCCAATGTTTCAAGATCTGCGGCAGATGCGCCACCGGTGTTGATCATAAAGTTAGAGTGCTTCTCGCTCATCTGCGCGCCACCTATGCTGGCTCCGCGCAGACCGGCGTCGTCAATGACCTTCCAGGCCTTCAGATCCTGCACATCATCCGCCCGCCCCGTCGAGGAAAACCCCGCAGGATTGCGAAAGGTTGAGCCTGCCGAGCGCTCTTTGGTTGGCTGGCTTTCATCGCGCTTTTTCAGCTGCTCTGCCATGCGTTCATGCAGTATCGTCGTGTTTGCCGCCGGTGCGCGCAGCGTGGCAGAGACCAGAACCGCGCCCTCAGGAAACGCGGTCTGACGATAGGCAAATTTCAGCTCATCTGCGGTGACTTCGCGCAGCACACCGTCGCGGGTGACGATCTGCGCCGACACGAAGACATCTGCAATATAGCTGCCATAGCAGCCGGCATTCATCCGCACAGCCCCGCCGACACTACCCGGAATGGTGCGCAAAAAGGTCAGATCCAGCCCGGCATCCGCTGCGCGCCTGGCCACATGTGCATCCAGCGCTGCCGCCCCGGCAGTCACCAGATCACCCGCGATCTCAATGCTGTTAAACCCCCGCCCCAGGCGGATCACCACAGCCCGCAGCCCACCATCGCGCACGATCAGGTTAGAGCCTACGCCCATGGGGAAAACCTCGGTCTGCGCAGGCAGTTGCGCCAGCAGGTGCTGCAGATCTGCGACATCCGCAGGCTGAAACAAATAGTCGGCAGCCCCGCCAACCCGCAGCCAGGTAAGCTCTGCTAAGCTCCGGTTCGCCGTCAGTTTGCCTCGGATACCGTCGATATTCATGCCCTGACACTCCCTCGTCCCGGCCCGGCACAGGCCGCATTCGAATTCCTTGTCAGCCTTTAGCCCGTATATATGCACAAAGACAACGCCCCACTGGCGGCATGGCCTGGCCTCGCCCCAGATAGGTGAGGCTTCTCAGTCTTTGTGGCGGCGGTGATCTTTTATGCGCCCAAAACCAAACCAGCGGATCAGATATATAACCGGCCAGCGCAATACGCTCATGGCAGCGCAGAGCACGCCCAATCCCCACCATGGCCCGTTCTGATAGACCACATAGCCCAATAGCGGAATGCCGGTAATGATCAGAAAATAGGCCCGCCGCCAGTGATGATCCTTGCTCGGCAACACCGCCAGAAAATTGGCAACCAAAGCCCAGACCGCAGCCAGTGTCAGCGAAAGTGTCATTCCTGCGTATCCTCTATCAGCGTCTCACGGGGCGCGCGGAACTTGGCCCAATAATACCTGATCGGTCGCCGGTACATGGAGACCACCGCAAACAGGCCAAAGGCAACAGCGCCCCAGCCGAGCTCAATCCCCAGCCACACCAGTAAAAACGGCGCGAGACACAGCAGGATCCGACCAGGAACATAGTGGCGCTCAACAGGCAGCATGGCCACGCCCGTGGTGGCAAACACCCAGAGGATCGCGGCAATAAGGCTCATAGCATGCCGCCAAGGGCGGTGGAAAGTGCGGCAAGCGCCAGCACAAGCCCCAGTACAGGAACAGCCATCGGCACCTGAAACAGTGCTTCGGGCTGGCGGCGTTTTTGCAGGATCAAGGCCAGATTCACCATCACAAAGACCGAAAGCAGCGTCGCAGAGGTCAATTCCGCCAACTGGGCCACCGGCAGCAAGAAGGCGGCGACCAGAACCGCGCTGCCAATCAACACCGTGGCGCGCACCGGCGTGCCAAAGCGCGGATGAGCCTGACGAAACACCGCCAGCCCGGCGCTTCTTGCCCCAAGTCCGTAGAGCACCCGCGAGGCCATAACGATCTGGGCCAGCACGCCATTGAGGGCCGCAAACACAGCAATTGAGGAGAGAAAATGCGCATTGCCGCCCTGGCTTTTTTGCCAGACCAGGGCCAGAGGGCTTTCGGACTGCGCCAATACATCTAGCGGCACCGCCCGCACAGTCGCCCAGCAGACCAGCGCATAGATCACCGAGGTCACCGCCAGAGAGATAATGATCGCGCGCGGCAGAATGCGGGTCGGCTCGTGCACTTCTTCGGCCATGTTGACGATGTCTTCAAACCCGATGAAGGCAAAAAAGGCCAGAACCGCGCCAAAGGCGACCCCTGCCATCAGCCCTGTGTTCAGACCAGAATTCAGACCCGAATTCAGACCAGGCGCGCTAAGCGTGTCCAGGAGCGGCGCGGCAGTCGCCCAATCGGCGCTGGCCTCGGCGGAAAATCCAGCCCATATCACCAGCCCCAGACCAACGAGCTCTATCACGGTAAAAACCGCCACCAGCGCAAAGCTCTCAAGCACGCCGAGGATGGCAACCAGTATCAGGGCCAGCCCCATGCCCAGAATGACAATTTGAGCGTTCACTCCGGTGGCGGCAGAGAAATAGCCCGCCCCCCCACGCAGTACCGCACCTGCCGAGATGGTCCCGGCCAGAACCACCGCAAGACCGACGATGATCGCCAGGGACTGCGAGTTGAACCCCTGCCCCACATAGGCGCCCTCTCCGGCGGCTTCGGGCAGACGGGTGGAAAATCCCGCATAGGACAGCGCCGTGGGTGCTGCAATCAGCCCCGCCAGCAAAAAGGAAAAAGGCGCCAGAACACCGGCCTGTGCCGCCACGGCGCCCACCAGAACATAAATCCCGGCCCCCACCATGACACCGATGCCATAAGCGGTCAAAAGCCCCAATCCAATGCGGCGCTTCAGGGGCTGGCTCATGACTACATTCCTCTAATCATATCGGTTTCTCACACCTGGCTAAGCCGCTCGGGCAGACCATTGGCCCAGGTACTGATGGTGCCGGCCCCAAGGCAAACCCCCATGTCACCCGCACGCGCCTGCTCGCGCACCAGGCGCTCAAGATCATCCTCATTCAACAGGGCCCGGGAGTGGCGGTGCCCATGCCGGATCAGCCCCGCCCCCAAATCATCCCGGCTCGCACCAGGAATGGGGTCTTCGCCGGCGGAAAACACCTCGGCGATGGCGACCACATCTGCCTCGTTGAAACAGGCACAGAAATCGTCAAACAGGGCCGAGAGGCGCGAGTAACGATGCGGCTGATGCACCGCGATCACCCGGGCTCCGGGGGTGTCGGCAATGGCCTGACGCGCCGCTTTCAGCACGGCTGCGATCTCAACCGGGTGATGGCCGTAGTCGTCGATAATGGTGACGCCCTTGACCTCACCCACCTTGGTAAAGCGACGATTGACGCCGCCAAAATTGGCAAGGGCTTCGCGAATTTCATGCCCGTTCATGCCCAGATGACGCGCCACAGCCACCGCTGACAGGGCATTAGAGACGTTGTGATCTCCGGGCATCGGCAGACTGCAGCCTTCGATCACTCGATCCTCGGACTGCAGATGAATGTCAAAATGCGCCACACCCGCCTTATAAGTCAGGTTGGTGGCGCGCACATCGGCCTGCGCGTTAAAGCCATAGGTGACAACGCGGCGGTCCGTAATGCGCCCCACCAACGCCTGTACCTCGGCATGATCGGTGCAACAGACCGCAACACCATAAAAGGGAATGTTCGAGACGAACTCATAGAAGCCATCGCGCAGCCGGTCAAAGTCACCCCAGTGTTCCATATGTTCGGGGTCGATATTGGTGACCACGGCAATGGTGGCAGGCAGCCGGTTAAAGGTGCCGTCGCTCTCGTCGGCCTCAACCACCATCCAGTCGCCCTGCCCCATGCGCGCGTTAGAGCCATAGGCGTGAATGATGCCGCCGTTGACAACCGTTGGGTCAAATTTACCCGCGACCATCAGCCCGGCTATCATGGTGGTGGTGGTGGTCTTACCATGGGTGCCGCCAATGGCAATGTTGGATTTCAGCCGCATGAGCTCTGCCAGCATCTCGGCCCGGCGCACCACGGGCAGGCCGCGACGGCGCGCCTCGTCCAGTTCGGGATTGCCCGCTTTGATCGCCGAGGAAATCACCACCACCTCGGCCTCGGCAAGGTTCTCCGCCTGCTGGCCGACAAAGACCAAAGCGCCCAGCGTTTCCAGCCGCTGGGTGATCTTTGAGCTCTTCAGATCAGAGCCCGGCACCACATAGCCCATATTAAGCAGCACCTCGGCGATGCCGGACATGCCGATGCCGCCAATGCCGACAAAATGAATGGGGCCGACGTCACCGGGCAGTTTGGTTGCAGGGGTCATAATTATCCTTCCTCGGCCGTCTGCTCAACCAGAGCCAGCAAACGGTCGGTGGCATCTGGAACACCGACATGCAATGCAGCAAGCGACATCTGCAACGCGGCCTGCGGGTTATTTAGTATCATGGCGATTTGCCCTGAGAGCGTCGCCACGTCAAGCTTGCTTTCGGGCAGCAGCACCGCCGCGTTGGCGTCGACCAGACCGCGCGCGTTGGCGGTCTGTTCATCGCGGATGGCGGCCGCCAGCGGCACCAGGATCGACGGCCGCCCAATCACGCTGATATCTGCGATTGAGGAGGCCCCGGCGCGCGAAATCACCAGCTGTGCTTCGGACATACGGGCTGGCACATCATGAAAGAACGGTTGCACATCCGCCGCGATGCCTTGGCTGTCGTAGAACTCAGTGACGCGCGCCATATCCTCTTCACGGGCCTGATGTGACACGCGCAGATACTGACGCAGGGTGTCCGGCAAGGCCGCGATGGCCGCGGGCACCACATCCGACAGGATACGCGCGCCCTGGCTGCCGCCCATCACCAGAATGGACATCGGGTAGTCCCCCGGCGCAATAAAGGCAGCGCCTGCGCGCTCCGGCACAGCCCCGCGCACCGGGTTGCCCACATGGATGCCAGCGACCCCTTCCGGCAGCTCGGTCGGCCAGGTGCCGCAGGCGACGGTGCCAACCCGTTTGGCAAAGAGCTGGTTGACCCGCCCCAACACGCCGTTTTGTTCGTGGATCATGCGCGGCAGCCCCAGCAATGTCGCCGCACCAAGCGCCGGAATAGAGGGGAAGCCGCCAAAGCCGATCACCACATCCGGGCGATCCCGCCGCATCTGCCAGGCCATCGACATGACGCCCGCCGCAATCTTTGGCGCCACCATGGCCTTGGCCAGCAGGCCGCCCCGGGCAAAGGTGGCGGATGAGACCTCTGATATCTCTGTGCTATGCGGAAAGGCGCCCGTGTAGCGCGCACCGCGCGCATCGGTCGACAGCTTGACCCGCCAGCCTTTGCGCAGCATCGCCTCGGCCAGAGCCTGGGCCGGGAACATATGTCCACCGGTGCCACCGGCCGCCATCAAGAGCAGTTTCTGTGTCATATCACTCGCGTTTCTTTGCTTGAGACGGTTTAGCCGCGTCCGCGACCCCGCAGGAAATCGGCGATCTCACCCTGCGGTCTAGAGCGGGTGAAAGACAAGAGCATGCCCAGCGCAATTCCGCCTGCAATCAGCGAAGAGCCGCCGTAGCTCACGAAGGGCAGTGTCATGCCCTTGGCCGGCAAAAGCCGCACGGCAACCCCCATGTTGATCATCGCCTGCACGCCAAACATGCAGACCAGACCGGTCCCCGCGAGGCGGATAAAGGTATCGCGCTCGCGCATCAGCCGGAACAAGGATCGCACCACCACCATGGCGTAAAGCCCGATCAGAACCAGCACCAGAATGAGCCCATATTCCTCGGCTGCGACCGCCACGATGAAATCGGTATGGGCATCGGGCAACGACCACTTCACCTGGCCTTCACCAACCCCCACGCCAAACAAGCCGCCCTCGCGGATTGCATTGGTGGCATAGCCCATCTGGGTGGTCGGGTCGATTTCCGGGTTCAAAAACCCGTCGATACGGCGGGCAAAAAGTTCCGAGTTGGAATAGGCAAAAATGCCGCCCAAAACCCCCACACCTGCCATGCCAACCAGCAAAAGAAATGGCGCCCCGGCGACAAAATACATCACGCCCCAGCCAAACAGGATCAGACAGGCCTGGCCAAAATCGGGTTGCAGCACCAGCATCATCACCACAGCCATACAGATCCCAAAGGAAATCAGCGTGCCGGGAGGGCCGTTGATCTGCTGGCTGGACGAGATCATCCAGGCCGCCACCACCACAAAGCCGGGCTTTAGAAATTCTGACGGTTGCAACGAGGCAAACCCCAATGAGTACCAGCGCACAGCGCCCTTGCCAAAATCGGTGCCCAGCACCGGCAGCAGCGCCAGCGCCACAAAAGCACAGGCAAAGCCAAGCACCGCAAGACGGCGTACCAGCTGTGGTGACATCATCGAGGTGAGGATCATGGCCGTCAGCGCCGTGACGCCAAAGATGGCCTGCCGTTGTACATAGTGGAAATTGTCAAACCCGTTGCGTTCGGCCAGCGGCACAGAGGCGGCAAGCCCCAGCAACAGCCCCAATACAAACAGCATCAGGATGGAGGAAATGGACCACTTGTCCAGGGTCCGCCACCATTTCGGAAGGATCGGTTCACCTGTGGGAACAGGAACCGCGCCATAGACCATCTCAGTCATGGGAATACCGCCAGTCTTTGCCTCAAAATCAGCCCCATTTTGGGGTCATTGCGCACAGAGTAGCCCGAAACCCCCGATCAGGCCAGCCTCTTGATGGCCCTGCAGCAGGATTTCGCGCCCCTCGCCCTCCCTGTGTTGATGCCCCTTTGTGGATGCCTGGGTGGATGCCTGTATGGATGCCAGCGTGGATACCTGTGTGGATACGGGCCCGCCTCACCCCTTGCGCCACTGCGTCATCCGTGGTCGATGCTGCGCATGTTTGTACATACTGTGATTCTTGGTGCTGGCGCGGCTGGCATGATGTGTGCCGCCCATGCCGGTGGCGACTGCCTTGTGGTGGACCACGCCAAAGCACCCGGAGAAAAGATCCGTATCTCTGGCGGTGGGCGCTGCAATTTCACCAATCTGGACGCCACCCCTGAGAACTACCTGTCGCAGAACCCGCATTTCTGCAAATCCGCCATGGCGCGGTATACCCAGTGGGACTTTATCTCGCTGGTAGACCGCTACGGCATTGCCTGGCACGAAAAAACCCTGGGACAGCTGTTTTGTGATGGCTCCGCCAAGCAGATCGTCGCCATGCTGGTGGCTGAGCTGCAGCAGGCCGGCGCACAGCTTTGGCTGCAGACCTCAGTAGAGACTGTGCGCTATGAGGGGGACACGTATCACCTGACCCTGCTGCGCGACGGCAAACCCCAGCAGGTGCGCTGCAAGAACCTGGTGCTTGCCACCGGCGGCAAGAGCATCCCCAAGATGGGCGCCACCGGTCTTGCCTATGATATTGCCCGCCAGTTCGGCCTTGCCCTGATCGAGACCCGCCCCGGCCTTGTGCCCTTTACCTTTCCCGAGGGGCGTTTCACCGCTCTGGCGGGCACGGCCCTGCCCGTGCGCCTGTCCAATGCGCGCGCCAGTTTTGACGAAGCCCTTTTGTTCACCCATCGCGGCCTTTCGGGCCCCAGCGTGCTGCAGCTGTCGTCCTACTGGCACGAGGGCGAAGAGATCAGCGTCAACCTGATCCCCGAGATGGACCTGTTTACCCTGCTGCGCGACCAGCGCCAGACCCAGGGACGGCGCGCCGTCACCACAGAGCTGTCGCGGCATCTGCCTGGGCGACTGGTGGATTTTCTTGCCAAAGAGTTCGAAATCACCGGCAGGCTTGCGGATCAGTCCGATGCCGCGCTGCAGGCGCTATGCACGGGGTTTGAGACCTGGAAGCTCACCCCGGGGGGCGGCGAGGGCTATCGCACCGCCGAGGTCACACTGGGCGGCATCGACACCGATGCGCTCTCGTCCAAAACCATGCAGGCCAAGCCCCAACCGGGCCTGTTCGCCATTGGCGAGGCGGTTGATGTCACCGGTTGGCTGGGTGGCTACAACTTTCAATGGGCCTGGGCCTCGGGCCATGCGGCGGGCACCGCCATAGCCGCCAGCCGCTAGCCCCGCGCTTTAACTGGGTTTTTTTTAACCCAGGCCCGTTCAGCTAGGCCCGTAAAGCTAGGCCCGTAAAGCAAGGTTCTTTAACCTAGGCTCTTTAGCCCAGTTTTTAACCTAGGCCCTTTTCCACTTCGGCAATAAAGTCATCACCGCGCTGCTCAAAATTGTCATACTGATCGAAACTGGCAGGGCTGGCGCCAACAGCACCACGTCACCCGCCTCGGCCTCGGCCATGGCCCGGGCAACAGCCACCTCCATCGTGGTACAGACCTCGGCTTCCACATCCAGCTGCATGGCAAACCCCGAGGCCTCGCGGCCAATCACATAGGCCTTACGCACAGATCCGGTCTGACCTTTGAGCGCCTCCAGACCGCCGTCTTTTTCCAGACCACCGCAAATCCAGCGGATATTTTTAAAGGCGCTCAGGGCCTTGGCGGCGCTGTCCAGATTGGTGGCCTTGCTGTCATTGACATAGCGAATGCCTGCAGCCTCTGCCACGGTCTGGCTGCGATGCGGCAGCCCCGGATAGCTGGCCAAGCGCAGCTTCGATCACCCGTGGTGCCAGTCCCAAAACCCGCGCGGCGGCATAGGCGGCACAGGCGTTCTGGTGATTGTGCTCTCCCGGCAGCCCCATCATCTGGCGCAGATCAATCGAGGCCACCTGCCGCCCCTTGCGATATTCGCTGAGGAAGCCTTTGCGGGCAAAAATCTGCCAGCCCGGCCCCGTCAGTTTGCGTTTTGTCGAGACCCTGATCACCCGATCATCGCTTGCCGCCTGCGACATCTGCCCCGCCAGAAACTGACCTTCATCCTCGTCGACGCCTATGATGGCCCGATCCGGACCGCCCTCAGCAAACAGGCGGCGTTTGGCGGCGAAATAGCCCCCAAGCCCCGCGTGACGGTCCAGATGGTCCGGCGAAAGGTTGGTAAAGATCGCCACATCCGGCGTCAGCGCCCGCGCCAGCTCTGTCTGATAGCTGGAGAGCTCAAGCACCACTACGCCCGCGTTGCCAGGCGGGTCGATGTCCAGCACACCGCGGCCAATATTGCCCGCCATCTGACTGTCACGGCCAACGGCGTCAAGAATATTATGCAGCAGGGCGACGGTGGTTGATTTGCCGTTTGATCCGGTGACAGCCACCACCTTTGGCGGCTGATCCAGCATGTCCCATCCCTGGGCTGGCAGTGATGCAAAGAACAAACCGATATCATTGTCCACCGGCACGCCAGCCTCAAGCGCCGCCCGGATCACCGGGTTCGGGCTGGGGTAGAGATGCGGAATTCCAGGCGATGTCACCAGCACGGCCACATCATCAAAGGCCCCTTGCCGCCGCAGATCCCGCAGATCAACCCCTTCCGCCTCTGCAGTGTCGCGTGCCTCTGGATTGTCATCCCAACACACCGGAGTGGCGCCGCCCTCCAGCAAGGCCCGCGCCGTGGCAAGACCGGATCGCCCCAACCCCAAAACGGCAACCACTGCACCCTCAAACCCTTGAACCGGGATCATGGCCCACCTCATATTTGATCAAAATTCAGCGCCAACACTGCACCGCAGTGTCCAGACTTGCAAGGGCGCGCACAGAGGCCGCAAGGCCTCTGCCACCCCCAACAATTGCCAGAGTGGCGCAGCCGCTCGAAATTGGCGGGAGCCCTCCCTGCCTTGCAGCCAGTTGCGCCGCAAAAAGGGGGCTAAAGCCCCCGTCTCACCCGTCATTCAGTTCCAAAATATGCGCAGCAGTCAGGGCTTAGCGTACTTTCAGTGTTGCCAGACCAATCATCGCCAGGATCAGCGCGATGATCCAGAACCGGATCACGATTGTCGGCTCTGCCCAGCCCTTTTTCTCATAGTGATGATGGATCCGCGCCATCAAAAACACCCGCTTGCCGGTACGCTTGAAATAGAGCACCTGAATGATGACCGACAGGGCTTCTACCACAAACAAGCCGCCAACGATGGCCCAGACCAGCTCATGGTTGGTGACAACGGCAATCGCCCCCAGTGCGCCCCCAAGGGCGAGCGATCCGGTATCGCCCATAAACCCGGCCGCAGGCGGTGCATTAGACCACAAAAAGCCCAGTCCGCTGCCAAACAGCGCCGCGGCAAAGATCAGGATTTCCCCTGTTCCAGGCACATAGTGCACATCGAGATATTCGGTGAAATCGACCCGCCCCACCGCATAGGCAATCACACCCAGGGTGCCAGCCGCGATCATCACCGGCATGATCGCCAAACCATCCAGCCCATCGGTCAGGTTCACCGCATTGGCCGAGCCCACAATGACGCAGATGACAAAGGGGACATAAAAATATCCCAGATTGATCAATGTGTCCTTGAACACTGGCAAAGCCAGCTGATTTTGCAGCGCCACCGGGTGATAGGCCCCGGCCCAGATGGCCGCAATCACCGCGATCAGGATGCCCAACAGCAGCCGCACCTTGCCAGAAACCCCGGCGGTATTTTGTTTTGAGACCTTGGCGTGTTCATCGGCAAAACCGATGAGCGCAAAGGACATGGTGACAAAAAGAACCAGCCACACAAAGGGGTTATCCAGTCGCGCCCAGATCAGCGTCGCCGTCAAAAGCGCGCCCACAATCAGCAATCCGCCCATTGTTGGCGTGCCCGCTTTGGAAAAATGCCCCTCGGGGCCGTCATCACGGATCGGCTGGCCTTTGCCCTGCTTGCGGCGCAGCACATTGATCAGCGGTTTACCGAACAAAAAGCCAAAGACCAGCGCGGTCATAAAGGCGCCGCCAGCCCGGAAGGTGATATAGCGGAACAGGTTGAAAAAATCGCCGCCATCCGACAGGGCCGTCAGCCAATAGAGCATCTCGGATCGATCCTCGCCTTTAGATATGTTTCAAGATTAGCGCTTGCCATGACCCAATTCCCGGATGCCGTCAACGACCTTGGCCAGACCGACGCTCAAAGAGCCTTTGGCCAGCACAATATCGCCACAGGCCAGTTGCGACGCCAAATCCGGCACCACTTGCGCTGCAGTTGCATAGGCTTTGCCACGCTTCGCCTTTGGCAATGCGCTGTGAAGATGCGCCATCAGGGGGCCAATGCAGTGAATCTCATCAATCGCGTTCACCGCCGCCAGATCCGCCAGCCCCGCATGCAGAGCCACCTCTTGTGGCCCCAGCTCGGCCATGTCGCCCAGATAGGCAATCTTACGCCCCGAACCAGTCTGAGTCCCCGACAGAGACCCTGTCTGAGACCCCGGCAGCGGCGTGGCTGCCAGCACCTCAAGGGCGGCGGCCATCGAGGTTGGATTGGCATTGTAGCTGTCATCGAGGACCAGCAGCTTGCCGCCCTCAGGCAGCGCGACCTCGACCCGTGCGCCGCGGCCCTTGACCGGTGACCACAGGGACAAAACCTGTGCTGCGCGCAGCGGATCCGCGCCCGCAGCAGCAACGGCCGCCAATGCGCCAAGCGCGTTCATGGCAAAATGCGCCCCCAGCGACTGGATATGCAACTGCAGGCGCGCGGGTCCGCACTGCACCTCGGCCAGGGTTTCCTCGCCGCGGATCTGCGTGCCAAGCAATTTATACTCCGCCGCGTCAGCCCCAAACCAGACCTGGGACACCCCAAGCCTTTGCGCCACCTCGGCCAGCACAGAGGCCTCGGCGAATCAGCGTTAAGAACCGCACTCCCGCCGGGCTCAAGCCCTTCCATGATTGCGGCCTTCTCGCGCGCAATGCCCGCCACATCGTCAAAGGCCTCCAGATGCACCGCCGCCACCGTGGTCACCAGCGCCACATGCGGCCGCGCCTGCCGCGCCAGTGGGGCGATCTCGCCAGGGTGGTTCATGCCGATCTCGATCACTGCGAACTCTGTCTCGCGTGGCATCCGCGCCAGGGTGAGCGGCACGCCCCAGTGATTGTTATAGCTGGCGACAGCCGCATGGCATCGCCCCTGATCCGCCAGCATGCAGGCCAGCATCTCCTTGGTCGAGGTCTTGCCAACCGATCCGGTGACCGCAATCACACGCGCCCCCGTGCGCGCCCGCGCCACCTGCCCCAGCCCTTCAAGTGCCGCCTGCACGTCCTCGACAACCAACAAGGGCGCATCCGGAGCAACACCTTCCGGGCGATGGGTCACCAGGGCCGCTGCGGCCCCCTGTGCCAGCGCCTGCGCCACAAAGTCATGGCCGTCGCGCGCAGCCTTAAGGGCCACAAAAAGATCTCCAGCTTGCAGCGTGCGGGTATCAATGGAAATGCCACTGACCTCCCAGTCCCCATGGGCCTGACCGCCCGTTGCAGTTGCCGCCTCTGCCGCAGTCCAAAGCGCGCTCATACTGATTTCCCGTCCAAAATCGCCACCGCAAGGCTGGCCTGTTCCACATCATCAAAGGGCAAAACATCCGTGCCCACGATCTGACCGCTCTCATGGCCCTTGCCGCAGATCAACAAAACGTCTCCGGTGCCCAGCATATCAACGCCGCGCAGGATCGCCTCGGCGCGGTCCCCAACCTCAAACGCCTCGGGGGCGCCGCCCTTGACTGCAGCGCGGATCAAAGCGGGATCTTCTGTGCGCGGATTGTCATCCGTCACGATAACCACATCGGCATTGGCCTGCGCCGCCTGCCCCATCAGGGGGCGTTTTACCGCATCGCGATCCCCGCCGGCGCCAACAATCGCGATGAGCCGCCCCAGAACATGCGGCCGCAGCGCCCTGAGCGCGGTGGAGACCGCATCAGGGGTATGGGCGAAATCGACAAAAACGGCGGCACCATTGTCCCGGGTTGCCGCATGCTGCATGCGACCGCGCACGGTGGTGAGATGCGGCAGCGTTGCAAACACCTCCTCTGGTGCTTCGCCACTGGCAATCACCAAGCCGCAGGCCAGCAAGACATTTTCCGCCTGAAAGCCGCCAATAAGGTTCAGCCGCGTCTGGAAGGGCCGGTCGTGCCAGGTGAACCGCAGATCCTGCCCGGTATCATCATAGCGCTGCCCCGTCAGGCAGACATCGCCCAACCCGCGCCCCACGCTGAGCACTTCCTGGCCACGGGCCGCCGCCACAGCGCGCATTCTCGGCGCCGCGCGGGTCGTTCATATTGATCACAGCGACGCCCTCTGTCGGCAGGACCCGGCGGAACAATCCCGCCTTGGCGGCAAAATAGGCCTCAAATGTCTCGTGATAGTCCAGATGATCCTGACTGAAATTGGTAAACCCCGCCGCCGCCAGCTGCACCCCGTCCAGACGGCACTGATCCAACCCATGCGAAGAGGCCTCCATCGCCGCGTGGGTGACGCCTGCTGCCGCCGCCTCGGCAAGGGCTGCATGCAGGGTGATTGGTTCCGGCGTGGTATGGGCCAGCGGATGGCTCCAGGCGCCTTCAATACCGGTGGTGCCCAGGTTTACGGCGGCATGTCCCAACTCACACCAGATCTGGCGCACAAAGGTCGCCACGGAGGTTTTGCCATTGGTGCCGGTGACCGCCACCATGGTCGCGGGCTGCGCCCCAAACCAAAGGGCGGCCGCATAGGCCGGCGCTTGTCGGGGATCTTCAACGATCACCACAGCGGCATGACTGGCCTCCAGAGGCCTGGCGGCAATTTTTGCGCCCGCCGCATCGGTCAGGATTGCCGTGGCCCCCAGCTCCAGCGCGGCAGGAATGAATTTTGCCCCATGCACCTGGCTGCCCGGAAGGGCGGCAAACAGCATGCCCTCGCGCACCCGGCGACTGTCAACGGCCAGTCCTGATATCAGGGGGTCAGCGCCCCCCCGAGCCGTCAGACCCAGCTCACTGAGCGGGCGGGAAAGGTCGGCATCATTTGGGGTGGTGTTCATCTGCGGCCCTCACCAGAAATCAGCGCCCGGGATCTCCCCCCGGGAATCAGTTTGAGGTGAGGGTTATACCCATGACCTCTGCGGGTTCAACTTGTGGCCGCAGCCCCAGCAGGGGTGCAACACGGCCAATCATCTCAGCAGCCACCGGCACGGCCGTCCAGCCGGCCGTGCGGCGTTCTTCACCATGGGCAATAATCGAAGGCTCATCCAGCGTGACCACCAGCGCATATTTCGGATCATGGGCCGGAAAAATCGAGGCAAAGGTGGCAATGACCTTATCCTCATAGTAGCCGCCACGCGGTTTTGGCTTATCTGCGGTGCCGGTCTTGCCACCGACCTGATAGCCGGGGACCCGGGCAAAACTGGCGGTGCCTTCGGTCACAACCTTGCGCAGCATCAGGCGGGCTTCTTTTGCCGCGTCCTCGGACATGATGCGACGCCCCAGCTGGGGGCCATCCTGTTTCAAAATCGTGGGGCTAACGTAACGCCCGCCATTGGCAATCGCCGCATAGCCAGCCGCGAGATGCATTGGCGTGGTGGAAATACCGTGGCCATAGGAAATCGTCATGGCTGACAGCTCGGACCAGTTTTTTGGCAACAGGGGCTTGCCGCCCTGGGCCTCGACGATCTCAAACGGGGTGGCCTCTAACATGCCGAGATTGTTCAAAAAGTCGCGCTGACGCTCGGCACCGATTTGCTGCGCCAAACGGGCCGTGCCGATGTTGGAGGATTTCACGATAATCTTGGTAACAGACAACTCGTTGCCGTAGTTACGAAAATCCTTGATCGCGAACTTGCCCCAGCGCAGCGGCCCACGGGTGTCGATCACCGTATGGGCATTCACCAGACCAAGATCCATCGCCTGGGCGGCGGTAAATATCTTGAAGGTAGAGCCCAGCTCGTAGACGCCCTGCACCGCGCGATTGAACAGCGGGCTCACCGAGGGGTCAAACCCTGATGCAGGAGGACGAGGCCGCTCGTTGGGGTCAAAATCCGGCAGAGAGACCACCGAGATCACCTCGCCCGTCTGCACATCCATCAGGATGGATGTCGCGCCCTTGGCGTTCATCAGCTTCATGCCGCCATCGAGCACGCGCTCTGCTGCGGCCTGCACCGTGAGGTCCAGCGACAGCGTCAGCGGCTTGCTGCCACGGCCGGGATCGCGCAGGTAGCTGTCAAACTGCTTTTCGACGCCGGCCACGCCGATCACCTCGGCTGCATTGACGCCTTCCTTGCCAAACCCCGCCCCGCCCAGAACATGGGCGGCAACGCTGCCATTGGGGTAGAGCCGCATCTCGCGCGGGCCAAACAGCAGACCCGGGTCGCCAATATCATGCACCGCCTGCTTTTGCTCAGGGCTGATCTTCTTTTGGATCCAGACAAATTTGCGCTTACCGGTGAAATCTTCCAGCAGGCGGTCGCGTTCGAGATCCGGAAAGATTTCCACCAGCCGGTTGGCGGCATTCAGCGGGTCAATCAGCTGTGGCGGCTGCACATACGGCGAATGGGTCTCGAAATTGGTCGCGAGGATCCGCCCCTGCCGGTCGACGATATCGGCCCGCTGCATGGCAATGGCACTGCCAGCCGCACTGGCCACCGGCTCGCGCGGCTCTGAGGTCGCCATGACGCCCATGCGCCCGGCAACCCCCGCCTAGGCACAGAGGAAAAACACCCCCAGCACCAATAGACGCCCCTCGGCGCGCTGGCGGGACTTTATCTGGATCTCGTCGTGACGCTGGCGGATGTTCTCTTTTTCAATGGCATCGGGGGTTTCCCCCTTGGCGCGGGCGTCCAGAATGCGGGCCAGTGGGCGCAGGGGCGTGCGGATCATGGGCGCTGCTCTCCGGTAGTGCCTGCGTTCAGGCCTGAAACATCAACGCCCTCGGTTGATCTGCAGTGGCGGCGGCACCGGGTATGTGACCTCATCCACCCGACCAAACTGATCCGGGCGCAGGGGCAACAGGCCAAGACGCTCAAAATTCAACTCTGCCAGCTCAATCAGACGGTCGGGACGGTTCAGATAGGCCCATTCAGCGCGCAGCACGCTCAACCGGACCTGCGCGGCGCCGATTTTGCGTGCAGGTTACGGGTATCCTTCAGCACCTGCTGGGTCGCATAGTTTTCCTGATAGGCCCAAAAGGCGAGACCAAACACGGCCAGCGCCGTGGCCACATAGAGTAGCGACTTCATTTGCCCGCCTCTTTCAGTTGCGGCATGCTCAGATCCTTGGCGCTGATTGGCACCGGCGGCGTGTCGGTGCGCCGTCCCACCCGCAACCGGGCCGAGCGCGAGCGCGGATTGGCCGCCAGCTCATCCTCATCGGGCCCATGCCTTGCGGGTGACCAGCTCAAACTGCGACGCCAACTCTTCTTGTTCGGGCGCATAGCGATTGGCGCGACCGGTCTTGCCTGCGCGATGCTGAAAGAACCGTTTGACCATGCGGTCCTCGACCGAGTGAAAGGTCACAACAGCCAGCGCCCGCCGGGTTTCAGGGCGCGCTCGGCGGCCAGCAAACCCTTGAACAATTCCTCGTATTCCGCATTCACCGCGATGCGCAGCGCCTGAAAGCTGCGGGTGGCGGGATGCGACTTGCCATGTTTTGCCCGTGGCAGACAGGCCTCAATCAGCTTGGCCAATTGCAGCGTGGTGGTGATCGGCTCCAGCTCACGCGCCTTGACGATGGATTTGGCAATGCGGCGACTGGCGCGCTCTTCCCCATAGTGAAACAGGATATCCGCGATCTGCACTTCGCTCAGCTCAGCCACCAGATCGGCCGCCGTGGGGCCGGACTGCGACATGCGCATATCCAATGGCCCGTCGCGCATAAAGGAAAAGCCACGTTCGGCCAGATCCAGCTGCATCGAGGAGACCCCAAGGTCCAGCACCACGCCATCCAGATCCTGCGCGTATTCGTCCATGCGGGAAAAGACGCCCTCTTGCAGCACCAGGCGGTCGCCATAGTCTGCGGCCCAGGGCTGAGCCAGCTCAAAGGCAAGCGGGTCGCGGTCAACACCGATTACCTGATCAGCGCCAGCCTCCAGCAACCCGCGGGTATAGCCCCCTGCGCCAAAGGTGCCATCCAGCCAGCGCCCCGTAACTGGGGCCACAGCCTTGAGCAACGGTTGCAACAGCACCGGAACATGGGGACCAGAGGACGGTTTGCGGTCCGTTGTCATGCCTTATGCGCCTCCGGCGCTATCTAGGAACTCCAGCGGGTCAAACCCTTCCGGCAGCTCATCCATCCATTTTTCGGTTTGGGCCAGCTCTTCTTTTTCATAGGTCTCGGGCTTCCAGAGCTGGAAGGTGTCGCCCGCCGCCATAAAGAAGGCCTTCTTTTTCAAGGCCGATCTTATTGCGCAGCTTGGCGGGCAACACCAGACGGCCGGTCTCATCTACCGTGGTTGGGAAAGACTGGCCGTGAAACAGGCGCTGCAGCATCTTGCGCTGCATCGAGCCGCGCGGCAAAGCATCAATTTTGGCGTCGACCTCTTCGATCGCCTCCATCGTGTAGCATTCCAGATAATTGCGGCGCTGGTCGCCGTAGACAATCACCAGTTCGGGGTTTTCACCGGACTTCCAGTTTGGGTCACTTGCCTCGATCACACGACGAAAGGAGGCTGGAATGGATACCCGCCCCTTTGTGTCCACCTTATGGTGACTTTCGCCTCTGAACCTGCGGCCCAAAATATCGTCCTCTACATGCGCGCTTTGGCGCTATTTGACCCCCAGAAAGTAAAAGGGGCGGGTTGATCTGCTGCCACTGATCAACCCGCCTCCTAATTCCCGCTGAGCGGGGTGTCCGACTGCGCGCGCCATCTGGGGGGATGTCTGCTCGCCCGCGCGCCGGATCTCTCGTTGTTCGAATGAATTGAAGGCCTGTATGAAACCTGCTTATTATTATGAGCTTGGGGTCTTTGGCGCCCCTATGTGCTCTTCGCCGCATCCGATGAATAAGGGATACTATGGGAATTCATGGCCTGACAACCTAAATTTCCAAAAAACCGCTTAATGGAAGAGGAGGACCGGCCAGAACTGAGGTGATATGTCGCCAAACAGAGGGTGAAATATCTACAATTTGCCGAATGATAGAGATCACCCCCTAGATATAGGGTGCAAAAAAATCTCACTTCCGGACTACAGCCGACCCATCATTTCCCAGTTTTCGGACGCGGCTCTGTTAACATATAGTCAAGTTCCGCTTATGTTCCAAGGGGCGCCTGTGAATAACTCTGTGGATAAGTGAATTTCCGCCCAAAGCCGCCTTACGATTCGGCACGCTTTGGCAAAAAAGTCTCAAACGACCCCCTGAAGCGGGCGACAGATCTCAATCAGATCTCAATCAGTCCCATAATTTCCCACAGGGCCCATAGTTTCCCACTCGCAGTCCAAAATCAGGCCATCTCAGTCCAAAATCAGGCTACCTCAGTCCAAAATCAAACCAACTCTGTCCAAAATCAAACCATATCGACCCATCATATGGCCGCACAGAGACCCAGCCGTCACAAAAGACGCATGTGCGACGGTGCCAGGAAGCGGCGGCGCGTCACGCCATGCCGCCCGCAATCAGCCCCTGCGCAATCCGCCCATAGGCCTCAGCCATCGCCCCATCGCCTGCCGCAACCGGTCGCCCGGCATCCCCGGCCAGGCGGGTTTCAAGGTCGATGGGCAAAACCCCCAAAAGCGGCAGCCCTAAAGCCTCGGCCTCGGATGAGACACCGCCATGACCAAAAATGTGATGCTCGCCGCCGCAATCCGGACAGGTAAAGAACGACATGTTCTCGATCAGGCCCAGCACCGGTGTCTTGAGGGTGTTGAACATGTCCAGCGCCTTGCGGGCATCAATCAGGGCCACATCCTGCGGTGTGCTCACCACGATAACTCCGCTCAGCTCGCTTTTGGTGCAGAGCGTCAGTTGCACATCCCCGGTTCCCGGCGGCAAATCGACGATCAGAATGTCCAGCTCACCCCAGTTCACCTGCCCCAGCATCTGCTGCAGCGCCCCCATCAACATGGGGCCGCGCCAGACCACGGCCTTTTCTTCCGGCACCATCAGACCAATCGACATCATGGTGACCCCATGCGCCTGCAAGGGTTCAATCACCTTGCCATCCGGGCTGGCCGGGCGGGCCGAGACCCCCATCATGCGCGGCAGGCTTGGGCCATATATATCGGCATCAAGCAGTCCAACCCTGCGCCCCTGCCGGGCCAACGCCACAGCAAGGTTGGCACTGACCGTTGATTCCCCGACGCCCCCCTTGCCCGATGCCACAGCCACGATACGGGCAACCCCTGGGGGTTTTGACTGGCCCCGCCTGGGGCTTTGGATGCCCGCCTATCTTGAGGCTCGGCGCAGCAACAGGTGCGGCAGGCCCATGCGCCGTCAAGGCAGCAGAGACCGCGCCAACCCCCTCCAGCGCCAGCACGGCCGCCTCGGCGGCACGGCGCAGCGGCTCCATATGCTGGGCAATCGCGGGGCTGGGGGCCTCGATGACAAAACTGACTTTCACATCCGTCCCGGACCCCTCACCCTTTTGAAGGGTCAGCGCCCGGATCATATCCCGCGAGATCAAAGTCCCGCCATCAGGCAAAACCAGGCGTCCAAGAGCATCCTGAATCTCTTTCTGTGTCACTGACATTCCCGGCTCTCCTCTTTGGGACCCCCCCTCTCGGGGCACTGATCTGATAAGGGGCGCACCTTGTGCCGAGAGGCGACATTCCGCAAGAGCACGCGGGCCAGCGCAACTGGGCAGTTGCCCATAGGGAACCCTTTGCGGTTGCCCATAGGGAATGCAAAAAAAGACAATTCCGCCTAAATAACAGCTTGTTTACAAATGGGTAACAATGACCCATGCAAATGCTGCATAGCAGAAATGCTCACTTCGGGGATTGTGCATGCGCAGCAATTACCTATTTTGTTCTCAAGCAACGCCGATAACGGCACTCTCTAATTTACCAGTTCTGAGGACCCATCCGATGGCCGCTGTACACCAGATCGCAACACATAAGGCCGTATTCTCGGCACTCCCACTGGCGTGGTTCGACGAGTTGAGCAGTAAATTTGCTCGGTTTCGCCTGTATCGCCAGACGGTGAACGAGCTTTCTGAGCTGTCAAACCGCGAACTGGCTGATCTGGGCCTGAACCGGTCGCTCATCAAACGCGTCGCGTATCAGGCGGCCTACGAAAACAACTAATAGAGATCAGGCTCTTTTTCCTCCTCCCTAAAGGGCCTGTCCTAAGCGGTGGCATCCTCCTCCTCCCTGATGTCACCGCACCTAAATACCGGGTAATACCGGACCAAATACATCCGGGTCGTCTCCTCCCTAGATCCTGATGTTGCTATGAACGGCGGTGCCCCTCCTCCTCCCTGGGCACCGTCGTTTTTTATTGCCTACTCCCCACATGAATGAGCCCGCCCTGCTGCAGCAGGCCTGCCGACATGAGCCAGGCATGGGACCATGTGGGACCGTGAATGCTAGCGCGCATCATAAAACCTCCAGACGCCCTGTGGCTGGATACGATAACAGAGGCAGGGGAATTTGGAGGTTCGAGGCGAAGCTGTTCGGGCCATAATCGTCCAGCCTGTACCGGCTCATCCCACCATTCTCATGCAGCAAAGGCGCCGTATAAACCGCGCGACGGCTGATGAGGGAAAACACCGGGAGAGGCGCAAGTTGTCAGATGCTCAAAACAAGCAGTGGCCCTGGGGCTCGCAAAAGCCGCCACAGTTTTTTGCATAACGAAACATCGGCAACAGGGGGGGCGGGGCCCGCCTAGACAGTAGAACTGTCTAGGCGGCCCCCGCCCGGGTCGGATTGCTACGCAATTCGACCCGCTGATCTTTCAGATCAACAGAATATTCAAAACGGCACGTCATCACTCGCAGAGACAAACCGCGCCACAACTTTCTTCAGGCCCGCCTTGTCAAAATCTATTTCCAACTTATCGCCATCAATAGCTGCAACAACGCCATAACCAAATTTCTGATTGAACACCCGCTCGCCCAGAGTGAAGCTGGACACAGCTGTCAGATCAATCACCTGGCTAGGCGTTTCTTTGGGCTGAGAAATCCCTCGCTGACCCGCGCGCGCCTGCATGCGCTTCCAACCAGGGGAGTTGTAGCCATCTGCCTGCGCCACCTTGGCGTCAATGGTTGATGGCATAGGTTCGGTACTGCTGGCTGCCGCGCCATATCCACCGCCATAGAGCCCGGGAGGCGTCAACACCTCCACATGCTCTTCTGGTAACTCATCGACAAAACGCGAGGGAAGTTGTGATTGCCACTGGCCAAACACCCGACGATTGCCGGCAAAGGAAATCGTGCACAGCGTTTCAGCCCGGGTAATCCCAACATAGGCCAGCCGCCGCTCCTCTTCGAGCCCTTTCAGACCTGATTCGTCCATGGACCGCTGCGAGGGAAACAAACCATCCTCCCAACCAGGCAGGAAAACCGCCGGGAATTCCAGCCCTTTGGCGCATGCAGGGTCATAATCGAGACTTTCTGATCCGAATCCTGCTTGTCATTGTCCATCACCAGACTGACATGCTCCAAAAAGCCCTGCAGATTCTCAAAATTCTCCAGCGCCTTGACCAGCTCCTTAAGGTTTTCCAACCGCCCCGGCGCCTCAGGGGTTTTATCCGCCTGCCACATGCCGGTGTAGCCGCTTTCATCCAGCACAATCTCGGCCAGTTCCATATGGGAGATGTCAGGATCTTCCACCATTCGGCCCCAACGGCGCAGGTCTTCGACCAGACGGCGCAATGAGGCGCCGCCTTTGCCCTTGATTGCCCCGGCCTCAACCGCGAGACGCGCGCCCTCAACCAACGAGACGCCATTTTCACGCGCCACAGCCTGAATCGTCTGCCGTGCCTTGTCGCCAAGACCGCGTTTGGGTGTGTTCACAATCCGCTCAAAGGCCAGATCATCATCCGCCGATGTCACCATACGGAAATATCCCATGGCATCGCGAATCTCGAGCCGCTCGTAAAAGCGTGGCCCGCCAATAACCCGATAGGGCAGACCAATGGTCAGGAAGCGATCTTCAAAGGCGCGCATCTGATGCGAAGCCCGCACCAAAATCGCCATGTTATTCAGGGCGATAGGCGCCTGACCACGGGTGCCCCGCTGCGTCGCCTCAATCTCTTCGCCGATCCAGCGCGCCTCTTCCTCACCATCCCAGTGGCCAATCAGGCGGACCTTTTCGCCGCCCTTTGAAGCCGTCCACAGCTCCTTACCGAGCCGACCGGAATTGCCACTGATCACCCCTGAAGCCGCCGCCAGGATATGTTCGGTAGAGCGGTAGTTCTGTTCCAGCCGGACCACCTTGGCCCCCGGAAAGTCCTTGTCAAACCGCAGGATATTGCCAACTTCGGCGCCGCGCCAGCCGTAGATCGACTGGTCATCATCGCCCACGCAACAGATATTTTTATGGCCGCCCGCCAAGAGCCGCAGCCACAAATACTATGCGACGTTGGTATCTTGATACTCGTCCACCATGATATAGCGAAACCAGCGCTGGTATTGCGACAGGATATCGGCGTGGGTCTGAAAAATAGTCACAACATGCAGCAGAAGGTCACCGAAATCGACCGCGTTGAGTTCTCTCAGGCGGGTCTGTCATTGCGCATAAAGCGCCGGACCACGAAAATTATACGCCCCCGCCTCTGAGGCGGGCAAGGCCTCTCGCGTAAGAGCCCGGGTTTTCCAATCATCAATGATCCCCGCCAGCATCCGGGCAGGCCAGCGCTTGTCGTCGATGTCTTCGGCCCGAATCAGCTGCTTTAGCAGGCGGACCTGATCATCGGTGTCCAGAATGGTGAAATTCGACTTTAGCCCGACCAATTCAGCGTGACGGCGCAACAGTTTAACGCAGACAGAATGAAAGGTGCCAAGCCAGGGCATGCCCTCGGCAGGCTGGCCCAGCATGCCGCCGACCCGCTCTTTCATCTCGCGCGCGGCCTTGTTGGTAAAGGTCACAGCCAGGATTTCATTGGTGCGGGCCGAGCCAGTGTTCAACAGGTGCACAATCCGCGCGGTCAGCGCCTTGGTCTTGCCAGTTCCGGCCCCGGCCAGCATCAAAACCGGCCCATTCAGACATTCAACCGCCTCACGCTGCGCAGGGTTGAGCCCCTCAAGATAGGGGGTCGGGCGCGCGGCCATAGCCCGCGAAGACAGAGAGGCGCCATCAAAGGCGTCCATTTCATCAAAACTGTTCATGCCCGCAACACTAGCCTGTTTCAAAGCGCGAGAAAAGGGGACGTTCGCATTCTGTTCACAAATCCACGCCAAACAAAGTCGCCCCTTGATCACCTGAAAAATCGCCTGAATTTTACACGCCTTATAGGTGAATTGACGCCTTAATTTTCACCAACTGTAACCTGATCTAAAGCACTCAGGCCGCAAACTGGGGCGAACAGGGATATCAGGTGGGTCATGAACAGCGAATTGAAACAGGCGGTGCACAACAGGCTCAGAAGTCTATTTCTGCTCTTGCTGCTGGTTAGCATGGCGGCAGGGTCTGTCTGGGCTATCATCGCAGTGCCTGCTCCGATTGTTGATCGCATGCTGGAGGCAGACATTCGCCAGGAGTCTGAGCTTTGGAAACGTCGTGTGATCCTCCATATGGAGGACCCGGAAAAAGCCTTTGAGATCGGCGCCGTCAGCCCTTTCGATGCCAGATATCTGACCCTGCTGCCCAAGACGTCGAATGTATATCGTTTCCGTATGCTCAACAGAGATGGCATGGTTTTCTGGTCCACCCGGCCAGACGAGATTGGCGAATACGAAAGCCGCAGCTACTATGACACGATCGTCGCCCAGGGCGAGACCCACTATCTACACGAACGCCAATCGCCTGCCGAGGTCGACAGTGCAAACCAGCTGGCAGCCGTCACCCAGATTGAGGGACAGCGAGAGGTGGCGATGATCTATGTGCCGCTGATGCGCAATGGCCACTTCGGAGGAGCCATCGAGTTTTTCACCGACATACCCGCCCGCCGCACCACCTTCATCTACCGGGCCCGCCTGTCGCTCTCGGTGTTGACGGCAATCTCGCTTCTGGCCCTGTCCTTTGCCGTCTTTATGACCTTTAGCGCCAACCCGTTTGCGGCTAAGGCAGCTCTATGTGCGCAACAAAAGCGAACGCGCCATTCTGGACGAGCAGTTGCGCCTGGCCCGGGAAGTCCAGTTGCTGGGAGAGCTGAACGAGTGGCTGCAATCCAGTCGCTCTCTGGAAGAGCTGTTTGACATGGTCGCCCGGTTCATGACCCACATCCTGCCGGACGCCGAGGGCAGCGTCTATGTCTATTCCAACTCACGCGATGTGCTGGAGGGCTGCGCCAGCTGGAACGGCGGTGCACACAAAGATCACATCCATCCGGAAGAATGCTGGGGCCTGCGCCGGGGGCGTACCTATGAATACGGTGCGTCAGAAATCGACTTTGTCTGTGAACACGCCGAACCGCATGATGGCCGCAACTACTATTGTTTTCCAATCCTGGCCCACGGCGAAACTGTAGGCCTGATGCACCTGCGCTCTGCTGCCGACAAAAGCGACGAGTTCAAAACAAGCAGAAAACTGGCACAGATGTGTGCCGAGCAAATCTCTATGGCGATTGCCAATGTGCAGATGCGCGATCAGTTGCATGACCAATCGGTCCGCGACCCCCTGACCGGCCTGTTCAACCGCCGCCACATGAGTGAAACGCTGCGAAAACTCATCAATGCCAGCCAGAACACAGGCAAAAACCTCAGCGTGATTGCCGTCGATGTGGATCACTTCAAAAAGTTCAACGACAACCACGGTCACGATGCCGGTGACATGGTGCTGCGGGCTGTTGGCGCGGTTATGGAACAGGCCTGTGACGGCGATGATGTCGCCTGCCGCCCCGGCGGCGAAGAGTTCACCCTGATTGTCTCGGGGCATAGCCAGGAAGACGTCATCACCAAGGCAGAGCTTTTGCGCCAATCTGTTGAGGCCGTGGTGGTGCGCTATGGCGAAAAGTCTCTGCCCTGCATCACAATCTCGCTTGGTGTGGCGCATTATCCGGCCCATGGCTCGATGCCCCAGGACCTGCTGCGCGCCTCCGATGATGCCCTGTATGAGGCCAAGGCCAAGGGCCGCAATCAGGTCTGCATTGCCTCCGGCGCAGCACCCGAGCCGCGCCATCCAGAGGAAAAAAGCAGCTGTACTGAGGCGCCGAGCTCCGCAAGCCCGCATGCAGCCTGAGACAACCAATCACCGCCTTTGCGGCCCAATGACCGGACTATAGCGCAGAGGGCACGCGCTGTTGGCGGCGCCTAAAATCCTGCGCAGTCGCGCTGCGGACTTGTCAATTGCGCCGCACCGCCTATCAATACGCCATGGATGATCTGCATCAACGCTACCCCGGCCTGTCTGACCTGCGCGCCCGCGCCAAAAGACGGCTGCCAAAATTTGTCTGGGAATTATC
>NZ_MWVJ01000051.1 GCF_002087335.1 Pseudophaeobacter leonis
CGAGGTGTGCACACCTCGGTGGATCGCGCCATTCTGGTGGCCGGTATCGGCCAGCAGAACCTGGTGCGCGTGCCGATCAAAGGCGACTGGCGCGGCATGGACCCCGACGCCCTGCGCCAGGCAATCGAGGCCGACATTGCCGCCGGGCTGCAACCGGCGGGCCTGATCCTCTGTGTTGGCGGTACGGGCACTGGTGCCACCGATCCGGTGGATGCCTGTTTGCAGATCGCCGAGGAGTACGGGCTCTATAGTCATATTGATGCCGCCTGGGCCGGCTCTGCGATGATCTGTCCTGAATATCGCCACTACTGGCCCGGTGTTGAGCGAGCCGACAGCATCGTGTTCAATCCACATAAATGGCTTGGTGTGCAGTTCGACTGCTCAGCGCATTTCCTGAAAAACCCCGATGATCTGGTGCAGACACTGGCCATCAGCCCCGAGTACCTGAAGACCCACGGCAAGGATGGCATCATCAATTACTCGGAATGGTCAGTGCCCCTGGGGCGGCGGTTTCGCGCGCTCAAGATCTGGTTCCTGATCCGCACCTATGGGCTGGAAGGGCTGCGCCAGAGGCTGCGCAACCACATAGACTGGTCGCAAAAATTGCACGACAGCCTCGCGTTAGAGCCTGATTTTCAGATTATTACTCCGCCAATGTGGTCGCTCTGGACCTTTCGCTATGCGCCCGAAGGTGCCGAAGATCTCGATGATCTGAACCTCAGGCTGGTCAATGCCATCAACGATGACGGCCGGATTTATCTGACCCAGACGCGGGTCGATGGCGATCTGGTGATCCGCTTTCAGGCCGGCCAGTTCGAAACCACCGAAGCAGACGTGATGATGGCTCATGCGGTCATCACTGAGATCGCATCTCAGCTCTGAGCTGCGCCGCAAGCGGGGGATCAGGCCGCCTCTGGACAGGGGATCAAAGCCAGAGATATCGTCTGCGAATAGGCACAGTTGTGCCCCAAACTATAGTATCCGGCGCTGAGACAGGCGCCGGGACTAAGATCCTTTGGCGCTCATGCCATGCTCTTTATCTGAACGAGGTTTTTCTATGCCCGCGCCAATAAATACCTTCAAACAGGCCCTCGCCCGTGGCGAACGCCAGATCGGCTGCTGGATGTGCTTTGCCGAAGCGCCCGCCGCCGAAATCATGGGCACCGCCGGTTTTGACTGGCTGGTGATTGACGGCGAACACGCCCCCAATGACATCCGCTCGATCCGCGATCAGCTGATGGCTCTTGAGGCCTCGCCCAGCCACCCGGTGGTGCGGCTGCCCATTGGCGAGACCTGGATGGTGAAACAGGCGCTGGATGTCGGTGCCCAAAACATCCTGGTCCCGATGATCGAGACGGCCGAACAGGCCCGCGACATGGTGCGCGCCTGCCAGTATCCGCCCCATGGCACCCGTGGCGTCGGCGCCACTGCTGCCCGCGCCAGCCGTTTTGGCTCTGTCAGCGAATATATCCAAACGGCGGACGCGCAGGTCTGCCTGCTGTTGCAGGTAGAAACCCGCGCAGGGATTGCCAACCTTGACGATATCCTCGCGGTTGAGGGCATTGATGGCGTGTTTATAGGTCCCTCAGATCTGTCAACTGACATGGGCCATCAGGGCAATTCTGCCCATCCTGAGGTGCGCGCCGTCGTCGCCGAGGCCATCAGCCGCATCAGGGCCGCAGGCAAGGCACCGGGCATTCTGGGCGTCACCGAAGAGGCCACACAGGCCTATTTCGACATGGGGGCGCAGTTTCTGGCCGTTGGCATTGATGTGCTGCTCCTCGCCCAGACCGCGCGCCGCCTTGCAGCCGGGTGGAAGGCAAAGTAGTCCTCGTGCAGGGACATGCGGCACATACGTATTTCCCTGCAATTGACCAAAATGTAAGGCCGCCGTTAGCCTGAAGGCACAGGAGCGAGACTGCGCCAGCCGAAATTGGCGCGCCCTCAGGGAGGAACGACATGAAACGCACTTTGCTTGCAGGAATGGTCTCTGCGCTGGCACTGGCTTCGGCCGCCACCGCAGATATCAAAATTGCCCATATCTACGGCAAGACCGGCCCCTTCGAGGCCTATGCCAAACAGAGCCATGATGGCCTGATGCTGGGGCTGGAATATGCCACTGGCGGCACCATGGAGATCAATGGCGAGCCGATCATCATGATCGAGAAAGACACCCAGCTGAAGCCGGAGAATGGCAAGGCCCTGCTGGAAGAGGCCTACGGCGACGACGAGGTGGATCTCGCGATCGGCCCGGTCAGCTCGGGCGTGGCCCTGGCCATGCTGCCTGTCGCCGAAGAATATGAAAAGATCCTGATTGTTGAGCCCGCCGTGGCCGACAGCATCACCGGCTCCAACTGGAACCGCTATATCTTCCGCACCTCGCGCAACTCGTCGCAGGATGCGGTCTCCAGCGCCATCGCGCTG
The DNA here is from genome assembly GCF_002087335.1 of Pseudophaeobacter leonis. Classification (GTDB taxonomy): domain Bacteria; phylum Pseudomonadota; class Alphaproteobacteria; order Rhodobacterales; family Rhodobacteraceae; genus Pseudophaeobacter; species Pseudophaeobacter leonis. The sequence goes on from NZ_MWVJ01000051.1 coordinate 2,425, forward strand.
GCTGGCGACAACGTCAAGATCGCCACGCTGGCGCAGGACTATGCCTTTGGCCGCGACGGCATCGCCGCCTTCCGCGAAGCCCTGGCCAGTCAGGGCATCGAGCTGGTGCATGAGGAATACGCCCCCACCGACACCACCGATTTCACCGCCGCAGGCGAGCGTATTTTTAACGCCATGAAGGATCTGGACGGCACCAAAAAGCTGTTTGTGATCTGGGCAGGCGGTGGCAACCCGCTGGGTAAGATCAACGCCATGGATCCGGGCCGCTTTGGCATCGAATTTGCCGGTGTTGGCAATATTCTCGCGGCCCTGAAAGGGTTTAAAGACTACGAGGGCATGGAAGGCGGCACCTATTACTACTACGAGCTGCCCGACAATGAGGTAAACGACTGGCTGGTCAAACCCCATTTTGAACGCTTTGACGGGCCACCTGATTTCTTCACCGCCGGTGGCATGGCCGCAGGCATTGCCGCCGTTGAGGCCATTCGCAAGGCGGGCTCTACCGACACCGAAGCGCTGATCACCGCGATGGAAGGCATGGAGTGGGAGACCCCCAAAGGCACCATGCGCTTCCGTGCGGAGGATCATCAGGCGCTGCAATCAATGTATCACTTCAAGCTCACCGTGCAGGAGGGTGTTGAATGGGCCGTCCCAGAGCTGGTGCGTGAGCTGACAATCGACGAGATGCCGATCCCGATCCGCAACCAGTAAGCCGGCATAAACCCCAGTCTCCATGGCCCAGAGATCCCCTCTTTGGGCCATGGTTTCAAGCAGAGGGCAACAAGCCTCAGATCTGCCCATTGTCTCAGAACAGACGCACAGCCGGTCGCAGGCGCGCGTCATCAGAGACCACTCCGAGATTGAAATGACAGACCCCATTCTGAAAACCACCGACCTGACGGTCCGCTTTGGTGGACATGTGGCCGTAGACGCCGTGAGTTGTGCCTTTCACGCCGGTGAGCTGACGGCCATCGTCGGCCCCAATGGCGCGGGCAAGACCACCTATTTCAATCTGATCTCTGGTCAGATCCCCACCTCGGCGGGCCGCGTTGCCCTGCGGGGGCGTGACATCACCCGCGCGTCCGTCTCAGCCCGCACCAAGGCCGGCATCGGTCGCGCCTTTCAGCTGACCAATCTGTTTCCCGGCCTCTCGGTGCTGGAAAACCTGCGCCTGGTGGTGCAGGCCAGACGGGGCCGTGGTTTCAATCTCTGGTCGATGGTGTCACGGCATCAGGATCTGACGGAGGAGGCCGAAGCGATCCTTGCCCGCGTCCGCCTGCTGGATCTGCGCAATCAGGTGGTGTCAGAGCTGTCGCACGGCAATCAGCGCAAGCTTGAGGTGGCGCTGCTGATCGCCCAGGACCCGGATGTCTATATGTTTGACGAACCCACCGCCGGCATGAGCGTCGATGAGGCCCCGGTGGTGCTGGATCTCATTGCCGAGCTGAAAGAGCAAAAGGACCGCAGCATTCTGCTGGTCGAACACAAGATGGACGTGATCCGCGAGGCTGCGGATCGCATTATCGTGTTGCACAATGGTGCACTGGCCGCCGATGGCCCTCCGGCCGAGGTGATGGCCTCGGATGTGGTACAAGAGGCCTATATGGGCCGCGGTCTCGAAGGAATTCTGGCAGATGTCTGATGCACTCCCGACGCAAGCCCCAACTGACCCGATCCTGCAGCTCGAGGGCGTCTGCACCAATATCGCGCAATACCACATTCTGCAGGGAGTCGACCTGGTGGTGCCGCGCGGCGCTCTCACCATGCTGCTGGGCCGCAATGGCGTTGGCAAGACCACCACGATGCGGACAATTATCGGCCATTGGCGCGCCCATCAGGGGCGCATCCTGTTTGACGGCGAAGACATCACCAAACTGCCCACCCCCGCCATCGCCCAGCCGGGCGTTGGGTTTGTGCCCGAAGACATGGGCATTTTTTCCGACCTCACGGTTGAGGAAAACATGGTGCTGGCGGCGGCCTCTGGGCCGATAAATTCCGCGCGGCTCGACTGGATCTTTACCGCCTTCCCGCCGCTCAAGACATTCTGGAAATCAGACGCCGGTACACTCTCGGGGGGGCAGAAACAGATGCTGTCGATTGCCCGCGCCATGGTCGAGGAACGCAGGCTCTACCTGATTGATGAGCCGACCAAAGGCCTCGCGCCCGCGATTATCTCTACCATGGCCAAGGCCCTGAAAGACCTAAAGGATCAGGGATCATCCGTGCTGCTGGTCGAGCAGAATTTTGCCGTCGCCCGCGCGCTGGGAGACAGCGCCAATGTGATGGACGATGGCCGCATGATCTGGTCCGGCCAGATGGCTGAACTGGGCGGCGACGCGGCCCTGCAGGAACGCCTCATGGGCCTCAGCATGGAGGCGCATTGAACATGTCCGCCACCCCATTTCTCACAGTCGCAGCGGCACGGCCTGACGCCACGCTGCCGCCTTGCTCCAAGGGAGATCGCAGATGAGCGCCGCCCCCGAACATGCCCCCACCATGGCGCAGGCCACCCTGGCCGAGCGGATTGCGCCACATATGCCGGTGCTGCTGGTGCCCCTGCTGGCGCTGGCGGGATTTGTCGCCATCATGAACCCGGCCAGTTGGCTGACGCTCACGGTCTCGGGCCTCGCCATGGGGATGATGATCTTTCTCATGGCCTCGGGCCTGACACTGGTTTTTGGCCTGATGGATGTGATCAACTTTGGCCACGGCGCCTTTGTGTCAGTCGGCGCATTTATCGGCATCACCGTGCTGACGGAGTTGGGCCATATGACTGCAACTCCGTCCTTGATGCTCAACCTCGGGGCCGTATTGCTGGCAGTCCTTGGGGCCATGGTGGCCACCGAACTGAGGGGCGGGGCCTTTGAAAAGGTCATCGTCGCGCCGGTGTATGGCCATCACCTGAAACAGATCCTGGTCACCATGGGCGGGCTGATCGTGGTGGAACAACTGATCATTGTGCTCTGGGGGCCGGAAGAGATCTATTTCAACCGCCCCGAAGCGCTGAAAGGCGCCATTACCTTTGCCGGTGCCGCAATCGAGAAATTCCGTCTGGTTGCCGTCGTCGTGGGTCTTGTGGTCTTTGGCCTGATGCGCTGGGTGCTGCGCCGCACCAAAATTGGCCTGATCGTGCGCGCCGGGGTCGAGAACGGCGAGATGGTCGAGGCCCTGGGCTACCGGCTGAAACTGGTCTTTGTCGGCGTCTTCATTGCAGGCTCTGCCCTGGCCGGCCTTGGCGGCGTGATGTGGGCGCTCTACCAAGAGGTCATCACCGCCCATATGGGCAATCACGACATGATCCTGATCTTTATCGTGGTGATCATTGGCGGGCTTGGCTCGGTTGAGGGGTGTTTTTTTGGAGCACTTCTGGTGGGGCTGATGCAGAACTACATCGCCTTTATCGAGCCAAAGGCAGCGCTGATTTCCAATATTGCCCTGATGGTCACCATCCTGATGTGGCGCCCTATGGGCATGATTCCGGTGGTAAAAGCAAAATGATCCGCTCTCTTCTATCTGGCGACCTGCCGCGCTCGCTGCCCCTGGCGCTGATCCTTGGAGGCATTCTGATCTGCCTGGCGCTGGCGCCCTTTCTGTTTCCCGGCGTGCGCACCGTCGATACCGCCGCGCGGATCTGTATCTTTATCGTGCTGGTGGCCAGCTATGATCTGCTGCTGGGCTATGGTGGCATCGTCAGCTTTGCCCATACCATGTTCTTTGGTATTGGCGCCTACGGTGTCGCGCTCACTTCAACACACATGGGGCGCGGCTTCGACGCCATCGCCATCGGCAGTTTGGCCGGCGCCGGTCTCGCTGCCGCTTTGGCGCTGCTGATTGGTCTGTTTTCCCTGCGGGTGCGGGCGATCTTTTTTGCCATGATCACCCTCGCTGTGGCCTCGGCTGTGGCGGTGCTTGTCAGCCAGTTGTCGGGCCTCACCGGCGGCGAAGACGGGCTGGCATTTAAAACGCCGCGCGCTTTGGGCCCCGCCCTTAAATTCGGGCCAGAGAACTTTGGCGGCACCCTGTTTGGAGTAAAACTGAACGGCAAGCTCCTGGCCTATTACTTTGTCTTTATCGGTGCCCTGGTGCTGTTTCTCGCCTTGCTGCGGGTGGTGAATTCCCCTTTTGGCCGGGTGTTGCAGGCGAGCCGCGAAAATGATTTTCGCGCCGAATCCATTGGCTACCGGGTGGTCTACTACCGCGTTGCCGCCACCTGCCTGTCGGCTGCAGTCGCCGCCCTGGCAGGGTCGCTCTATGCGGTCTGGCTGCGCTACGTCGGGCCTGACACGGTGCTGTCGATGGAGCTGATGATTGACATCCTGCTCATGGTGGTGATCGGCGGCATGGGCACGCTCTATGGCGCCATGATCGGAGCCACCCTGTTTGTGCTGGCGCAGAACTATCTGCAAAACCTGATGGGGGCGGCCTCTGGACTGGTCGAGGGCCTGCCCATTCTGCCAGAACTGCTCAGCGCTGACCGCTGGCTGTTGTGGCTCGGTGTGCTGTTCATCCTCAGCGTCTATTTCTTCCCCACCGGCGTAGTCGGCCGACTGCGCGGCAATCGCTAAAAACAGCATCAGGCAGAGCAAGAGTTGAAAATCGGGTCAAGGGCCGCATCAGCGGCCGCGCATCGCGCGGTTCACCCTTGACGCGCCTGCCCTAAAAGAAACTCAATAAAGGTCCATCAGGGCAGATCTGTCCCTGATGGCCTTCTCAGCAGATTTTCTCTTTGCACCGCTGTCGCGGTGCCTCTCTTAACAACAAGCACCGCGACAGCGGTGCCGGGCCCAACGGGAACGGGTGGATCTTTGATCCATCCCTGTTCCGCGCGGGAGCCCACCGCCCTCAGTCAAAAGGCTCAGCGCAGTTGCTTGCCCTCAGGCCAGCTCAGGGTGGTTTCCAGCCGGATCAGCCTGTCTTCACCGGGCGCCAGATCAAATTCCCAGGCCAGAATACCGCGTTGTTTATCGACATTCTCATGCGCGGGGCGCGGCGCGGCAACCCAGTCAATTTCCAACTCCTCCTGCTGACTATAAGGCACCCGGTCCAGCAGGCGCAGCGGCCAGGTCTCTGCGGTCAGGTTCACCGCCGAGATCTCCACCGCTTCCTCGCGCTGATTGCTGCGCGAAATCACCCCGCGTTCACCGTCGCTTTTCTGCAGCACATCCCGCGCCAGACGCAACCCGCGGATGGCGCCAAAGCCAAGTGCCGCCTCCTGGCCAGCCGCAAGCCCCGCAAAGGCGGCAAAGGTAACCAGCTTGCCATCCATAAAATGGGGCACCCAGTCTGCCGCCAGCAGGTCCTCACCAAATGTATTGCTGATCTCAGCCACGCGATACGCTGTTTCATCGCGGGCGGGAACTGCCACGGCCAAAACCTTGGCCTCGGTGGTCAGCCTGTCCATATCCAGCCGCAGGATATCCGCGCCAGAGGCAATCGAAACCGGATGGCTAAAGTGATAGCTCACCCCCGGCCCGCTGGTGTCAGCCCCCCAGCTCGCCCCAGCACGCGCATCCTCCATGACAACGGCCTCGACCATCGGCGCCTCAGAGGCGGCAAAATCACTTTGTGACAACAGGCGTTGCCATGGGTCCGGACGAGGCGTCCCAACCCGGCGCAACAATGGCGGCAGATAGGAGGGCGCGCCCTGCTCGCCCGGCTCCAGGGTCGAGATCGTCAGATCCACCGCCTCCCAGTTTTCGCCGGTATTCTGGCTTACGCCAAATCCGCGCTGCAGTGATACCTTAGCCATGCCTCCCGTGGTCAGATGCCAGGCATAGCTAGGCTCTGAATAGACCTCACCCTTGGTGAAATAGCGCAGCTCCAGCTGGCCGGCTCCGGCCTCCGGAACATCCACCTCGACCACCAGATAGAGCCGGTCGCTGTCCTCGCGCGAAATCGCCGCCAGCGCCTGCACAGCCGCCTGCAGCTCGTCTTGCAGCGCCTCCAGCTCAGCTTCGATGTTGCGGGCACGGATCTGCGCCGCCAGCGCCTGTTTGCCTGCGGCATCGGCCTCCTGCGAGATCATCCGGGTGATCTGGCGCAGCGCGTCAGCGCCCGCATCAGCAAGACCTTCATTGCTGCCCAGTTGTTCCAGAAAGCCAATGGCGGTCTCGGCGGCCGAGGCCGCGGACCTGGCCTGGCCTGAGGCGTCATAGACGCTTTGAATACGCGCCTCGATCTCCTTGATCACCGCCTCGGCGGCCAGCAGCTCCGGGTCATTTGCAGTGCGCGGCGGGACGCCGTCATAGCGAAACAGCAACGCGGTCTGATCCGCCCCAGTCAGATCAATCTGCAGCGTCTCCAGATCAGCGGTTTTGGGAATATTGCTCAGGATCAGGCGATGCTGCCCCAAAGGCAGGTCAAGATCCGCCCGCCGGGTGATCTCGGCCAGCTGCGGAAATACCGGGACCTCAGCCACCCGGCTGGTGACCGCAATGTCACCGCCCCAGGCAAAAGAGGCGACCGAACTGGCCAGCAGCGAAAAAAGGGAGAGGGAAAAACGCATGGGAAATCTCTATCTGGTTTTGGAAGGCATGAACGAAAGGGTCAAAAGATGTGTCGCCATAGTAGAGCCCGGGCGTCCAGACAAAAGTGGTAGTTCCTCTGGCTGCGCCCCTTGGCGCAAATTTGCCGACCTCTGGCCAATTTCCCTGGCCAAAAACCCTCCTGCGCAAATGCAAAAACGGTGCCGTTCTGGCACCGTTTTCATCCTCACTGGCACGACCGCAGATCCTGCGCAGCCAGTGGTCAACTCTCAATACTGTTGTATCGGCAAGGTCTCAGTGTTGCGCCGGAGCCAGCTCTGCGGCCAGACGGGTCGGAGCCTTGCGGACGGGGCGCACCCGCTTGAACCGCTGTTCCAGATCACTGGACGGAAAGCCAAGAAAGCCACAGGTGCAGATCTTGACGTGGCTTTGCGCATCAAAGAGGTGCATATGCCCCTTGGTACGCTTCATGTAGAACCCTTTGTCTTGCAGCCCGCTGCGCAGCTCTGACCAGGTCTTGGCCCGCTGGAAATCTGGCGTCAGCATGATACGCAGCTGGATCGCCATCTCCGTATCCATACGATCCTGATCACTGGCGCTGGACCAGGCTGTCTGCTGCATCGCTGAATCACCGGTTGTCTGTGTTTCGCGTTCAAAATCTTTCGAGTACATGGCTCACATCCCGTTTTCAAATCCCACACTCAGAATATTGGATTTTGTGGCCAGATTTGGGCAGTCCTGCAAAAGAGTAAGGGCCACCTCTTGCGAAGCGGCCCTCCTAACCAAAAGTACAAAAAGCTTTAGCCTTTCTTGAGCACTTCGCGGCCCAGAAGTTCGGCGATTTGTACCGCGTTCAGGGCAGCACCCTTGCGCAGATTGTCGCTGACGCACCACAGATTCAAACCGTTATCGATGGTGGAATCCTGGCGTATGCGACTGATAAACGTGGCAAAATCTCCAACGCATTCAACCGGGGTGACATAGCCGCCATCTTCGCGCTTATCGATCACCATGATGCCGGGTGCTTCGCGCAGGATGTCGCGGGCCTCGTCTTCATCAAGATGGTCTTCTGTTTCAATATTGATCGATTCAGAGTGGCCCACAAAGACCGGGACTCGCACACAGGTGGCCGTGACCTTGATGGATTTATCGATGATTTTCTTGGTTTCGGCGACCATTTTCCATTCTTCTTTGGTCGATCCGTCGTCCATGAACACGTCGATATGGGGAATCACATTAAAGGCGATCTGCTTGGGGTACACCGTAGGCGGCACCTCTTTGGTCGGGTTGTAGATCGACTTGGTCTGCTCCCACAGCTCGTCGATCGCCTCTTTGCCCGACCCGGACACCGACTGATAGGTCGAGACCACAACGCGTTTGATCGTGGCGCGGTCATGCAGCGGCTTCAGCGCCACAACCATCTGCGCGGTTGAGCAGTTGGGGTTGGCGATGATGTTCTTCTTGGCATAGCCATGGATCGCCTCGGGGTTCACCTCGGGAACGATCAGCGGCACGTCGGCGTCATAGCGGTACAGCGACGAGTTATCGATCACCACACAGCCCGCCTTGGCGGCCTTGGGGGCGTATTTCTTTGTCGCGTCTGATCCAATGGCAAACAGTGCCATGTCCCAGCCGGTGAAATCAAAGGTGTCGAGATCCTGGGTCTTCAACGTTTTGTCGCCGAACGTCACCTCGGTTCCCAGCGATTTACGGCTGGCCAGAACAGCAACCTCATCCGCAGGGAACTGGCGCTCGGCCAGGATGTTCAACATTTCGTGGCCCACATTGCCTGTGGCGCCAACGACGACGACGCGATAACCCATTTCGTTTCTCCAGTTTCATCCGACCCTGTGGTCGGCTGTGGTCTCTTATAGGCAAATTCTCTGTGAATAAAGGGCTGCTCAGTCCATGCTGTCGCGGCTGAACAGATAAACCACACAGCCCAGCGCCAGAGTCAGGGCAAAAAAGCCAAATATCGCCAAATAAGGCGCCGCTGGCTCTCCTCCTGCCAGGCTGCCATGCAGGCGACCCGAGGCGAATTGCATGATCCCCACGCCGCCAATGCCAAAGAAGTTGAGCAGCGTCACGCCGCGCCCCACCAGATGCGGCGGCACAAAGGCGCGCCCATGGGCAATGACCACCGGGAAAGATCCGCCCAGAAATCCAACAAGCGCCATCACGCCAATTGGCATCCAGACCGGCGCGCCACTGACGGCGATCAGCGCCAGCATCGCCAGCACGCCCAGCGCATTGCCGCCAAAGATCACCCATTTGCGACTGCCAAACACCCGGTCCAGTGGCCCATAAACAAAGGTGCCCGCCACCATGGCCATGCCCATCACCAGCGTCGCAAGACCAATTCCGCCGGTATCCAGACCGTAGACATCGCTCAGATAGGGGCCAATCCACAACCCCCGCAGCGCACCTGACGGCGCGTAGCAGACAAACATCAAAGGAAAGATCGCCCAGAGCACCGGCATCCTTAACAGATCCAGCACCGATCCCTTTTGCCCGCCTTCAGGCTTTTCCGGGTCCTGCACAGCAAAGAAGATCCCCGAGGCCACCAGCCAGGAGGCCAGCGCCAGCCCCCAGAGCGTCGCGCGCCAGCCAAACAGATCCACCGCCAGCGCGGTGGGATAGGAGGCCACAAGATTGCCCACCGAACCCATCCCCAGCATCATCGCGGCCAGCGTGGCAAACCGCGCCACCGGATACTGTCGGGCAAAGATATAGTATGAGGCCATCAACACCGGTGAGCAGCCAATGCCGATAAAGAACATCGCCATGCTGACATGAAACGGTGTTGTCGCCATGGCAAAGACCGCAGCCCCGCCGGCGCCGCCTAAAAACAGCAACCAAGAAGCCGTCCGGCGCGGGCCAATGTGATCCAATGCCCAGCCCACCGGCAGCTGCATGGCGGCAAAGGACAGGAACCACATGCCCGAGGCCAAGGCGAGGTCATCGGGAGCCGCGCCAATATCCTGCCCCAGAACCGAGGCCAGAACGGCCAGAAAGGCCCGGAAAAACTGGCTCAGCACATAGGCGAGACACAGCATGATCAATCCTGCCTGCATTTTCGGCGCTCCCTTTGGGTAGTTTTTTTGTTTTGCGCGACCATAGAGCATCTGATGCCCCATGGTCGCGCAGCGAGCTTGCATGTTTGCCGCTTGGGTACAATTGCAATTGGGAGTTAAGACTGAAATGGGCAAACACCGCAGACATGGAAAATGCCTGATTTGGGGGGCAGACTTTGGCGCATACATCTAAGCCGCTTTGCTCACTGGGGCTTTGCTTGATGGCGGCTTTTCTGTGGGTCCCGTTTGGGTTGACACGACTGGCCTCCTGCGCGTCCTCAAACGCACCTCTTAGGCTCGCGTCTCACCCCACAAATCAATCGCATCGAGACGCGCGCCGAATTACAGCATAGAGTGACGGCGCAGAAATATATGTCGGGACAAGGCGGCGCCAACAAAAATGCTGACGCCGCCTGTTAAATCATTAAATCTTATTGCAAATGTAACAGAGCGCACCCTGCTCCACCGCGCGAAAACCCGACCTGAAATTCAGACTTGCTGGAACTGTTCCGCTTTGGGGTCATAACACTCCAGCCCGCCTTCACCGATATCGGTCCACAGCCCATGCAGGCTGAGACTGCCATCTTTGACGGCCCCCTCGATAAAGGGAAAGGTCATCAGGTTCTCCAGCGAGGCGACAACCGCCTGACGTTCAAACTGACGCGCCTGCTGCTCTTCGTCTTCGATCTCGGCAACCAGCTCGAACTTGGGTTTGAGGATATCCATCCAGCGCCCGACAAAGCTTTCTTTGGCCTCCAGCAGCGGCGCATGGCCTTCGCACATGTCGATACAGCCCTGCACACCGCCACATTGCGAATGCCCCAGAACGATAAGATGCGCGACCTTTAACACGGTCACAGCATATTCCACCGTCGCACTGGTGCCGTGATGGTCACCATCAGGCGCATAGGGCGGTACCAGGTTGGCAATATTGCGGTGAATAAAGAACTCACCCTGGTCCGCCCCAAAGATCGAGGTCACATGCACCCGGCTGTCGCAACAGGAAATAACCATGGCGCGCGGCCGCTGACCTTCGGCGGCCAGTCGGCGGTACCAACCTTGATTGTCCTTATACGCAGTGGCCTTCCAGCCATGGTAACGTGTGACCAGATAACTGGGTAGAGGTTTGGCAAATTCCATACGAAGCATCCCCTGATATGTGCCTTGGCGGTGCTGATATCCTGCATTGTTAGCAAATTCGAGCGATTTGAACAGCCGCGTGGAAACCTTTTGACAACCACTGGAGCGCAAATTGGCAACGTGCCGTGGGGGCACACTAAATTTAGGGTGAATGTGGTGGCTAATATACTCACCGTCATGCAGGCGGAAAACGTAAGGCTGGATCCAGACAAGCTGGGCGAGCTTTACACACAACTTGGCGAAACGGCGGCAGAAGATGTCGTCTGTCGCGCCATCGAAGAGCTGGCTGTGCGCCTGACGCATTGCGAACGGCTTTGGCGTCAGAACAACATGGCCGATCTGCGCAAAAACGCGCGGTCCCTGATTGCAATCGCAGATCAAATCGGCATGAGCGCCATGGCGATGATCGCCCGCGATGTGACGCAGGCTGTCGACAACGAGGATGTGGCTGCAGTCGCATCAATCCTGTTTCGCTTGCTGCGCGTCGGAGAACGCTCCCGAACAGCGGTGTGGGATCAGCAGGATCTCACCGTGTGACGCGTGCCCAGCCTGTGGGACCTCTGCAAGGGCCGCTTCAGGGGCCGCTTATGCCCGGGTCCCGTCCAAACCAGCTGTGACAGGTCCCGGCGTGTTCTGTGGGCCTTTTGTGTTTTGTTTTTTTAAAAAGTCTATTGCCGGAAATGACAGCCAGGGCTTGCAGGCAGCTGGGGGGCAGATACTCTGATGGATGATCGCGTCCAACCGGAGTTTCCTCATGGCCCCTCGCTTTGCCTCAGCCTCAGCCACTGCCGTTCCGCTTTATCTGATTGAGCAGGACCAGCTGCAAAGCTGGCTCAGCCATCAGTCTGCGACGGTGCAGGCCTGGGTTACAAACAATGGCTTTACCGCTGCCTGACCGCAGGCTCTGCTGGTGCCGGGGCCGGATGGCTCTGCGCTGCTGGCGCTGGCCGGGTATGGCACCGCATCGCAACGGAGCCGCAAGAGGTTTGTCCTGGCGGCAGCTGCCGAGAGCCTCCCCGCTGGCAACTACCAGCTCAACAACGCAACAGAGACCACCGCAGCGCTGGCTCCCGGCTTGCAGGTCGAGGGCGTGTTGGAAAGCGAATGCCTTGGCTGGCTGCTGAGCCACTATAAATTCACCCGCTACAAGGCCAGCACCTCTGCCGCATCCGGTGGCGGCGCCCTGTCCGGTGCGGGCGCCGGGTTGGTGGCACCAACGGGCATTGATGCTGCTGCGATAGAATCACTGGCGGCAGCAGAATGCCTCACCCGTGATCTGATCAACACACCCGCCGCCGACATGGGACCTGCGCAGCTGGAAGCCGCCGTTGAAGCCCTGGCGTCTGAGTTTGACGCCTCGATTGGCGTGATCACCGGCGATGAGCTGATTGAGGCGAATCTGCCTCTGATCCACACCGTTGGCCGGGCCGCCGAACAAGCGCCGCGCCTCATTGACATGCACTGGGGCAGCACCGGCCCCCGGCTGACGCTGGTGGGCAAGGGCGTTTGTTTTGACACTGGCGGGCTTAATCTCAAACCCGGCTCCAGCATGGGGTTGATGAAAAAGGACATGGGCGGCGCTGCCAATGTGCTGGGACTGGCCCGCATGATCATGGCCGCCGGGCTTGCTGTTCAGTTGCGGGTGCTGATCCCCGCCGTCGAGAATTCTGTGGCGGGCAATGCCTTTCGCCCCGGTGATGTGCTGACCTCCCGCAAGGGGCTGACGGTCGAGATCAACAATACCGACGCCGAGGGCCGTCTGGTGCTGGCGGATGCGCTGAGCCTCGCCGAAGAAGGATCGCCGGATCTGGTGATTTCCATGGCCACCCTCACCGGTGCGGCCCGGGTGGCGGTCGGCCCCGATCTGGCGCCGTTTTATACCGATAGTGATTCGGACGGCGCAGCCCTTGCGACCGGGGCAAGCTCCCAGGCCGACCCGGTCTGGCGCATGCCATTTCACGCGCCCTATGAGGCAATGATAGAGCCCGCGATTGCCGATCTCGATAATGCGCCCTCGGGCGGCTTTGCCGGATCAATCACCGCCGCCCTCTTCTGCGCCGGTTTGCCCCAGACAGTCGCTATATGCATTTCGACATTTATGGCTGGATGCCCACGGCCATGCCGGGCTGCCCCAAGGGCGGCACCCGCCAGGGCTGTCGCGCGATTTTTGCCGCCCTGCCCACACTGCTAAAGCTCTGAGCCCGGCATGAGTGATCCCAGCCGCACCCCTCCCACCCCCCCCGTTTCCAGCTGCACCGATTCCCGCCGCACTGCCGCCAACGACCGTGTCATCGCCGCGCATCTGCCGCATCCCGGCAAAGATCTGCGCGTGGTGACCGGCCATGCCGCGCGTATTGCCCTGCCAGTGGTGGATCTGTTGCGCCGCCCCGAGGGGCCGCGTGACCGGCAGCTTTTGTCTGGTGAGGCCGTCACCCACTATGAGACGCATCACGGCTGGGCCTTTGTTCAGGCCGCCCGGGACAACTACACTGGCTATCTGCCCGCTGATGCCCTGGCAGCGGCCCAAACAGCCAGCCACTGGATCAGTGCGCCCGCAAGCCATGCCTATTCAGCCGCAGATTTCAAATCCCCCGAGACCCAGGCCCTCAGCTTTGGCAGCCAGGTCGTGGTCTGTGGCCATGAGGGCCGGTTTGCAGCAACCGATCTGGGATTTATCCCTCAGGTCCATCTCAGCCCAACCGGCAAGGTGCTGACAGATCCTGTCACGGTGGCCGAGAGCTTTGTTGGCACGCCTTATCTGTGGGGCGGCAACAGCCGTTTTGGCATCGACTGTTCCGGGCTGGTCCAGGCGGCCTGTCGGGCCTGCGGCATCCCCTGTCCCGGCGACAGCGACCAGCAAGAGGCAGAGCTTGGCGCGGCCCTGCCCGCGGGCAGCCCCTATCAGCGCGGCGATCTTTTGTTCTGGAAAGGCCATGTGGCCCTGGTGCGCGACCCCACCCCCCTGCTGCATGCCAATGTGCATGCCATGGCGGTGGCGTTTGAGCCATTGGACGCGGCCCTGACGCGCATCAAGGATCAGGGCGACGGGCCGGTCACGGCGCACAGGAGGCTATAGGAGGCTATAGGCTGCACAGCAACGTGCATCAACATTGGCCAGAAACGCGGACCAGAGCAGACGGGCAATTTTGCCGACTATTTTATCGCGCGAATAAGTTTTCGCTCCAGCACCCGCAGCACAGCTTTCAGATCAGAGCCGCGTTTCAACACCTGCCCATCGGCGCCCAGCACGGCATATTGCCCCTGACGATTGCGCAGCTTTGGCTGTTTCTCGATCCGGTAAAGCGGATGCTCGGCGGTGCGGCGAAAAATCGAAAACACGGCAAGTTCACGCAGGTTGGAGAGGCCGTAGTCGCGCCACTCTCCAGCAGCGACCTTGCGGCCATATAGCGACATGATCACCGATATTTCGCGCCGGTCAAAGGCCACTTGTTGCGGGATAGGCGCGCCCGGTTTGGGCTGTATTTGATCTATGCTCATGCCCAAGGTTCACCGCAACCACAGTATTAATCAAGATGCTTTGCACCAAATCGAGCCTCAGCGATGCACCACAGGCACCCAATCCGCAACGCTTTTGCTCCCAAAGCCACCTGCGGTACTGCCAGGCTGAACTTCAGGCATCACTCAGGCTTCAGTCAGGCTTCACTCAGTGTCTCGCTCCGCAATCCGAGAATTCCGTCAAGGCCGCGCGATCCCAGCCCGGTGAGCTGCAAGCCACGTTTGTGGCTGTTGCGCGCAACCCATCCCCGGTCAAAGGCATGGGTCAGGATCTGCCGCCCCAAAGCGCCCGAGACATGCAGCCTACGCTCGCTCCAGTCCATACAGGGGCGCGCAAAGGGCTGGCGGGCGTCCCTGCCCGATGGCTTCTCTGGCAGGCTGACACCCAGTTTCTGCCAGCTCTCATCCGGGCAGGCGCGAAAGCCACCGTTTTCTTCGACCAGCTGGCCGCGCTCCAGAAACCGCGTGGTCATTGCCACCGCCAGAGGGCCGGCAAGGTGGTCGTAGCAGCTGCGCAGCTGGGCAATATTTCCAGCCTTGCGCCGCTGGGCGCGGAGCAGGTGATCGCTGGGCGCAATAGAGGCGAGCTGCTCCAGAACCCGCGCCACCTCGGCACTGGCCAGCCGGTGAAACACGCAGCGGCCCCGTTTCTCTGCCAGAACCAGCCCCGCCTGCTGCAACAGACGCAGATGCGCCGTGGCGGTTTGGGCGGTGATGCCCGCCGCCGAGGCCAGCTCCTTGTTGGTAAAAGAGCGCCCCTCCATCAGCTCACAAAGCATCCGGGTGCGGCTGGCATCGCTGATCGCCTGGCCAATGATATCAAATCGCGGCGTGGGCTGACCTGATGGTTACCGCAAGACACAGGCGCTGCCCAAGGGAAACCCTTCGGCTCTGGAACGAAGGATCTGGGGCCTAACCCATCCGTGTTCAGGCCAATTCTCCTACGCGAAATCCTTCCAGCAAGGAGCGGCCAGAACCGCGCCGAGGCTCTTTCGCTGCGATCCCGATATTTAACGCAGAAATAACCTGAGTGGTGCAGACTTTTTCAAAATGGCGAATTTCACAATGGCGCATGGGCCGCTCTGGCTGCCCTGCGCCAGAGGTAAAACCCGCGCGGTGCCAGGTCGCGAACCCCAGAGGGACAGCTCGCGACAGCAAAGGGACAGAACGGGCGATGGGATGTGTTAAGGTGATCGGACAGAGCAGGCTGATGGGACATGATACGATGCATTTGACAATACAGGACAGGCCAGAGGGCGTTCTGCCATCTGCGCCACAAGCGCCACGCAATATTTGCGGCATTAATTCCCGAGCGCCGAGTCGGCCAGATCAGCCCCCCTGGCCTGCCTGCCCTTTCAGGGAGGGCGCAATATGAATGCCGCCCCTCTCTTCTCCCGGCTCTCCCGGCGTTTGACCGGGGCTTTTTGTGCACTATGTCTGGGCCTCTTTGTGCTGACGTCACAACTGGATGCTGGCAGTGCGATTATCACCGACCGCCATGTCCAGAGTCGCATCACTCTCATGACCGGACAAAAGGCCGCCCTCATCACCTTTAGCGATATGGTGGCCGGGCGAACGCCCTATAACGCCGCCTCAGCCCGGGCCGCACGCCGCGCCCTGATCTCAGCCACCGGCACGATTCCCAAGCGGTTCAGAAAGCAGCGTATGGAGCCCAATTCACATGCGAGGCCCGAGATCTGGCTGCAATGGACGGATTTCAAACAACGCGCCGCGACCGCCCGCCTGATGGCCAAAGAGATCAACAGCAGGTCCCTGACCGGGCTGCGCCGCACCATTCCCCCGATGATAGAGGCCTGTCACAGCTGCCACGAGACCTATCGCGGCACCCAAAACAGGGCGATTACGCACTAGCTCCTTGGCTATGTGCACGCCCCGCGCCCAGTCCAGCACAGCTGCAGCACAGCAACTTTGGGCCGCGGAAAAGCAGTTGCGCCACCTCCAAACGAGAGTGAAAGATACGTTTGACGAGGCCGCTCACAGAAAAGCCCACAGGTGAGGCCCACAGGAAAACAAGCGCCTTAAACGCCCTGATTAGGGGCAGCCGTCCGGTACGGAGCTCAGCTTGGCGAGGCTGCGTACCGGGCCAGGAAGGTCTCGACTGCACCGTCGATCACCCGACGGCGGTCTTCATCCGACACATCAGGGTCGATCTTGAACAGCACGCGCGGCACCAGGTCAGCGCGGCAGAGCTCGGCAAATTGATCGGCGGCGAGGTCAAAATCCTCAATCACCAACTCGCCCTTGGCCGTGGCACTGTGCAGATAGTCGCGGATCTTGCTGCGGCTCAGCATCGGGCCACTCTCGTAGAACTGCCGCCCAAGATCCGGAAACCGGTCGGCCTCAGCCACGCAGATACGGACCATGCGCATGCCAAAATCAGACAGGCTGGCGGACAGGATGTGCCCGGCGGCAGCGCGCAGAACCTCGCGCGGCGGGCAACTGGCTGCGGCCAGGTCCATCGGGGCATTCGCCTGACGGGCACACTCGCTGCGGGCAACCTCCATGAACAAGAGCCGCTTGTCCGGGAAATAGTTGTAGAGGGTCGCCTTGGATACCCCGGCCACCCGGGCGATTTCGTCAACACTGGCGCCTTCAAAACCATCCGCCAGAAAGACCTCGCGCGCGCCTTTCAGGACCTGGTCAAATTTCCGTCCCGTTCGCAAAATGCTGGCGTGTTCGTTCATGGCTGACCTCGTGGCGCTGGCGGGAAGGAACCCCTACCCTAGCGCAGAGTGGCAGGGTTCAACAACACTCTCCGCAGGGTCCCTTGCCCCAAAGGCCCAATCCGGGCGTAATAGCCGGGGGGCTCCCGCCCACCCCTGGACCTTCTTGCGAAGGTCAGGGTCGTTGGGCAAGGCGCCGCGCTGTCGCGCGGCGCGGCACCGCAGTACAAAATCCACTTTGTGAACCGCCAGCGTCGCACGATCTCTACCGATAAGCGCCCAGCATCATGGAAAATTTCGCCTCATACCTCTCCCAGAATGCGCCACCCGCACCGCGCCACAGCGCGGTGCCCGGCCCAACGGGAGGCGGGCATCTTTGATGCCCAAACGACGGGCGGGAGCTCTGCCTTTCACCTCTCCAGCTCTCCTTTCAGCCTTGCCTTTTTAATCAGAGCCGCTAGCAATCGAAACATGGTCGACATATTCTTCAGAACACTGCCCTTTTTTGCAATTATCGGTCTTGGATACTGGGCCGGTCGGACGCGGTTTTTCACCGAAGAGGCCACGGCCTATCTCACCAAATTTGTCTTCTTCTTCCCGCTGTCTGCGATGATTTTCCGGTTTGCGGCCAATCTGTCCTTTGCGGAAATCTTTGATCTGGATCTGGTATTTGCCTATCTGGCGGGCACCTTGGCGGTCTATATTCTGGTCACCCTTGTTGCCATGCTGCGTCGCCTCGACAGCCCACTGCCGCTGTCGAGGCCCAATGCGCGGCGATCGGCAATGTTGGTTTCCTTGGCCTTCCCATGATGGCCATGCTCTTTGGCGAAGCCTCCATCGCCCCCATGATGGTGGTGCTCAGCGTTGACCTGGTGGTGTTCTCCTCGCTCATCGTGATCCTGATCAATCTCGGGCGTGGATCTGGCCTGGGCCTTTCTACGTTAAAACTGGTTTTGCTTGGCCTGCTGCGCAACCCGATGATTCTCGCCATCTGCGCGGGCCTTGCCTGGTCTGCTGCAGAAATCCCGATCCCGGTGCCGATGAATGACTTCCTCTCCATCCTGGGCGGTGCTGCCACCCCGGGCGCCCTGTTTGCCATTGGCGCCTCGCTGGCGTCAAAATCCGCCGAGCGCATGCAGGTCGCCATCTGGCTCAGCTTTGCCAAACTGGTGCTGCACCCGCTCTGCGTCGCCTTTGGCGTCCTCTACCTGTTTCCGGTCACGCCTTTTTCTGCGATGATCGCCATTGCTGCAGCCTCGCTGCCGGTGGCCGGAAATGTCTACATGCTGGCACAGCACTACGGGGTGGCTCCGCACCGCGCCTCGGCCGCCATTCTGATTTCAACCCTGCTGTCGATTGTCACCGTTCCCCTGGTGATCGCCTGGGTTGCAACGCTCTGATGCGACCCCGGATCAGACAACGGGTCAAACAATTCAGCTTTTTGTAACGTGATTGCCGCAAAACACCTGTAGCTGCTGCGGCTCCACTGGACCTGCGCGCGGCCGGCAGGTAGCGATATGGCAACCACATAGAGGAGCCTCACCATGGAAACCGTCTCGCAGAACAAGGCCTTTGGCGGCCAGCAGGGTGTCTATCGTCACAAAAGCAGCACCACCAACTGCGACATGACCTTTGGTCTGTTTCTGCCCGAAGAGGCCAAAGACGGCCCGGTGCCGATCCTGTGGTACCTCTCGGGCCTTACCTGCAACCACGAAAACGCCATGACCAAGGCAGGGGCGCAGGCCTGGTGCGCCGAACAGGGCATCGCCATTGTGTTTCCAGACACCGCCCCACGTGGCGAGGGCGTCGCCGATGACGAGGCCTATGATCTTGGTCAGGGGGCCGGGTTTTACGTCAACGCCACACAAGAGCACTGGGCCGCGCACTACCAGATGTGGGACTATCTCGCCGACGAGCTGCCCGCGCTGCTGGGCGAGCATTTTGCCATCGATCTCAACCGTCAGGCCATCACCGGCCACTCCATGGGCGGCCATGGTGCGCTAACCTTGGCGATGAACCTGCCGGGCCGCTTCCGCTCGGTCTCGGCCTTTGCACCGATCTGCAACCCGACCGGGGCCGACTGGGGCCGCAAGCAGCTCAGCGCCTACCTTGGCGATGACGAGACCACCTGGGTCAAACATGACGCCTCGCTCATGATGCGCGACACTGGCTTTGATGGTCCGGTTCTGATTGATACCGGCACGGCGGACCAGTTCATTGACCTGTTGCGCCCCGAAACGCTGGCGACAGCCATGGCGGAAAAACGTCAGGACGCCATCCTGCGCCTGCAGCCGGGCTATGATCATAGCTATTTCTTTGTTTCCAGCTTCATGGAAGACCACGTCACCTTCCACGCCGAAGCTCTGTACCGGGACTGATCCATGACACCCTCCACCACCCCGACCATGACTGATTTCGACTATGATTATGACCTTGTAATCATCGTATCCGTCCCCTCGGGTCGTACAGCAGCCATTCAGGCGGGCAAACTGAAACGCCGGGTGCTGGTGATCGACCGGGCGGACCGGCTGGGCGGGGTATCGGTGCATACCGGCGCCGTGCCGTCAAAAACCCTGCGCGAAACCGTGCTGAACCTCTCTGGCTGGCGCGAGCGCAGCTTTTATGGCCGCGCCTACCGGGTGAAAGACCAGATCGCCGCCGAAGACCTGAAGGCCCGTCTGCATATGACGCTGGACCACGAGGTGGATGTGCTGGAACATCAGTTCAACCGCAACCACGTGGAATGGCTGGCCGGTCTGGCCAAATTCATTGGCCCAAACGAAGTCGAGGTCGCCACCGAGGCCGGAGACACCACCCGGATCACCGGCGAAAAATTCCTCATCGCCACCGGCACCCGCACCTATCGGCCAGACAATGTGCCCTTCAATGGGAGAACCGTTGTCGACGGCGACGAGTTCCTGGAGATGGCCTCTATTCCACGCTCGCTGATTGTGGTCGGAGCCGGCGTCATCGGGGTGGAATATGCCACCATGTTCTCGACCCTTGATGTGCGTGTCACGCTGATCGAGCCACGCGATACCTTTCTGGATTTCATCGACAGCACCCTCATTCAGGATTTCACCCATCAGATCCGCGAAAACGGCGTTGATCTGCGCCTTGGCTCTGCGATTGAGAGCATCGAAGACGAAGGCGACCATATCGAGGTCACGCTTGGACAATGGCCGTCACGTCCGCAGTGAAATGCTGCTGTTTGCAGCAGGTCGCATGGGCAACACCGACGGGCTGAACCTCAAATCCGTTGGGCTGGAGACCGATCATCGTGGGCGGCTGAGTGTGGAGCGCAAGACCTACCAGACCGAGGTGCCGCATATCTATGCCACCGGCGATGTGATCGGCCACCCCTCGCTGGCCTCGACCTCGCTGCAGCAGGGGCGCGTTGCCGCCTGTCACGCGCTGGAGACTCCGACGCTGCCCGAAAGCCCCTGGTATCCCTATGGCATCTATTCGGTGCCGGAAATGTCCACCTGCGGCATGTCAGAAGAAGAGCTGCAGGAGCGTGGCATCAACTACGAGATCGGCGTTGCCCGTTTCCGCGAGACCTCGCGCGGGCATATCATGGGGCTGGAGCACGGCATGTTGAAAATGCTGATCAGCCTTAAAACGCGCCGGGTTCTGGGGGTGCAGATCGTTGGCGAAGGCGCCACCGAGCTGATCCATATTGGTCAGGCGGTGATGAACCTGCAGGGCACGGTGGACTATTTTGTCCAGAACACCTTTAACTATCCGACCCTGGCCGAGGCCTATAAAATCGCCGGTCTTGACGCCTTTAACCGCATGCCGATCCCGGATGAGTTCAAGGTGAAAAAGCCAGCCGCAAAAGCCGCCCCAAAGGCCGCCCCAAAATCCAGGGCAAAACCGGCCGCCGCCCGCGCCGACAAAAAGGCCAGCAAGTGAGCTCGCTGTATATCGACGCCGACGCCTGCCCGGTCAAAGAAGAGGCCGAGCGGGTGGCAACCCGCCACAAGATCAAGATGTATGTGGTCTCCAACGGCGGACTGCGTCCATCGCGCAACCCGCTTGTGGAGAATATCATCGTCTCTGAAGGCCCCGATGTGGCGGATATGTGGATCGAAGAGCGCTGCGGCACCGGCGATGTGGTGGTCACCGGCGACATCCCTCTGGCGGCCAAATGCATCGAGGCCGGCGCAAG
The DNA here is from genome assembly GCF_002087335.1 of Pseudophaeobacter leonis. Taxonomy (GTDB): domain Bacteria; phylum Pseudomonadota; class Alphaproteobacteria; order Rhodobacterales; family Rhodobacteraceae; genus Pseudophaeobacter; species Pseudophaeobacter leonis. The sequence continues at coordinate 23,495 of NZ_MWVJ01000051.1, forward strand.
CGTGCTGCGCCAAAATGGCGAGCGCTTTACCCCGGCCCATATCGGCCAGCAGCTGGCGATGCGCGACCTGATGGCGGATTTGCGCGCCGCCAATCCCCTGGGCGCTGGTGGTTCTGGCAAAGGCTTTACCAAAGCGGATCGGTCCCGGTTTTTAGACTCACTGGAACGCGAGGTCCGCGCCGCCAAATCCCTCGGCTAAAGCCCCTCGCGTCAGTGGCGTCAGTGGCTTTCACTTGAGACCGGATACCGCGCTCAAAGGCGCCAATGCTCTCTCAAACCGCGTCTCAGCAAACCGGCGCTTTGCCGATCCAGAGCCAGAGCAAATCTTTTCCACGCTCCCCTGGCTCCCCCCATTGCCCCGGCTCAATATTTGCGCGATGCATCTTCCTGTGGTGCATTGGGAGGCTGTGATGAGCGACACACTGAAGGTCAGCCTGGTTGGGTTATTTGCCGCGGCCGGAACGGCCATCTGCTTTTCCATCATCGACGTGCTGGTCAAATTCCTCTCCGGGGATTACCCGCTCTATCAGGTGGTCTTTTTGCGCTCGCTGGTGGCCCTGCCGGTGCTGCTTTTGATCCTTGTGCCACTGGAAGGCGGCTATCACGTGTTGCGCACCCGGCAGCCAAAACTGCACCTGATCCGCTGCGGCGCGGTGCTGTTTGCCAATATTTGTTTTTACACCGGCCTTGCCACCATGCCGATAGCCGATGCGGTGGCCATTGCTTTTGCCACGCCGCTGATCGTCACCATCCTGTCGGTCTTTTTGCTGGGCGAGCGCCCCGGCATCTGGCGCTGGAGCGCTGTGGCCGTTGGCTTTGCGGGCGTGTTGATCATTATGCGCCCAGGGCCCGGAACCTTTCAGGCGGCGGCTATGCTACCGTTTTTTGGTGCCTGCGGCTATGCCACCCTGCATGTGCTGACCCGGCGCGCGGGGGGCGCTGACAGTGCAGCGGCGCTGACCTTCTACCCCTCGATCTGCTTCATGCTCGTCAGCGCCCTTGTGGGGCTCACCACCGGGGACGGGCGGTTTTCCACCGGCGACAGTCTGGCTGTGAACTTTATCCTGCGGGCCTGGATCTGGCCCGCGCCCGGAGACTGGTGGGCCTTTGTTGCCCTTGGGCTGACCGCATCAATTGGCGGCTATCTGATCAGCTTTGCCTATCGCCACTGCGAGGCGGGACTGGTGGCACCCTTTGAATATATCGCCATGCCGATGGCGGTTATTTGGGGGATTTTGGTGTTTCAGGAATGGCCAGATTTCCCAGTTTGGATCGGAAGTGCCTTAATCATTGCGCCGGTCTTGTTTCTCTCTGGCGCGAGACCCGCAACAACCGCCCCACCAGCCGCCCACGCCCGCGCTCCACCGGCTAGAAAGCAGCTAAGACATGACAATAGACGCAGTCGTCTTTGATATCGGCAATGTGCTGATCGAATGGAACCCCGAGCGGTTCTATGATGCCCGCCTTGGCGTTGACGGTCGCAAACGCCTGTTTGCCGAGGTTGCGCTGCACGCGATGAACCTCGGGCTGGATCGGGGCGACCCATTTCGCGCCTCGGTCTATGATCTTGCGGCGCAACATCCAGATTGGGCAGAGGAAATTCGCCACTGGCACGACAGCTGGCTGCAGTTTGCCCACACAGATATTGCGCGCTCCGTCCGCCTGCTGCGCGCGCTGAGATCCAAAGGCGTGCCGGTTCTGGCCCTCAGCAACTTTGGCATCGGCACCTTTGAGCTGGCAACAAAGGCCTATCCGTTTCTGAGCGAGTTTGATCAATCCTATATCTCGGGGCATCTGGGCTGCATCAAGCCGGATGCAGAGATCTACCAGCATCTGGAACAGGGCAGTGGCATCGCGCCAGACCGGCTGCTGTTTGCCGATGACCGCCCCGAAAACATCGAGGCCGCTGCCCAGCGTGGCTGGCAGACCCATCTTTTCACCACTCCCGAAGACTGGGCCGCGCGCCTGGTCCAGGCGGGGTTATTGACGGCAGAGGACGCGCAATGAGCATTCCCATGATCACCTTTGACGCAGGCGAAGCCCTGCTCGACTGGATCGGTTTCACAGAGGCCCTGGCCCGTGGGCATAGCCTGCCCAAGGCCGAGATTGGCGACACTTTTCTTTACCGCGACCCCGACACCTTGCTTAGCCGGTCGGCCTGGATTGATGGCATGGGGCTGGCCGTCAAGACTGCCAATATCTCCCCGCGCACCCCTGACGCGGGCAAGCCGATGATCAATGGCTCGGTCTGCCTGTATTCTGATCTCGACGGCACGCTTGAAGCCCTGGTGGATTTCCATCTGGTTCCAAATGGAAAGCCACCAGCGACAGCCTGCTGGGCGCGCTGCGGCTGGCCAATCCTGACAGCCGCGAGGTGCTGATTGTTGGCGCAGGCACTGTCGCGGCCTCACTGATTGAGGGTTTTGGTGCGGCCTACCCGCAGGCACAGATCCGGGTCTGCAACCGCACCCAGTCCAAGGCAGAAGAGCTGGTGGCCCGCTATCCCGGCACCCTGGTCGCCCCGGATCTGCAACAGGCGGTGGCGGCGGCGGATATTGTCGTCACCTGCACCATGTCTTCGACCCCGGTGATCAAAGGCGACTGGCTGCGCCCCGGCCAGCACCTGAACATGATCGGTGCCTACCGCCCCGACATGCGCGAGGCGGATGACACCGCCCTCACCCGGTCGCAGATCTATTGCGACAGCTTTGACACCACGCTGGATCACATCGGTGAGTTCAAAATACCACTGGCCGAAGGGGTCATTCAGCGCAGCGACGTGCGGGCGGACTTCTACAGCATTGACCAATTCCCCAGCTATAACCCGGCTGCGATCACCCTGTTCAAAAACGGCGGCGGCGCCCATCTTGACCTGATGAGTAGCCATCACGTTTTAGAGAAATGGAAAGCCAACGCAGTGATCTGGTGGCTCGGCTGAGACGGGCGCATTTATGCCAGCCCTCTCAGCCCACTCAGCCATCTGTGTGCGCCTCTCTGTTCACGCCTCTCTGTTTGGACACGCCAGTCTCACAGGGCGGGAGTTTGTGGCTGTCAGGCTGCAAGCGCCTCTGGTGACTTTTCCCGCACCGGCAGGTGCACCACGGCGCTAAACGCCCCAACGGCGACGCCAATCCACCAAACAAGGGGGTAGTCGCCATAGACATCATACATCCGGCCTCCCAGCCACACACCCAGGAAGCCGCCCAGCTGGTGGCTAAAGAACACAATGCCATAAAGCGTACCCATGTAGCGCAGACCGTAAAGATGCGCGATCAGCCCGGAGGTCAGCGGCACCGTGGCCAGCCAGAGCGAGCCCATGACGACGGAAAAGATCACGACACTGGTCGGGGTGATCGGCATCAGGATAAACGCCGCCGCCACCACGGTACGCGCCGTATAGATCCCGGCCAGCAGATATTTCTTGCTGTAGCGATTGCCCAGCCAGCCCGCAAACAGCGTGCCGCCAACATTGGCGGCGCCAATCAGCGCAATCGACAGCGCCCCCAGCGCCGAGGTCGTGGTGATCCCCATACTGTGCAAGGCGCCGCCAGGCAGGATCGGGCCGCACATCTCGGTGACAAAGGCCGGGAAATGCGCGGTGATAAAGGCGAGCTGATAGCCGCAGGAGAAAAACCCCAGAAAGATAAGCGCAAACGAGGGGTCCTTGAAGGCCTGCTTCAGGATCTGCCCCATGCTGGCCTCCAGCTCGGCCTTGCTGGCAGCCTGCGGGGCGCGCATCAGTGGCAGCGTCAGGATCAGCGCCAGCACCGCGCCGGCAAAGACCATAAAGACCGACTGCCAGCTCATCATTGAAAGCAGAAATTCCGCGGTCGGCGCCCCAATGATCTGCCCGGCCGAGCCCGCAGCGGTGACAATCGCCAGCGACATCGACCGGTTGGCATCCGAGCTGGCCCGTCCCACCACCGCCAGAACCACGCCAAAGCCGGTACCGGCGATGCCAAAGCCCACCAGCCACTCATAGGCCTGCATCTCAAACGGGGTCGTGGCCCCGGCGCTGAGCACCAGACCAGCCGCATAGATAATTGCGCCCAAAACGATGGCCTTGCGATCGCCCAGCTTTTCGGCAAGCGCGCCAAAGATCGGCTGACCAATGCCCCAGGCCAGGTTCTGGATGGCAATCGCCAGCGAGAACTCCGCTCTGAGCCAGCCGAACTCCTCGGCGATGGGGATCTGGAACACCCCAAAAGAGGCCCGCACGGCAAAGCTCGCCATGATAATGACGCAGCCGACAATCAGGACCGGCGTGAACAAAGGGGTGGCAGTGCGGGGCATGGGGAAATCTCCAGATCAGACGGGCGACAGTATGTTAAATCTCGCCCCGGTCAAATCAAAGATATTGCCCGATCAGTTAAAGGAAATTGATGTGAACCTCTGGACCCAGGCGCGGTGCAGCCTATTCACCTCATCAGAACCTTGCAGAGCGCGGCCGCGATGGAGGCATCCACCCGCCGTCTGCTTTGACGATCCCATCACTGGCCAATCACTGGCCCATCACTGGCGGGCCGAGAAAGGGCTGCATAGCCCCGCGCCCTTTGGCCCTTGGCTACAATGCCTTTGCCCTAAACCGCAACGCTGCCGCCTTATTGGACATTCACACAACCTTAAACAGCTTCTTTCACTCTGTCACCGAACTCGGGCCACACGCTGGCTTCCCATCCCTGCGCCTTCGCGGTAAGCCTCTGTCATGACCAATCTCAGCACGCTTTATGCCGAAAAAATTGCCGCGGGCGATCTGCGCCCCGATCCCGCACAAGAGGCGGTGCTGCCGCAGTTCGACCGTATCTCTGCCGGGCTTATGGCCGAGCCGGTAAAGCGCGGATTGTTTCGCCGTGCCAGCCCGCCGCCCGCGCCCAAAGGGCTGTATCTTTGGGGCGGCGTGGGGCGTGGCAAATCCATGTTGATGGATCTTTTTGTCGACAGCCTGGGCGATATCCCGGCGCGACGGGTGCATTTCCATGCCTTCATGCAGGAAATCCACGCCAAGATGCATGAGGCGCGCCAGAATGGCGTACAGGACGCGCTGGCTCCGGTGGCCCAAGACGTGGCGGACTCTGTTCGCGTGCTGGCGTTTGACGAAATGCAGATCTCTGACATCACTGACGCGATGATTGTTGGCCGCCTGTTCGAGGCGCTTTTTGCGGCCGATGTCTGCGTTGTGACCACCTCTAACCGCTTGCTGGATGAGCTCTACAAAAACGGTCTCAACCGCCAGCTGTTCCTGCCCTTCATTGGCCTTATCAAGGACAAGATGCAGGTCTGGGAGATGGTCAGCCCGGTGGATTACCGCCAGGACCGCCTAAAAGGGAGCGAGGTCTATTTTGCTCCCGCCGATGCCGCGGCACGTGCCAGTTTGCAGTCGATCTGGGACGACCTTTCTGGTGGCAGTGCGCAGCCCCTGACGCTGGAGATCAAGGGCCGCGAAGTCGTGCTGCCCGCCTTTCGCAATGGCGTGGCACGGGCAAGCTTCTTTGATCTCTGCGGCAAGATGCTTGGGCCTGGTGACTACCTTGCCATCGCCGAGGAGGTAAAGGTTCTGGTGCTGGAAGACATTCCCCGGCTCAGCCGTAGCAACTTCAACGAGGCCAAGCGGTTTGTCACCCTGATTGACGCGCTTTATGAGGCACAGGTGCGACTGATCTGTACTGCGGCCGCTGAACCCGAGTTTCTGTATGTTGAGGGCGATGGCGCCTTTGAGTTTGAACGCACCGCCAGCCGGTTGCGCGAGATGCAGGATCAAAACTGGGGACAAGCCGAAAGCTAAATGAGCGCGCGCCAGCGCTGGTCTGACGGCTCTCCTAGTCCTACCCGGTCTCTAAAAGAAAAAGTGAGGGGGGAGCTCCCGCGCCCGCAGATGCGCCTGCTACGCAGACACCCCTTTGCGGCCTTGGGCCCGGCAGCGCGCCTTCGGCGCGCTGCCGGGCCCAACGGGACGATATCTCCTAAAAGGAGATGGAGGACGGGCGGGAGCTCCCCCTTTGTCTTTGCCAAAGACCCTGGGATTAGCCGTTATCGCGCAGGATATGCCCCGCCAGATAAAGTGATCCGCAGATCAGCACCCGTGCTTGTGGGTCCTGCGCCAAGACCGCCGCAAGCGCCTCGCTGGTGGTTTGCGGCACTGCTCGCCTGCAAGCCAACGGATTTGGCAGCGGCTTCAGTCTCACTGGCTGGCAGGGTATTGACCTCATCCGGGATTGAGACCGCTGTCAGGCTGGCGGCCTGTCTCACCAAAGGCACCAGATAGCCGGTCACATCCTTGGTGTTGAGCATACCGCAAATCAGATGCGTTGGTCGCTTCGGCAATCCTGCCAGCACCTCTGCCAACGCCTGCCCAGCTGCCGCGTTGTGACCACCGTCCAACCAAAGCTCGGCCTGCCCTGCGGCCGCAACCAAAGGGCCGGTTTTCAAACGTTGCATACGTGCAGGCCACTCAGCCTGCGTCATAGCCGCCTCACAGGCGGCGTCATCAGCGCCGAGATGGCGCAGGACTGCAAGCGCTGCACCGGCGTTTTGCACCTGATGCGCCCCCAGCAGAACAGGCAGCGGCAGATCCAGCAAGCCACGCTCATCCTGAAACACCAGGCGGCCGCGCTCCTGCGTCACGTGCCAGTGCTGACCATAGGCAATCAGAGGAGCGCCAAGACGCGCAGCCACGGCCTCGATCACCTCCATTGCCTCATCTGTCTGAGGACCAACCACCACAGGCACGCCGCGCTTGATGATCCCGGCCTTCTCGGCGGCGATTTTAGCCAGCGTGTTGCCCAGGAACTGCTCGTGATCGATAGAGACCGGGGTGATCACCGTAATCTCGGGCTTGGCTATGACATTGGTGGCATCCAGCCGCCCGCCAAGGCCGACTTCCAGCAAGGTATAATCCGCCGGGGTGCGGGTAAATGCCAACAGGCCCGCCACCGTGGTGATCTCAAAATAAGTGATATTCTCACGGTTATTGACCTCGTAGCATTCGTCCAGGATCTCGGTCAAATGCGCTTCCGAGATCAGCTCTCCGGCCAGCCGGATCCTCTCGTGAAAGCGGGCCAGATGCGGTGAGGTATAGGCATGTGCCGCCTTCCCCATGCCCTCGATCCCGGCCCGGATCATCGCCTGGGTCGAGCCCTTGCCATTGGTGCCAGCCACATGGATCACCGGAGGCAACATGTCCTGTGGATTGCCACGGCGCCCCAGCAGCGCAAGAACCCGGTCCAGCGTAAAATCAATCACCTTGGGGTGCAGTGCCATCATACGGGCGAGGATTGCGTCAGAATTGGCCTGGGTCATGCGGCACCCTTTGTGAAAAGCGAAAGAAAAGGATTATTGCGGCTGTAAACGACAAACGGCCCGCCCTGAACAGGCGGGCCGCATAAACAAGCGATAAAGCGATCAGCTTTCAGAAGCTGCGGTGCCTGCGGCACCTGCCGCTTCATTCGCGGCCAAATCAGCGGTGTCCGGAGCGGGAAGGTCCCCAACGATCTGGGGTGGCAGCTGCATCAACATACGGATGATGGTGATCAGCTCAGCCCGCATTTTGGTGCGCGGGATCACCCGGTACCAACATGCCATGGTCCAGCAGATATTCAGCCCGCTGGAATCCTTCGGGCAGTTTTTCACGAATGGTCTGCTCAATCACCCGGGGTCCGGCAAAACAGATCAGCGCATTGGGCTCTGAGATATGTACATCGCCCAGCATCGCATAAGAGGCCGTCACACCACCGGTGGTGGGATGGGTCAACACAACGATATAGGGCAGATTGGCTTCTTTCAGCATCTGCACGGCAACCGTGGTGCGGGGCATCTGCATCAGCGACAGAATGCCCTCCTGCATGCGCGCGCCACCCGCAGCCGAGAACAGCACCAGAGGGCGCCCCAGCTTTACCGCTTCCTGTGCCGCCGCAATGATAGCATTGCCGACATACATGCCCATGGAGCCGCCCATGAACGAGAAATCCTGCGCGGCCGCGATGATCGGCGTGCGGCCGATTTCACCCGCTGCCACCAGCATGGCTTCTTTTTCATCGGTCTTTTTCTGCGCCGCCTTCATGCGGTCAGGATATTTCTTCTGATCGCGAAACTTCAGCGGATCAGTAATAGGCTCTGGCACATCAACCTCGGCAAAGACACCGCCATCAAACAGCGCCGTAAAGCGATCACGCGGCGTGATATGCATGTGATGGCCCAATTTGTGCAGACGTTCTGATTGTCGCTCAGCTCGCGGTGAAACAGCATGGTGCCGCATTCACTGCATTTTTGCCAAAGGTTCTCGGGCACTTCGCGGCGCGAAAAGATCGAGTTGATCCTTGGGCGGACGTAGTTGGTGATCCAGTTCATAGCATGCCTCTGTCGTGGGCCGGTCTGGCGGGGGCCGGTTTGGCGGGCGCCGGTTTGGACCTCCAGATAAGGTGCCTTGCGCCGAAATGCAATCAGCGGCGTATCGCCAGCCGTGCCACCAGCCAGGAGACCAGCATCATGGCACAGTCCACCAGCAGCCAGGGCCGCAGCTGTGCCACGTCAGACAACTCATAAGGCAACAGGTATAGCGCCAGCCCCGAAAGACTGCTGGGCGATGCAAAGATCAGCAAGGCCACAATATTGTTGACAAAATGCACCGCAATGGCGGGTCCCAACGTGCCTGCCCGCGCCGTCAGATCAGCCGTCACCAGGCCAAACCCCATCGCCCAGAGGCAAAGAAGCCAGGCGTTATCTGCGGCCTCTGCCAGGCATGTAATGCGCCAGACCAAACAGCGCCGAAGGCGCCACCAGCCAGATGACGGGGCTTTTAAATCTGGCCGCCAGAGCCTGTTGCAGATAGCCGCGAAACACCACCTCTTCGGCGCTGACCTGCACCAGCACCGCCAAAAGAGACAGCGGCAGCAGGCCAAGCCAGGGCCAAAACCCCAGATTAGACACCAGCGGCGCGCCAAAATCATAGGGCGGCAACACCAGAATGACCCCATAGGTGTGATCAGCAGCGCCAGGCTCACGGCGCGAAACTGCCAAAGCAGCGGCCCCAGCGCCCCGACCACGCTGAGCAAAGAGCGCCACTGCAGCACACGGGCCGCAAGCCCTGCACCCAGCGTCAGAAACCCAAATGTCAGCAGCAAAACCAACATGGCCGCGGGGGTGTCCCCCTGCACCAGATGTTCTTGCCAGGGCAGCGCGGTAAAACGCATCAAAAAGACAAAGACCACGGTGTTGAGCAGATAGCTCACGGCCGCAATCAGGCCCAGCCCCAGCAGCAGACGCCAAAGCTGGGGTTTTACCCGCCCGGGCGCGACCAGCGCGTCATGGGCATCGTAGGCGGAGCCAAAAGTCATCCCGGCGCATCCTCTTCACGTTTCTTGTCCAGTTTCTTGTCCAGCTTCTTGTCCAGCGGCACTTCAGTTTGCGACCCAGACGGGCCTGCGGCAATTGGCTGGTCTGTGACCGATGGCAGGTCGGGCGCCTCCTGCGAGGTGGGCTCGGCATGCAATCCCGCCGCCCGCATCTTTGTCGCCAGCCCCACCAGATGGCCAGATACCGTTTCGAGCAATTGCATTGCAACACCCGCATCGCTTTCGATCACCGCCCGGTATTCCTCGGCCCCGATGCGCAGGAACAGACAGTCCTCGGCGGCGCGCAGATCCAGCTCACGCGGCTGGCGTAAAATCACCGCCAGATCCCCGATCAGCCGCCCCGGCTCAATGGTTGAGATCGGCTCCGACCCCGCCGGCGCCTCCGGCCAGTGCAGCTCTGCGCGGCCCTGCAGACAGAGATACACT
>NZ_MWVJ01000052.1 GCF_002087335.1 Pseudophaeobacter leonis
GGAGCCTCCGGCAAACCCGGTGCAGTTCAGTTTTTTAGACGCTCCCAGTTGACTTCATATTCCACATGCGCGGGTTCAGTGACGCCACTTTCCTTGAAAAAGTAATGAACAGACTTCAGGCCGGCGGTTTTGATAAACTTGTGCAGGGTTGTCGTGCCGGTCCTGGAATCGCCCAGAACGAAGATCATCTTTTTCACTATTTACTTCCTTATCGCAGTTGGCGTCTGAGAGCGCAGTCAGCACATAATATATAGTCGAACTTATACGTCTTAGAAACTTTGTTGCTTAAATCGGCTTGAATTCAGCCTTCTCCTTACCCCAGGCGGAGGTGAGCAGACCCAGGTTGGGGGCGCTGTACGAAAGCTAGTGCATGGTTGGCCCTTGCTCCACTGGGAATATGAACTCTGGCCGCTGAACGTTGCGAAGGCAAGGCCGGGATGATGGACCTCCCTTATCTGTAGGCGCATCGCTGCGCGTCCAGTATGGGCGTAAAAAGGGGCACGACAGCCAGGCCGGATAGCCCCGCCCGCTCTGAAGATCTCCTTTGGAACCTTTCCCCCACCTGGTCCTCAGGCACGCCCTGCGGCGATAACAGGCGCCCGAACGCGGCTGCTGCAGCAATTCGACAACCATTCAATTTTAAACTGAATTTAGCGCAAATGCCCCCCGGGCAGCAGTGTGAGATACGTCAGAGCAGTCTGTCTGTTCAGAGCCGAAGTCTGCAGCGTCCTCCATATCTGAAATAAGATCACGAAATCACAATTTCACCACAAAGCCATCCCGGCTTTGGTCACATTGCGCTGCGAAATTAATCTCATCAGCCAGAACGGCTTGAGTTGAAACTGAATTCCTCAAACCGCTTTATGGGCTTTCTTCCCCTGCTTTAAAACCGCCGCGACACCGCGGGTCTTGATGTTGAGCGCCGAATGGTCGGACTGCTGATGCATCGTCAGAGCACCAAAGAAAACCAGCAGTTTGAATAGGAAAACGCGCTTGCAGACCTGATCTGCAAGAGAATTTTGCGCCTCGTCTAAATCGAGGGCTGTTTCATATTTTACTTATGAAAACAACAGCTTAGGCGTTAAAATCATGTGTGATCTATGTGTAGCAGAAGCAAATGCGGCCGCCTTTGCGCCAAGCAATCAATCTGGTCAGTCTGGTCAGTCAAGCACCACAAGCCTGCGGGACGAGTCATCCTCTCTCCTGTCGACTACCGAACAGATCGCATCCTATCTGACCCAGGAGTACTGGGAAGACAGTGACCGCTCAGAGCGCTCATATGATGTAAGCGCTGGCGGCGAGATTACAGTGGACCTGAGCAACCTGGACGCCACAGGCCGGGAAACCGCACGCATTGCGCTGGACAGCTGGACTGCACTTTCTGGCATCGAGTTCACCAATAGCAGAAATGCTCAGATTGTCTTTGATGATGAAGAGTCCGGTGCCTTCGCTACGTCTATTGTCGACGGGTCAACTATTTTGAGCACAGAGATCAATGTCAGCAGTACCTGGGCCAACCACGGCGGCTATTACCTGCAGACCTATATCCACGAAATCGGCCATGCTCTTGGGCTGGGCCATACAGGCAACTACAATGGTAGCGCAAATTTCAATGACGACGCCTTGTTCGCACATGACAGCTGGCAGATTTCGATCATGTCGTATTTCCGCCAAAGCGATAACCCAAATACAGACGCGACACAGACCTATTTGGCGACGGCGCAACTCGCAGACATCGTAGCCATTCACAGAATTTACGGCACGCCAGACAACGTGGCGACCGGCGATAGCATTTACGGAGACAACACCAACACGGCTCAATTTTACATGGACCTGACCGGTGATCTGGCCGTGACGATCGTAGACAGTGATGGCATCGACACGATTGATCTGGGTTCGCAGTCGTATGATCAGGTGGTGAATCTCAGCGCAGGAAGCTTTTCCGACCTGAACGGCAGATCTGGGAATTTCTCTATTGCTCTGAACACAGTCATAGAAAATGCGGTAACGGGCCGCGGCTCTGACCGCATCATCGGCAATGACGCAAGAAATCATCTGAATGGTGGCGCTGGTGCGGACGAGTTGCTGGGCGATCTTGGCCGCGATATCCTCAAAGGTGGCAAGGGCAATGACCTGTTGCTGGGTGGAAAAGGCTCTGACCGTCTTATTGGTTCGGGCGGGAGCGACGAGCTCATCGGCGGACAGGGGCAGGATACTTTGAAAGGCGCTGCCGGCCGTGACATCCTGGAAGGCGGCAGCGGAGCTGACGTTCTTATTGGTGGCAAGGGCGCCGATGTGTTTGTGTTTTCTTCACTGGCTGATGCTGGCGATGAAATCAGAGATTTTTCCCTGTCTGAAGGCGACCAAATTGATATTTCCGGGTTGCTCGCTGAGGCCGGCACAACTCTTGAAGAGGCGCTGTCAACAGGTCAGCTGACCTTGCAGCACTCTGATCAAACCTGGATTGAATTTGACGCCAATGGCAACGGCGAGGCGGTAGAAATTGCCTATCTCACCAATGTGCCTATCGCTGATGAGCTGGATCATTTCTGGTTTGTTTGAGCGAGCATCCCGCCGACCTGACCGCAATGCGATTGGGCAGTCATGAGGGGCTGTACCGCGCCAAGGTGCATCGCAAAGAACAACAAGGGCCTTGCCCGCAACCCTGGAGTTGGATTTTTCCCTTCAAAATAGAATGCTGGACCCATCAACCAGAAAGTCTTTCAGGTCCAGTTCCGTCTCGTGACCGCCCTCCTTATATTGCTCAACTGGCAAGGGAAAACCCATCGTGTCAGGGGCGATTATCAGATTTTTTTGCGAAAACAACATAATGACAAGAAGCTGAAAGGGGACCGCCCCTCCGGTTGCAACATCAACCCGCGAGGCCATTTTCATGTTTATTCTATAGTCTTGCCCCTTGTTTCGCGGCAACAGGTATCCTCGCTCAATCAGGGTTTTCGCAATCATTGAAAGACGTTTCCGCCCCTGGGCATATTGCGCCAGTGTTTTCCTGAGGGCGGCTCCTTCGGTGTTGCTTCTCGCCTCATCCTCTCCCATTTGCAAATCAATCAGCCGATGCTGCTCGCCGCTTTCGCTGGCGCCAAAGGGGAGCAGGCGAAGAGCAAGAGGCATATAATGCAGCGTCCAGGCGCCGGTGCTGTCGATAGGAGATTTGACGATCTTTTGCCGCCTCAGGTCGAGCATGACCTCAGGCCCGTTGCCGCAGTCCACCACCACTATCGGGAGATGATGCGCGATCAGGTGAAGTTCGCTGAAGGCAACCGGGCAAAACTCCAGATCTTTCCAGGCTGTTGAGTTCCGGTAACTCGGCCAGGCCTCGGTATTGCTTTTGCGCAGCGGGGCGGGGTTTGGGGTGCCGGGCAGATGTTGATACCATGCACTCATGATGTCACCTGAAGGGTCTCGGAAAGGCCGATGATAGAGGCCATTCGGAACAGCGACAAACGTTGCGCGGTCAGGAATGTGAGCACTGTCTTTCGCCCTTCTTTGGGAATTTCCTGCAGCAAAAGCGCGTGGTCCGGCGCTTGCACTGCTGCGGTGAATTCAGGAACACGGTGCTGCTCGCATAGGTCCTGCGGCATCCCGACGGTTTCCAGCATGTTGTGCCGGGTCAGGGCTTTGGTCAGGGCCTTTTCCCAACCCAGACTGCGCCGGAAACGTTCAAGCGCTTTGAGCTTCAATTCTGCGCCGAGCTGAAAGTTGCCAAGGTGGTCATAGACATAGGCGCCGATGTTGCGCTCAGACGTTGGAGCCACCCGCTCCATCCCAATTTCAAGTTCGCCAGCTGCCAGATTTTTGTACCGGAACGGGTAGGCCTGCAGCAACAAGGGCAAAGCGTCCGCGCCGATCTGCCGGATATGTGGAATTTCTGCGTCTGCCACCAGACTTCTGACCGCGACCAGTTCAAAGTCTCCGACATCATTGCGGCGCCACACGATTGGGTAGCGCCCGCACAGGTTGAACGATTCTTCTATGCAGATGGGAACGAACCGTTCGCACAGAGGAGCCCGATATGAGAAGGGATCAAATATCCGATGAGCAGTTCCCCAAAGCTCTTGAAGTGGGGCAAAAGATTGGTACAAAGTATGAAACCCTTTTGTGGTGTCCTATAATCGGACACTGGGATACTTAATGAATATTACCGGTATTTTAAAGCAATATAGAACGCACTATTTGGTGCTTTGGGGTGTCAGCGCGTTTATCGCGGTTCTGGCTTTGTCCCCGTTTCTGTATCTCATGCAAGTCCATTCACGGGTCTATACCAGCCGTAGCTGGGAAACATTTACCTTCCTTACCGCGCTCGTCGTGTTTTTGTTGGTGGTCTGGGCCGCCCTGGGGTATTTTCGTGACAACGCTCTGTCTGCGATAGGCTTTAAGATCGATCACCAGTTGAGGTCGGTTGTTTTTGACGCGGTGCATCGCAGCGGTCAAAAGGATGCCTTTCGCTCTTATGTGGATATTGCCACGTTCCGTGAGGGGGTTACCGGAAATTTTGTCTCCAGCCTTTTTGATGGAACGCTCACGCCATTGTTCGTGGCCGTCCTGTTTCTGCTTCATCCTGTTTTTGGCTGGGTTTCAGTTGTCTTCATTCTGGTTGTGGCGCTTCTGAGTTATCGCGCGCGTCAAATCTGGAAACAGGCAAAGAAAACCGCCAAACCTCTGGAGGACAGCGCCTTTGCGTTTGGTCTGGCGACGGCGGCAAAACGGGATGTTGTCTGGGCTATGGATCTTTTGCCGGGGGTCCGGCGAGAGTGGAGCAAACTGCAAAACGAAGCCTCCGACGATCTCATGGATGGGAAAATGGCGGGTCGCCGGGTCGAAACCGTTATCAACCTGCTCCAACGTGGACTGATGGTTCTGGTTGTCGGCGTGGGTGGCGTTTTGTTCTTGATGAATGAGGTGACAGCTGAGATTGGGTTTGCAGCATTTATTGTTATGCTGCGTGGTGTTAGCCCGGTTGTGGCCATCGCCAAGAACTGGTCGGTTGTCCAGGAAACCCGCGATGTAATGGATCGTTTGGACACGCTGCTGCGGGACAATCAACCCGAGAAAAAAACCGCCCTGCCCGCGATGACGGGCCATCTCAGTTGCGATCAGGTCGGGTTCAGGATTTCGGCGGGAAAGAGCCTGTTGAACGGGATCCACTTTAGCGTACCTGCGGGGTCCGTGGTTGCGGTAATCGGTCCAAGCGGGGCGGGGAAATCTACGCTGTTGCGATTCCTGGCCGGTGCGGCGCAGCCCACCTCGGGACAGGTCAAGATTGACGGCTTTCCGCTGAACCAATGGCCCGACGCACAGCGCGGGGCCGGCATCGGATATCTGCCGCAATCGGTTGATTTGCTTCCTGGCACCATCGCTCAAAACGTTTCCCGGTTTGCAGCGCAGGGCAAAGAAGAAAACACCGCAATCCTTGAGGCTCTGGGCCGCGCTGGCGCTGTTGAGATGGTGCAGGGCACTGATCGCGGGCTGGATTTCGCGCTGGCACTGGATGGCGCGCCGCTTTCTGGCGGCCAGAGGCAGCGGATTGGCCTGGCGCGCGCATATTATAAAACACCGCGTTTGTTGGTGCTGGATGAGCCGAATTCGGCGCTGGATGCCGCCGGTGAAAAGGACTTGGCTTATAGTATCCTGGAAATGAAACGCGCAGGAACCTCTGTTGTCTTCAGCACGCATAAGACAAACCTGCTGGAAATCAGCGACTACGTTTTGGTGATCAAGGACGGCTACATGCATTCGTTCAGTTCCCGGGACGATGTGATGGGGCGGCTGGAAAAATCAGGCAACCGGATCTTGCCTGCGAATGACGAGGGCGAGGACAAGAGCGCGGGGGGTGCAGCATGACAGCAGGTGCGCCTTCTGAGGCCCTGGTGAACAGGCAGGACACTGCAGACCTGGCAAGAACAGATCTCAAGGACCGGGTGCTAAGACATGCCATTCGGAACTGTATTTTGCTGATTGCCCTCTGCTTTGGCGGGCTCGGCTGGTGGCTTTATTCCGCCCGGCTGGACAGTGCGGCTGTGGCACCGGGCATCCTGGAAAACGCCTCAAGCACCAAGCTGGTTCAGCATCTTGAAGGCGGGATTGTTGCCGAATTCTTCGTCAGGGACGGGCAAAGCGTTGAACAAGGAGATCTTTTGCTGCGTCTGGACCCAACCCGCAGTGAAGCAACGGTTGATCTCTTTAACGTTCAATTGCTGGGGGCGCAGGCCAAGCAAACACGCCTGGCGGCCGAAGTCGACCTGAGCGCTGAGCTGCTGTTTCCGGCGGTCCTGATCGAGAGCGCCAGTCAGCACCCGAAAATTGGCAAATTGCTCAAGGACGAGGCCCGCCAGTTCGAATTGGCACGGACCTCTCTTGAGCAGACGCGCGAGCTGTTCAGGACGCAGATTCAGCAGGCTCATGCCGAAATTGAAGGGCTTGAGTTGCGCGCGGACGTGGCGCGCCGCGCTCTGGTTCTTGTCGAAGAGGACCTCAAGGCGCAGATGATTTTGCTGGAGCGCGGCTTGACCAGTCAGCCAAAGGTGACAGCAATGCTGCGGGACAAATTTGGACTGGAAGAAAAAATCGCCCAGTCAGCGATTGATATTGCGCGCACCAACCAGGCGATTTCCGGACTGCAGTTGCAGATCCGGCAATCGACGGAAACCTATCGCCAGATGGCTGCAGAAGAGCTCGATGTCGTCAGTCGCGACATCCGTTCGCTGGAGCGGGATCTGATTGTCACCAGAGACTCGCTCAAACGGGTTGAGGTGCGCGCCACTGTGAGCGGTACGGTGCAGGAGAGCATTCTGGGAACCATTGGTGCCATCATTCGGCCGGGCGAAACCATTATGAGGATCGCCCCGAGCAGCACCGACTATATCGTTTCAGCCAAGATCAACCCAAATGATATTGAAAACATCCTACCCGGTATTTTGGCCCAAATCACATTTCCTGCGTTTCAAAGTATTGAAATGCAGCCCGCCGAGGGTAAGCTGGTAGCTGTTTCCCGTGACCGGATTGTTGATGTCGCAAGCGGGGAAAATTATTATGAGGCCGAAGTGCATATTTTAGCTGAAACTGTGCCGGAGGAGATAGAGACGCGCCTGGTCGCAGGCATGTCTGTTGCGGTTATTTTGCCTACAGGCAAACGGACGGCCCTTGAGTATGTTTTGACACCTGTTTTGCGGCGTTGGCGCAGTGCTATGCGGGAAGAGTGAGTATTTAAAATGAATTTCTCTATTTTTAAACTGGACGCACGATGATCGAAGATATCAAGCTTGAGGCGGGATTGGCCGTCATTAGATATAAATCTATCGGCAAAAAGGGAAACGCGCTGATAACAGCCGATATTCCACCAGCTCTCGTGGCAGTTTAACCTTGCTCACGGAACCCACTGCGCCTGACGATGCCCTCGCAGCACCGGGGGACTGTTGGGTGGTTCAGTGCCGACGCCCCGCGATTCTCTCCCTGAACATTGAAAGCACGCAGCCCAATACCGCGGCGCGGGGCAGCGTTGTCGTCGAGTAGCTTACAGGCAAATCGCAGCAGGACCGCAGTGCCTCCGGAGAAAGAGAGAAACTTGCGGCGCAATCCATCAATGAGCGACCGGCCGAAACGCGCGGCAGGGTCTCTTCGGCGCAGGATGTGCCTAAAATTATGGCACATGTGCGAATCTTGGTGACATATTTGCCGAAGCTGGCGACTGGGTGCGTGGCGACGGACGCACTGATTCCATTGAAGGTCTTTGCATGCCAACATCCGGCTTTGCCCAGGTCATGATGCGGGATCTGAACACTGGCCAGATTGCTGAGCCGGGTGTTTATCTTGGCAGCAGGGGGCAATTCAGATCCCTTGGCGCGGTGGAAATGTGGCTTCAATCTCCCACGCGGTCCGAAGAAATACGAGTGGAAGCTTTGTTCAAGGAAGCAGGGTGTCGCGAAGCGTCAGGCACCTCGTTTACGCTGGCCGGAATAGATGACCGGGACACTCTTATGGGGCTTAAGATCTGGGTTCAGGCGAAACGAGACAGTTCCGGAATGGAGACGAGAGCCTCGTGAGGGGCGTATGACGAAAGCCGAGGGACTGAACGGATGAAAATTTTCCGAAAGTAATCTTCGCTCGCAGCGGTTGAATAAGGCAGGCGCACCAGGATTTTTATTAATGATCAGAGCCTGCGGACACTCTGATCATCTGGGCTCTCCCGGAGGCCTGGGCCCTGTGAAACATGGACGGCTTACTATAAAAGCACGACTTCAGTACGGAACAAACATCTAAGTAGACCTTCTTTTAATGAGCCGTTAAAATTAATACGTAAAACTTTCAACGTTGAGATATTTTTCATGTCTAATTTAGAATTCCCACAATCCCCTGTTGCCACGCACCCAGATCAGTTGACGATTCAGGACACCGAGGCGATTAACGCAGCGTTTGACATAGACTTTTATCTGGAAAAATATCCGGACGTGAAGACCGCCGGTATAAACCCACTACTGCACTATTTTTTGCATGGGTGGCATGAAGGCCGGGATCCATCGCCTCATTTCTCAACCTCCTATTACCTTGAAAATAATCCCGACATTGCAAAGTCTGGCAACAACCCACTCTGGCACTACGTAACTGTTGGCAGCAAAGAAGGCAGGGCAGCCCGACCTGGAGACACTGCACCTGACCTGGAGCCCAATTTTGAGGCGGCGGCTGTAGAGCCGTTTTTTGACGCGGATTTTTATCTGGCCAAGAACAGTGATGTTGCCGAAGTGGGGCTTGATCCCCTGACCCACTATCTGTTGCAGGGGTGGAGAGAGGGGCGTGATCCGAACCCCGATTTCTCGACAAGCTATTATCTGGAAGAGAACAAGGATGTTTCGGATAAGGGCATTAATCCGTTTTGGCACTATGTGGTGACCGGAAAGGACGAGGGTCGTAAGGCTTGTCCTCCGCTAGAGGTGCAAGAGGCTGGCGCTGAAGAACAGACTGATTCTGAAGAGTTTTCCGAACTAGCTCATATTTCGGAAGAGAAAATTGTCTACGAGATGAATACCATCAATGACGAATTCGACACCGCCTTCTACCTGAGAAAATATCCTGATGTCGAACAGGCGGGGGTTGACCCCCTCATGCATTTTGTTCTTTCGGGATGGAAAGAAGGCCGTGACCCGAATGATGACTTTTCTTTCAGCTACTACCTTGAATCGAACCCTGACATCAAAGACTCCGGGATCAATCCCTTTTGGCACTATATTACCGGTGGTCGTGCCGAAGGCCGAAGCCCACGCCATCCCGGTGGATTTGTCGCTGAAAAGCTGATGACTCAACTGCCTCTTGAAGAACTTGTCACGCATTGGCGCAGTGGGCAGTCGCCGAAAAAATGGCTAGATGCGAAAGACATTTCCAGAAAAATTCTCAAGGCAGTTGGCCGCCAACGCAAAAAAAACCTGTTGTTGACTATTAGTCATGACAACTATCGGGAAATCGACGGTGGCATCCAGTATTGCATACAGCGGGAAGAGGAACTTTCGGCTGAGAACGGCGCTGTTTATCTTAATTTACACCCCTATCAGCCCCTCCCGAGGCTCGCGCATGCAGAAGAGGATCCGGATGTCGCAGTCAATTTGATCCTTGGTCGGGACATGCTGGGGTCTGCCCGCATGAGCCAATTGGTTTTGGCGACCGAGATGTTGGCAACAAAATTGCCGGACATTCATGTGATTATTCACCACCTGCTTGGACATCACACGGAACAGGTGGCCGACTTGGTGCTCGCCACCGGGAAAAACCAATGCCTGTTCTGGGCGCACGACTTCTTCGCCACCTGTCCGAGCTTTTCACTACAACGCAACGATATCACCTTTTGCGGCGCCCCCTCGCTGGACTCCAACGCCTGCTCCCTGTGCCTCTACGGCGCAGAAAGAGCCCGGCATCAAAAGAGAATGCACGCATTTTTCGAACGCCTGGATATTCATGTTCTGTGCCCCTCTGAGTTTTGTGCTGACTTCTGGGCGGCCAGTTTTGGGGTGCAAAAGGCGGGCACGCTTGATGTCCACCAGCACGTGACACTCGATTGGATCGATCGGGAGGGTGAAGACCCAAAAGACGCCGACAAAATCACGATAGCATTTTTGGGATACCCGGCGCGCCACAAGGGATGGAACGTCTTCGACCACTTGTTGAAATGTTTCAAGGATGACCCCGACTTTGATTTTGTTCTCCTGGGCACCAGCACGCCTCCATCGGCCTTTGTAAGGCATGTCCCCGTAAGCGTGACATCAGACAACCCTACCGCCATGATTGATGCTGTTGCAGCAGAGAAGGCCGACATTGTCCTGCATTGGGCGACCTGGCCCGAGACCTTTTCTCTCTCAACCTTTGAAGCCTTGGCCGGGGGCGCTTTTGTCCTCACCAACCCTGGCAGTGGAAACGTGGCCGCGACTGTGAAAAAATTCGGCCGTGGCGCAGTCCTGGACGGAGAAGAGGGCCTCGTGGCTTTTCTTACAGATGGGCGCGGCAAAGACATGGTGAATACGTTGCGTGCCGACCGTAAGAAAAAGATGGCCAACCGAGCCGTGAGCGGAATGAGTTTCGACGTTTTGAATAGGGTGAGCGCCCAATGACCATTCACGCATTTACCAGCTTCTCTTACAGTTACCTCAATCGCGCTCGGGTTCTTGCCAAAACCCTGCGGGCGCAACACCCGGACTGGAAAATCTGGGCGGTCCTGACGGATAAAGAGCCAGAGGGGTTTGTTTTTGATCTTTCTGATGAGGATTTCACCGGCGTCCTTACGGCCGACGATCTTTTTGGTGACTCGCTGGATGCCTGGTTGTTCGGTCATGATATCGTCGAAGCCTGTACCGCTGTAAAAGGACGCGCTTGCGTGCGGCTTCTAAAGGATCCAGACTGCGAAAAGCTGTTTTATTTCGACCCGGATATTGCCTTGTTCAACAGCATGGACCCGGTGGTCGATCTTTTGGATGATTTCTCGATCGTTCTGACGCCTCATCAGGTGGACCCCGAACCACGAAACGAAAAAGGCGCCATCCAGGACAATGAGATCGCGTCCTTAGATTATGGCATTTTCAATCTGGGTTTCGTGGCAATGGCCAACGATGAAGAAGGCAGGCGCTTTGCCCAATGGTGGGATGACCGCCTGTGTGACTGGTGTCACGACCGGTTGGACATCGGCATATTCGTCGACCAGAAATGGTGTAATCTGGTGCCCTGCTTCTTTGACAATGTAAAAGTACTGCGTGATCCGGGCTTCAATGTGGCCAGCTGGAATCTCAGCCAGCGCGACATGCGTTACGATGAGAATGGCGCGGCCCGGATCAACGGAAATCTGCTGCGGTTTTATCATTTCACCAAACTCGGCGCAGTTGGCGACACGATGACGCAACGATATGCGCAGGACAACACGGAGATCTACGAGCTTTGGTGGTGGTATCGTCAGCAGGTTTTGTCGAAAACCGCCCAAGAGGTCCCAAAAGGCTGGTGGTACTATGGAATTTTTGACAACGATGTCAAAGTGCCCAAAAGTGTTCGCGAGCTCTATAGAGAGCGCAAGGACCTCCAGAATGCCTTTGCGGATCCCTTCAAAACAGGAACTGGATCGTTCTATAATTGGCTCTTGGCCGAGACCGATCTGATGGCAGAGGGCAAAGGAGAAAAGGGCTTCACTCCTGTGTGAAGCCTTTTTGAGCCTGGTATCATTGAATAAAAGCCAGCAGACTTGCCGAAACGAGATCCTGCTGGATCTCGCCGGCTGCAAGAAGGGAGTGATTTGCGCAACGCTTAGGTTTCGACGTAAGCGCTGCAATGGCATTGCCGTGTCAACCAGCCAGGGCAGCGTGGTTCTCCTCGGCCAGTTATGTGGCCCGGTCCTGTGATTGGGAGCCTGAAGGGTCACAAATGACGCAGAAACTGTCGCGTGCTCAAACAGCCAAACGGGTCAAATCAGCAAACGTTCCGCCTGACGTAAATACCGAGTGGACTCAAAGCTAGCCGAAGTCCAAAAATCCATTGAACTGCTTGTCTGCGTGCGCACCTCTTCAAATCCGGCGTCCAGAAGATGTTTCGCAAGGTATTCTTCCGTAAACCCCGACCGGTGCGCCATATGGTGGCCGTCCTCGATGACCGATTCACGATGCCCATAGATGATATCGAGGATGGTAATGTCCCCGGCTGGCGATGAATAAATCGGCTTATCCAGGTCGGTTGGGTCGAGATTCTGCACGACCTGTGCCAGGTCCGGGCAGCGAAAGACGGCCACGCCATCACGGCGCAGAACGCGGGCGACTTCTGCCAAAACCAGCGGCACTTCATGGGCATAGAAATGCTCAATCACATGCGAACAATAGACAATCTCTACGGAATTGTCAGCGATGACGCCCTTCAAATCGACCAGAGAGGCCACCGCATCCGGATTGGTTTCCGGGCTGATATCAACGCGGAATTCTGTCCATCCCCGGAACAGGGGGTCGTTTGTTGGCATTGCCAATCGAGGGCCGGAGCCGAGATTCAGGAATGTTTTTTCCACGCAGGCCTCTATTAAATCCAACTTGGGAGATCCGCGCTTGGCTTAATCTCGGATGTGCGCGGCCCGGGCGCCCGGTGGCGCGAACAGAGCGCACGGTAAGGCATTGTATCGGTTGACAAAAGCGGATGAGTGAAGGGGTCGTTCATGATGACGTCTCGCCACCTTAGCCGCAGGTTATGAACTTCGCGCAGCATACGGTTACCAGTGGGGGAGGCCAGCTCGCGGCCACGGCTGACGGATTCAAAATGCTGCACATAGCAATGCGGCGTGAACACCACCCGGTAGCCAGAGCTCTGCAAGCGCAGACAATAGTCCACGTCGTTGAAATTCACGGCAAACAGGGTTTCCTCAAAGCCTCCCAGACTTTGGAACAATGACTTTCTGGTCAGCATCATCGCGCCGGTGACCGCACTGCACTGCCGCGCAACACAGAGCATTTCGCCATATCCGACATCTCCGCGCATCCGGTCTTCGCAGGCATGCGTGGCACCGTTACTGGGGCCCAGCACCACGCCGCCGTGCTGAATGATATCAGAGGCCCGCACCATCAGGGGACCAACGGCCCCGACCGACGGATCCGCGAGACGACTGCAGAGCTCGCTCAGGACACCCTCTTGCGGAAAGCGCACATCGTTATTGAGAAGGCATAGCTGTTCGTGCCGCGCATGCTCCACCGCCAGATTATTGATCTGGGAGAAGCTGAAGCCGTCATCATATTCCAGAAGGCGCACACCGCGATGTTCCAGGTCAGCAAAAATGCCTGCTGTTTCCTGTTCCTGAGAGCCGTTGTCGACGACCAGGATATCCAGATCACAGTCCGGGTTTGAGGTTATCAGACTATCAATGCATTCATACAGCATGGCGCCTTCGGCCCGGGCGGGAATGATAACGCTGACGGCCTGATCGGTGTTCGGGCGTTTGACCTGAACGGCCGGAAACACCCTGTCTGTACGGCTGGTCAACGTGGCACCCGGCGCAAGGGTCGCCAGATGATCACGCAGCACTGGTTCATGCAACCCGGATGTGTCGCCCAGCTGATCTTCATCCAGCAGGCCGCCGGGATGTGGAATGTGCAGGATTTTTGTGCGCAGCCTATCGCTCTGGGCGACATCACCGATCAGAGTCAGGAACATCTCAAACGGCGAACGCGGATTTTTTGACAGGGCCTCCTGCACCAGAGAGCTGCGCGCAGCAAAGCACAAAGCTGCATAGCCCTGTTCCAAAAGGCGCTCCAGATCGAAGGCCGGAAACAGCAGCGGGAACACATCATCGCCCTTGCGCACACCAAGATCAAAATAGGCAAGGTCGCCGGCAACGCCGCGCAGCAGAGGTGCTATGTCCTTGCGCGGGGACACCGCCACATTGCTCACAAGCGTCCAGTCGGATTTTGGGATTTTCCAAAACTGGCCATTTTCTCCAAAACTCTTCCGCTGCTTTGCCGCAACCGGCGCTGCGGTGAGCTTGGGATAATGCTCTGCATATGCGTGCAGGGGAACGCTGTTTTCCAAAATGCGGTCGAGCGCCATATCTGCGCTGCGGGTCCGGCGCCGTCCCTCTGCCGTCAGCCAGGGCTCGCGCATACTGTTGGGATAGGCGATGAAATCCACCGGGCTGCCCTCAACGGCCATGCCGGTCGAGGTCTCCACCCGCAATTTGCGCGGCACTCCATCGGCCAGATCAGCATCAATCAAAAGCTCAAACCCAACACGCCGCCCGTTGGCATTGCTTGATTGCCGATATGTTGCCAGCGGTACAGCCGAGAGCGGCCAACAATCCGGTCGCCGTCATAGGCCAAAATTTCATAAGACGGATGTTTGGAAACCGCATCGTTCAGATGTCCCGTCAGAGTCAGCCCATTGGCGTGGCGCACGCTGACGGCCGTTATATGTGCGCTGGCCTCCCGCCAGGCCTTCATTGATTTCATACGGGTATCTACGATGACATGCCCGGTGTTCAGCACCTTGATCGTCAGGGTATCCGCATCGCGAAACACAGCCTTGTTCAGGTTGAATTCAAATCCGCAGTCGCTGGGCGTTCTGGGGTCGCGGCCCGGCTCCTCTTTGAACATGTCGGCGAAATAGGTCCCCACGAGAGACCCGTTATGAAACAGGCCAACAGCCCAACGGGTCCCAGGTGCCTTTGGGTCAAATACATAACCGCGGACATAGCCTGGCTTGTAAAACGCTGCGCCCGATTCAAATGCCATCGGTAGATTCTTCCAGAAGCTTCAAAACATGTCCTTCAAATGTCTCAAGGACGTCTGGTGTGGCACGGCCAAGGTCCAGATGGTCGATGAGAGTGCCGGAGGCGTCTTTCAGTAGCAATAATGTTCCTTCCTTGTTGCCCTGCAACCTAATCCCGTGATCAATTTTGAGTTTCTGCCCGGCAACCTTTACGGCATTTTTTGAAATTACCGCAAAACGGCGGAAAACCTGTGCGATATCCCGGGTGTCAGGGAGGCCTGAAACGGGGACAATCGGCAAGCGCTCCATCAAAATCCCGCGCCCCTTTGCGTTTGGACGCGTGTCTTTGACCCTCTTTTTGCGGGGCGTCCAATTCGCTTTGGCAACAAGATTTTTTCGAAAGCTATCCAGCGGATCAATCAACGCATAGCGCTCATAGGCCGCTTGGTAGAAAGGGTACTTTCGAACAAGGTGGCGGCGATTTTCTGAGACCAAAGCGCGCTTTCTTGCGCCAACACTTGTGGCGCCCTCATGGCCGACGAAACAATCAACTGCGGCAAGGTGGCGGTATCCCTTTTCCGCCGCCCGCATGCAGTAGTCGACCTCTTCGTAGTAGCCGTCCTGAAATTCGGCTGAAAGAAAGCCCACCTCTTTTATGCAGGGTTCGGAAATCAGCATGGCAAAGCCGTTGCCATTGAATACATCCACGCCAATTTTCGCGTTTTGCTTATAGGCCTGCCTAGCAAGGCCTTCGATCTCCTCCTGAGAGGGCATCCATAAGCTGACAGGGCTTTGGGCACAGAAAAGCTGCCGGCGTTGTTTGATAACGGGGTGACCGTCCCAACATCCGGCTGTTGCAGATGCGCAAGCAGTCGGGACAGGGTTTTGCGCGGCAGATAGGTGTCCGAGTTCAGCAACAGGACCGGGCCTGGGCCAATCGACTGCATCGCCAAATTCACAGCGCCAACGAACCCAAGATTTTGTTCCGTCTGGATGACCGACACGCGTTTGTGGTGCACTGCCGCGTCCAATGTCTTGCGGGTCTTGGATTTTTGCGAGCCGTCGTTAATGATCAACAGCCGGTGCTTTGGGCGTGCGATCCAGCTCGGCAATGACGCTTGCAAGACATCTGCTCAAGATCTTGCCGCCATCATGCACGGGCATAATGATCCAGGGCGCAGCTTTATGTTTTGACCCATCCCCAGGGACCGCTCCACCCTGGGGCAACAGGGGATCCAGGGTCAGGGTCCGGCTGATCGGCCCAGTCTCAACAGTGACATCCCTTGAGGTGCTTGCGGATTTATTCAGGTAATGATCCAGGGCGACGCAGAAGGCACCGTTCAGCTGAATGCCACCCAGAGCCTCCTGAAAGTCAGCCTCCTCCAGCGGGCCGATTGTGGCCGGCTGCGCAATGCCATGAACAACCGTCACCCTATCCACCACATTCAGTGGGGTTTGGAGCACCAGTGGCAGTTGTTCAGGATCTAAGAAGCGAAGGGCCGATTGACGCTGTTTCTCGGAGCTGTCACGCGAAGACATAACGCGTATAGCCAAATCATGCGTTTCCTCTGGTCGTTTATCCCGACCGATCAAACAAGCGGCAAGCAGGAGATCCGGATCGGCACCATCCAACCAGAGTGCAGTTTCCATATCGTGCAAGGCTGCAGTCTGCTCTCCAAGGCGCGCTAAAATACGCGCCCGTAACATCAGGCCCTGGGGGCCAAGCTGTTCAGTGTTTCGATAGGTTTCATGAAAACAGGCAAGGGCCTGCAGATCGCGACCCTTTTTCATAAGGTCAAGAATATGAGATAACCCCATTAAGTCGTATTTTCTCAACTGGCCAAAGAATAAGAGCGAAGCCTTAGCTTCGCTCTTACTTTAATATTCGTCTTAGGCTCCGGAGTCTTCGTCGTCGTCGAAGATGAAGGTCTCGACACCACGCAGTGTGACAACCGATCCGTCAGTGAAGGTAATCGTGGTTGTACCACCATCAAGCACAATGTCGGCATCCGCACGGTCACCTTGCAGATGGACCTCGTCCTCGCCATCACCGCCTCTGATCGTGTCATTGCCACGGGCGTAGAAGACATCGTCGCCACCGCCGCCATTCATCAGATCATCGCCTTTGCCGCCATTCAGCGTATCGGCTCCATCACCGCCTCTGAGGGTGTCGTTGCCGGCACCGCCTTTCAGCTCATCGTCACCATTGCCACCGAGCAGCTTGTCGTCGCCCTCGCCGCCTCTGAGCGTGTCGTTGCCATTACCGCCATCAATGGTATCGTCGCCCTTGCCGCCTGATGCTTTGTCATTGCCATTACCAGCACTGATAGTATCGTTACCGCGGCCGCCGCCGAGCGTATCCTCACCGCCCACCACCAGAGATGTCATCCTCGCCGGCTCCACCTCTGTTGTCATCGTTGGTAGAGCTACCATCAATCACGTCATCACCGCCGGAGCCGGTGGTCGGGTGCTACCGGACCCTACGACCTCTGTCGTAGTCGTGCCGTCGCCGGTGTTTCGCACAATAAAGTCTGCATCATCCGGGGCTTCTTCATCTGGACCAAGCGAGGCGATATTGACTGGCACACCACCGGCACCGTCACCACCATCTCCACCGAAGTCAAAACCGGCTTCTGCCAAGTCCTCAAGTGCAGCTTGAATCTGACCGTCTCGCAGGCCTGAGTCTTCCAAGCCCTGCTGCACGTCAGCTACATCTGTGTACTCATCCACCGCCCTCGGAGAAATTCCTTTAACCCAAATACCCTGAACTGAAAAAATAAATGCGATGCAAGGTATAACAAATTTATATCAAATCTCAGGGTAGAATCACCCTGCGACTGCAGCAATTATTAACCCACCGTTAACTGCTTATCAACAATTTAAAGCGATTTTGAGTTGAATGGCGACTTTCCTCTCACGACCAGGGTTGCGCCGACCTGTCGTAGGTATCAGCCCAGCACGACCGGTTTTCGCTAGGTCTCTGTTTTCAGGAATGAAATGTGATATCTCCTCAAACCACAGGGGCCACCAATTACCTTAGTGGATTTACCCGCAGGCCCGCCCTGCACCGCAAGCCCAAGAGACTCCCAGAGGGGGCCAGGCCGCCAGAGGGAGACAGGCCCCAGAGGGGGCAGACCAGAGCAGCTGGCAGTGCCTGTACCTCGCGTCATGACCGAGGCGTGATGGACCCGTAAAACCAAGAAACAAAAGCGCACAGCGCTGACAATAACGAACAACGCAACATAGGACTTATCGGCATAAATCTGGAACCAGCTGCGTGAAGTCCTCAACTGGCTTGCGTAGCAAAGCGGTTTTGTAAAACCAGGTATTGCACTGCTCAATCGCCAAAAATTGCACCGGACCAGTGGTATCACGCACAAAAAACGCGCATAAACACACAAATAAAAAGTCATTTTACAAAGAGCAGCTCATG
Organism: Pseudophaeobacter leonis; assembly: GCF_002087335.1. Lineage (GTDB taxonomy): Bacteria > Pseudomonadota > Alphaproteobacteria > Rhodobacterales > Rhodobacteraceae > Pseudophaeobacter > Pseudophaeobacter leonis. Next base: position 18,149 of record NZ_MWVJ01000052.1, read on the forward strand.
AGAACACAAGACGGTCGGCGCCTGATTATCCATGCCGGTATGCATAAAACAGCATCCACGACTTTGCAGGTTGCCTTGTTCCGAAACCGTGCGGCACTTGCGAAAGCAGGCATTGTCTATCCCACGCCTCCGCAGGGCCATGCGCAACACTACCTTCTGTCCGGCTGGAATCCGCAACTGCAAACCACTTACCCGCCGATCCTTTCACCAGAAGAAGATTGGAACACAATCAATGACATAGGCGGCTCAAAGCCTGTGACAGTCATCCTCAGCAGCGAAGAATTCAGTCGCCGCTCCCCAACCCGGATAGACTTTGAAGAGATTGTTCGTAGGACCCCCCGTTTCGACCATCACGAAATCGTTGTGGTGTTGAGAGATCAAATCTCGTTGCTGCAATCTGTTTTTCTGCAAATCAGACAGGGGAACAGTGTGTCAAACTTCTCCGAATGGCTCGGCCAGGCGATCGAAAGCGCGCATAATCCAGGGCTGTTCTTCGACTATTCCCAGCTTCACGCACATTGAGCAAGGCCTTCACAGCGGGTCAGATCAGCTATTTGCCCTACGATACTTTTGACGATCACGACCTGGGTGTCATGGGTACATTTCTTGCACATCTTGGCTACGATGATCTGCCAGGGCTTAAGACCATTGATCGGCGCAATGTCTCCATTGATCCCCTGGGCTATTACCTCAGCCGCGAACTGCTGAACGGTATCCAGCCCACCAAGTTACAATTAGAGCGCGTGACCTCCCTCCTGCATGACAGGCATCCGGATAAGCAAAAGACATCGCTTTACAGCAAAACTGAAGTCGAAACCCTGTCAGAACGCTTTCAGAGCCTGAACCGGTCCTTTGAGGAAGAAACCCGCCAATCGTTGCACGCCTCAATAGCAATGCCTCAAGTGAACAATACAACCCTCTATCGTTGCGAGGTAACTGAGGCAGACAGGCAGGCCATATCGCGCGCTCTGGATACGTTAGCAGAATGAGAAGGCAGAGCCTGGTCACGGCGATCCTACGGTCAAGCTGTCCTGACGTCCCGAGATCCAGGTGCCTCAACCGGCGACAGAAACTGAGCCTCCCCCAAAAAGGGATCCGCCCCTATGTTTAGGAAAGCGGAAGGGTAATCCTCGCGTTTTTTGCGGGACGTGGTCCTATTGGCGATCTGTAGGGCACGGTTATGGGACGAGGGGGTCTCTGGGCGTGCGAGCGATGAGCTGCATGAGTTGATTGATACTGTGTAAGCGTCTGGCGCAGCCGCCCCTATGAA
>NZ_MWVJ01000053.1 GCF_002087335.1 Pseudophaeobacter leonis
CAAAAATCATCGAAGACGTCGGCGCCAAAAACCTAAAACTGATGTTCGACTGTTACCACGTCGGCAGAACCGAGGGCGATGTGATCGCTCAGCTGAAACAGCTGCTGCCAATCACCGGGCACATCCAGTTCGCATCCGTTCCCGACCGGGGCACACCGGATCACGGCGACGTGGACTATCGGGCAGTGTTTTCAATGCTTGATGCCATGGGCTGGGGCATCCCTCTGGGGGCGGAATACAAACCCCAAAGCGAAACAGATGCGTCCCTGGCCTGGATGTCTGCGCTGCGGTGATCTCTTGCAAAAACGCGGTGTTGTGAGATCTGCCGCTGCAATACTAATCCGGTGGCACAGTTTACGGTGGTACTGTTGCCGTGATCTCAATGGACGAAAACCATGCCGCAAGATCCTTGATCTCCGGGTCGGACAGGTTTTTGGCCAAGAGGGTCATGCGACGATCCTCCCGCGCCCCGGAGCGATAGTCTTTCAGGCTTTTTTCCAGATAGAGAGCAGGTTGCCCTGCCAGATTTGGCACCTCCGGATCGCCGCCGGCAATGCCAATCTTCCCGTGGCATACAGAGCATTTTCGCGCCAGTTTTCTCCCGTTTTCGGGGTCGGCTGCCGCGCCAGCAGTCGCTGTCAGACAAAAGATGGCCATCACGGCGCAGCCCGTAGTAATCAAGGTCTTCATTGTCAGTCCTTTAGGAACGCCGACGAGGAATGCCCGGCCGAAATATTCGGCCAGGCAATGCGTTAGACCTACTGGGAGTACGAAATCCGGTAGATTGCATTGGCAAAATCATCTGACACCAGAAGAGAGCCATCCTTTAGCTGTGTGACGTCCACAGGGCGGCCATTATATTCGCCGTTTTCATCCATCCAGCCTTCTGTGAAGGGCTCGGTGGTCGCGTTGCCCTCGCTGTCGATGAATGTAACCATCACCCGTGCGCCGACGGGTTCCGTCCTGTTCCAGGACCCATGCTGCGCCGAGAAGATGGCATTCTTGTACTTGTTCGGGAACATCTTGCCACTGTAAAAAGTCATGCCCAGGTCTGCTGCATGGGCGGTCGTCTCTACCGCTGGCATCACAATTCCGTCGGGCACCTCCTGGCCTGCGTACTCGCTGGTGCGGATGGATCCGCCACCATACCAGGGATGACCAAAGTGCTGGCCCATCTCGGTTTGGCGATTGATTTCACCGGGTGGGATGTCGTCGCCCATGCCATCGACCTGATTGACGGTCCACCAGAGCTCACCTGTCTCCGGGTGGAAATCATGGCCCACCGAGTTGCGCACGCCGTAGGTATAGACCTCGCGGCCCGTGCCATCCCGGTTCATGCGAATTATTCCGCCGATGCCGGTCTCGGTGTAGAGGTCCAGCTTTTCAGGCGGCGCGACATTGAAGGGCTGGCCCAGAGAGATATAAAGTTTGTTGTCAGGCCCGACCTTAATAACCCGTGCTGTGTGATTGTAGCTTTCTTCCTCAACCGGAATCAGCGTGCCTTGTGGCACGATCGGAACCGCGACGACATCGCGGCTTTCGTGGAAGAACTCAGCCGCAGGGTACATCATCCCCCGGTTGCGTTCGGCAATGAAAAGAAACCCGTCTTTGGAAAAAGCCACGCCATTGGGGACGTCCAGCTCAAGAGACGGGGCAAAATCCTTCACCTCATCAGCCACGCGATCCCGGTCACGGTCCATGACCGCCCAAACCTTGTTCTTTTTGGTGCCGACAAACAGGACCGTTCCCTGCGGTGCCATTGCCATGTGCCGGGCGTCAGGGACCAGCGCATAGAGTTCAATCTTGAAACCGGCGGGCAGACTGATGTCTTCCAGCACGCTCCGGATCGAGCTTGCTGACGCGCTGTTCTGATCAACATAGGTATGATCAGTTGTTCCCGTAATCTTAAACGCGCCGAGCTTTTCGAGGTTCGTTTGTGCAAAAACTGGCGCACCTATCAATATGCATGCAGCCGCGCTACCTAAGAATTTCTTCATCATTTCCTCCCAGAAAAATGGATCCCGCTAGAAGCGCGAACTTTCAAACGCATTCTATTTTGGGTACGCCAGAACACGAAAGTGCCTTCGTCGCGTAGCGCACGGCAAAACGTTAACTTACGAAAAAAGCATCACAACCTAAACTAAAGTATTATAAGGTCCGCCGGAAATACCCGTTAACATTCGCCCGCTATCCGGGGTTTTGCCCCTGTATCGCCTGTCCGCAGGTTAGGCCTGTAGGGTCGTCCTGTTCGCTATAGCGCGCGCAGTACCGGTTATCTTCTGACTATGTGGGCTGACCCTTGCGCAACCTCCTACCACCGATACCATCACATCGCCTGCCCTCTTCCCGCACCCCACTGTTTTACGGCACGATGCCGGTCTCTGGTCTCTGGTTGCCATAGGCAGCCATGGCAGGATAATCTCAAAGGAAGTTGAATCGCTTTCCCCTCAGGACCTTTCCCCTCAGGACAAGGAGACCGGTTCGTCGCGTGCACGATCTGTTACGAGTGAAGTGAGTTGGTGGGGCCCTGACAGCCCCTGCCTGCTCTGGAAGAGGGAATAGTGATGAGTGGCGCAATACAACATGGAACATTCAGTTTACTCTTGCTGCCCATGCTGGTCTTTTCCCAGCCTGCAAAGGGTGAGACGGTAGAGGTGGTCTCAATGGTGTTGGGTGATGGGTTGCAACTGGCAGATCATTCCGGATTTTATGGGGAAATAATAACAGAAGTTCTGGATAAATCAGGCACTTCGTCAAACTCTGCCGTCTATCCTTTCAAACGCGCCCTGAAGGTTTTCTTTTCCGCTGAGGCCGATTGCATCTGGGGCCTCGACACTGAATTTTTGAAAAAATTCCGCGATGACCCCGGTGACCTGATCCAAAGCTCTCTGGTCCTGAATTCGCAACAATGCCTGTTTTCAATACCTGGACATGCCAAAATCAGCTCCATGAACGGCCTTTCCGGAATGGCGGTGGGCGTCCTGAACGGGGCCAATACCGAAAAAATGTTTAAAAAATTCGCGGCTCAGGTTGTCAAGCTCCGAAACCAGGAAGCCAAATTTGACATGCTGCTCGCCGGACGCGTTGATGCCATTGGTGGCTGGATTCCGGATATCTATATAACCATGAAGACTTTGGGGATCGATTCACAAAAAATTGAACCATTGTTCCCCCTGTCGTCTTCAGGTGTTCGAATTGTTTGCCGGGAGTCACCGGAAACGAAAGCGTTTCTTGAGGCTACAAATGTAGCGATTGCCGATTTCATTGAGGCAGAAAAATATAGCGACATCCGGTCGGAATACGGCATCCCCCTGAATGTGAAGTAACCTACAGATCACGGATTTCTTTTGCCCGACCGAAAGAAAGCTGGAGCGTATGAAAAACAAGACCCCCGCATTTCAGTCTGAAAATGATGTTTAGGTCGCTGCCAAAACTAAAAAACAAACTGTCCTTCAAGCAAGCCCGCCTCGCGGTCGGAGTCGCTGTAACACTGGGAGGGATCTTTGCCGTTATTCAGATCAACGCGGACCTTGCCGACGAAAAACAGCGCATCGCCGGCCTTGGCGAGCAAATGCTCAGCCCGGTGCTGGGCAGTATTTCGCGTGCCGCCTATCGGCTGGATGAGCTTGCCGCAGCTGAGCTAGCTGCGGGCCTTTTAAAGGAGCCGAGTGTTGTCCAGGTCCGCATCGTGGGTGATTTCAGCGGAACGCTGACAGACGTCAGTAAACCGCGTGAGGTTGGCAACTCATCCGTTTTCAAATTTCTGATCAGCAATACGCCCATCGTTTCGAACGTAGATCTGATCGTACAGCCTGAAAATCTTCACGTGGGCTTTGTCGAGGTGGTGGTCGATCCAGTGCTGGCCGGGCGGTCCTTTTTTCGACGCACAGCGCTGCTTCTCATCTTTGGAATGGTCAATAGCCTCGTGCTGACGATTGCTCTGTCGTTGCTCTTCTACTGGATCGTAACCCGCAGGATAGAGCGCATGGCGGCACCGTTCCGTGTGACCCTGGGCGCTGCAACGCCGGAATATGACTGTGACGAGCTGCACGCGCTGGATCGGACGCTCCGGGATTGGAGGGACCAGCGTGAAGCGGCCGCCATAGAGATCGCCGAGGCGGCCGAACGGATGCAGTTGGCGACCCAGGTGGCGCGTCTGGGCATCTGGGAGCTGGATGCCAAAGACGGCGCACTGCACTGGGATGCCGGGATGCATGCGATATATGGCACGGATCCTGCACGCTTTGGAAACGATCTGGAGTACTGGACCGCACAGCTGCATCCGGACGATCGCGAAGCCTCTCTCGGCGTGTTGCGAAAGGCTATGGAAAGTGAGGGAACCTTTAACCTGGTTTTCCGGATTGTGCGCGCAGATGGCACGATTGCAACCCTGCATGGGGTGGCGAAAACCGAATTTGACGGCTCTGGCAAAGCAATAAAGACAACCGGCGTCAACATGGACGTGAGCGAGGAAGAGGCGTTGCGGACCGAGCTGGAAAACATGCAGCGGGTAGAGGCTTTGGGGGCACTGTCGGCGGGTGTTGCGCATGACTTTAACAACGTTCTGGCTGTCATCATGGGAAACCTTGAGCTTGCGTCAGTTGCCTCAACACCCGAGGAGTTTCAGAAAAGCAATTCAATTGCCCTGCATGCCTGCCAACAGGGCAAGGCCCTCACCATGCAGCTTTTGACCTTTGGTCGCAGGTCACAATTGAGTCCACAGATCAGTGACGTGAACCAAATTATTGAAAAACTCACACCGATGTTATTGCGCACAATTCCAAAATCTATTGAGATCAAAACATCCCTGAGCCCGGATATCCCTGCCATTCTGGTAGACCGCGCCCTGCTCGAGACCTCTCTTCTGAACCTGGTCATAAACGCGCGCGACGCCATGACAGATGGTGGAGAGATATTGTTTACGACATCACAGGTCGTCGTTGATCCTATCCTGTCTGAGACCCAGATGCGGGGCTTGCCCGTCGGGCGGTATGTCCGTGTGGCCGTAGAAGATACCGGTACAGGCATCGCGCCCGAGCACCTGTCGCGGATTTTTGTTCCGTTTTTCTCGACCAAGAAATTTGGCAAGGGCTACGGCATGGGGTTGTCCATGGTCCGGGGGTTCGCCGAACAATCCGGGGGGCTGGTGCAAGTCTACTCAGAAAATGCCATGGGGACATCCATTCAGTTGTTCTTCCCGGAAGCCGCCTCCGAGGGCGCCGCAAAAGCCCCGGTTGAGCTGCCGATGCCTCCTGTAACTGTCGACCGGAAAACCATACTTGTTGTTGAGGATAACCCCGAGGTCCTGCGTATGAACGTCTTGCAGCTTCAGCATCTGGGGCATTCGACCATAGAAGCAGGCAACGCCCAGGAGGGCCTTTCGGTTCTTGCCTCTGGTGCCCAGGTGGATTTGGTGCTCACCGATGCCATCATGCCTGGCGACCTTCAGGGGTTTGACCTTGCGCGCCAACTTACTGAAACCGAGGGGGCGCCTCCTGTCATCATCATGTCAGGGTATGATGGGAGCAGTGTTCTCAGGAAAGCGACGAAAACAACCCAATTTGAAATCCTTCAAAAGCCAGTTGCCATTCACGACCTTGAGCTGGCATTGGCCCGAGCCCTGAGCTAGCAACTCCCGAGCACTGCATCGAGCGAGGCGCGCAGGCCCTGACGGGATATGTGCAACAGAGCCGATGTGATGTCAGCGACTGCTCATGACAGCAAATGCCCGGTGACTGCGCGGTGACTGCCCGATTTTCGGAAAAATTGCCCCAAATTTTCAACCCCAGGCACGCGCTTAAGCTGAAATGCGAGCGGCTGCTTCCGCGATTTTTGACCGCAACCACATATGCGGCGCCGAAACATGCGTCCGTGCCGTCCAATAAAGGTCGATTGGGAAGTCTGTGGAAAATGGGCAGGGAACAGACGCTACCGCCCCCTCGAACATCTGGCCGATACGTGTGGGGACTGTGGCAATCATGTCGGTTTGCGCCAGAAGATCGGGCAGGTCTGCCGGGCTTGGCACTTCCATGACCGTGTTTGGGGCGTGCCCGGCAGCCTCCACCACCGCCAAAACCCGAGACCTGAAACTGCCGCCATAATTCACCACCACTTGCGGCGCCTTCACAAAGCTCTCAATGCTCAGGGGCGCCTGTGCCAGAGGGTTCGACGGATCCATGATGCAGACGTATTCCTCTCGCAAAAGCGATCTTCGGTAGTAGCCGCTGTCCTCGATCCTGATCGGTCCAATCAGGATGTCGCTTTCCGAGCGCAACAGCTGTTGCTTGCCCTGCGCAGAAGACGAGATCACCTTGAGCTTAATACCTGGCGCCTCACGTCGCAGAATGCGGACCACCTGCGGCAGGATCGTCACGCGCTCATAATAATTGCAGCTGAGCCCGATTTCGACAGAGGCGTCAGCCGGGTCAAACTTTCGCTGGGCCGTCAAGGTTTCGAACCGGTCAATCAGCTCGCCTGCCTGGGCGACAATCTCGCTGCAGCGCTCGGTTGGCACCATCCCGGCGCCCTGTCGCACAAACAGCGGGTCGCTAAACACCTCGCGCAGACGTGTCATCGTGTAGCTTATCGTCGACTGGGTCACCCCAAGGGTTTCTGCCGCCCGCGAAAAGCTTTCGTGCGCATAGACCAGGCGCAGGGTGCGCAGAGCAGCGAAATCCAACGTGAAGGGATCTGAGGCCATTGGCGAATCCTATCGAATTTTTCGAACTAGATTATCAAATCCATCGGATTGCCCAATACATATTCACTGGATAACGTCGCTGCACTGTCGCTTTCATAGGAACACTCATGACTCTAACTGCTTTACCGGCTATCCCTGTGGATGATCAGATCACGATAGCGCAGCTGACGGACAACCCCTATGCGATCTACAAACGGCTGCGCGCCGAGGCGCCGGTTGTGCGCATCCCCAGCATCCGCAGGATCTTGCTGACGAAAGCGGCGGATACAAAACGTCAAAGAAAACTGGGAGCTTTTCAGCTCGGATGATCCGCGCACACCGATGACGCGCGCCTTTCAGGCCCAGACCCTGATGCGCAAGGATGGCGACGCCCACAAGCGTGAACGCAATGCCATGGCTCCGGCCTTTGCGCCCCGCAACATCACCGGATGTTGGCACGAGATTTATACCAAAGTGGCGCAAGACTATGTTGGGCGACTGCCGCGCGGCGAAACCGTTGATCTATTTGAAGCATTGGCCGCGCCATTTGCCGCGCGCTGCCTGACGCATCTGCTGGGTATTCCGGAGGCATCAGACGCTGAGATGATCCGCTGGTCGCAGGCGCTGATCGACGGGGCTGGGAATTTCGGCAACGCGCCTGAGCCTTATGAACGCTCGGACAGGGCCAACGCGGAAATGAACGCGCTATTTGACACATGCGTCACCCGGGTAAAGGCTGCGCCGGATAAATCCGCCCTATCCGCCATGGTCAACGCGGAAGATCCCATTGAGACAAGCCAGATCTATGCCAACATCAAGATCGCCATTGGCGGCGGCATCAACGAGCCGCGAGATGCCATGCTGACCATCCTGTATGGATTGCTCACAAATCCCGAACAGCTTGAGGCCTGCAAAGCCGATGGTCTTTGGAATGCCGCCTTCGAGGAAGGCGTGCGCTGGGTTGCGCCGATTCAGGCCAGCTCGCGGCTGGTGATGCAAGACACCGAAATCCGCGGCCATGCCATTACCAAGGGAGAAGTGGTGATGACGGCGCAGGCCTCGGCCTGTCACGACGAAGACCTGTATGACAAGCCTGAGGAGTTTAATATCTTCCGGCCCAAAACGTCCCATCAGGCCTTTGGGAACGGGCCTCATTTCTGTCAGGGAACCCATATCGCCCGGCGGATGTTGGCACAGATAATACTGCCGATGCTGTTCGACCGCTTCCCTGAAATGAGCTTGCCAGACCCCGCTGCTGTCAAATTCTGGGGCTTCGGGTTTCGCGGACCGCTCGGCCTGCCGGTCACACTAAACTAATCAAAAACAACAAAAAACTAAACAAAAACAACAAATGCATACTCAGGGAGGCATCTAAATGAAACGTCGCAATATCCTCAAATCCGCTGCCGCAGCCGCGCTGGCTTTTGGCCTTTTGCCCAGCACCGCGCTGGCGCAGGAGGTCACACTGCGCCTGCACCAGTTTCTGCCGGCTCCGGCAACAGTGCCGAAACACATTCTCAAACCCTGGGCCACGGCTGTCGAAGAGCTCGCGGGTGGTAAGCTTAAGATCGAGCATTTCGATGCGATGGCACTGGGCGGCAAGCCACCGGGCCTGATGGATCAGGCCATTGATGGCGTGGCTGATATCGTTATGACCGTGGTCGGATACACCCCTGGCCGCTTCCCACAAACCGAAGTGTTCGAGCTGCCTTTCATGATGACCAGCCCGGTTGCGACGTCAAAGGCCTTTCAGTCTTTGGTTGAGACGGACCTGCAGGATGGTGAGTACAAAGACGTCAAGGTTCTGGGCGCCTGGGTTCACGGCCCCGGCGTTATCCATACCGCGACGGGTGTCAGCAAGCTCGAAGATCTCGAAGGGCTCAAGGTGCGCGGCCCCACGCGGGTGATCAACGACATGCTGCAGGAATTGGGTGCAATCCCGGTTGGACTGCCGCTGCCGGCCATTCCCGAAGCCCTGTCGAAAGGTGTGGTATCGGGGACTGTGATCCCCTGGGAGGTCACACCTGCGATCAAGCTCTCAGAGCTGGTGACGCATCACACCGAGTTTGTCGGCGATGAGGCGTTTTATACCGCAACGATTGTGCTGGTGATGAACAAGGCCAAATACGACAGCCTGCCAGATGATGTCCGCGCAGCAATCGACGCCGAATCCGGTCAAAAGCTTTCAGAGATGGCCGCCACGGTGATGTGGGGCAAAGATGCCCCGGGCCGCGCCATTGCCGATGACGCAGGCAACACCATCATCCAGCTTCCAGAAGCAGAAGTTGCCCGGTTCAAGGAAAAATCCCAGCCCGTTATTGACCGCTGGGTGAGCGAAATGGACGCCAAAGGCATAGATGGTCGTGCGCTGATCGACACGGCCAAAGGCCTGATCAAAGAACACGGCGGCTGACCCCAGCCAAACAACCGAAAGCGAAGGCGCCATCCGGTGCCTTCGCTCCTGCAGTGAAAATCCACTCTGCGCCGGCTATGAGGCAATGCACCTTGCTGCTGCCGTAGTAAATGGCACACCTCACAGCGTGAGCGGCACCCTGCTCCTGCCGGTCATCCTTCGCCCCTCACTCCTCCGCCTCTTCGACAATGTGTCGCCCCGCAAGGGCAAGAACAACATAGAGCACAGCATCCGAATGCCGCGCGAGGGCGATCAGATGGTCGCCGCTCGGCCCCCGCTCGCCCGAGAACCAATACTTCACAGCACGTTCGCTGGCCCCCGTCCAGCGCATGGCCATTTTGATTGCCCTGTGTGTGTCGTCCAATTCTTCGTGCAGAGCCATCGCTATGGCAGCTCGATAATCGGTGGGGTCTTCGACCAGATGCACAAATGTGCCCATCTTCGGCACAACTGTGCCCATCTTCACGCGCATTTTCACGTCCTTCTTCACTAAACAATTGAAGACCATGAAAACGGCCGGAGTCGATTTTGTCCGTTGTGGGTCATTGGACCGCGCTTGACGGACACTCCTGATGTGAGGGCGTGCAGCAATGAATTGGAATTTGAAAAATCACCGCCGGGCAGACGGAAAGACCTTGTCCATTTCAGCAAGCGACTTTGCAGAGGCGTGTGTGCCAGGTGGAAAAAAATAGAAACCAAAAAAGGCTGAAAAGGAAAACCCGGTTTGAACAACGGTCGATACAACAGCGAAGAAAAAGGCGACGAGGACGGACAGGATATCCCGGCGGTCGCCTATGTGCGGATGTCGACCGATCATCAGAAGTACTCGACCGAGAACCAGCTCGACATCATTCGAAATTACGCCACCGCCCGGGGTCTGCAGATCCTGCGCGTGTTCGAGGACTCAGGCCGCTCCGGGTTGCGGTTGGACGGCCGCGAAGCGCTGCAGAACCTGATGGCAGAGGTCAGAACCGGCCACGCGGACTTCAAGGCCATTCTGGTCTATGACGTCAGCCGCTGGGGCCGGTTTCAGGATGCTGATGAAGGGGCGTATCACGAGCATGTCTGCTCCCGTGCCGGGATCCGGGTCCACTATTGCGGTGAGCAGTTCGAAAACGACGGCAGCATCGGCTCCAACCTGCTGAAGACCGTAAAACGCGTCATGGCAGGCGAATACAGCCGCGAGCTTTCGGTAAAGGTCTTTGCCGGGCAATGCCGCCTGGTGGAGCTGGGCTTTCGCCAAGGCGGTGCGGCTGGATATGGGTTGCGCCGGGTGCTGATCGACGAACAAGGCCCCCCAAGGGGGCCCTGTCGCGCGGCGAACAAAAAAGCCTTCAGACCGACCGCGTTGTTCTCGCTCCGGGCCCAGAGCAGGAACAGGACGTCGTGCGCCGCATGTACCGGATGTTCGTCGGGGAGGGTTGCTTGGAGCGTGAGATTGCGGAGGCCCTGAATGCCGAGGGGCATCTGACGGATCTTGAGCGACCCTGGTCCCGGGCGTCCGTTCATCAGGTGCTGACCAATGAAAAATACATCGGCAACAACGTCTACAACAAGGTGTCCTTCAAGCTGAAGCACCAGCGCGTGGTGAACCCGCGCGAGATGTGGATCCGGGCCGAGGGCGCCTACCCCGCCATCGTGGACGAGGCGACTTTCTTGCGCGCCCGCGAGATCGTAGACGCGCGCAGCCAGCATTTCACCGACGCTGAACTGCTTGAAGCCCTGCGCGGCGTGCTGAAACAGAAAGGCGTGCTGTCCGGACTGATCATTGATGAACAGGACGACCTGCCATCCTCCAGCGCCTTTCGCAGCCGCTTTGGCAGCCTGCTGCGCGCCTACCAGATGATCGGCTACGCCCCAGAGCGCGACTACCGCTACGTCGAGATCAACCGGGCCTTGCGCCAGGCCCATCCCGGCATCGTGGCCCAGATCCTCTCCGGTATCGCCGAGTGCGGCGGCCAGGCGGTGCAAGACCCAGACACCGACCTGATCCGCATCAATGACGAGTTCACGGCGTCGGTGGTGCTCGCCCGGTGTTTCGAGACTCAGGGTGGCTCCCTGCGATGGCGCATCCGCATCGATGCTGGCCTCGTGCCCGACATCACGATTGCCGTGAGAATGAATGACTTGAACAGCGGCCCACGCGACTACTACCTGCTGCCCAGCATCGACATGACCAGCCCCAAGCTAAGGTTGGCCGAACAAAACGGGCTGTCGCTGGACGCCTATCGCTATGACACGCTCGACTACTTTTATGCGCTCGCTGGCCGGGCCCGCATCACGGAGGCCGCCTGATGCCAGACGACGCCAAAGACAGTGTTCAAAAACAGGTCACTCTCATCGCAACCAACCGAATTCGCATGCTCAATCCCCGTGTGCGCAACCGGCGCACTTTTGAGGAAATGGTCGAGAACATTGCCAAAATTGGCCTAAAGCGCCCCATCACCGTGGCGCAGCGCGCCGGGACAGAACCCGTGGAATATGACCTCGTCTGTGGCCAGGGGCGGCTCGAGGCGTTTATGGAGCTGCAGCAGGATACCATTCCTGCCATCATCATCGACGCCGACGAGAGCGACTGCCTGATCATGAGCCTGGTGGAGAACTGTGCACGCCGCCAGCACGCGCCCGTTGACCTGATGCGTGAGATCGGCAACCTGCGCAAACGCGGCTACAACGACCGCCTGATCGCCAACAAGATCGGAGTTACACCAGATTACGTCACAATGATTGCAGGGCTGCTGGAGCGCGGCGAAGAACGGCTGGTTTCGGCCGTGGAGACTGGTCTTCTGCCGCTGAATCTCGCCATCGACATCTCGAAGACGGATGCCGAGGGCGGGCAGCGCGCTCTGATGGAGGCCTACACCCAGAAAAAACTGCGCGGCAAGAAACTGGCAGCCGTGCGCCGTCTCATCCAGCAGCGCGACGCACAGGGCCCTCGCCTTCATCGAAACAGCTATGGCAGAAGAGACGGCGCCAAAAGGCCCCTGACCAGCGACGCGCTTGTACGGGCCTATCAGCAGGAAGCGGAGCGTCAGAAGCTGCTGATCAAGAAGGCCGAACTGACGCAGGGCCGCCTGATCTTCGTCGTGGAGGCCTTTCGCGCGCTGAAGGGCGATGACCATTTCCTGACGCTTTTGCGGGCAGAGGGGCTGGCCACCCTGCCCGCCTATCTGGGCCAATCTCTGGATGCGGGAGCGGTCGAATGAGCCGGGGCAAGCGCAAAACCCTGGACACGGTTGCGCTCGTTTGAGAACAATTGCCTCACTGTGCCGGTAGAAGCCGTCCTGCCCCTACGTGCCCTCGGCGCATCGGTGAAATCCAGCCGCAAGTACCACCAGATCACCGCATCCATAAAAGAGGTTGGCCTTGTTGAGCCACCGGTCATCACGCGATCCCCGGGCAAGGAAGACACCTATATGCTGCTGGATGGCCATATCCGGATTGAGGTGCTGAAGGATCTCGGCATCGAACGGGTCGAATGCCTGGTTTCCACGGACGACGAGGCCTTCACCTATAACAAGCGGATCAGCCGTCTTGCCCCCATCCAGGAGCACAAGATGATCCGCAGGGCCATTGAGCACGGCGTCTCCGAGGAAAAGATCGCCCTGGCGCTGGATCTCAATCCGCGCAGCATCGTGCGTAAGGCCAATCTCCTCGAGGGAATTTGCCAAGAGGCTGTCGGCATCTGAAGGACAAACATTGTGCAACCGCCGTGTTCGAAACCCTGCGCAAGATGACAGCGATGCGGCAGATCGAGGCAGCCGAGCTGATGATGAACGCGAACAATTACACTTCGGCATACATCTCGGCGATTTTGGCGGGAACGCCCCAGGCGCAGCTGGTGGACACCAGAAAACCCAAGAAGACGGCTGGCATATCCCCCGAGGCCATGGCCCGCATGGAGCGCGAGCTTGCCCGGCTGCAGGAAGGGATCACCTCGATCCAGGACTCCTATGGCCAGGACCACCTGCAGCTGACCGTCATCAAGGGCTATCTGGCAAAGCTTCTTGGGAACGCCCGGATCGTCCGGTACCTGATGCAACATCAACCGGAATTCTTGTCAGAATTTCAAGCCATCACCGAGATGGCCTCCAGCCCACCGCCCGAGGCGGAATAGTCAAAGCGGCCAAACTGATGGGGACCCGGCCCCGACAAGCGCAGAGACCGCAGGAGGCGCCGCACTGTGGGCCGGATCACAAGCCGCGCTTTGCCAGGCGTCAGATGAGGCGCTTGAAAACATCACTCAATTTTGCCTGCCGAATTTAGCTTCAAAGGCCCGTTGGCAGCCATTGACGTCAAAATTTGCGGCCTATCCCGATGGGTTTTCACCGAATGCTCAGGGGGTTTTGGAAAAGTTCAAATTCTGCAACCCTTACATCAGGCGCAAACTTATCAAATTATTTCAAGGGTATGTGGCGGAGAGACAGGGATTCGAACCCTGGGGACGGTCTCCCGCCTACACACTTTCCAGGCGTGCGCCTTCGACCACTCGGCCACCTCTCCGTTAGGCGGACTTTTGACTGATCACAAAAGGAATTGCAAGGCCAGATATGGCAAAAAATGCACCTTTTTCAAAAGCTTTTTCAATCTTCCAGATGCAGGTAGATGCGACGGTTTTCCTTGCCCTTTTTCTCCATTTTACCCAGACGGATTTTACCGATTTCTGCACTGCGTTTAACATGGGTGCCGCCACAGGGCTGCAGGTCCACTTGTTCCTGGGCAGAGCCAATGCGCACCAGACGAACGTGACCGGATCCGCGCGGCGGTGAGACGGACATGGTTTTTACCAACTGTGGGTTGGCATCAAGCTCAGTGTCAGTAATCCAGCTTTGCGTGACCTCAAGATCCTGATCAATCAACATTTGCAGCTGCTCTTGCAAAGCCTGCTTATCGGTGGGTGCTTCGGGCATATTGAAATCAAGCCGCCCCTTGGTGGCCGAAATTGAGCCGCCAGAGACGTCAAACGGCACCACCACAGACAACAGGTGCAACGCTGTATGGACCCTCATATGGCCAAAGCGCCGTGGCCAGTCCAGCTCTTGGGTTACCTCTGTGCCAACTGGCGGCGGCTCACTGCCCTCACTGGGGATCAGGACACTGCCTCCCCCAGGGCCTTTGACGGTATTTTCAATGACACACCGCCCGCCCGGCCAGCTGAGGGAGCCTGCATCGCCTGGCTGGCCGCCGCCAGTGGGATAAAACAGACTGGGCGCAACCACCAGACCGCCCTCAGCCAGATGTTCGACCACCAGGCCTGGGGCCTGGCACAGGTATGCATCCTCCCCATACAGAGGCTTATCTGTCGGCATCCCCATCTCCATCTTGATCTTCTTCGCCGTCCTGCAGCTCATGCAGGACAGGGCTGATTGGTTCGGCTGTGGCCGCAGGCTCTTTGGCAACCAGAGATGCTCCGCTCTCAGAGCCCGATCTGACAGACCCGGTCCTGAGCGCCTCGGGGTTGCGTATCCAGATGTCGCGCTGCGCGAAAGGAATTTCTATTCCTTCCGCCGCAAATCGGGCGCAGATCTCGTAGTTGATATCTGATTTCACCGCGACCACCCAGTTAACATCCCGCAGGATTGCCCGGATTTCGAAATCGAGGCTATCCGCGCCAAAGCCCTGAAAAACCACCTTGGGACCCCGATCCACAAGCCCCATCGGATGCGCATGCGCGATTTCAGACAGGATTGTCTCGACCAGCCTCGGATCGGGGCCATAGGCCACGCCCACCGGAACAATCACCCGCCCGACAGTATTGCCGCGGGTATAGTTGGTTACCGTGCCGCTGATCAAATCCGAATTTGGAATGATAACATCGGTGCGGTCGAAGGTCTCGATGCGGGTCGAACGCACCGAAATATCGCGCACATAGCCCATCAACCCGCCGACCTCGATCCAGTCGCCCTTGGACACCGGCCGCTCCACCAGCAGAATTATGCCAGAGACAAAGTTAGACACAATCGTTTGAAGACCAAACCCAATCCCGACAGACAGAGCGCCTGCGACAATTGCCAGCGATGACAGGTCCAGTCCGGCCATCGAGATCGCAAGCAACGCAGAGAGGAAAACCCCGACATAGCCCATGCCCGAAACAATTGCGTTCTGGCCACCGGGGTCGATCTTGGTCTTTGGCAACAACGAGTTACGCAGGCTGCTCTGGATGAGCCGCGTCAGGCCATAGCCAACGGCAAAAACCACAGCAAAACTCAGGAAAGCGGTCGGAGAGATCAGGGTGTCGCCAACCCGGAAGCCACCCAGGAAGGTTGACCAGAGTTCCGTCAAATCCGCGACCCGTGCGCCCCAGATCAGCGCCAAAAGCGGCACCGCCAGCAAGGAGAGGACAAAGCCGATACCAACCGACAGTAACGAGTCCTGCGCCGCATGCCCCAGCCCGGAAAGCCAGGCATAAAGATCCGCAACAAACCGCTGCACAATGACCAGTGCAGCCAGCAGCGCCAGTGTCAAAATCGCAGGATAAATCAGCGCTTCAGCCGCATTCACATAGCCGGCGGCGGCCAACAGAGGCGCAAAGATGCCAAAAAAATGAGCGCCACGGCGCACAACGCCGACAACACGGCTCGCCCCCGCTGCGAGACGGTTTTCGCTGTCAGCATCGTCGTCAGCCGGGCTTGTCCCTCCGCCTAACACACCGATTTTGTTCAGACGGTAGAGGACAAGAGCGGCGGCCACAATCAGCGGAAATGCAAGAACGGCTTTGGTCTCTACCGATGTGTTCTCCAGCAAATGGAGCTGATTCAAGACATCCTGAAGCACAACGATGACAGCCAGAAGGTCAATCATCAGTCGGGCCTCGCCGCGCCGCGCCACTGCAAACGGAACAAGGTTTTGCGCACGGGGGCTGGCAAACAGCTGCTCTCCCAGCCAGTGAAAGGCCAACAGGATAAAGGCCCAACTCCGCAGATGATCCAGCATCAAGGTGCCCCGCACCCCCAGCACATTGGCCAGCTCAAGAGCTGACCACCAAAAAGAAAACCCCCGCAAGGCAGGATCATCTGCAAGAGGGAAACAACAAAGCTCCAGACTCCGGTATCGCGCGCGCCGAGGCCGCGCAGATAATCGCCGATCGTCCGGGACCACCGACGCCCGCGAAGCACCAAAAGGCTGCCGACAAGGAACAGAACCAAAAGAACAGGAAGGTCATCCGAGACCCGCTCAATCGTGGTGTCATTCAGAACCTGGGCCTGGGTTTCACTCCACAGTGTCCGCCCCACCTTGCTCAGCGCCCCAAGGGCGCCGGGCAAGTATTCCGGATTCAGCGGCGACGGCCCACGTTGCAACAGACGTTTGGTGCGGCGTTCGTGAATGATCGCGTCGATCTCGTCGATCAAGCCATCTGCACGGCTAAACGCCTCTTCCGCCACAATGCGTGGCACTTTCAGATAGGTCAGCTGTTGATTGAGGTGCCGCCGCAAATCGGCGATATCCTCAGGCTCTTCCTCACCGTCAGCGGGAACGGCACCCAAAGCCGAAATTTGCCCCTCAAGCGTCTCAATACGTTTGGTATTCTCACCCTTTACCGACTGAAACTTTTGCCGGAATTTGGTCAGATCCTTGCGCAGCTGCTCAAACGCAGCACTGGACGCACGGCTGGTATCAATGACCTGCTCGGCCCTCACCGCCGTCTTTTGCCATTCCTGATAGTAGATTTTTCGCTCAGCGCTGAGCTGCGCCTGTGCAGCTCCGGCCAAGGTCACAAGCACAAGGAATGTCGCCGCAACAAGCAGTGCTAAGGCTCCGCTCAGGCGGCTCAAAAATACCTGAGGCCGCAATGTTGCGACCTCAGGGTTTACTACACAGGCGGTCTGCCGGGGCGCGATACTCATACGTCTTCAAAAACGCCCGGAATAGAGGCCGGTGTATGGGTCATCCATTCGGGTACCGGCAGCTCTTTTTCGCGCAGGAAATCGGGGTTGAACAGTTTCGACTGGTAGCGCGTGCCATAGTCACACAACACGGTCACGATGGTTTTGCCCGGTCCCATGTCCCTGGCCATACGGACGGCCCCCGCGATATTGATCGCAGAAGAGCCCCCCAGAACCAGACCTTCTTCATGCAGCAGATCAAACACATAGGGCAGCGCCTCTGTGTCGGAAATCTGGTAGCTGAAATCAGGTTGGAACCCTTCAAGGTTCTTGGTGATACGCACCTGACCGATGCCTTCGGCAATGGAGGAGCCCTCCATGGCGATCTCACCGGTGGTGTAATAGGAATAGAGCCCTGCCCCCATGGGATCCGCCAGAGCAACCTTTACCCCCTTGGGCTGCAGCGCCTCGGCCACGCCCGCCAGCGTCCCGCCAGAGCCAACGGCACAGGTAAAGCCATCGACATTGCCGCCGGTTTGTTCCCAGATTTCGGGACCCGTGGTTTCCACATGCGATTGCTTGTTGGCGACATTGTCGAACTGGTTGGCCCAAATCGCGCCGTTGGGCTCGGTTTTGGCCAGCTCATTGGCAAGGCGCTCAGAATAGCGCACAAAGTTGTTCGGGTTGCGATAGGGCGCGGCGGGCACCTGCACCAGCTGAGCGCCAGCCAGACGCAGCATGTCTTTCTTTTCCTCAGACTGGGTTTCAGGGATGACGATCACGGTCTTGAACCCCATTGAGGCCCCAACCAGCGCCAGACCAATGCCGGTATTGCCGGCGGTGCCCTCAACGATGGTGCCGCCCGGTTTCAACTCACCGCGCGCAATGGCATCCTTGATAATATACAGCGCCGCCCGGTCCTTGACCGACTGGCCGGGGTTCATGAATTCGGCCTTGCCCAGAATTTCGCATCCGGTCTCGTCGCTAACGCGGTTCAGACGGATCAGCGGAGTGTGGCCAATGGCGTCGGCCAGATCGCGTGCAATGCGCATGGTATCCCTTTCGATCATTCTCCCAAGATGTAACCAAGGGGGCAAGGCTTCACAAGGCGCGAAGGCGTCTTAAACCACCGCCGCCCTCAGCCGCGCGCGATGGCGTGACAACCAAAGCGCCGCCGTCACCAAAGGCATATCCTGATAAAGATCAGCATCAATGCCCTGCATCAGGCTGTCGAAATCGAGGATCTGGCTGCGCAGATCTTCATTTTCACCAGCGACGCCCCCGCCACCATTGACCAAAGAAAGATCCGTAAGACCCACAAAAATATAAATAAACTCTCCTGAGGACCCGCTGGAAGGATAGCAGCTACTCACGGGCTCCAACCGGTTGATGTGTACTCCGGCCTCCTCCATCGCCTCACGGCAGGCCGCCTGTTCAGCCGTCTCACCCAGATCAATAAGCCCCGCCACCGGCTCCCACATCCAGGGTTGTTTTTCACCCGCAATATAGGTTGCGGCGCGAAACTGTTCGACCAAAAGCACTTGATCGCGCACAGGATCATAGGGCAGAACCACCGAAGCCCGCCCAACCAGCGCCACGCCCCGGTTCACCACCGGGCTCATACTGCCATCAAAGCGGCGAAACTGCAGGTCCATCTCCTCCATCGCAAAGAAATTCACATAGGCGCGCTTATGCGCGTGCACGATGACATCGCGGGCCAGATCATGCGCCGGATCCTCTGGTTGCGCCTGCGCTGTCAGCCATGAGGCCGCGCGGCGGCGGATCGACGCAAAGCTCCGCGCCATGTCTTCAGCCGTGACACGCCCCTGGTAGGCCATCACCTCTTCGGCCGCCCGCAGCGTCAGCGCGCCCCACTCTGTGCGCCATGCCTCAAGATCCCAAAGCGCGCCGGGCTGCCACAGGCCAGGTGCTGGATAATACACACCGGCCGCAACCTGAGCGCCTGTTTGATCCTCTGCCGTCAGTGAAACTGTGACCGGTTTGAGAGCGTAGTCAAAGCCCCCCTCGTAGTAATTGA
Source organism: Pseudophaeobacter leonis (assembly GCF_002087335.1). GTDB lineage: Bacteria > Pseudomonadota > Alphaproteobacteria > Rhodobacterales > Rhodobacteraceae > Pseudophaeobacter > Pseudophaeobacter leonis. Next base: position 18,954 of record NZ_MWVJ01000053.1, read on the forward strand.
GAGAGGCCAGATCTGTCTCTGAAAGCCCCCGCACCAAAACCCCCGGCGCCGCGGCCCCGGGCGCCTCGCAGAGCATCGGAAAGACCTGATCCCGCACAGCAAAGCCCGCGTGATCTGCCAGGCTGGCCTCGGTGACATCCAGATCAGCACCGCCGCGCCCCAACACACGTTCCAGCAGCGGCACAAAGCGCAGCGTGCCGTAGAAAAACAGATCAACCACGTCTCTTAACCCTTTGGTAAGCCATAAATCATGGCCAACGCTTATGCGCGTTTTCGGCCAAAAGCCCGGCCAGACAGCCGCCCACAGCCAGTGAAATCAGCACCGAGGGCACCGCAATGACAAAGAAAAAATCCACCGAGATGGTAAGTATCGCCAGCAAGGCCTCAAAGGGGCCATCAAAGCGGTTGCGCATGGCCTGGCGAAACATCTCCCAGGATCCCTGGATAAAAAGCGCCCAAAGCACCATCACCGCAGCGCCAGTCAAGCCATGGTTGATCGCGGGCACAAGGCCATGGCCAACCCGCCGCCCCATAAAGATCCAACCGGTCAGCAGACCCAGCACAATGTTCACATGGGTAAAATAGCCAAAGTCAGTGCCCTCGGGCACCAGGGGCATGACCTGCCCTGAGACAACAAAGGCGAGCAGCGCCAGACAAAGGGCGGCGGTCAGACGGGCTCCGGTGGGCATTTCGACAATTTTCCTTGCTCACGACGACAACAAACGCGTTCCGAAATTTAGAACGACGGCTCAATTTCGCGCGTCCTGCCACACAGCACAAGAGGTGGAACAAAAGATGCGTGTTTTACCCGACCAGTTGTGCAGTGCATTTGAGTTTACGGGGCGCAATGGGATTTGCGGGGTGCGACGGCAGTTGCGGGTGTTCACACACGCCCAGGCCTGCGCCATGCAGTCCCTAAATGATTTGCAGCATGATACTACAGCACCTGATCAAGTGCGGCGATCAGCTTGGCCACCTCTTCCTTGCAGGTGTAATGGGTGAAACTCAGCCGCAAGACGCCGTCATCGGGGTTCACGCCCATCGCCGTCAGCGCACGCACCGCATAAAAGTCGCCTCCCCCCGCCATGATACCGTGCTCTGCCAATTGAGCTGCAACCGGTTCAGCCGGGCGGTTCAGTGCCAGTGCCACCGTGGGCGCGCGCGTGGCCGCGTCGTCCGGGCCGATCAGCCGCAGGTCGTTGCGCGCCTTCAGCGCGTCCAGCAACGGCTGCAACAGGGTCACCTCATGCGCCCGCATCAGATCATGCACAAAGGCCGCCTGCGCGGCAGCGCCCTCATCAGGGCCACCGTGGTGCGCATTCAGCGCCTCGATGTAGTCTGCCATACCGGCACTGGCCGCCACCTGGGCATGAGCCGGCCCAGCCGGCGTAAACCGTTTATAGAGGCTATCGGCGTTGAAATAATGCGCCTGATTGGGCAACAGGGTGCCAAGTTCACGCCGCATCACCATCATACCCTGATGTGGACCGTAGGTTTTATAGGCCGAAAACAGATAGATATCCGGGCCCAGCTCTCCCACATTGGGCAGCCCGTGCGGGGCATAAGACACGCCATCAACGCAGACAAAGGCCCCGGCGGCATGCGACAAGGCGGTGATCTCTGTCACCGGGTTGATCTCTCCAACCACGTTGGAGCAATGCGGAACACACACCAGACGCACGCTATCATCCAGCAGCTCTTCCAGCTTGGTTGGGTCCAGATGGCCGGTCTGAGGATCAATCTTCCATTCCCGGACCTCGACCCCCTCGTCCGCCAGCCGCCGCCAGGGGCCTGTATTGGCCTCATGGTCCTGATTGGTGACAATGATCGCCTCTCCGGGTTTTAGAAACTGGCGAAAGGCCTGCGCCAGAACATAGGTGTTCTGGGTGGTCGAGGGGCCAAAGCTCAACTCATCGGTCGCAACCCCCATCATTGCAGCCAGACGCGCCCGCGCTTCATCCATCTCGGCACCAGCCAGACGCGAGGCTTCATAGGGCGCATAGGGCTGTACCTTGCGCTGGGTATAATAGCGCGTCAGCCGGTCGATCACCTGACGGCAAGTATAAGAGCCGCCAGCATTTTCAACAAAGGCCTGCCCCTGCAGGTTTGGTTCCTGAAAGGCAGGAAACTGCCCGCGTACAAAGTCGATATCCAGCGTCATATCCGCTCCCTAATGTCGTTAACCAAAGGGTTGCAGGTCTTGCGCCGACAGGTCAAGCCAGAGCCGCCCTGCTGGAGCAAAACAGCCCCGGATATGTCCATCCGGGGCGATTCTTATGCTAGCGGCCTAGGGTGATCACGCGTCACAGCGATGGCTTCAGGCATTTACATCAACAACCACGCGCCCCTTGACCTGACCGTTAAGAATATCGGCCCCCAGCTGAGGCAGGTCCGACAGTACTGCAGGCTGCACCATGGCCTCAAGTTTTTCCATCGGCAGATCCGTCGCCAGCCGGGCCCAGGCGCGCACCCGGTTGTCGTAGGGCTGCATCACGGAATCAATTCCCAGCAGGTTCACACCGCGCAACAGAAAGGGAATAACAGTGGCAGGCAAAGCCGCACCGCCAGCCAGGCCAACAGCGGCAACAGAAGCGCCATATTTCATCTGGCCCAGAACGCGCGCCAGCATGGCGCCACCAACGGCATCAATGCAGCCAGCCCAGGTTTCGCCTTCGAGCGGGCGTTTCACGGTTTCAGTCAGCTCTTCGCGCGCCACGAGCTGACTGGCCCCAAGACCACGCAGATAGGCCTCGGCTTCAGGGCGCCCGGTGACGGCTTCCACCTCATAGCCGAGATTGGCCAGAATAGCTGTGGCAACAGAGCCCACGCCACCCGCAGCACCGGTCACCAGAATCGGGCCATGGTCTTTGCGCACCCCGTGATCCTCAAGCGCCATCACCGAAAGCATCGAAGCCAACCCGGCCGTGCCCACAGCCATTGCCTGCCGACTATCAAGCCCCGCAGGCAGCGGCACCAGCCAGTCGGCCTTTACCCGCGCCTTTTGCGAATAGCCGCCCCAATGCGCCTCGCCAACGCGCCAGCCCGTCAAAACCACCTTGTCGCCCGGCTTGTAGCGCGCGTCATCGCTGGCCTCGACTGTGCCTGCAAAATCGATCCCCGGAATATGCGGGTATTTGCGCACAAGGCCGCCTCCTTTGGGGCTCAGACACAGGCCGTCCTTGTAGTTTACCGTGGAATACTCCACCGCCACGGTGACCTCAGCGGCAGGCAATTGCTCCAGACTGATCTGCTCAACTGCGGCGCTGGCCAGACCGGTCTCCTCATCCTTGTTCACGATCAGTGCATTGAACATATGTCGTCTCCTTGGCTTCGTTATCAAAAGCAATTGCAAAGTCGCACCGGCACACCGGATGGCGACTCAGCCGCCCTCAATTGTCTTACATTTGAGAAAATCATTGCCACATCTCGTAATGTCAGACAAATGATTTCTCAGCGGCAAGCCATAAATGCTCCGCCTGATTGCCCCGGCCGGAAACAGGCGCCACACTTGGAGAACGACGATGAAGATCGACCCAAACGGGACTGGCGGCCTTTCGGTGCAGATTGCCAAGGCGATAAAGACCGCCATTATCGGCGGCGATCTGATCGTGGACGAACGCCCGCCCTCAGAGGCAGAACTCTCTGAGTATTTTCAGGTGTCACGCCCCACGGTGCGTGAGGCGCTCAAACGTCTGGCCGCCCAGTCTCTTATCCGCACACAGCGAGGGGCTTCCGGCGGCGCCTTTGTCAATCGGCTCAGCTTTGAAGATGCCTATGCGCAGCAGATTACCACCTCGACGCTCTTGCTCAGCATGAACGAGGTGAGCTTTGAGACCGCTTGTGAAGCGCGCTACGCGCTGGAACGCGCCTGCGCCCTCCTGTCTGCGCAGCGGCGCACCGCCGACCAGCTTGCCACCATGCGGGCCGAAATTTTTCGCCAAAGCCAGCCGGGGCTGACGGATGAAGCCTTTTGCGCCTCTGATGTCGCCTTTCACCGCGCCCTGGTGGATGGGGCGGCAAATCCGGTGCTCTCGTATCAGTTGGCGGGCGCCGTTGAGGCCATGCAGCCCCTGATGAACATGATCACCTTTACAGCCCGCGATCGCGCCCGGATTGTGGACCTCCACAGCCAGATCGCCGATGCCATCGAGGCGGGGGATGGTCCAGCTGCGGTCACGGGCCTTGCGGATCTTGAAAGTGAAACCAGAAATCTCGCAGCCGATGTGTTTAGCGCAAAAACAACACCCCCCGCCTCGGCAAGACCCGCGCCCGCCTAGAAAAAAACAGACCACAGCGCAGGTCGCAACTCAGGCCGCAGCCCCGGCCTCAATAGGTTCTTGTCTGGCCCACTGTCTGGCCCACTGTCTGGCCCACCGCCTGGCCCACTGTCTGCCTCCCCGCCTGGCCAACTGTGACGCTGCGCGAGAAATTGTGGTTTTCCCCTTTAACTCCCCCCATGGCGCGCCTATATTCATTCTGTTCCCTCGGGGACTATGAACATAAATGCGCTCGTAATACACGGATCGGACCCGGGGGCGGTACCCGGCGACTCCACCAAAGCATGCTTCATTTGAGCATTATGGGGTCGAAACAGGATCGACGGACGTCTAAAGGGGTTAGCTTTGTTTCGGCTGTCTGCCACCGTTATCGGCGAAAACTGTACAATTGCAAATGACAATCGTGCTCCGGTAGCCCTCGCTGCGTAAGCAGTTCGGAAAACCGAAAATTAAGTCCTTATGCCTAGCAGCGTAAGGCGGGGTTCGCAGGTACCTGGCAACAGAAACCTGCACTTTACCCCCTCCCCCGCAGTGACCACAATGCAGCGACGAGACAATAATGTCGTAGCACCTATGCCTTTATTGTCATGGCGGCTTTAGCCTTATTGTCGTGATGCCTTTGCCTGGATGGCTGCCCACATGCGCACCCGCCATGGCCTGTGCTGCGACCGGTAAGGCTACGCGAACATATTTGCTGAATTTTGCCACAACTTTATAGCTTTTGCGCCGAAAAAACACAACAAAACAGCGCGTTATCAAGCTTGCAGCACAGAGATTTCATTGATCTGAATAATCTCAGGCGCCATGCCTGCAGACCGGAGTTCGTGAAGGAGGGAAGATGTCAAAAAATGATGTTCTACTGTTCTGGCTAAACGAGACCGTGGGGAAAAAGAACATGCAGTACCTTGAGACCATGCTCACCCCGGATTTTCGCACCAATAACGCGGTATCTCAGATGCCGTTCGACAAGCATGAATTGGAGGAGTACATCTTCTCTATCTGTAATCTTTTTGGCCCCGTCTCGTTCAGCAGTGAAATCAGCATTGATCAGGGGGAGTGGCTGGCCACCAGGGTTGTCGTCCATACCTCTTGCCTGACAACAGGCAAAGCAATCGACTACAGAGACCACTTTTTCACGCGTTTTGAAGGAGAAAAAATCGCCGAGGTGGTCAGCCTTGCAGACTATTTCACCCTGTTTGAAAACACCGGACAATTGCCTTTAAACGCGCTGGCCGCGTGTATGGGCGGGCACCCATTGCAGTGATTTCGGGCAGCCTCATTTGATGCCTTCCTCAGGCCGCGAAAACAGGCCTCGAAAACAGGCCGCGCAAATGCGGCCAAGAGTGTAAAACCCTCTCGGGATCTATCAGGAGCAAGCCAGCTGCAGCGCCAGCAAGCCAGCGCCTAACCGAAAGCAAACACCGCTTCACATCCACCCGGATTGTGGCTCAAGAGACCTGACTTGCAACCGCCCTGGGCATCTCTGCGCCACAAGCTTCTCCCCCCCCCTGACACGACGCGGCTTGACAAACCCCTTGGTCAAAGCGACTAAAGAGCTATGGGGAATGTCGCGAACGCCCCGTGAGGCGCAAAGCCCAAGGTTCGCATGTTCACCCTTGCTTGCGAGGAGACATGCCGATGGCTGCCCCGAATGAAATCACCTCACCCCAACTTTTGCGTCTGATTGGTATCCCCAACGCGCCAGTGCTTGTCGATATCAGCACTGATGAAGATTTTGCTGCCGACCCCTATCTGATCCCCGGATCCTTTCGCCAT
>NZ_MWVJ01000054.1 GCF_002087335.1 Pseudophaeobacter leonis
CAGCGGCGGTTCTCAAACAGGATCTGGCCCTTGAGGTCATGATAAAAGGCATCCTTTGGCCGGATGGCCAAGGCGCCGTTGACTGCGGTAAGGGCTTTTTTCAAATCATTGCGCCGGTGGTAGGCGATGGCCTGCCGCATCAGGCGGATATCTTTGTGTGTCTCTTCAGTGGCGCGGCGCAGGCTCCACTTTGGCGAGCGGGTAAAGGCAGAGAGCTTGCCGCGTACCCGCGCGAACCAATACTGGTCCTGCGGGTCGGGTGTGCTGTTGTCGCCATAGGCGGCCACAAAGGCTTCGGCGGCGCGGATCCGGTCGCGGCTCAGCGGGTGTGAGCGCATGTAGGGGTCCTGGTTGGCCGTGCTCAACGCTTCCTGACCAGCAAAAATGCGGTGCAGGTCGACCAGCCCCTGCGGGCTGATGCCCGCGGATTTCAGCGAGCCTGCGGCGGTGCGGTCGGCCGATGATTCTTCGGCGCGGGTATGGGACAGGAACCCCCGGACAGCCGAGGTTTGGCTGCCAATGGCAATGCCCCCGGCGGCTTCACTGGCACCTGCGGCGGCGGCAAGAACCGCGAGGGCCAGTCCCAGACCGGCAGCGGTGCCTGCGGATTGCAGTTTTTGCATCCGCCGCGCCAGATGGCCATTGGTGATATGGGCCGCCTCATGGGCGATCACCGCCTGCAGCATCTCGGGGCTGGTGACCTTCAGGATCAGCCCGTAGTTGATAAAGATTGTTCTGCTGTCCACAACGAAGGCGTTAAAGTGGGAATCATTCACCAGCAGAACCCGCACATGTTTGGCATTCAGACCTGCGGCACGCAGCACGGGCGCGGCCAGCCGGGACAGGCCCTGTTCGATATCCGCATCCCGCAACAGCGTTATGGATGCCGCCTGCACGCAGGTGACCGTATAGGCAAGAATGCAAAACACCAGAGCTGGGATTGACGCCAGCCGGGAGAAACGGTCAAAAGTCATGCGCGCACCATGGGAGATCAGCATGCGAAACTCAAGCAGGTCAAACGTCGATCCCTTCATTGTGATGGATGTAATGGAGGCTGCCCGTCTGGCCGAAGAAAATGGCCGTCACATTATTCACATGGAGGTGGGACAGCCCTCAACCGGCGCCCCGATGGCGGCACGGCGCGCTCTGGCGGATGCGTTGGAGAACAACACCCTGGGCTATACAGTGGCGCTGGGGCTGCCCGCCCTGCGCAAACGCATCGCCAGGCTTTATGGCGAATGGTACAATGTCGACCTCAACCCGGACCGCGTGGTGGTGACGCCGGGGTCTTCGGGGGCCTTCCTGCTTAGCTTTACCGCGCTGTTTGACAGCGGAGACCGGGTGGGGATTGGCGCGCCGGGTTATCCGTCTTATCGCCAGATCCTCAAGGCGCTGGGGCTGACGCCGGTGGATATTGAGACCGCGACGGACAACCGGCTGCAGCCGATTGTTGCGGATTTGGCAGGTCTTGATCTGGCCGGGCTGATGGTGGCCTCTCCCAACAATCCCACCGGCACCATGCTGGATCATGCGGCGCTGGGGGATTTGATCGCGGCAACGCAGGCGCAGGGCGCGGCCTTTATCTCGGATGAGATCTATCACGGGCTGGAATATGAGGCCAAGGCCGTCACGGCGCTTGAGCTCACCGATGACTGCTATGTGATCAATTCCTTTTCCAACTTCTTTTCCATGACCGGCTGGCGGGCAGGTGGATGGTGGTGCCCGAAGACCACATCCGCGTCATTGAGCGTCTGGCGCAGAACATGTTCATCTGTGCGCCGCATGCCAGTCAGGTCGCGGCGCTGGCGGCATTAGAGTGTCAGGATGAGATGCGCGAAAACCTTGCGGTTTATGCGCGCAATCGACAGCTTATGCTGGAGGGGCTGACGCAGGCAGGCTTTGACAAGATTGCGCCGCCGGATGGCGCCTTTTATGTCTATGCGGATGTATCGGATCTGACCTCTGACAGCCGCAGCTTTGCCGCCGAGATCCTTGAAAAGGCGGGCGTTGCCGTCACGCCGGGGTTGGATTTTGACCCCATGCGCGGTGCCACGACGCTGCGGTTTTCCTATGCGGGCGCAACAGAGGACATCATCGAAGGGCTGGCGCGTCTCAAGACCTTTATGGCTGCGCGCGGCTGAAATTCGCTGCCAGAGCAGCCAAGGCAGTCAGGGCATTTGATTTCTCCCAAGGGGGACGTCTAGGCTGCACACAAGACCTCTCTTGCCGTGTGAGCTGCCTGTTTGGCTGCTCTGCGATGCAGAGGGCAACACGAGCACGGAACAGGGGCAGCAACTCTATGGGCAGATTGAATGCGGTGATGACGGCGCTATGGCTGAGCGCCGGATGCCTGATGGCACCTGTTGTGATGGCGCAGGAGTTTAGCGGTCTGGCCCGTGTGGATACTGAGACCTCGCTGATCAGTGACGTGGGTGGCGGCGCGGATATACGCCTTGGTCTCAGCCAGGGCGTGCCCTACCGGCTGTTTACCCTTGAGGGGCCGCCCCGACTGGTGCTGGATTTTCAGGAGGTTGATTGGCAGGGACTGAAGACAGAGGATTTCCTGACCGGCGACAGCATCACCTCGGTGCAATTTGGCACCTACATTCCGGGCTGGTCGCGCATGGTGCTTGAGCTTTCAGATCCTATGACAGTGCAGGCCGCAGAGCTTGAAACTGATCCGGTGAGCGCAGGTGCTGTGTTGAAGGTCGCCCTGCGAGGTACAGATCCTGAGCAATTCAAACGCTCAGCCGGGGCGCCGCAGGATCCCCGTTGGGATCTGCCTGCGCCGCAGCTGTTAAAGATTGCCCCGGAGCGGGATGAAAATGCCCCCCTTCTGGTGGTGCTGGATCCGGGCCATGGCGGCATTGATCCAGGCGCCGAGGCAGAAGGCGGCATCACGGAAAAAGATCTGATGCTGCAATTTGCTCTTGAGCTGGGCGAGGTTCTGGTGCGCTCGGGGCAGTTTGAGGTGCAGGTCACCCGCGATGGCGACTATTTTGTCTCGCTGGAACGCCGTACAGCGCTGGCGCATCAGGCCGGAGCGGATCTGTTTATCTCGTTGCATGCGGATTCATTGTCGCAGGGCCATGCGCATGGTTCTACTGTCTATACCCTGTCGCAAGAGGCGTCCGATGCGGCCTCGGCCAGCCTAGCCGAGCGGCAGGACCGCGCCGATCTGCTGTCGGGCACCGATCTGAGTCATACCGATGATCTTGTCACCGGGGTTATGCTGGATCTGGCCCGCCAGGAAACCCAGCCGCGCAATGTGGCGCTGGCCCGCGCGCTGGTGGCGGGGGTAAAGGCCGAAGCCGGCCCAATCAATCGCAAGCCGCTTTGCGATCGGCCCGGGTTTTCGGTGTTGAAATCGGCGGATATCCCGTCGGTTTTGGTCGAAATCGGGTTTCTCTCCAGCGCGCGTGATCTGGCCAATTTGCAAGATCGCAACTGGCGGCATCAGACTGCAAGAGGGCTGCTCAAAGGACTGATAGATTGGCGGATCCCTGATGAGGGGCAACGGTCCCTGGTCCGACAGTGAGCTGTACCTGGTGCGACAGTGAGCTGTACCAGGAGCTGTACCTGCGGATTTCAAAACCGGCGTTTTGGGGCGGCTCAGCGAGCAGAAGCTGTCAACAAGAGCCGGGCGGGGCGCGACAGGGTGATTTCCCCCCTTTGAAGGCATTTTTTCGCCGCTTCCTGTTTTGACCCGGCGCGTTGCCCCCCCTATATAGACGGCACCCTGCGAGAAAGGCCGCATCCGTGCTCAGGTTTATTCTATCCTTCTTTGGTTCCATCTTCAGTACGATCACGCTTGGCATTGCCATGATTGCGCTGACCCTTGGGGCGGTGTTCTGGATCTATGGGCGCGATCTGCCCAGCCACGAATCCCTGTCGCAATATCAGCCGCCAACCATCAGCCGGATTTATTCCGGCGAGGGGCGTATGATTGATGAATTCGCCAAGGAGCGGCGCCTGTTTACCTCATCCGAGGACATTCCGGATCTGGTGAAGCAGGCGTTCATTTCGGCAGAGGACAAGAATTTCTACTCGCACAATGGCTATGACGCCCGTGGTATTGCGGCGGCGGCAGTTGAGGCGGTGCGCTCTCGCGGTGACAACGTGCGCGGGGCCTCGACCATTACCCAGCAGGTGATGAAGAACTTTTTGCTGTTCGGGGATCGCAAAGCTGCGCGTAAGATCAAAGAGATCATCCTCGCCACCCGGCTTGAGGAAACTCTGGATAAAGACAGGATTCTGGAACTCTATCTCAACGAGATCTTCCTCGGGCAAAACTCCTATGGTGTGACGGCCGCAGCGCAGAGCTATTTTAACAAAACCCTGGGTGAGCTGGCGCCGCATGAGGCCGCAACTCTGGCATCAATGCCCAAGGCGCCGGGAAAATTTCACCCGGTGCGTGGCAAGGAACGCCTGACCGAGCGGCGTGACTATGTTCTGCGCGAGATGTTTGAGAACGGCTATATTTCCGAGGCGGTGTACAAGGTCGAGGTGGCTCAGCCGCTGCGCTCGGTGCAAAACGGTGATTTTGAAAGCTTCCGCACCACATTGCCACCGCGGGACTATTTCTCTGACGAAATCCGCCGCCAGTTGTCGGATGATTTCGGCGAGGGCGAGTTCTTTACCGGGGGTCTTTCGGTGCGCGCCACCATTGATGCCGAGATGCAGACCGAAGCAGCCGATGCCCTGCGCACCGGCCTGCAGAAATATGACCGCTCACGCGGGATCTGGACCGGCACGGGAGTAACACTAGAGGCGGAAGACCTTGCGGACGAGGCGCGCTGGCAAGAGGCGCTTGCTGCGGCAGACGTGCCGCGCGACATCACGCTGGGCGGTAAATGGCTGCCCGCCGTGGCGCTTGAGGTCGGAGACAAAAGCCTGACCGTTGCTGTCGAGGGGCAGGCGGGAGTCGGATCGGTGCCGCGCGCCGACATCAAGTGGCTGAAGGGCAGTTTCAAAGACAATATCAGTCGCGGGGATGGGGTGCTGGTGCGGGCCGAGCTGAACGAGGGGGGCACGTTCCAACATTGGTCGCTGCGCCAGGTGCCAGAGGTGCAGGGTGGCTTTGTTGCGATGGCCGTGAACTCGGGCCGTGTTCTGGCGATGCAGGGCGGCTTTTCCTACCAGCATTCGGTGTTCAACCGCGCCACCCAGGCACAGCGTCAGCCGGGTTCCAGCTTTAAGCCCTTTGTCTATGCCGCCGCTTTGGACAGTGGCTATAGCCCGGCGACCATCGTGGTGGATGCCCCGATCGAGATCAACACACCACAGGGGCTGTGGCGTCCCAAGAACTCGTCAAACAAATTCTATGGTCCAACGCCGCTGCGCACCGGGATTGAACAGTCGCGGAACCTGATGACCATTCGTCTGGCCCAGGAGGTCGGCATGCCGGTGGTCGCGGGCTACGCTGAACGGTTTGGGGTCTATGACAATATGGGCGCCTTTCTGGCTAACTCGCTGGGCGCCGAGGAGACCACGCTGTACAAGATGGTGGCATCCTATGCGATGTTTGCCAATGGCGGTGAGCGGGTACAGCCCACATTGGTCGACCGGGTGCAGGACCGCTATGGCCGCACGATCTATCGCCACGATGATCGCGACTGTGTCGACTGCTCAGCACCCGGTCTGGCGCCAGGAAAATCGCCCCGGATCGAGACGGACCGGGAACAGGTGATGGATCCGATTACTGCCTACCAGCCTTAGCTCAATGATGCGTGGCGTGGTTGAACGTGGCACGGCCTCAAGCGTGATCAACCTGCCGGTGCCCACAGCAGGCAAGACCGGGACCACCAATGATTCCCGCGATGTTTGGTTTGTTGGCTTTACCTCAAATATTGTGGCTGGCTGCTATATGGGGTTTGACCAGCCGCGCCCGATGGGGCGGGGGGCCTATGGCGGCACCATGTGTGGGCCAGTGTTCCAGCAGTTCATGAAAGTGGCGACCGAGAAATTCGGCGGCGGTCCTTTTGACGTGCCTGAAGGGGGACATTTTATCAAGATCGACCGTTACACTGGCGCCCGTCTGCCCGATAGCGCCTCGCGCGCCTATGTGGTGGCCGAGTATTTCCGCGACGGCGCCGAGCCGATCTTTGGTCTCGCCTTTGATGGTGGTTTTGCCATGGGATCGGATCTGCCTTTGCTGGAAGAAGTGCAGCAATCCGGACGGCAGGTCACCACCTCAACCGGTGGAACCGCGGTGCTGGGACCCAAGGCAACCTTTGGGACCATTACCTCGGGTGGCCAGTACTAGGCCTGCGCACGCTTGCCGATCGCCAAACCGGTCTTTTTGTTCTGCGCGCGGCGGGCTGCTGCGCACAATGCTTTTGGCCTATGCGCGCAGCGCCAGTGTTTCGGGCCGGTTGAGACAGTAGCGCGCTGTTGGGCCAAAGCCCTCGGGATGATCCCGCAGATGCGGCATGCAATTGAAAAGACTATAAAGAGCGGCACCGCTCAGAGCTTCCAGTGCCTGGTCGCCGGGAAAGAAGCTTTCGCTGGGGCAATCTTCGGCAAAGATGACCTCATGCTGGTTCAGCAGAAGATGCATATAGGTGACCATGCCGCCGGGTTGGCGACGGATGCTGTGGTCATTGATCAAAAAACGCGCTGCCGAGAGCACTTCGCGGCTGCCAAACAGGAACCGGGCATTTGCGTCCGTCAGCAGCATACGGTGCTGCGGCGAGACCAACAGATCGCGGCTGGTGCCCAGAGTGCCGGCCTCAATGCGGATCGGCGCCCAATGCCCCTGGGCCGGGACCGTGGTTGAGCCGAGCCATTGCACCGGCAGAAAGCCGTTGTCGCGGGTCAGAACCAAATCTCCGGGCACCAGCTCTTCGATTGGCACCGCGCCATTGGCGGTGGAAATTCTGGTACCCGCGACAAAGCAGATGATGTTTTCGATATTGGAAAATTTGAGGCTGGATCCATCCAGCATGGTGGCGGTGCCGCTCATAGTGCCATTGCTGGTGCTGGTCACTTCAAGGGTCGAGCGATCCACCAGGCCACCCAGGTCGAGCGTATCCCAATCCTTGCCGCCTTCCTCGCCGTCGACCGAGATGTCCGCGCGGCCTGCCTCTCCCAGATCGGTGAGGCGGAAGGTGTCCTTGTCATCGCCGCCGGTCGCGACATCGCCTTCAGAGACCTCGAAATGGTCGTTGCCGCGCCCCCCGGACATGGTGTCGTGGCCGGTGCCTCCCATCAGGCGGTCTGCGCCGTCACCACCAGACAGCTTATCGTCGCCTGATCCCCCGATCAGGGTGTCATCGCCTGTGTCGCCATAGAGCGAGTCGCTGCCGCCCTTGCCGTCAAGGTAGTCATCGCCAGCGCCGCCGTGGAAATCATTGGTGTAGGTATCATGAGGATCTGAATCCTCCTGGTTAAAGCCAATGATGGTATCGTTTTGAGCCGAGCCCAGGACGCCATCGATGCCGCTGTAGGTATCGCCCTCGGCCTCGCCACCAGAGCCGGTTTCGGTCGTCAGGTTGACGTTCACGGCCCTGTCAGAATCCGAATAGTCGGCGTAATCAAGCCCCTTGCCGCCATGCAGCCTGTCCGCGCCTGCGCCGCCCTCAAGGGTGTCGTCGCCATCTGAACCAGACAGATGGTCATTGCCACTGCCACCTGAAATGGAATCGTCGCCGCAGCCGCCATTGACTGTGTCGTTGCCTGCGCCTGCCAGCACAGTGTCGCCATTTCCTGCAGGCCCGCTGCCGATGCCGTCGTTCATGCGGTCTCCGTCAGCATCCGTATAGGTCGCATGAATGTAGTCATCAGCCGCAGTGCCATCCACAACCCCATCCCCGGCCCCACCAGACGCTCCACCAGACGATGCACCAGCAAACCCATAGGCGGGGGGATTGGGTGCAGAGCCTGCGGTGAGCGTGTCCACCGGGCCCAGATCCGGGGTGAAATAGACGTGGCCATCGGTGCCCAGAGCATATGAGCCGGTCTCTACCTGGTCGCTGCAACTTTTGTTGTCGACAGTGCCAGTCCATGTCCAGTGACCCGACCCAATGACATGATCCGTTATGAACGAGGTGTAGCTGCCGGAAATGCCATCTCCGGTGTTCAGGGCGGCATCACCAAGTGATACAAGATATCCAAATGGCATTTTGTCTTTCCATCGTTTGAATAAGGCGCGCCTGTGGAGGCTCTCCCTTTGCTTGCGGCCCTGAACAACGTCGCAAGGCGGGCCGGTGGATAACAACACAGGCCCGTTTGTATGTGGCAAAGCTTTCGCGACAGTTTGCGAACCAGAGAAAAACTAGTTCTAGTTTGATGCAGGCGATTTTGATGCAGACGATGGCAGAGGTCCGCTGTGGCTTTGTCAGCGCCGTAGCTTGCTCGCAGCCCCGGGGTGGTCTATCACCCTTGCTTGATACGTAAGTTCAAGGAAAAAACATGCGCGCCGAGATCCAAAACTCCGTAGCCGATATCGAGAAGTCGCTGGAGCTTCTGGCCCAGCGTTTGAACTGGGAGACGGCTGAATACCGTTTGGAAGAGTTCAACGCGCGTGTTGAAGATCCCGATCTGTGGAATGACCCGGAGGCGGCGCAAAAACTGATGCGCGAACGCCAAAACCTGTTGGATGCAATCGGGGTCTACAAAGGGATCAAGCAGGACCTTGCCGACAATATCGAGCTGATTGAGCTGGGCGAGATGGAAGATGACCAGGAGGTCATTACGGATGCCGAAGAGGCGCTGAAAGCGCTGAAGGTGACCGCGGCCGAAAAAGAGCTTGAGGCTTTGCTTGACGGTGAGGCCGACAGCAATGACACCTTTCTTGAGATCAACTCGGGCGCTGGCGGCACTGAAAGCTGCGACTGGGCCTCTATGCTGGCGCGGATGTATGTGCGCTGGGCCGAGAAAAAGGGCTACAAGGTTGAGCTGCAGTCCGAAAGTGCCGGCGAAGAAGCGGGCATTAAATCAGCATCCTATAAGATCACCGGTCACAATGCCTATGGCTGGCTGAAATCCGAATCCGGGGTGCACCGCCTGGTGCGGATCTCGCCCTATGATTCGGCCGCCAAACGGCACACCTCATTCAGCTCTGTCTGGGTCTACCCGGTGGTGGATGACAATATTGATATCGAGGTGAACCCGGCGGATATCCGCATCGATACCTATCGCTCCTCTGGTGCTGGTGGGCAGCACGTGAACACCACCGACTCGGCGGTGCGTATTTCCCCACCATCCCACCGGCATCGTGGTGACCAGCTCTGAGAAATCACAGCACCAGAACCGCGACATCGCCATGAAGGCGCTGAAATCGCGGCTGTATCAGCAAGAGCTGGACCGTCGCAATGCCGCCATCAATGAAGCGCATGAAAACAAGGGCGATGCGGGCTGGGGCAACCAGATCCGGTCCTACGTGCTGCAGCCCTACCAGATGGTCAAGGATCTGCGCACCAGCTATGAGACCTCGGACACCAAAGGTGTGCTCGACGGCGATCTCGATGGGTTTATGGCGGCAACCCTGGCGATGAATGTTGCCGGCAAAAGCCGCTCTGAGGCCCAGGGCGACTAACCCACATCCGCGATTGGGTGGGGTTTTCAGGATGTAACGGGTGCAGAGGCAGTTCTGCGCCCGTTTTTTATGCTTCCGCTAAGAAAACTATGCTGGGGGGATGTGTGCGTTTGGCGCGCGCATCAGCTGGTCACTTTCAAAGAACACAAGTTGCCCGAGGTATTTATAACATGCAGCTGGGGTGCAGCTTTTCAGCGGAGGGTTCCAGCGCTAGGCTAACGAGCAATTGGTGCAGGAGAAGCCGTCAGATGTATGAGCCCTATGGATCCGCGCAGGCGCTGGTTACACAACTGCGCAGTGGCGCGCTGAGTGCGACAGAGGTGATGCAGGCCACGCTGGACCGTATCGCGGCACTTAATCCCCGATTGAATGCCATTGTGGCGCTGCGCGATCGCGATGCCCTGATGGCAGAGGCCGCCGCCGCAGATAAGGCCAAGAGTCGCGGCGCATTGCATGGTTTGCCAATGGCGATCAAGGATCTGGCCGATGTCAAAGGCATTGCCTCGACCCAGGGCTCACCGCTGTTCAAGGATTTCGTGCCCAGCAAGGATGAGCTGTTTGTAGCCCGGCTGCGCGCGGCGGGCGCCATTTTGATCGGCAAGACCAATACGCCGGAATTTGGCCTCGGCTCGCATACTTTTAATCCGGTTTATGGCGCGACGGGCAATCCGTATGATCCGCATCGCACCTGCGGCGGCTCCTCAGGCGGCGCGGCCGTGGCGCTTTCTGCCGGGGTGCTGGCTTTGGCGGATGGCTCCGACATGATGGGCTCTTTGCGCAACCCGGCCGGATGGTGCAATGTTTACGGCTTTCGGCCAACCTGGGGGTGGGTGCCGTCCGAACCAAAGGGCGATTTGTTCCTGCATCAACTCTCCACCCTGGGGCCAATGGCGCGCAGTCCTGAAGATATTGCTTTGCTGTTGGATGTGATGACGGGCGCTGATCCGCGTCAGCCACTTGCAAGCGGCGGCGCAGCCACCCTGCCATTGCCACAGACCACGCCGATGCGGATCGGCTGGCTGGGTGACTGGGGTGGCGCCTTTGCGATGGAACCCGGTATTCTGGACACCTGCGAGGCTGCTGTGGCGCAGTTTTCCGATATGGGGCATCAGGTAGGAACTGTGGCGCCGCCCTTTTCGGCCGAGCAGATCTGGGAGTCCTGGATCACCCTGCGGTCTTTTGCCGTGGCGGGTGGGCTGCGGGCCTTTGATGAAAACCGCGCGGCGTTAAAAGATACTGCAATCTGGGAACTGGAGCGCGGACTTGCCCTGAGCGGGCGCGAGATACAGGCGGCCTCGGATATTCGCTCCAACTGGCAGCGCAGGGCCGCCGAGGGATTCCAGAGTTTTGATGCGCTGATCCTGCCCACGGCACAGTGCTGGCCCTTTCCGCTGGAGCAGGACTATCCGCACAGCATCAATGGAGTTGCGATGGACAGCTATCACCGCTGGATGCAGGCGGTGACCCCGGTGAGCCTGCTGGGACTGCCCTGCCTTGCGGTGCCTGCCGGGTTTGGCGACGCGGGCCTGCCAATGGGCCTGCAGATTTTTGGCGCACAGGGGCAGGACCAAAATCTGCTGGCGCTGGGCCAAAGCTATCATCAGGCAACACAGTGGCCACAAAAATCTCCGCCATCCGAAGGGTGAGGCCGAAGGGTAAGGTCGAAGCGTGAGAGAGAATGCACAAGGCATTGATTTTTGAATAGATTTTTCTGGGGAGGAGAATTTGCATGAGTGAAAAACCATTTGGGCTGCCCACGTTGCGGCCCATGAGCGTTGCAATCCTGAAACAAGCTTTGAGAAGCGGCTGGCAGGATTTTTGCCGCAAACCTGGATATGGGCTGTTCTTTGCAGGGTTTTACGTCTTGGCAGGCTGGCTGATGACCTGGATTACCCTGCAAACAGGGACGACATTCTGGTTGGTGCTGGCGGCTATTGGCTTTCCTTTGATCGGCCCCTTTGCCGCCGTCGGACTATATGAGGGGTCGCATCGTCTGGAACAGGAAGAGCCAATGACTGCGGCGGATATTCTCGGGGTGATCCTGCATCAGAGCCGTCGGCAGTTGCCGTCGATCTGTGCCATCATCATTGTGGTTTTTTTGTTCTGGTTCTTCCTGGGCCACATGATTTTTGCCCTGGTTCTGGGGCTGTCCACGATGACCAATGTCTCAAGCTCGTTGGAGGTTTTTCTCACGTCCAATGGCATGATGATGCTGGCGGCCGGAAGCGTGGTGGGCGCGCTGTTTGCGCTGCTGCTGTATATGATCACGGTGATTTCTCTGCCGCTGCTGCTGGATCGGGAGGTGGATTTTGTCACGGCAATGATCGCCAGCTTCAGCTATGTGCAGGCAAATTTTGTGTTGATGATGCTGTGGGCTGCCGGGATCGCGGCGCTGACATTTGCGGCGCTTTTGCCTGGATTTACCGGTCTCTTTCTGGTTCTGCCCCTGCTGGGACATGCCACCTGGCACATCTACCGGCAAATCGCCCATTGAGTGCGCATCGCTCGGCAGTCGCTTTGGGTGTCTGCGATCGGATCCCGGTTCAGGGTGACGTTGGCGGGTTAGCGAAAGGGCTCATCGGGCCGCAACAGGTGACGGTGATAAGGCAACAAATCCTCGGCGCTGGAAAAACCAGCGCTACGTGCCGTTCTCAACGCACGCCCCATGTCATGCCCGAGGTGCTCATAGACCATGCGGGTGACGCGCTCACCACTGCCATCGCGCACGGTGCGCGCCACATATCCAACCCAGAAATTGTTCTCTAACGAGCCGATACGCGCCAGGTAGTTGAACGAATATGTCATGGCGTGGCGCCGCGAGATCACAAAGGCGACGCCATCCTCATGTGAGGTCAGAACACCCCGAAACTCTCGCATCCTGGCGCTGTCAGGGAGGCCTTGATAATGCATCGCCACACGGGCCTCGTAGCCCTTGATAAAGGTGGCTGTGGTGCCCGAGCGAAAGACATAGACAAGGCCGACAATAAACTGGTCGCTGTTCACAAAACTCCGGCGAGTAAAGCGGTAAAATCCGGATGGAAACATCGTCTCGTCAAGCTGGCGAATGCCGTAGCCGAGAAAATCGGCAAGAAACGGGCTGTTGAGAACCTGTCCCTGTCGGCCCATTGTTTCAACCGGTTCCAGCAAAATGCGGGCATCAACTTCGAAAAAGCTGCAGATACGATCGAGAATGTCGGGTCTGGGAAAGCTCTCGCCTGACATGTATCGGTTGAATTGCGTTCTGTTTATGCCAAGGCGGCGCGAAAGTTCGGAAATCGAAGGGTATGCTTGGGCCAAGTGACGCAGATTGGTGCCAAACATATTGCGCAACTGTGCAGGGGAGCGGGGTCGTTTTGCCGGCGTTGGGTCTTTTGCGTCCTGAATGTCCGACATTTAGAGCTGCCTATCCTATTGTTGTCGCCCAAAAAGCTTTGAAACTCCGGCGGAGACGCTAAATTGTGTCATGCTGTAGCCATCTAACGTCAAATTATTTGTTATTCAGACACAAAATGCAATGGGTCGACGCTTCTTTCACAATGTTGAAATCGGTTAGGATAGATCAAACTCTATAGGTCTTAGATACGAGGTCCGCTATGATTGGAATAGTTCTTTGGCGTGACATTGCCGTCGGCAAGGCGGTAATCTGGTGTGAAGATCAGGGGGATCTGGCTTTTTATACTCACCCTGGCACCTTTGACACGTTTGAAATCTGTGTTGGAGACTGGGTTCTGTTCGACTTGGAGTTGAATGGGGGCTTGCGGTTGGCGCTGGACGTTCGCGTCCTGCCAGAGCCTGCCTGTCCCGGTTTGGTCGACGACATTGTTGGTGCAGCAGGCATGCCGCCGATAAAGTTTTCCCCGCAGTTGGTTGAGGCTGCGCACGAAAATGAAAAGGTGTCACCGGGTAACGGTGAGGCCGGTCAGCGTGCAGGCGAAAGTGCAAGCTGCATGACCCAGACAGAGGCGGCCCGTGCAAAAGTGAAAGAGCGTCTCGCAAACCCCGAAACGTGTTTAACGGCGGCAGTGGAAGGGGCGGGAAAAAACATCATTCTCTTTCCTCTGGGGCAATCCGGTAGTCGCCGCAGCGCCTGAGCCTGTGTCAGGGCCTCTTAAACAGAGTGCCTGAATTAGAGGGCCTGAAACAGGGGGCCTGAAGCCGCGACGCACTGACCAGATATAACGCTAACCAGACATAACGCTAACCAGACATAACGCTAACCAGACATAACGCTAAAAGGCCGGTCCCAAGACCGGCCTTTTATTTATTTGGCATCCTAGAGGGCGCAGCCCCGCTCAGACGCCACGCAACAGGGCTGCGACGCCAGTCCTTGCGACTTCGGCTAGTCCCAGAGGGCGCATGAGGTCCGCAAAGGCATCGATCTTTTCAGGTGCTCCGGTGATCTCAAAGATAAAGCTGGTCAGGGTGCTGTCGACAACATTGGCGCGGAAGATATCGGCCAATCGCAGGGCCTCGACGCGTTGGTTGCCTTCGCCAACAACCTTGAAAATCGCCAGCTCGCGCTCGACCGAGGAGCCCTCAACAGTGAGGTCATGCACCTCATAGACCGAAACAATTCGGCCTAACTGGGCTTTGATTTGTTCGATCACCTGAGGCGTGCCGGTGGTCACCACAGTGATGCGCGACAAATGGCCCGTGTGATCAACTTCGGCGACGGTCAGGCTTTCGATGTTATAGCCGCGGCCTGCGAACAAGCCGATGACACGCGCGAGAACGCCGGGATCGTTTTCCACCAGCAGCGCCAGGGTGTGCTTTTCCTGAACATCCGAAAATGTCGGGCGCAGGTTATAGGCAGAGTGGCCGGTGGAGCCTTCTTTGATATGGAGGGCAGACATGTATGTCCCTTTCTGAAATTCGGGCCAAAATTTGGGGCAGGGCGCAACCGCCCTGCAAATTCCGTTCCTGCGCTGGGTCTAGACCATGACCGCGCCGCTTGCCTGGATGACACCCTGGGTGTCGGCCTCGCCCATCAGCATTTCGTTGTGGGCCTTGCCCGATGGGATCATCGGGAAGCAGTTTTCGTGCTTTTCCACCAGGCAGTCAAAGATCACCGGTCCATCGTAGGTGATCATCTCCTTTGGCGTCATCCAGATCTGCCGGATCAGAGCACAGGATCCCCTTGGCGCCAAAGGCTTCGGCGAGTTTGACAAAATCGGGCAGCGATTCCGACCAGGAGTGGCTGTAGCGTTCCCCATGCAGCAGTTCCTGCCACTGGCGCACCATGCCAAGGCGCTCGTTGTTGAGGATGAATTGCTTCACCGGCAGGCGGTACTGGGCGGCTGTGCCCATCTCCTGCATGTTCATCAACCAGGAGGCCTCACCAGCGACGTTGATCACCAGCGACTCTGGATGCGCCACCTGCACCCCGATAGAGGCAGGAAAGCCATAGCCCATGGTGCCAAGGCCGCCGGAAGTCATCCAGCGATTGGGGTCTTCAAAGCCAAGATACTGCGCTGCCCACATCTGGTGCTGGCCGACCTCAGTTGTGATGTAGCGATCGTGATCCTTGGTCAGGGCTTCGAGCCGCTCCAGCGCGTGTTGTGGTTTGATGGTCTTTTGCGAGCTGGTATAGGCGAGGCAGTTCACTTTGCGCCATTCGCCAACCTGCTGCTGCCACTTGGCAATCGCCTCCCGGTTCACCTTGCGACCGCGCGATTTCCACACCTTGAGCAGATCCTCAAGAACGTGCCCCACGTCACCGACAATTGGAATGTCGATGCGGATCACTTTGTTGATCGAGGAGGGATCAATATCGATATGGGCTTTTTTCGAGTTCGGGCTGAAGGCATCGATACGGCCGGTGATGCGGTCATCAAAGCGCGCACCGATATTGATCATCAGATCGCAGTCATGCATGGCAAGGTTGGCCTCATAGAGGCCATGCATCCCCAACATCCCCAGCCAGTTTTCTCCCGAGGCCGGGTAGGCCCCAAGGCCCATCAGGGTTGAGGTGATAGGAATGCCGGTGGCATCCACCAGTTCACGCAGCAACTGACAGGCCGCCGGGCCAGAGTTGATGACGCCGCCGCCGGTGTAAAACAACGGGCGTTTAGCGGTCTCAATGGCGGCGACCAGCTCGGTGATCTCTGCCATGTCGCCTTTGACAATGGGCTGATAGCGCGAGGCCGCTGGCTTTGCCGGCTCATAGGTGCCGGTGGCAAACTGCACATCCTTGGGGATATCAATCAGGACCGGGCCAGGGCGGCCCGAGGTTGCCACATGAAAGCCTTCGTGCAGGGTTGCGGCCAGTTTGTCGGTGTCTTTGACCAGCCAGTTATGTTTTGTGCAGGGACGGGTGATGCCGACAGTGTCTGCCTCCTGAAAGGCATCCGAGCCAATCATGAAGGTGGGCACCTGACCGGTGAGAACCACCAGCGGAATGGAATCCAGCAGCGCATCCGTCAGCCCGGTCACCGCATTGGTGGCACCGGGGCCCGAGGTCACCAGAACAACACCGGGTTTGCCCGTGGAGCGCGCATAGCCTTCGGCGGCATGGACCGCGCCCTGCTCGTGACGCACCAGAATGTGGCGGATATCGTTCTGCAGGAAAATTTCGTCATAGATCGGAAGCACGGCGCCACCTGGGTATCCGAATATTGTGTCAACGCCCTGTTCCTTCAGGGCCTCAACAACCATTTTTGCGCCGGTCATTTCACGTGTCATCTGCTTTTGCTCCAATTGGCCGCATCGTCCATTACGCATAAAAAAAGCCTCCGCTTGTTCAGGGGAGGCGCATGGGTTTGACTGTGGTCTACCGTTACCGGCCCATGCGCTTGGTTCCTACAATTACGACTAGGCTGGTCATCGCCAGGCTCTCCTTTACTGCGTTGCAGCGGACACTATGTCTGTGCGGCGGGGGCGTCAACAGGCAAAGGGGTTGAATTTCAGTTGAATTTGGACATTTTCTTGCGCGCGGCGCGCATTTGGCGACATTATCGTAAAAATAACCGGGCCATTTGCGGTCGAATGCACCCCAGGGCGGCCTTTGGCGGAAAATTCTCCCTCCTTCTTGGGACCATTTCGGCCCGTATCGCGTCAGCAAAGGGGGCCTGCACCTGCAAAGGGATCTGCGCGCCGGGGCTTTAGAATTCGTGGCCCGTGCCCTGCAACACGCCATGTTCCAGCGCATAGCGGGTAAGGCCCGCGGTCGAGGAAATCCCCAGCTTGCGTTTGATGTTCTTGCGGTGTGTCTCGACTGTGCGCACCGAGATATCCAGCGTCAGCGCAACCGCCTTGTTCGACTTGCCCTGCGCCAGCTCCAGCAAAATGGTCTGCTCGCGCCCGGTGAGCGCTTCGCGGGTTTCGCCATCTTTTGGCTGCAACGAGCCTTTGGCCCCTGTGCACAGGTAGCGTTCACCGCGCATAACCGCATCAATCGCCTGTTTGATCTCTTCGGTGGGCACGTCCTTGAGGATATAGCCCATGGCGCCATGATTGAGCGCGGTTGAGATATACTCGGGGCTATCATGCATCGACAGGATGACGATCCGGGTCTCTGGCAGGCGTTCTAGGATCATCTCGGTGGCGCTCAACCCGCCCAGACGGGGCATGTTGAGATCCATCAGGATCACATTCGGCGCCAGGCTCACAGCCTGTTCCACCGCTTCCACGCCATCGTGCAGGCAGGCGAGAACCGTGATGTCATCATAGCTTTCAAGGATCGACTGGATCCCTTCGGCTACCATCGGGTGATCATCAACGATCAAAACGCGCACTGTGTTGTTCATGTCTTACCTCTTGGCCTCAAGCAGCGGTGTAATCCGGCGCCAGACCCCGGGCCTTTGCGTCAGGAGATTTTGACCCGTTGGTCTTCGCCCGGTGTCTCACCCGGGGCCAGAAGGTGGCTCAGAGGCAAGATGGCTTCGATCACGGTGCCGCTTTGGGTGCCACGTGATGACAGAATGCGTAAGGTGCCGTCAAGCTGCTCAATACGCTCTTGCATGTTGCGCAGGCCAATGCCGGGCCCGGTGCGGTCCTGTTCCGGCGGCAGCCCGCAGCCATTATCGGAAATCCGCATGGTGGCGCCTTTGGCGTGACCGCGCAAATCCATGGTCATCACCGTGGCCCCAGAGTGGCGCTCAATATTCATCAGCGCTTCCTGGGCAATGCGATAGAGCGCGATCTTGGCTTCTGAATCGAGGCGGTTGCGAAACACCACGGTGCTAAAGTTGGCTTCAATCCCGGTACGGGCGGCAAAATCATCCGTAAGCGCCTTGAGCGCCGGGCCAAGGCCAAGGTCATCCAAAACTCCGGGGCGCAGGTCGCGGCTGATCCGGCGCACCTCGGTTATGGCGCCAGCCAGATTGTCGATGCCCTTATCGAGTGGGGGCAGGGCGCGGTCCACCTCACCGCGTTTCAGCAGGCGCCTGGCATTGTCCAGCGCATAGCGGACCCCGACCAGCAATTGGCTGATGCCATCGTGCAGCTCCCGCGCCACCCGCCCGCGCTCGTCCTCCTGGGCATCAAATACCCGCTGGGTCAGCTCTTTTAGTTTGGCATCCGCCAGACGACGTTCGCGAATATTAAGCACCATACCCGAGGCAAAGACCACGATCAGGGCCGCAAGGGTGATGACGCCAATATAGAGAAAGGTGCGCTGAACCCGGGCTTCGACCTCGGCGCGGGCTGTGGCGACCGAGGCCAGCACGTCGTCAATAAAGACACCGGTGCCCACGGCCCATTGCCAGTCCTGCAGGCCCACAACATAGGCGACCATGCGGGCTTCTTCGCCGGTAGAGGGCTTTTGCCACATAAAGGTGTGCCATCCGGCCCCCTGACGCGCCAGGCTGATGAACTCATCCACCACCGGGGTGCCCTGACTGTCTGTCAGACCGCTCCAGTTGCGGGTGATGAATTCTGTCTGACGCGGGCTCACCAGATTGGTGCCGTTATAGTCGTAGACAAAGAAGAAGCCGTCGGTGCCATAAATCATCGACGACAGGATCTGCGCCACCTGTTGTTTGGCCTCCGTGTCATCCGGGGCGGCGCGGCCATAGATAAAGGAAAACCCGTTGCGGGCCTGGGTCACATAGTTGCGCAGCTCTGCCTTTTTTGCCTCCAGCAGCTGATGTTTCAGCGCCTGGATTTCACGCTCGGCCGAGGCGCGCGACTGGTAGGCGACCAAAAGGGCAATCGCGGCAACTGCAACAACAAGCGGCAGCGTCGCCAGAATCGACAGCTTCTGTGCGTAGTTCGGACGAAAAAGGGAGCGGAAAATGGCCATGTGCCGAATCGTTACGCAATCTTGCAAGCGAATCAAAGGCCGGGGAGGCGGTTTTGCGTACTCCGGGGAAAAGATTTCTGCCGGATTCGGGAAAATGATGCGGCTTCTCAAGGGATTCGGCGAATTTTCGACCCTCCTACGCAGTAGTAGGTATTCACAAGTTCCATCGCCTCGCTAGGCTGACGCCACTCGAAAGATCCGTTCGGCAAAAGCCGGACACCGGAACTACTAATGGGAGGAGCACTATAATGGATCGTCGTTCTTTTTTGAAAACCTCTGCGCTGGGCGGAACCGCCGCAGCTGCAACCACTCTGGCCGCACCGGCCTATGCAACGGGCAAGCGTACCCTGACAATGGTTACCACCTGGGGCCGTGGTCTGGCTGGCGTTTTTGACGCCGCACAGCGCGTTGCAGACAATATCTCGACCATGTCTGATGGTCAGCTGACCGTAGACATCAAGGCCGCTGGTGAGCTGGTTGGCGCCTTTGAGGTGTTTGACGCGGTATCCTCCGGTCAGGCCGACATGTACCACGGCGCCGACTACTACTTTGTTGGTCAGCACCCAGGCTATGCCTTCTTCACAGCTGTGCCTTTCGGCATGGCCGCGACCGAGCTGTCCAACTGGTACTACCAGGATGGCGGCATGGAGCTGCACGACGAGCTGGGTCAGATCTTTGGTCTGAAATCCTTCCTCGGCGGCAACACCGGCGCGCAGGCTGGCGGCTGGTTCTCGAAAGAGATCAACAGCCCCGAAGACTTTAACGGTCTGAAGTTCCGTATGCCTGGCCTCGGCGGCAAAGCTCTGGGTAAACTGGGCGCCTCTGTTCAGAACATCCCTGGCTCCGAAGTGTATCAGGCGCTGTCGTCTGGTGCCATCGACGGCACCGAGTGGATCGGCCCCTGGGCGGATGAAAAAGCCGGTTTCCAGGAAATCACCAAGCCCTACTCCACTGCCGGCTTCCACGAGCCAGGCGCGGGTCTGTCGGTTGCCACCAACCGTGACGTCTTTGAGAGCCTGACCGCAGGTCAGCAGAAGATGATCGAAATCGCCTCCGGCGAATGCCACCAGTGGAACCTCTCACAGTTCCTGGCCAACAATGGTGCCGCTCTGCAGCGTCTGCAGGCCGGTGGCGTAAAAGTCATGGAATTCCCTGACGCTGTCTGGGATGCCTTTGGTGCCGCGTCGAAAGAAGTCATGGACGAGAACATGGGCGACGACCTGTTCAAGAAAATCCACGACAGTGCGATGACCTCGATGAAGTCTTCCTCGGGCTGGCAGAATATGTCGTCTGGCGTCTACACCGCACAGCGCGACCGCGTTCTGGGTTAATCCAACCCCTAGCGTTTTTTGGATCCCCCGCCGGGTGCGGGGGATCCGTTTTTCATTTTTGCCGCAGGCCAGAAGGTCGAGGTCGCTCCTCTCACTGAGGTAGGGGCGAGACCGCGCTTTCACTCCCCGCTGCATGCAATAATCCGAGGGAAAAATGCAGGAAGACACAGGCATTTCCTTTCTGGGCGCCCTGTTCAACGGCCTGATCTGGCTGGTTCAGAACATCGCTGGCGCCTTTTACAATTTCGGCTATGCCGTAACCCACCCGCAGCTCTGGCTTGACTGGTCTGACAAGACCTCGATCATGCGCTTTGTCTATTATGGCGGCTCAAAAGAGTTCTTCTTTGTCGTCTTTACCCTGTTCCTGATCCTGACGGCGATTGGCATCTACAAACGCCAGATCATGTGGGGCATGGTGCGCGGCCTTGAGGGGTTTGCCAACGGGATCGGGCGCTTCTTTGCCTGGGCCGGCCTCCTCATGGTGATCCAGCAGATCATCATTGTGTTCATGCAGCGGATCTTTGCCCGCCCGGACATGAGCTTTGGTCTGGGGATCGCGCTGGAAAAAGACATCAGCTGGTTTGCCGAAGAGCTGAAGCTCTACAACGCCTTGGTGGTCTGCCTCTGTGTGAGCTACACCTTTGTGCAGGGCGGCCATGTGCGGGTTGACCTGATCTATTCCGGCGTCAGCTTCCGCGCCAAGCGCGTCATCGACATGGTAGGATCGCTGATCTTCATGATGCCGGCGGCCGTGCTGACCTGGATGTATGGCTGGTTCTTCCTGTGGCGCCATCTCATCGTGCCAAAGCCTTCGGCCTCTGACAGCCTGGAGCGCCTGGTGATGAAAGCCCGTGCGCTGCGCTGGAACGGCGAGACCATCGGGTTTAGTCCCAATGGCTTTAACGGATACTTCCTGTTCAAGATCTTGCTGGTAACCTTTGCCGCCATTGTCTTTGTGCATGCCATCGCCTTCTTCTACCGCTCTATGTTGGAGTTCATCGAAGGCCAGGGCAGTGAAAATAAATACCTCGACAAGGATACCCTTGGAGAGGGCGAAGAAGCCTATGAAGGCGCTCATTAACCTAAGGGACAGCTGATATGCTTTTCTGTCTTGATGGCGTCGAACTCGGCCTGCTCATCGTATTCTTATGCCTTTTCGGAGGCATCCTCTCCGGTTTCCCGGTGGCTTTTGCCATCGGTGGTGCCGGTGTCATCTCCTTTGGGATCATCGCGGCACTGGACAGTGCCGGTCTGCTGATCCACCAGGCCATCGATACCTCGTCGCTCTCTACCAGAATCTGATCGAGAGCGGGGTGAAACCCGATGCCATTTCCACCTTCAGATATCCGGAACTGCAGCGGATTGCCGAGCCTGTGTTTGTCCAGGGTTGGGAACACGCGATGGATCGCAATGTCTCATTCATTGTGAACCGGATGAACGAGCGGGTTCTGGCTGGGGCGTCGATTGAAACGCTGCTGGCGGTGTTGATGTTCGTTCTGATGGGGATCACCCTGGAACGTTCTAAGATCGCCAATGTCCTTTTGACCACCATGGCGCGGGTCTTTGGTCCGCTGCCGGGTGGCCTGGCCGTGTCCATTGTTGTGGTTGGTGCCTTCCTTGCGGCCTCAACCGGGATTGTTGGCGCCACTGTTGTCACCATGGGCCTGCTGGCCCTGCCCACCATGCTGCGCAACAACTACTCGCCAGAGCTGGCGACCGGTGTGATCGCAGCCGCGGGCACATTGGGGCAGATCATTCCGCCTTCGATCGTGATCGTGTTGCTCGGCACTCTGGCGGGGGATCTCTATTCCACCGCGCAGGAAAACCGGGCAATGGAAGCAGGCTGTTCCGACGCTTTGACCTATCTGGGTGAGCCTGCGGTGGTTTCGGTCGGCACATTGTTCCAGGCAGCACTGCTGCCGGGGATCATGCTGGCGCTGCTCTATGCGCTTTATGCCTTTGGCTATGCGATGCTGAACCCGGAGAAGGCCCCAGCGGTCGCTCCCGAGCCCAGCACCAACGAGCCGGTCACCCGCAATGAAGCGCTGCTGTGGTTCCTTGGTGCCCCGGCTGCCATTCTTGCAGGTGCGATGCTTTTGGGCTCTGTTGGCGTCATCGGTTCGCAAAACATTACTGTTTCGGCCTTCTCGGATGCCGGGCAGACAGCCTCGCTGCGTACCTCGGTTGGTGAGCAGTGTCAGGCGGCAATGATCGATCTGCACGGGCAGGACGCCTGGGACGCAGCTGTTGCGGAACAGACCGCGATTGAAGCGGCGGGCGGTGTTGCGCAGGCAACCAAGCTGAGCGAAGAAGACTTTGCTCAGGCCCAGATCGACAAGATCGAGGCGGCAGCACCGATTGGCACCGGTCTTACCATTCTTGTGGTGATGCTGGCGCTGGTGCTGGCAATTGGACGCGGTGTTGCACCCTCACGGGATGTGAAGCCGTTGATCATTGGCGCTATTGGCCTGTTGCTGGTGCTATTGGTTGATGTGCTGGTCATTGCGCCAACCACATCACCAGGGGTGACAGTTCTGCTGATTGCCCTGCCATTTCTGCTGGCGCTTTACGGCGCCCGGGAAGCGGCGGCGCGCTGTGCACGCAATGATCTGATCCGGGTGGTCTTCCCACCGCTGGTTCTGATCGTCGCGGTGCTTGGCTCGATCCTTGGGGGCATTACCAACCCAACGCCGGCAGCGGCGCTTGGTGCGGGTGGCGCGATCATGCTGGCCGCGTATCGCCGTCTGCAGGATGAGGGCCGCTCTGGTAAGATCATCATCTGGGCAACGCTTTCTGTGATGATTGCGATCCTTATCGGTGTGAACTTTGACCTTCGGATCAACCAGTCCAATGTCAGCGTTGAAAGCTGGATCGCTTTTGGCTTTGCCTATGCCGCCTATCTCTATGCGCTGTTTGGCCTGCTCTATGGCTGCTGGGTGCTGTTCAAGGGCGGCGTGCTGACCCCGGTGGTGCGTGAAACCGCCAAGGTCACTTCGATGGTCTTTACCATCCTGATTGGCTCGCAGCTGCTGAACCTGGTGGTGATCTCCTTTGGTGGTGAGCACTATATCCAGCAGTTCCTGAGGAGCTTTGACAATGAGATGACGGTCTTTTTGATCGTGATGATTGTTCTGTTCTTCCTGGGCTTTGTGCTCGACTTCCTCGAGATCATCTACATCGTGATCCCGATTGTTGGCCCGGTCATCTATGGCGGCTCTTTTGATCCGAAATGGGTGACCATCATGGTTGCGGTGAACCTGCAGACCTCCTTTTTGACTCCTCCCTTTGGCTTTGCGCTGTTCTATCTGCGCGGGGTGGCTCCAAAAGAAGTGACCACGGCGCATATCTACCGAGGGGTTTTGCCCTTCGTGCTGATCCAGGTCGCTGGTCTGGCACTGCTGTGGGCGTTCCCGTCCATTGTGACCATTGTACCGGCTTTGATCCCCAACTGATCCAGCCGACACAGCAAAACGTTCTGAAAAGGGGCCCCAATTTGGGGTCCCTTTTTTCATACCCGCCGAGGTTCCCGCTGAGGTCATTGCGCTGCGCTTGAGGGGGGCAACGCTCTTAGAGGTCAGTGATAGACAAGCGTCGGCATCTCATGAGGGCGCGCGCCCATAATTGCCTATGCCAGTGCCACGCTTTCGCAGCTCTTTGGAACAAGAGGGTGACATTGCTGAATTGTGCGGGTCAGAATTACACAGGCCATTATTGCACTGGCCATTGATACACAGGCCAGTATTGCACAGGCCTATATTTCACAGGCCTAAATTCACTGGGGGAGACAGTATCGCCTGGCTGCAACGCCCTAGCAGGTGTTCGCAAAGCTTCAGGCTGACGGCCGGTGCTTTATCCATATTGTGGTCTGCAGCCTGGGAGGCGGGCCTGGAGAACGGGCCTGGAGATCGGGCCTGGCCATAGCTGATCTGCTCAGCAGGCCTTATCGGCGCCGATGCACTGGTGGTTCCGGCAGGTGGATATTTGC
Organism: Pseudophaeobacter leonis; assembly: GCF_002087335.1. GTDB lineage: Bacteria > Pseudomonadota > Alphaproteobacteria > Rhodobacterales > Rhodobacteraceae > Pseudophaeobacter > Pseudophaeobacter leonis. The sequence continues at coordinate 24,096 of NZ_MWVJ01000054.1, forward strand.
GACCTGCTCGGCAATTGGATCTGTGGACAGAGGATGGCTGCTTTCAGAAAACTCAGCCGGATCCTGCATTTTTTTCCAGGCGCCCTGATGAAAAATTTCGAGCCCTGTGAACTTTTCCTTATAGCTCATCTTTGGACTGCCTGGCACCCAGTAGCCAAGATAGACATAGGGGAGCCCGGACTCGCGGGCGATTTCGATATGATCAAGGATCATATAGGTGCCAATGGAGTTTTTCGGCTGATCCGGGTCATAAAACGAGTAAACCATGCTCAAGCCGTCTTCGAGCACATCCGTCAGCGAGACCGCAACAAGGCCGCTGAACTGCGGTTCGGTATATTCCACCACCCGGCTGCGCACCGGGGTTTCTTCGATCATCGCGGCGTATTCAAAGACATCCATATCCGCCATGCCGCCCTCAGAGTGCCGTCCGTCGAGATAGCGGCGGAACAGAGCGTATTGATCTTCTGTGGCCCAGGGAGAGGTCGCCCTGCGGACCAGGTAGTCATTGCGCTTCAGGATACGCCTCTGGCTGCGTTTCATCTCAAAGGCACTGACATCAATGCGCGCGGACATACAGGCAGAGCAGTCCGAACAGGAGGGCCGGTACAGGACATTTTGTGAGCGCCGAAAACCCTGATGCGACAGACTGTTGTTCAACTGTTCCGCACCATCTCCCTGCAGCGAGGTAAACAGCTTCCTCTCCATCCGGTTTTCCAGATAGGGGCAGGGCTGGGGAGCCGTCACATAGAACTGTGGAGCAATGGGCAGTGTGTGGCGCATTTGTTGCTGATCTTGGAAAGGGTTATTCGGATAATAGAAGTCCTATTTAGGATAGCAATGGGGAAGCGCCGCGCCAAGCGGCCATTGAGACATGGTTAAGGCAGGCTGCTCTCTGGGGCGCCTGCCGCGCGGGGCATCAATTGCAATGGTTTAGCCAAAGGGTAAGGGGAACCTTTCCTCTTACCCTCCTGTGGCACTCCAGATCAGGAGCGCCGGTTGATCATCACGGTCCCAAGCAGAGAATCGTTCAGCCCCTGACCCTTGTGCGTGGTCAACATCATGATGATTGAGATCAGCTGCAGGATTGGGACGCTCAGACAGACTGTATAAAGTGCCGTATGCCATGTCGCCTGACCTGCATCGAGGCGCCGCCCGGACAGATCCCGCAGCTCGATACCGCAAAACCGCATCCCCAGGGTCGCAGAGCCATTGGCAAGGGTAACAGTGCGGTAGACAAACCCGATCACCAGATAGAGCAGGGGCCAGATAAGCAGCCCAACAAAGGCCGTCAGCAGAACCGCCAACAGGCTGAGCCCAACGATAAGGATACTGTCGACAACCCAGGCCATCAGGCGCTTGGGGGCCACGGAGTCATAGAATTCAGCCTGATATTCGCGGTCGGGGAGGCCGGTCATTGGGGTTCCTTTTTGATGCATGGCTCGTCTCTAATTCGAATCCCGCGCTCAGCCAAACGGGGCATGAGCGCGGGGCAGGGTCAGCGCGCGTTACTGCGCCTTTTGGCTGAGGTCTTCTTCGCTGACATCCTGTTGCGGCGCGGCATTGCGCTCTTGCATAAAGTCGTCAAACTCGGCCTTGTCCTTGGCATCGCGCAGCCGCTGCAGGAAGGTTTCAAAATCATTCTGCTCTTGCTCCAGCCGACGCAGAGTGTCCTCTTTGTAGGCGTCAAATGCTGAGTTCCCGGAGGGTTTCATCGCCGACATCCCATGTTTAGCCCAGGGCGTGCGATTTTGGCTGCGGCAGGATTTATTGAACATACGTTTGCTCCAGATCATGTAAAACAGAAGGGCGAGGCCGATGGGCCAGAAAAAGACAAAGCCCAAGACCATTGCAGCGATCCAGGCGCCTTTCCCTTTTCGGTCCAGCCAGGCTTCGCTGCGTGAGAACCAACCCTGCTGGCTATGGGGTGAGGTCGGGGAGGTCATAGCTGTCATTTTCCGTCTCCAGGTTTTTGCGTCATGCGACGTGATGTGTGGTTTGTGCGGAATGTAAATACCGTTCACATTAACACATATTGGAGTTGGTCCCCTGACCTTCAAGTCCTTATGTGAATCTTTTTTACATGCGTGAGGAAAGGCTGTAGCGGGACACTTCGCGTTGCAGTAAAAGACACTGTAGCGGGACTGTAGCGGGACTGTAGCGGGACACTTCCGTTTGCAGTAAAAGACACTTCCCATTGCAGCAACTTTTTTTGCAAATCCCCCTGTTTTTAGGCTCCTAACGCGCGCCTGGCTGCCCCTTGTTGTGGATTTCCCGTTGAGACGGCCGGGGCACTTTTGGGACACTTCCCGTTGCAAACTCAAGATTGAGGCCCCCCGAACCGCCCAAAATCGCGGGCGGTGGAGAGTTTTAAAGGGTGCTTAAAGGCTTTTTGAAGCATTTGGGGGCGTGACGGTTGCGGACATTTGCCTGGTAATGCACCGAGGTCTGCTGGGCGGATTTAGTTGCTGTTCATTGCGCCCGCGCAGTTCTAGGTTAGGAGCTATCAATCACGCTGTGAGCGTACGTCTCCTGTTTTTTGCTCTAGGCCGGGCACCAGCTGTATCTGTCCGTCGCAGTGTTTACAGATAATTTGAGATCCTGCCTGCCAGTTGCGGCACAGCGTGGTTTGTCTCTTGCCGCAGTGAATGCAGTTGAACCATTTGTGGCCATCTGCGAGGCGCCATCCTTCAGGGCCTTCCAGCGGTAGGAAGTGACCATCGCAGCTTGGGCAGATGACTAATTTCTTAGCCTCAACATCAGCCGCACGCACCTTTAGTAGAAAACCGCATCGGCACCTCCAATTCATTTGATCATTGATGTGCGTGTTCCAAATTCGAGACGATAAGACGTTTTCTATTTCAGGGATAATTTCACTAATTTTGGCAGCAATCTTTGTCCCTTCTTCTGCTGTCCCTTCTCTGTGGTCGTGAATAGTAGGGGTGTGCACGAACCTCCCGAGAGCGCTGTAGCGAGTTCTTATCCAAGATATCTTTAGCCGTTTGTCTGTACCAAGCTTTATTGGAATTCCCGTGTTTTCTGGGGTGATAGTAAGGCTTCGATCCACTTCCACCGTCTCATCGAATTTCATCAGCTCTTGTAGGATTTGAGCCGGTTGCCAGCGTTTCGAGAGTATGAGTTCACGAGTCTCTCTATCCGGGAATGATTGCAGGCTTTCATAGGCCAGGCACTCCAAAGCCATCCTCACTTCAAGGCACGTTGCAGCCAACAGTTTGTCGTCCGAGAGTAGCTCGCGGGCCCTATCTAGGTGTTGCTTGGCGAAAGTACGAAACGGTATTTTGTCACTTGTCATGCGGGTATCTTTCTCAGGCCGAGGCTAACCTCCACATCGGCGCGCCTTCCATTTTGGTTCCTGCGGCCAACCCGTGTAGGTCGCACAGCGCGCGAGCGGCGCGTTCTCTTATGGGCTTCGGTTTACGCATTACCGCATTCCTTTTCTGAGATTCCCGGTGCGATAGAGGGTCGGATATTTTGGCCACAAATGGAAGCGCGCAGGCAGCGGGGCCGGTTTCTCGGCCCCACCAGGCTAGGCTCAGAACTCCTTTTTCAGCTCAACAAACGCGCGCGCTGCAGCCATTGGGACCACCCCGTTACCGGCTGCAGCGGATCGGTCCACCCTGGAGGCCATCCCATCATCCAGTCGCTGAAGGCAGGGTTGGGCTGAAACAGAGCTTTTCCCTTTGAGTGCGCGTCCCCAGCCTGCAAAGTCACCAGGCATCGGGGGGAAGAGGTCAGTGGGCCGGGTTTCCATCCCGTTGCTATCAACAGCTCCCACATGACTGTCCAGCAGCTCGCTGCGTTTCTGAGGGACACTTGACCGCCGGTCTGGTTCTGATCCGCCACAAACAGAAAACTGTCGGGAGCCATGCGGATGGATGTCCTGTTGCCCCCCTGTTTGACCGTCGGCGTGGGCCAGAATGAAGAGCCTTTGCCTGATATGAGACCCGCCAACTTCAGCCGCCGATTGCACGCGCGCTGCAACCCGGTAGCCCATGCCTTGAAGGTCTCCGACGACGTCCTGCAGGCCAAGGGTGAGATGGCCTGCGACGTTTTCGAAGAAGCACCAGGTGGGTTGCACTTCGCTGATGATCCGGGCGACGTCTGGCCAGAGGTGGCGGTGATCGTCTTCTCCCGTTCGGACACCGGAAAGGGTGAAGGGCTGGCAGGGATAACCGGCAGAGATGAGATGAACGCGGCCGCGCCATGGTTTGCCATCAAAGGAGTTTGAGATCGTCCCATATAGGAGCCGGAACCAGGGACGTGTCTGCCATCCGCGCCACGAGAGTGGCCGCGGCGAAACTGTTTCGCTCGACATAACACACAGTTCGATATCCGGGTTCTGCGAGGTGTAAGCCAAGGTCAAGTCCTCCGACACCGGCACAAAGGCTGATGCCGAGAAGGTCGTTAGATCGGTTGGGGGTATGAAGAGCCACACTGTGGATCCTTTCCATCGCGCTCATTGGAGTGTTCCGGGCGCTTTGGTGAAGGGCTCTGTGGCCTCAAGGTATTGTGTGCCTTGCATCTTGGGCACTTGATGGCGAGCGCGCCACATAATGCGCCGGGCTCGATTTTAAATAGCAATCTGCGGCATTCACCGCAACGCTGGTCTTGCAGCTTCAAGTGGAATCACCTCATGAAGGCCGGGTCCTCGAGGACAGGGAGCGGCCATGAAGCTTTGCTGGTCGGTGGGGTTGGATGTGAGAATTTGGCCCCAAGTTAAAGGGTGTTACAGCACCCTTTAACCTCCCGTTTAAGGGAGGTTTTAGAAGGTCGCGGCCAGGGTCGCGGCCGCGTCTGGGACCGCCGGCCAATTGGCATCGTCGGACAGGTCTGCACCGGTGTCGACCAGCCCCGCCCATGTGCCGCGCATCTGCGTGATCCACTCAAGGCCCGCGATGTATGCCGCCATCTGCTCCGCACTCAGCAAACCGGCACCAGCCGCCGCCGCAAGATTGATCTGGGCCATCTCATCAACCACCGCAAAGATGCGGCGGCGGCATTCCAGACGCCCGGCGTCCTGGGCGGCGTCATGCTCCTGCGCCAGCACTTCGGTAGTCTTTTCGCGAAACGACCAGGAGCGTACCGGAAGCCCGTCAACGTCGATCAGGGGGCCGGGGGAGATGATGCGGTTTGGGTGATCGTCAGGCCGCTCTGCAATCGTCACCTCATGCAGCCCAAACGCCGCAAGCTGTGCGGCGGGAATGGCCGCGTTTTTGTCTTTGCAAAACTGCGCCGGGGTTTTTACGGTCCAGACGCCATCAACTAGCTGTGCTCGCATTTTCAAGATTCCTTATATGTTGTCGTGACGGAAAACCCCGCAAATGGGTGAACACCTGCGGGGCTTTCCGTTTACTGCACTGTCAAAACAAGGGTAGTTTCGGCGGCCATTTCTGCGATGCTGTGCGTGCTTACAACATCCCAAGCCACTCCATCCGCCGAACCTTCAATAGTGAACACGTGCGGCGTCTGGCTGGTCACGCCAGACCGGCTTCTCAATTGAATCTCCATCACTGATAATGGCGAGGGAAGCTCATAGGCCAGCCACTCTGGAACACCATTCGTTGCCCAGAAGGTAGCGGCGTGGCCATCAAAAGCGTTTGCTGCTGCGCCATATGCTGCGTTGCTAGTAGTTGCTGTCCCACCTATTGCAGCTTGCGCCCCACCATATGAGGAACGCAATTCAAGTTCGGCCAGCGCTATGCTGCTACCTGACGTAACCCCAGATACATTCATACGCCAGTGTGGGTAGCTAGCCGCAGCAGCCCGGCGCATCATTGCACGGCGGCGGTTCATACTGTTTTCCGCCAGGACAGGGATGCGCGGACAGTCGAGCCGCCCTCGCCCCGAAAGGCGATTTCCAGAATATCACCGGCAGTCGCAAGCGGATCAGGCAGGCCATCGTCGCCCCAATCCCAATTGGCCGGGAAGGTGACAGCATCGGCCCCGCCTGCGGTGATCACCAAGGTGCGGACCCATGCGGCGGCGGGCGCATTTGACTGCGTGAGCGTCACGGCACCGGCTGTGGTGAGGGTGAACAGGGTGGCAGCGCTCAGATCCATATCGGGCGTGGCACCGGCCAGGGCCGCCAGGGTTTCCGACACGGCCAGAGCTTTCACCGGGCCGGTGAAATCCCCCCCGGCCTTGGGCATGGCCGCGTCTGCCTTTGCGCCCTGTGCCGCTGTGGCACCGGCAACAGGGGCCGCAATGAATAGCTCAAAGCTGGCGGCATCGGTGAGTGCCGTGCCAGCGGGCACCGATGCCAGAATGGGCACATACAGGTGGCCGGTTGCATCGTCGCGCACAATATCGGTGGGCGTGTAAGCGGCCCCGGCGTCATAGCCACCGGCAAACCGCATCCGAATTCTGCCAAGGTTTAGCTGGGTCATAGTCCTATCTCCAAAAGCAATTCGCCATCGGCGGAAATGCTGAAATCCTCAGCACCAACCGCCCCGGCAGGGGCATAGAAAAAGAGGATCAATTCGCCCGCAGGATTGACCTCAAATTGAGCAAACTGCGCGCCGCCGCCACCCGCTCCACCGCCGCTGGCAGGGGCGAAATTCGCCTCATCAAGGGAGGGATCAAGGGTTGAGCCGGAATGCCCGAGCGTGGCGCGATAGGTGAGGAAATCTAGCGGCGACCAGACGTTTTCCCCATAGGCATACTGGCCCCCGCTAACCCATTCCGTGGCATTGGAGGCGAGAGAGGCAGCATTTGCATGGCTGGCGGCTTCTGGAGCAGAGGCAACCGCCGAGGCCGATGCGGTTTCAGCATCACCAAGCATGTCTTGGGTCGCCGCGCGGTCGGCAGCCGCAGCGGCTGCGCTATCACCCGCCGCGTTCGCACTGGTTGCCGCCGCGCTGGCGTGCCCCTGCCGCTTGCTGCTGTGACCATGATCCAGCCGACATGCTGGCGCATCCAATTTACGCCAACCCCAGTGACGGCATCGCTGCCCTGGGCAATCGTGACTGTTCCTGTGCGTTGCCAGGCCATTATGTTTCCTCACTGTTTGGGCTGATGGGCCAAGAGACGTTTTGCGGGTCGGTGATTGTGTCCATCAGGTCGCGCAATTGCTGCCGGTAGGCGCGCCAGGCGGCCCGATCAATGGGCGCATCTGGGGCCTGCGTCCAATCGCAAGCGCTCAGGCGTTTGTTGCGCTCAACGCGGATTTCACGCAGCAGGCGGGCGCTATCGACCGGCGCGACATAAGCCACAAAACCGCCATCCGGGCCGACTCTTTGCGTAGCCGGATCAATCTCCGCATCCATGCTGATTTCGGTGAACACCTCGCCCGGTTGAAGGTTCTTTTTGGCCATGCTTTCGGGGATCACAAGCACCTGAGAAATCACGCCCGTGTCCTGGTCGTGAAACACAAACCTCTTGTGAGGCGGCGCCTTTTTCTTGGGTTTGGGCTTGGTCATTTTTGCCTCTGAAAGATGATGAGATCGAGCTGAGAAACATTGTCTCCGATGCCAGTCGCGCGAATGTAGCGGGTGACGCCAGCAGCGAGCGTGGTGATCGTCGCGGCTGTGCCCGTCAGGAAAACAGTGTTTTGAGCCGGCGACGTATCCGGCCCGGTTTCGCTCAAAGTGGTAAGCAGCGTATCTTTTCCGCCCGAGGAGATTGCCTTGTATATATGGCACCCCGCCTCTGGTTCCGCCGCCGTGTCTTGCGCGCGAACAAAGGCCAGAATGATCAGATCTATCGAGACGCCTGTGGTGTTTTGGATGGCGATTTGCTTATTGCCACCGCCACCAATAGCCGAGTGGGCCGTTGTGGCGGCTTGGTTTCCCAGCTTGCTGGTTTCGACGGCTTCCCCGGCAATGTGCAGGGTCTCTACAGCGAGGTTTTTGATATGCGCGGATTTTATCGCCGCGTTCTTGATGTGAGTGGACCCAATGGATGCGGAGCCGATAACCGCCTCATTCAGATAGACAACGCCAGCTGTGACCGTGAATGGGGCCATTGCTGCGCTGCCATCCAGTTTGGCGATAACAAACTGATCAACATCAAACGCCATGGTCGTGGTGGCTCCCCCATCACCGGCCAGCTCAGAGACCAGACCGAAACCACGCACCACGCCGTTATTGTTGACGCGAACGCCATAGGTGCCCATCACCCCGTCCACTGAGGACTGCACCACGTCAACCGATGTAGAAAGGCCGTTCAGATCGGTTTCAACCGTAGCTGTCGCCGCCGCCAGGGCAGAGGTTTCATTCGCCAGAGTGAGCAGGCTTTGGTTCACTGAGGCGGTAGACGCATTGTAGCTCGATGTCAGGTTGGCGAGGGCGGCAGACAGGCGCGCTGCAGGTTTGCCGCCCGACCGGGTTTGGCCGCGTTGAAATAGGCGTCGCCGATCAAAAGCCGCTTGATGCCTTCACCTGCAAATAGCTCCAGAAACTGCTGGCGGGCGACAATGCCTTCGCTGGTCAGGTTGCCTTTGACGGCATTGACGATCTTTGGGTTGGACGAAATAGCCGTCCAGACCTTGCGGCCCATCACGATGGTGTTGGCGGGCATAATAAAGACGTTCTCAATGCCGGTTTTGAGGACGCCAATTGGATCGGCATTCGCATAGTCCGAGAACTGGTCCGACCCTGAAAGGGTCACTTTGCGACCGGCCGAATAGTTGTCGGCGTTGTGGACGATGCGCGCGACCCGGACTTCGCGGATGTTTTCGATGGTTTCCGAGATCATTTCGACCGCGTGTCCTGCGGGGTCATACTTTGACAGACCAGCCTTGCGGGCGGCAGCGGCTGAATTGATATCGGAGGTCGGGACCGGGGCGTCCAGGCCGTAGTCTTCAACTTCGGCAGTTTTCTGGGTGCCGCCGAATTCAAGCTGGCTGACACGGCCTTTGCGACCAACGCGGGCGTCGGGGATGTTGAACGCTTCCTCGGCGGGGTATTCAGTCCAGCCGAACTTTTCAGTGGGCACCGTATGGCGTGGCATGACCTCGTCCGCGATGCGTGAGGCTTCCGGGTTTCTGTAGCCAATCGCAATCGCTGTCAAAGCTGCGTCGGATTGGAAGGGGCGATTAGGAGCCATGTAACTGTCCTTTCAGGGATCAGGCTTCGTGCAGAAAGCCGGGCGAGAGGAAGGTTTCGCAGAGGTCACCGGCAATGCCGGGCTCGTCTGCAAAGCCAATGATGCGGATAGAGGTTCCGGCGGCAGCGACGGCCTTGATGGCAGCGCCTGAGGCGTCGGAAGTCAGAGGGTCGCCAGCCTCTACGGTGCCGCCCAGAATGACAGGCAAAAGCCCGGCACGGTGCACGTCACACATGCCGCCTGCTGGGGCTCCCATGCTGTCGCAGACCCCAAGCGAGGCCTCGGTGTTGCTGGCAGCGGTCGTGATTGTTGACCCGTTTGCACGGTCGGCAAAGGCGACGATGCGGCGGCCTTCGATCTTGGCGGCGGCCTCATAGGAACGAATGAAGGTCGGGATCATGCTCCGTCCTCCTGTACGGCCTGCACCGCCTCGGTGATGGACATCTCAATCCCGGCCTCGGCCTGTTTCGCCACAAGCGCGGTGGCCTTGGCCGAAAGCTCCTGGGCGTTAAGAGCCAGATTGCTGTCGCCGTTGCCTGGCGGCAGGTCGGTCAGCATCTCGCCCTTGATTTTGGGCATTGCGCCGATCAGCGCCTCAACGCCTGCCGGGTCGGCCTGGTGCATGGTGATGTATTGATCGCGGGCGGGTTTCACACCGACGCGGCCTTCGCGGATTGCGCCATCGACAAAGAGTTCGGCCAGAGATTCTTGCTGTCGCTTTGCAGAGACGTGACCGTTGCGGACAGATCTTTGACCGACGCCTGCAAGGCGGTGATGGTTTCGTCTTTGCCCGCCGACACACTTTGAGCCGCCGTCAAAATTGCCTCGGCGCTGGCGTCGGCTTCACAGCCGAGCGCGGTTCCGATCTCGCCGAGCTGCGATTGCAGCGCGTCTTCACCGGTATCAAGCCGGGCGTTCAGCGCAGTGGTGATATCGCCCTCGCTTGCGTCGGCTTTGAGGCCGAGCAGTTTGGCGATGTTTTCCTGAAACATTGTGTCTGTCTCCTGATTGAGTGAGTTCAACCCGCGCAGATTTGGCCGGTTGACGAGGCTGGCGCGCCGGATGGCGACGATGTCTTTGCCTGGGGTTGCGAGGTGGCCGATTACCGGGGAAATTCCGCTGTAGGCGCGGTCTTCCAGGAGGTCGCGCCCGGATTTGGTCCACTCGACGCGGCCCCAGATCCCGTCTTGCCGCGCCTGCATTGCCACGATCCAGCCGCGCGCCGGAGCCGGGCGGCCGTCTTTGGCCGCCAGGTCCATTGCATGATCCTGGTCGATGGGCATGCGGCGGCGGGCGGGTTTGAATGCGTGAGCGTCACGGCACCGGCTGTTGTGAGGGTGAACAGGGTTGCGGTGCTCAGGTCCATATCGGGTGTGGCACCGGCCAGAGCCGCCAGGGTTTCCGACACGGCCACGGCTTTCACCGGGCCGGTGAAGTCACCCCCTGCCTTTGGCATCGCGGCATCCGCCTTTGCGCCCTGTGCCGCTGTGGCACCGGCAACAGGGGCCGCAATGAATAGCTCAAAGCTGGCGGCATCGGTGAGTGCCGTGCCAGCGGGCACCGATGCCAGAATGGGCACATACAGGTGGCCGGTTGTATCGTCGCGGATAATATCGGTCGGCACGTATGCGGCCCCGGCGTCATAGCCACCGGCAAACCGCATCCGAATTCTGCCAAGGTTTAGCTGGGTCATAGTCCTATCTCCAAAAGCAATTCGCCATCGGCGGAAATGCTGAAATCCTCAGCACCAACCGCCCCGGCAGGGGCATAGAAAAAGAGGATCAATTCGCCCGCAGGATTGACCTCAAATTGAGCAAACTGCGCGCCGCCGCCACGCTCAGATGCCACCGGCGTATCTGTAAGGTCATTGTAGCTGCCAGAAGTAGCGACCGGGTGCAGATCCGCGATATCAGCCGCCACCGGGGCAAGCCGGACCATGACACGGGCAAAATGGGTGGACAGCCAGCCAGTGCGGTGACACGCTACGTACTGCCTCAGCTTTGTGCGATGAATTTTGTTCTTAAAGGTGCCCTCAAAGGGGGGGGCACAAGATCCTTGGAATTGGACGCCCATGGCAAATGCCTATCTTCAGTCCTTCTTGAAATGTCGGTGACAACCGACCGTTCGTAGGCCCCCACGTTTGAGGCACATGTAGGACAAGCTTGATGCCAGACTTCTTGAGGAAGAGGGCCGTTGTTCCTCTGGGTATATACAGCGTCGTCATAGCGATCAGAGCTTATGTATCAGTGTTCACTGCTGGACGGAAACATCAATTGCCCCGCTACCCAGTGACCGTAGTAGGAGGGGTCTAGCCCCGCCTCTTTGGAGAAACCCCGCAAAGAAATTCCCAGCTTTTCACGGCGCTCTTCGCATAATGCGACCATGCGCTCGCGCTCTGCCCTGTTTTTCTTCTGCTCTGTCATCATGTTCCACAGCTACGCTTCGACAAATAAGTTTAGCTTGTGCATCACATAGCGATGCACAGGAGGTATTGAAAACATGAAGAAAACCACTCTTAATCGACCCGATGTGCAGCAAAACCAGGTGTCCACTGGTTGGCGAGATTGTGCAAATGATGAGGAAGTTCAAAGGCTTGAGGTTTTGGATGGCCGGATTGAACGACAAAGGGCGATTTTGAGGGATACGGTAATAGACAGAATGTCGATCGGCTCAGCCCCGCGGCCTCCGCGCGACCTGGTTCCCAGTTCAGCCTTTGGCCCCAAAATCTCTGACGGGGGACAAGGTGAGGACCAGGAGCGGACATCCAACGACGAAAGCCCTCCGCCAGCGGCAGAGGGCTTGCGTTTTTCGTATAGAGCCACTTTGGACTATGAGCCTTGTGGCCAGACAAATTCCGGGCGCAGCCCATCATATACCGGGCGACCATCGCTGGGTCGGGCATATCCTTTTATGTCTTCATAAAAGGCATGGTAGTCGGCCGGCATGGCGTCGCTTTCCATTCCCATCAGGTTGGGTACAATCGCGCGGATGCGTTTTTCTTTGTCGTCCAGCATGATAGGTGCGCCGCAATCTTTGCAGGTACAAAGCTCGAGCGGACCATTGGGGTTGTCAGCGTTGAATGGCTGGCGGTTCAGATTGCCCTCATTCGTGACCTTAAGGTCTCCATGTTTGAAGAAAACCACATGGGTTGTCAGCTGACCGGTCACGTTCTTACACACGTTGCAGTGGCAGGTGTGATTGTCGATTGGCTCGGCAATAGACAGAGTCTGGACGTGCGCGCAGCCCCCGGAATATTTGGACTTTTTGGTAAGCGCCCCAACAATTTCATTGGAAATATAGCCCAATACGTTACCGATCACCATCGAAACGGCGATGGCGACACCAACCATGACGATGCCATTGGGCCCTTCACCATATGCCGCGCCCCCCAACAGGAACAGGGCCGCAGTCGAAGCATATCCGTAAACGCTCGCCGGGATTGCGCCCAAAAGCGGGATATTGGCACCGAGGATCATGATCAGAACCGTAACACCGACGCAGATGCCCGCATTCAGCGCAGTGACCCCCATACTGGTCAGCGCGATAAAGGCAGCAACGGCCATGATAGCGCCCCAGATGTTGGCCGGGATCGATGCCTTCGCACCCTCTGTTCCACCGCCACAATGAAAATAGCTTCCCCAGGCAATAAAGATCGCCCAGATTAGAACGAACGGGCTTCCCAACGAAACAGCCGCCCAGGTGGCAATGCCTCCCATCACGCCGATAACCAACGCCAAAGCTTGCACGAGTTTCATATTCTCTCTCCCTTTGTTGTTTTGCTTTCGGGCAATTGTATCCTCGCCCTAAAGCTGCGGTATTGGGTCTCGGAACCTTCTCTAGGTCAATCTGGGCTTAAGTCTGGGTTCGGGCGCCAAGCGACGAGCTTAAAGCGCCACCTGTTTTGACTGATCGGATGTCAAAAAATCGAAAAACACGCGAAAACTGTCGCTGTGGATTAAGAAGATGTGGCCTGCTGGTCTCCAAGAGGATCCAGCATTCTTGGCCTTGCGAAAAGGGATGCGTCTTGGCTCGGAAACAGCCCTTCGCTGCAGGCCGCCCGGACCAGCTTTTCAAAGCGCACTCCCAGCTCTCGTTGCTCAATGCGGCCTGCAGAACGGCGTTCACTTCTGGCGAGTTGCACTGCCACATAGGCGCGCCGTCCATTTTGGCATTAGCGGGCAGGCGGTTCGGGTCGCAAAGAGCGCGGGCAGCACGTTCCCATATGGGCCTAAGTTTTGCCAACTGCTCTCTGAGACAGGCACAAACCCTCGAATTCTTTGAGCGTCATGAGCGAGAGGGGACCGCGCGCTTTCAAAGCTTTGAGGCTAGAACAGCACGTTGGTTTCTGTGAGGTCGGAGAGATCGACATCGCGCAGCAAAAGGCTGTCGCCGCTGCCAAGGCTGAAGACCAGATCATCGCCATTTTGCGCGGCAGATCCCAGCGCGTCGGCCAGATCGTCAAAGCCAAAATCGCTCAGATCCAGACGATCTCGCCGCATCGAAATCCTTGATCTCATCGGCACCACCGGCGCTTGCAAAGATGAAGGTGTCGCTTCCTGCGCCGCCGTAGAGCAGATCGTCCTCGCTGCCGCCGTTCAGGGTATCAGCACCTGCGCCGCCATAGAGCGTGTCGGACCCGGCACCGCCCGCCAATGTGTCATCTCCCGTGCCACCATAAAGCGTGTCGTCGCCAGCTTCCCCGTCCAGAGCGTCATTGCCGGTGCCGCCCCCGAGCGCATCATCTCCAGTGCCACCAAACAGAGTGTCATCTCCGGCCTCACCAAAGGCGCGATCATTGCCTGCACCGCCAAAAATAAAGTCATCTCCAGTACCGCCTGCTGCCCTGTCGTCACCGGCACCGCCAAACAGGGTGTCGTCTCCGGCACCGGCGCGGATACTGTCGTTGCCTGCGCCACCGCCCCAAGCCGATCATTGCCACCGCGCGCAATGATGGTATCATTTCCCTCACCGCCAAAGGCGCCATTGTTGCCGGTGCCGCCAAAAATCGTGTCGTCCCCCGCGCCGCCGGAGAGAAAGTCGTTGTCCGCGCCGCCAAAGAGCTGGTCATCTCCGTCGCCTCCCGAGAGGGTATCCGCCCCCGAGTTGCCGTAGATGATATCATTGCCGCCCTGGCCCTGCACACTATCGTCGCCGGTACCCGCGCCCAGGGTGTCATTTCCGCCGGCACCAGTCAGTGTGTCGTCGCCCTCGCTCTGACCAAGCATGCGCTTGATTGGCTCATCCACCGGAGGTGTCGGCGTGGGCGTAGGTGCCGGAGTGGGATCCACATTGATCGTCACGCTCGCCAGATCCGAGATCGCGCCATCCGCCTCGACCAGGGTCACGCCAAGTACCCTGTTGCCATTCGTCGGGCTGCCGGTGGCGGCATTATCATATTGGATGGCACGCAACAGGGTTTGCAGTTGCGCGGCGGTTGACCCGGTGAGGAGGTTGATCACCAGATCCTCGCCCGACCAGCGGTTCCGGTGGCGTTGATGGTGCCGACAGTATTACCGCCGACCGAAACAACTGAGCCATTAGCCAGCCCTGCCGTCAGGCTGACATCACCGCTGGTATCAATGACGATCCTGTCTTCGGCCTCCATGCCGCTTTCATAGGATATGGTCAGGGTTCCCAGCTCAAAATCCGCAGAATCCACGTCTGTGACGGTCAGATCGCCGCCAACGTCAATTGCGGTGGCGCTGTCGCCCTCGTCAAAGGTAAAGCTGTCGCCGTCCAGATTTGCAATCACGGGCAGTGCCGAGGTCACCTGAATGTCGAAACTGCCGGTCACATCATAATCCCCCCCATGTGACGAGCCGTCGCCATCTGACAAAGTCAGATCAAAGCTGCTCACGCCGGGGCCGCTGGGCGCAGAATAGGTCAGGGATTGCAGAAATGTCTCAACCGCCGCCTTTGTCGCATCTGTGCTCGTGAAGGATATTAGCAGCGGAATCCCGTTCTGGCCATCCAAACCAGATACTTGTCCGACGGTCAGGCCACCGACCTGGATGAAATCGAGATTTGAGATCGTTGTATCACCACCAGAGGTCACGGTGGTCCCGCCCAGCCCCCAGGACCCGTTTGCCGTACCGCTACTTTGTACGATTATCAGCTCACCACCGCTGAAATCCGAGGAATCGACATCTGACAGGGCAGCGTCATTCAGAGCAGTGACATCCTGCGCACCGCCGCCCACGGCAATAGAGCTGCTGTTATCGCCATAGACGTTGTCCAGCACCGGCGCATCGTTCACTGAAAAAATATCAATGTTAAACGTGGCAAGCGTGACATCGCCGCTGCCATCGCCATCATTGGCGCTGATTGTGACAACTGCCACGTTATCGCCATTGGCATTTGCAGGGCCGGTATAGGTGATATTGCTGGCAGTGTTGAGGTAGCTGTCGATGTCCGCAGGCGCGCCCACCAGCGTGATCGAGGTTGCACTGACCAGTGTTTCCGTCACGCCGCCGCCAACCGCTGCGCCATCCGCCGGGGTGCCAAATGTGCCTGTGTCGACCGAAAGCGTCACAGTAACAGAAGCGCTGTCGACGTCACCAAAGGTTGCTGACGACAGGTCAAGGTTTCCAACCTGGTCTTCGTAGCCTGTTTCATCGCTCGGAGGCGCTACTGAGAAAGCCGGCGCATCGTTCACATCTGTGACGCTGATCGACACCGTATCTGCCGTCCCATCCGCGGTGCCATCATTGGGCGTCACGGTCAGTGTCGCCGTGGTGGTGTCATCGCTGGCGGTGTTGAACTCAATGACCTCAGAATCGCTGAGATAGCTATTGAGGTCGGCAACTGAGCCTTGCAGCGTCATCGAGGCGGTGCCCGAATTGGCCACCGTCACCCCGGACGTGACGCCATCGCCATCGGTGGAGGCAATCGTGCCGCGATCCACCGCTAGGGTCAGGGTGATGCTATCGCCCTGTCGGATGCCGAGGGCGTAGGCAGAGAGATCAATCGCTGCCGCGACATCCTCGGTCACCACATCATCCGCAGGCGTGCCCGTCAGGACGGGGGCATAGTTGGAAAGGGTGAAATTAATATTGTCGATACCTAAGCGCGTGTTTCCAGTCCCGGTGTAAGAAAATGTAAAGCTTGTGATGCCGATCCAATCACCCGGGTATAGTGTCGCGATGGCCCCGACGATACTGCCAGAATTATCTGCAATAGTAACCGCGGATCCACTATTCGGAGTGAAGACGTAATTCGCACCTTCTTCGAGGTTGCTGAATTCACCGATTACAAAACTGGAAATATCAACCGCGTGATTAAAGGAAGCGGTGTAGGTTACTGTTGGTGCTTTCACGCCGGGGTCCATAAAGCCCGAACTGATCCATACACCGTCTCCAACTGAAATCGTGACTGATATTGTAACGCCGTCAACTGTTTCGGTCAGCGGCGAAGCGGCAACATCATCAAAGTTGTAATTAGTATCGGTAAACCCGAAGACCCCCAGAGAATGCGGATAGGCGGCCCGTACCAGGGCGTTTATGGCGACTTCGGACAGTACATGACCAACCGTCGCGCCCAGCTCCCAATCGCCGCCAGCCCCCGTCAGATTGCGTGAGGCGGCAATGCTGGCCCCTGTCGCATCGGCCAAAGCCGCGATAAAGCGTTCACCGGTTTCAGAGGCCGCGACATTACAGCCATAAAGCAAAATATCAGCATCTTCGCCCAGGGCGGCTGCAATGGTGGCAAGAGCAGTGGCAGACCCGCCTAGGCTTGCCTCAGTGACCAGACCATCCCCGAGATACAGCACCCCATCGCTGCCATGCGAGACGATATGCAGCGCCGCCAGATCGCGCTCCGCGGCTAGTGCGTCGGCAATTTGAATTAGGCCATCTTGCTGTGCCGACAGCACCAGCACCTTGGCATCCTCTGGCAGGCCAGACAGCAAGGACTGAAGATCAGGAACGGCTGAATCAAATACAAAATATGGTGTGCAAATCATTGGGGGCTCTCTGTCTTCGTTTGTAAAATTGAATGGTCGGCGCTATTTTCAGCCAAAACCCAGCTACAACTATAAGGATTAACCGCCAGTTACTCTCTTGTTTGCAAATAATATATTCAATACTCTGACTGTGAGCGCTGGGTGCACATCTTGTGCGAATGACGAAATCTGGCAGGCAAACCTTTGGCGTGCAGGAACAGGGAAAATGTCCCCCAAAAGTCTGCTACGCCATGTTTCGCCTGCGTGTCGTGTCGGTTGATTTGCCATCAAACCGTGGCATCAAGCAGCTGCAAGATCCCAGGCAAGACCCCAGGCAAGGCATCAGGCAAGACATCAGGCAAGCCCCCTGAAATGAGAGAGCGCAGCGGTGAGCCTGCCATGGGGCGGGAGCACCATTAAACTGTGGATTTCGCAGCAACGCGGCGCAAAATTCATTGCATGCACTTGCATGTCTGCGGACGTCACCATAAAAATGCCGTCGAAAAAGCCTCGCCAGCCCCGATTCAGGGCAAGCCAGCACCAACCTGAATCTTGAGGAAAACCATGTCTAGTAAAACTGCTGCATTGCGCACCCGCCTTTTGTGCGGGACCGCTCTTACTGTTTTGACCGCGCTGCCCGCTGCTGCGCAGGATTTTGAAGCAAATGTTATCTCATTGGACCCGATCGAAGTGCGTGGCCAGGATCCCATGGGCGCCGCCGCTGACCGGGCAACGGCTGTCTATGTGGCGGATGCCGAGCTTGAACGCTCTCGCATGGGGGATTTGAAGGACCTGTTTGCAGGGATCGCTTCGGTTTCTGTCGGCGGCGCCATTCCCGTTGCGCAGAAGATTTTTGTCAACGGTGTTGATATGCTGAACCTGACAATTGCGCTCGACGGGGCCTTGCAGAATAACCGCGCATTTCACCATGCCACCGCCAATGCCTTTGATCCTGGCGTTCTGAAGTTTGTCCGGGTCGACCCCGGTGTTGCGGCGGCTGACACGGGGCCAAATGCGGTGGCCGGGGCTGTGATTATGGAAACGGTTGATGCCGAAGATATCCTCGACGACGGGGATAATTTTGGCGGCACGGCGCGGCTCAGCTATGGTGACAACGGCCAGACCTTTGGTCGCTCCCTGACGCTTGCCGGGCGCTCAGAAGGGTTTGAGGCCCTCGCCTATGTAAAATCGGCCACCGGCGAAGACTATGAGGATGGCAATGGCAATGTTGTCAAAGGCACCGCCGCAGAATTGCAAAGCCTGCTGCTGAAGCTGGCCTATGAATCGCTGGAAGGCCATCGGCTGGAATTCTCGGGGCAGCAGATTAGCGATGATGGCGCGCGCCCCTATCGGGCAAATATCGGTGCGATCATCGGGGGCCGCCCGGTGCCCGAGACACGGATCTACGACACCACCAGAACCAGCTATAGCCTGCGCTATGAAAACACGCTCAACACCGGGCTTTGGGATCCGGAGGTGGTGATTGGCTATTCCGAAAGCGATATTCGGGTTCCCGATCCGTCTCTCAGCGTGGGGATCTCAAACACGCTGTCGGCAAAGCTGCAAAACACCTTTCACCTGTCGGACACAAACACCATCACGGCTGGTCTCGACTATTATGATCGTAAATCTGAGTATTCCGACCCGTCCCTTGGCCTGCTTGAAGAAAGCTCCGACAATATCGGGATCTTTGCGCAGGGACGGTTTGAGCCGACGCAGAAATGGACGATTTCGGCCGGTTTGCGCTATGACTGGCAGGATTTTACCGGCCTTGGTGGCTTTCAGGACAGCGTTTCGGGGGCCAGCGGCAATGCTTCGGCTACCTATAACGTCACCGAGGCCTTTTCGCTGCGGGCCGGCTACTCCAACGTCTTTGGCGGCATCCAGCTGGAAGACAACTATGAATTCTGGCGGGGCTGGGGCTATGCCAACCTCAAGGAATCACGGGCCGAAAACTACAACCTTGGCTTTGACTGGATCGGCAGCAAACTGTCTGTCGGCGGTGAGATCTTCCTGACCGAGATCAAAGATGCCCGGGGTGGGGACGTAAATTTCGACTTTGAAAGCAAAGGTTTCAACCTGGGCGCAACCTACGGCTGGGACAGCGGTTTTGCGCGTCTGACCTTCTCGGATACCGAGATCAAAGTGAATGGGGCGTCGTCAGGCAGCTATCAGGCGCTGGATTTTGGCGCGCCGATTGGCCAGATCATCGCCCTGCAGGTGCAGCAGCAATTGCCGCAGTATAACCTGTTGGTTGGCGGTAGCCTCGACATGGCGCTGGATTATGATGAAACCGCTGCCACCTCGGATCTCGGCCTGCCTGGCTATCAGGTGGTCAATCTGTTTGCGGAATACACGCCGCCGGCGTTTTCGGCTGTGACCCTGCGGGCGTCAGTGAACAACCTGTTTGACGAAGACTACGCGGATCGCGCCACCTATGGCGCGGATTATAGCTCTGTTGTGGCCCTCCGAGAGCCGGGCCGGACCTTTGTCATCGAGGCCGTTGCCCGCTTTTAAGCAATACGCAGTTTGGGGCTCCGGCGGCGCGCCGGGGCCTCAGGGCAGCAGTTTGATCAGCAGGCGGGACAGGGTATAGGCCTCATCCGTCGTCATATGAGGGCCGATTTCTTCCTGAATTGCCTTCCAGTAGATTGGCCAGATCTGCCCATGCAGACCCTCACCTTTGGCGGTCAGAAACAGGATTTGTTTGCGACGTCCGTCTGCGACATATTCGCGGCGCAACAGACCTTCTTTTTCCAGCCGCCCCACATGACGAGACAGCGCGTATTGGGCGACAAACAGCTTTTTCTCAAGGGCTGCCATGGGTTGCCCCTGCGGCCCTGCACGATCAACTTCCAGCAGGATTTCATACCAGATCGGGTCATTGATGCCGCAGGTTTTGAGCGCTTTGGCAATGCGGGGGAAGAACTTGCGTTGTGTCCGCATGATGTTGAACCAGACGCGGTTGTAGGAGACGACCGGGTCGGCATCGCCAAAATTATCGCCGCCGCTGGAATGCTCTTTGCTAGCTGTCATTGGTGTAACCTGTCTGGCTGCTCTGGCGTCATTCTACCCGGCTACAGGGGCATAGCACAACAGCTGTGACGGGCATAAAATCTGGGAATGCCAAAATGTTAGCGACTTTAAGATGGAAAATCATGAGACATAAAACAGAGACGGAATTCCACTGTGCGCGCAGCCGTGGCTACCTGGCGACACTGGTCAGCCATTTCGGCAGAAAGATCCAGGTCGAGGAGACAGACGACACCGCGCGGCTGCAGTTCAGTTGCGGTCTGGCCGAGCTCTGCGTGATCGAAGGGGGGCTACAGCTGCGCATTGAGGCGGCAACACCAGAGCAGATGCTGCAGACCTGCGAGGTGGTCGAAAGCCACCTGCTGCGCTTTGCCTTTCGGGAAGACCCGCAACCGCTTGTCTGGCGGGCCCCCAGCTGACTGCGGCCTCATGGCCTGGCGCAAGGGTTACACTGGACAGGCCATTTACTATCCAATACGCATACCACAAATACCCGCAAAGCCAGCTTCGGTCAGCCATGCAATTTTGATGGAGAAATCAATGTTGAAAGCGCTGTCCGTCTTTACGGCTCTGGCCTGTGGCTCCCTCTGTGGCACTGCCGGTTTTGCCGAACCTGTCGATGTTCGAACCTTCCGTGGCGTGCAACGCGTCGAGGCGCTGCCCGAAAAGGTCGCAGTGTTTGATGTGGCCGCGCTGGATACGCTTGCGGCACTGGGGGTAAAGCCCGCAGGCGTCATCAGCACGCTGTTTGTTGACTATCTGGATGAGGCAACACAGGGCGCCGAGATCGTAGGCTCGCTGTTTGAGCCTGATTTCGAGGCCATCAATGCGCTGGCGCCAGATCTGATCCTTGCGGGCGGCCGCTCGTCCACCCAGGTTGAGGCCCTTGCGGATTTTGCCCCGACGCTGGATATGACAATCCTCAGCGACGATCTGGTCGCGCATGCGCTGGAACGGTTGCAAGACTACGGCACGCTGTTTGGCAAAGAGGCTGAGGCAAAAGGGCTAAGAACGGCGTTTTTGGCCAAGCTTGAGCAGGCAAAAAAACTGGCCCGTGGCAAGGGTAATGCGCTGATTATCATGACAAATGGCCCCAAGATGTCTGCCTTTGGCGCGCAGGGACGTTTTGGTTGGCTGCACACGGCGCTAGAGCTGCCTCAGGCGTCCAAGAACCTTGGGGAAAACGCGCACGGCGAGGCCATCTCGGCAGAGTTTATTCGCGAGAGTAATCCAGACTATTTGCTGGTGGTCGACAGGCTGGCGGCCATTGGCCAGAACGGCGAGGATGCCAAGGCAACGCTGGACAATGATCTGGTGCGCCAAACCACAGCCTGGCAGAGAGGGCAGGTGGTCTATCTGGATGCTGCAAGGCTCTATGTCTCAGGCGGCGGCATTCAGTCGATGACCCATATCCTGGATCAGATGATCGCAGCCTTTGAGGCCAATGGATAGACCATGCCGCGTCTCTGGTTGCTGAGCACTGTTGGGCTGATCCTCATCCTGTCGCTGGTCTCTGTTTTTGTCGGTGTCATTGATCTGTCTTGGGCCGGGATTTTGCGCGACCCGGAGGCGCTGCAGCTGCTGGCTGTCAGCCGGCTACCGCGCACAGCCGCAGCCCTGTTGACCGGCTGTTCCATGGCGGGGAGCGGCCAGATCATGCAGATCCTGGTGCGCAACAAGTTCGTAGAACCCATCAGTGCGGGCACGGGGCAGGCTGCTGCTTTGGGCCTATTGCTTTCGGTGTTGCTGTTTCCCGCTGCGGAGCTGGCGGTAAAGATGAGCCTTGCTGCCGGAACGGCCCTGCTGGGCACGCTTGGGTTTCTGACGCTGGTGCGGCGACTGCCGCCAACAGAGCCCTTGCTGGTGCCGCTGGTAGGGCTGGTCTATGGCGGGATTTTGGGGGCTGTTATGGTGTTTATCGCCTTTCAGGCCGACCTGATCCAATATGTCGAAGTCTGGATGTTGGGCGAGTTCTCGGGCGTCATGCGCGGCCGCTACGAGCTGTTGTGGCTGGCGGGGGGGGCGGCCTTCATCAGCTATCTCATTGCGGGTCAGTTTGCCATTTTGGGCCTTGGGCGCGACATCAGCCTTAGTCTGGGGCTCAAGCATCGTCAGGTCATGGCGGCGGGGCTGTTGTGCGGCTCGGTGGGGTCTGCGCTCACGGTGGTCGCCGTAGGGATGCTGCCCTTTATCGGATTGGTTATCCCAAATCTGGTCAGCCGCCGGCTGGGAGACAACCTGCGCACAACTTTGCCAATCACTGCCCTGCTGGGCGGGGTCTTTGTTTTGGGCTGCGATATCCTGGCACGGATGCTGCGCCACCCCTTTGAGGTGCCGGTGGGCACAATTTTTGGCGTCCTGGGCTCTATCGCCTTTTTGTGGCTGATCTATACGAGGCCACGCAATGCTTAGGCGCAGGTTTTTCTGGCTGGTTTTGGCCCTGATTGTTGTCTCTGTCTTGTTCCTGACCCTTGGCGCCAAGGGCAGCTGGAGCTTTACTCTTTGGTTTCGCGGCCAGAAACTTGCTAGCCTTGTGTTGATTGGCGGCGCGATCTCTACTGCAACCATTCTGTTTCAGACCATAACGCATAACCGCATTTTGACCCCGTCGATCATGGGGTTTGATGCGCTCTACGTTTTGATCCTGACGGTGATGATCTTTATGATGGGCGCCAGCGGCTATGCGCAGTTTCTCAAGGTGGAACTCTTTCTCATCAATCTGGTTTTGCTGACACTGGCCTCGGTGGCACTGTTCACTGTGCTGCTAAAAGATCAGAGCAGTGATCTGATGCGGATGGTTCTTACCGGTATTATTTTGGGATCCTTGTTCAGATCTCTGGTGCAGATGATCCAGCGCCTTATTGATCCCAGTGAGTTTTCCGTTCTGCAATCGGTCTCTTTTGCGCGGTTCAACAAGGTCGATGCGGATCTGTTGCTGGTCAGCGCCGTTTTGGTGGGGCTGACCTGGGC
Organism: Pseudophaeobacter leonis; assembly: GCF_002087335.1. Taxonomy (GTDB): domain Bacteria; phylum Pseudomonadota; class Alphaproteobacteria; order Rhodobacterales; family Rhodobacteraceae; genus Pseudophaeobacter; species Pseudophaeobacter leonis. Next base: position 47,101 of record NZ_MWVJ01000054.1, read on the forward strand.
TGTGATCTGGAAGATGCGTCACCGGCTGGATATTCTGGCGCTGGGAGTGGTGCTGCCGGTCAGCCTTGGAGCGGATCCCAATCGCGGCCAGCTGCTGGTGCTGGTGCTGATTTCCATCCTGGTCTCTGTGTCCACTGCTCTGGTGGGGCCTGTGGCCTTTCTGGGGCTTTTGGTCAGCAGCCTGACCTATCGTCTCATTCCCAGCTGGCACCATGGCCATATCCTGCCTGCCGCCATTTTGATTGGCGGCATAACGCTGGTGGGTGGTCAGATGGTGCTTGAGCGCATTTTGCACCTGGAGACACCCCTCGCCGTTGTGGTTGAGTGCCTTGGCGGTTTGGTCTTTTTGTTTTTGATACTGCGAAAGGGCAGCGCATGATCCGCATCACGGATATCAGCCACCAGATCGCTGGGCAGGAAATCCTGCACAGGGTGAACCTTGACATCCCGCAGGGCGGGCTCACAGCGCTTGTTGGTCCTAACGGGGCGGGGAAATCAACGCTGCTGTCCCTGGTCGCGCGCTTGTTAAAGGCCCAATCCGGGCGGATCGAGATCAACGGCAAGGATCTGAGCCAATACAGCCATGCGGATCTGGCAAAGCTGCTGGCGATCCTGCCGCAGGTTTTGACCAGCACCCATCGCATCAGTGTCAAAGATCTGGTGGGCTTTGGGCGATACCCCTACAGCCGGGGGCGGCTGGGGCCTCAGGACCGCAAGGTGGTGGCACAGGTGCTGCAGAGCTTTGAGCTGCAGCAGATCCAGGACCGGTTTCTTGATACCCTGTCAGGTGGCCAGAGGCAGCGCGCCTATACGGCCATGGCCTGGGCGCAGGATACCGAGTATTTGTTGCTGGATGAGCCGCTGAACAATCTGGATATCGCCGCCTCCCGCAGCCTGATGGCGCGCCTGAAGACACTGGCCAAGCAAGAACAGCGCACAATTGTCATTGTGCTGCACGACATCAACTATGCGGCGGGCTACGCCGACCATATTGTTGCGCTGAAAGCGGGACAGATTGTGGCGGCCGGCTCGCCTCAGGAGATCGTCTCAGAGGGTTTTTTGCGTGATGTCTTTGAAACCGATGCCAAGGTGGTTCTTGCCGGGGAAAGGCCGCTTGTGGTCGTGTAACGGCAAAGCGTGCACATCTATGATGTTGCGGTTGCCAGTAAAATAACTGGCAGCCCTTAGGGATGAGAATGCCTGCGCTTGGCTCACCCATCGTGCTGACCTTTTGCCAGCAAAACCCATGCGCCGAACTGGCCATAAACGCACAGGGCACCGCCAGATACTGCGGTGTTTTCAGGCCGCGTGGCGACACGCCTGCAGGCAGCATCAGCGCAAAACTGTCCTCAGCACCGCTCCGGCGGCCTTGCGCGTTGTCCTGCTGCCAGGCCTGCGCCAGCCCGGAGCGCGGGCAGCATATGACAGAGTCCTCACCAATCAGAGTTCCGGACTGTGAGAGCGTTCTCCCCAAGCTTGTGCGTGCCTCAAGCAATAAACGTGAGAAGATCCTTGGTGCACATCAGCGAAATGATGTGCGTTCTAACATCCTAGAAAGGGATTGAAGATGACCAATGATCACGTTTTGCTTCACATGAAAGCTATCAAAGAAAGAATGGCAGCGGCGGGTCTTACGCTGTCCACACGCAGCGAACAAAGCAGCGGAGACGAAGGGCTGCAGCAAGTCGGCAAGATGCGGGTTCATCCCCTGTCGGAGGTGCATGAGGATGAGCTGGCAGATGGGCGGGGCTTTTGGCTGTTCCTGGAGAGAGAAGGCCGCTGCATATCGTGCATTTCAGCGCGGTTGGTTTGCCTGGAAGGCGAGGATTTTGGAAGTCATTTCAGGTCGCTGGCTGAATCCAGATATGCAGGAAGATGCGGTGTCGTCTCAGACGTCTCGCAGCCTCTGGTGGATGACCTGAAAGGCAGGCTGATCTACTTTGGCGGCATTGAGGTCGCGCCCGGTGAACGGGGCGGCATTCGCCAGCTGAGCGATTTCGCACAATACGCCAAGCTCCTGGCCGCGACCAGATGGGAGTTCGACTGGATGTACACCATCATTGCGTATCGCCACCGGCGTCTGGCGGATGACTATGGTTTCACCGGAAAATACCGCAATGCCGTAACCTGGAGCACACCGGTTCCGGAGGGGCTGTCGAATGATCAGATGTTCCTAGGCCTCAACTCGATCCACTTCAGCCACATCCTCAACAGTGTTGAGCCAGGTCAGCTTTGAAAAAATAGCCGTGATCGGCCCCTGTGCGGGGTCGGTCACCCTCATTGTGACCTTGCGGTAGCCTCCGGTGACCCGCTGTCCTTTGGTGAACACATCTATCGTTTCGTCGGACACAAAGTAGGGCACACTGTCCAGCATCTTGTGTGAATGCATGGCGCGCTCGATCACTTTTTCGCCAAACGAGCCGACGACCTTATAGAAATCGCTTTTCTCAGCCAGCATGAGGCGCTCTGCTGTGGTGCTTCTGGAGCCGATGCGAATGGGGTGCATGATGGCATCCGTATCCTTGATGGGCTGGTAGAGATCCACCTGGTCGGCAAACCATTCCCAGTTTCGCAGCTGGCCACCTTCGCGGCGATACCAGTCAAGAATGTGGTCCGTTGTCACATGAAAGCCCGCCCTGGAACAGGCGGCACGATCTGCGTTGGCGATCTCTGCGGCCTGCCATTTGTTTTGCGGCGCGATCTGCGAGGCCATCTCGCTTTCGGTTTCTGTGAAGAATTCAATCGGGATTTGCAGCACCACAGAGAGCTTGTGCACAGTGTCAAACGGGATTGGCCGTTCGTGTTTTATCTGACTGTACAGGGTTCCATATGAGATATTTGCCAGCTCGCAGGCTGGTTTCAGTTTGAGATTGGCCAGCTTGCAGGCGGCCTGGATCTTCGTCGCAATCATCGGGGATTTCCAAATTCACATATGTGTATTTTTCTTCTAACAGTTGACATGTGAAAATCAAGCGTCCAACAGTTTTTGGGTATATCTATTTTGAGGCAGGCATTCTTTGAGACGTGAAAATGACACCCAAACTCAAGATCCTGCTTTGAATTCTCAAACAGCGCTATCTGGAGACGTGCGCAACCTCCTAGAGCTCGCAGGCGATGCCACGGGGTTGAGCGTGGATTTCTGGGCTGGTCTCACCGAAGGGCTTGATCGCAACGCGGTTGCTTTGCTGGTGATGCGGGCAGAAATGATGAGCGCGGAAATGCACCGCGGGGTGCCAAGAGATGCACGGCTCGGTCGTTTTGTCCGCCAAATCAGCTCCGGGTCCGCCTTGCCCGGAATTCTGACCTGCGGTTTTGAGGCGGCAGAGCTGTCCAATAGCGATGCGGATCTCCCCAAAGGCATTTCTACTGAAAAGAAGCTGGCTGTCGGGGATGTGCTGAAGGCGTTTGACGTCATCTACCCAGAGGAAACGGGTGATGTCAGCGATGTGCTTGGCCTGTGGGTTGGCCTGGATGAGGGCGACAAGCGTATGGTTTCCGATATGGTCAAGCGCCTATCCTCCTGAAAGGACCTAACCAGAGCGCGCCTTTCCCCGACCGCGCCTTTTGGCGCGTCCTTGCCCTTTGGCCCGTCCTCACTTTTTTAAAAGCTCCTTCCTTAGCCGGGAGGGGCCTGGGCTGCGTCCAAAGGGGTGAGCCCGCGCAACTGCTATCGGACCACTGGGTTGCGTCTTTTTGACCGGGGAGGAGCCTTGTCAGGCCTTGTGCATGGGTTTGTTCCAGAACTGGTGGCGAGAGCTGCTTGACCTGCGGAGCTGGTGGGCCATGAACCTTTCTGGACCGCAGGGCACCAGGCCCATGTAGGGATAACTGTCAAAAGGATCCGGTATGGCGCGAAATCAGGCTGCTCCGACAACGCAAGACGAACGCGAAAGCTCTCGTGAAATTGGTGTGCTCGGCGCCCTCTGGCCTTTCTTGCGCCCCTACCGTCTGCTGATGTTTGCAGCCATCTGCGCGCTGATACTGACGGCTGGGCTGTCGCTGACCCTGCCTTTGGCCGTGCGACGGGTGGTGGATAATTTCCGCATTTCAGAGAGCGCCTTGCTCAACCAGTATTTCATGGCGGCTCTGGTGATTGCAGCCTTGCTGGCGGCAGGAACCGGGCTGCGCTACGCGCTGGTGACCCGTTTGGGCGAGCGGGTGGTTTCGGATATCCGCAAAGCGGTGTTTGATCGTGTCATCGGCATGAGCCCGGCATTCTTTGAAAAAATCATGACCGGCGAGGTGCTGAGCCGGATCACCACGGATACCACGCTGATCCAATCGGTTCTGGGCTCATCGGTGTCTATCGCCCTGCGCAACCTGCTGATTTTTGCCGGCGGCATGGTCCTGATGTTGCTGACCTCGGCCAAACTTACAGGGTTGGTGCTGTTGATCGTGCCGGCTGTCATTGTGCCGATCATGGTTCTGGGGCGGCGCCTGCGTGGCATCAGCCGGGAAAATCAGGACTGGATCGCCGCCTCATCGGGCAATGCCGGCGAAGCGCTTGGCGCGGTGCAGACGGTGCAGGCCTTTACCCATGAGACCGCCAGCCGGGCCCAGTTTTCCAAAATGACCGAGACCGCCTTTGCTGTCTCGGTCAAGCGCATTCAAACGCGGGCCTATCTGACGGTTATTGTTATCTTTCTGGTGTTCTCAGGCATCGTCGGCGTGCTGTGGATGGGCGCCAATGACGTCCGGGCCGGATTGATGAGCGAAGGCACCCTGATCCAGTTTGTGATCTACGCGGTGCTGGTTGCGGGCTCTGTTGCGGCTCTGTCCGAAATCTGGAGCGAGTTGCAGCGCGCCGCCGGGGCGACGGAACGCATCATCGAGTTGCTCAATGCGACCGACACCGTAAAAGATCCCCGTGCGGCCAAGTCGCTGCCAACGCCGGTGCGCGGTGAGATCAGGTTTGACGCGGTCTCCTTTGCCTATCCGTCACGGCCCGGCGTGCAGGCGCTGGATGCGGTCAACCTGACCGTACAGCCCGGTGAGACAGTGGCCTTTGTTGGCCCCTCGGGCGCGGGCCAGACCACCATTATTCAGATGATCCAGCGGTTTTATGACCCTGACGCGGGTGCCATCCTGCTGGATGGTGTGGCGCTGACGGATTTGCAGCGGAGTGATTTTCGCCAGCACCTTGCCATGGTGCCGCAGGATCCGGTGATCTTTGCCACATCCGCGCGCGAAAACATTCGCTTTGGTCGCCCCGGTGCCTCGGACGCCGAGGTCGAAGCTGCTGCCGCTGCCGCTGCTGCCCATGATTTTAGCTCGGCATTGCCCGAAGGTTATGACAGCTTTGTCGGAGAACGCGGCGTGATGCTGTCGGGCGGGCAGAAGCAACGCATCGCCATTGCCCGCGCCATCCTGCGCGACGCGCCGGTCTTGCTGCTGGACGAGGCCACCTCAGCGCTGGATGCCGAAAGCGAACGTCTGGTGCAGGCGGCGGTGGATGAGCTGAGCCAGAGCCGCACGGCCCTGATTGTGGCGCATCGTCTGGCGACGGTCAAAAAGGCCGACCGGATCGTGGTGATGGAAGAGGGACGGGTGGTTGCAACGGGCACCCATGACGCGCTGGTTGCCGAAGGCGGGCTGTATGCGCGGCTGGCCCGGCTGCAGTTTACCGACGGGCTAGCGGCAGAATAACACCGTGAATGCATGCGGCCGCCTTGTTGGGCGGTCGCAAAACAGCGCAAAAACAGGTGTCAGCCCTGGCTGTCCGCTTGTGTCGCCACGTCATATTGCGCCCTTGCCTTGACGTGATCCTGTCCATTCGCTTGCACGATCCGCTTTTTGCACTCAGATTGAGTGTAAAGAGGAAATGCTCCGGCTAGGGTCGGGGCCAGGGGAGGATAGCAATGGCATTTGCCACGATAGAAGACTGCATCGCGATGGAGAAGGAAGCCAGCTGGGAGGAGCGGGATAACCCGGTGACGCTTTACCAGCTGTTATCGCGCACAGCAGGCAAGTTTCCTGACAACAATGCCGTTAGCTATCAGATCTTTTCGGGTCCCACCGATAAGGCGGAAACCCTGACCTGGCGCCAGCTGAAGGATCAGGTCACGCAGGCTGCCAATATGCTGCGCGAACTGGGCATCGGCGAAAAGGACGTGGTGGCCTATGTGCTGCCCAACTGTAACGAGACCCTGGTGACCATGCTGGCCGGTGCCGTTGCGGGGATCGTGAACCCGATCAACCCGCTTTTGGAGCCGGAACAGATTGCCTCTATTCTGCGCGAGACCAAGGCCAAGGTTGTGGTGACACTGAAACCCTTCCCAAAGACCGATGTTGCGCAAAAGGTTGTCGAGGCGGTTCGCCATGCGCCCAGCGTCAACACGGTGCTTGAGGTGGATCTGAACCGCTATCTGACGCCGCCAAAATCCTGGATCGTGCCGCTGGTCCGCCCGAAACTGGAAAACAAAGACAAGGTTGCGCATGCGGATTACAAATCCTTCCGCCGCGAGATGTTAAAACAACCAACCACGCTCACCTTTGCGGACAGTACCACTGACCGTGTCGCCTGTTACTTCCATACCGGTGGCACCACCGGCATGCCGAAGGTGGCGCAGCACAAATACTCTGGCCTGATCTATAATGGCTGGATTGGCAGCACGCTGCTTTACACCGAAGAGGACAATATCATGTGTCCTCTGCCGCTTTTCCACGTGTTTGCCTGTCATGTGATTGTTATGGCCTCGCTGTCTTCTGGCGCGCATGTGGTCTTCCCGACGCCGCAGGGCTATCGCGGTGACGGCGTGTTTGATAATTTCTGGAAACTGATCGAACGCTGGAAGATCACCTTTATTATCACCGTGCCCACGGCGATCTCGGCCAAAATGCAGCGCCCGGTGGATGCGGATATCTCTACCGTGAAAACCGCCTTTTCCGGCTCTGCGCCGCTGCCGATTGAGCTCTACCGCCGGTTTCAGGACGCCACTGGCATCAATATCATCGAAGGCTATGGTCTGACCGAAGCCACCTGCCTGGTCTCGTGTAACCCGGTTGACGGCGAAAAGAAGATCGGCTCGATCGGGATCACCTTTCCCTATACGGATGTGAAGATCGTCAAAGGCACGGCCGATGGTTTGGTGGAATGTGGCGTGGATGAGGTTGGCGAGATCTGTATCTCTAACCCGGGCGTCTATGCTGGCAACACCTATACCGAGGCCGCCAAGAACGTCGATCTCTACTACAAGGATGAGTATCTGCGCACCGGCGATCTGGGACGGTTTGATGCGGACAGCTACCTGTGGATTACCGGGCGCGCCAAGGATCTGATCATTCGCGGCGGCCATAATATCGACCCGGCTGAAATCGAAGAGGCGCTGCTGGGCCACGAGGCGGTTGCCTTTGCGGGTGCGATCGGCCAGCCCGATGTGCATTCCGGCGAGCTGCCCTGTGCCTTTGTCGAACTGGTTGGCAGCGCTACTGTGACGGCAGAAGAGCTGCTGGAATACTGCCGCATCCATGTGCACGAGCGCGCCGCGATCCCCAAGCACCTTACTGTGCTGGATGAGCTGCCAAAAACCGCCGTCGGCAAAGTCTTTAAACCTGATCTGCGCAAACATGCGATTACCCGGGTTTACAACGAGGCCCTGCTTAAAGCGGCGTCTCCGGCACGGGTTGAGGCCGTGATTGATGACAAGAAACGGGGATTGGTGGCGCAGGTTGTGGCCAATGGGGCCAAGGATGAGGATATCTCAGTCGTCCTTGGTGGCTTTGTCCGCCCCTGGGAGCATATGCCCGCCGAGGCTGCTGTCAGCTAAGCTGAGCCTGAATTTTGCAGCCACCGCTTTGATGTGATCAGGGCGTTTAAGAGATCAATGGCGTGCCCGGCAATGGGTGCGCCATTTTTTGACTATTGCCCATTCCCTTGACCCGACTCTCTGGCCTAGGCTGGCGCCGGGACGTATCGCAAGGGGGGTCCGGGAATGGACTATGAACGGCTGATCGACGAAGAAACCTGGGCCTTCATTCGCAAAACCGGGGAATGCTACCCGGAGGATGCGGTTGCCCTCGACATTGCGGGACAACGCGCCGTCTACAACGAAATGGCCCGCGCGTTTCGCGCGCCCCGCCCGGATTTGGTGGGCTGCGAGGACTTGCAGGCCAATGGGGTGCCGGTGCGGGTCTATACCGCAGGCGATCCCAGTCGCACGGTGTTGTTTTGTCATGGCGGCGGCTTTGTGGTTGGCGATCTGGACAGCCACGATGATGTCTTCGCCGAAATCTGTGTGCAAACCGGCTATCGGGTGGTGGCGGTCGACTATCGGTTGGCGCCGGAGCACCAGCACCCGGCCATGTTCAACGATGCCTGGAGCGCGCTCAACTGGGTGATCACCACCTATGGCGCAGGCGTTGTGTTGATGGGAGACAGTGCCGGCGCCAATCTGTGCGCCGCACTGGCGCATGCCTCCCGTGCTGAGCCACCTGTTTCAGAAGCTCTTTTGGGACAGGTGCTGATCTATGGCGCCTTTGGCGGTGATATTGATACCGGCTCGGATATTGAGCACGCTCAGGCGCCAATGCTGACCCGCGATGAGATCCTGTTCTATATTGATATACGCCGACCACGCGGCGCCGCTGAGCCTACCGAGAAAGACCCCAGCTATGCGCCACTGCCGGACAGTGATTTTTCTCAGTTGCCGCCGACTGTGCTGATCTCGGCTGACTGCGACCCGGTGCGCGACGACAGTAGGGACTACCGAGACCAGATCGTCGCCGCAGGCGGCAAGGCCTGGTGGATAAACGAGCCGGGGCTGGTGCATGGCTACCTGCGGGCGCGTCATTCGGTGGCACGGGCCCGCGATAGTTTCGAGCGGATATCGGCGGCAGTAGAGGCGCTGGGGCAGGGGATCTGGCCCTATGACTGATCAGACCTGACAGGCATCACTGGCCCAAAATCGGTGCCGCGGCCAGACCGGAAAGCAAAAGACCGGAAAGCAAAAGACTGGTTCGCAAAAGATCGTGGCACAGGCAACGCACAGGCAGCAGCTAGGCAGCGCACAGGCATGAAAACCTCCAGACAGGCTGCGGCAGCTGCATTTTGTCACGCGCTGCCGCAGCCGGGGAGGATCATTTCAAAAAAGGATTTGGCCTTCATGGTCTCGGCAACCGGCGCGCCGAGGCGGCTGAGGATGGTTGGGGCCAGCTGGCGCGGATCAATGACATCTCCCTCGGCAGGCCCTTCTGCGTCGCCAAAATAATACAGCGCGGTTTCTTGTTGCAACGGGCTGCGGCCGCCATGATGGCCGCGCTCATCCTGGCCATGGTCGGCCGTCACAATGACCTCATAGCCCAGCTTGCGCCCCTGGGTGATAAAGGGGGCCAGCATCTCATCCATGACGAAACAGGCGTGGTCCATTTCCTGGCAGTCGTGAAAAAACCGATGCCCCATACTGTCCAGCGTGCAGGTGTGCAGCATGCCGTAGTTCACGCCAAAGCGCAGGCACAGATTGGTCAGGGTGCCAAACAGATCCACGTCCGACGGCGTCATCTGGTTGGCCTGACCATAACCCGTCATGGTGTGAAACCGGCCGTGGTTGATGCTGCTGCTGTCGGGTTCATCATATTCGATGTCGCGCACATAGTCGAAGGGGTGGCGGTTGAAGAACTGCGACCAGAAGCTATGGGCGACAGCCGCCGTGGTGCCGCCGCCTTCGCGCACCTGGCTAAAGACGTCCTTGTGCGACAGTTTGAAAACATTGCCATTGCCGGTACAGCCGTGTTCCGCCGGGGCGACGCCGGTGTGGATCGAGGCATAGCAACTGGCCGAAATCGAAGGCAGCACCGCGCGCAGTTTCCAGACGCGGGCGTCACCGCTGTCGACCCAGCCTTCGAGATTGCCAAAGAGACGGCGGAAATTGCGCCAGGGCACCCCGTCCAGAATGATGAGAAGCACCTTATTGTCCATGATCCGAATCCTTTTGCCCGCGGGGCTGTTTGACCTCATCATTGCCATCAAAACCTGAATTGCCATTCAAAAACGGCCCATGAGGACGCTGACCTCGCGTTTTTGACACCCTGTTCAGCGGCGGCAGGCCAATAGTGAAATGATCTGCAAGTCTGCATGGCGCGATAGGGGCCAAAACGACGCCAGGCCCGCGCGATCTGCACGGGCCTGGATTGATCTGTCACATATGGGCCGAAGGCGGCGTCAGTTGCCGGCACTCTCCATCTTGCGGTTGGCGATCACCTCTTCCAGCCAGCCCAGACGCATCTCGGGGACCGAGCTGAGCAGAAGGTGTCGGTATAGTCATCAAAGGGCGGGCTCAGCACCTTGGTTTTGCCGCCATAGCGCTGCACTTTGCCCTGATACATCACCGCGATGGTGTCCGAGATGGCGCGCACCGTCGCCAGATCATGAGTGATGAAAAGGAAGGCCACATCCTCAATTTTCTGCAGGTTCAGCAAGAGCTTGAGGATACCATCCGCCACCAGCGGATCCAGCGCCGAGGTGACCTCGTCGCAGATGATCATTTTGGGTTTGGCCGCCAGCGCACGGGCAATACAGACACGCTGTTTTTGCCCCCCCGAAAGCTCTGCCGGGTAGCGGTCAATAAACTCCTCGCCCAGTTCGATCTCGTCCAGCAATGCGATGATACGCTTGCGCTTTTCGTCGCCTTTCATTTCGAAATAGAACTCCAGGGGCCGACCAATGATGGTGCCCACGGTCTGGCGCGGGTACATCGCGACATCCGCCACGTGGTAGATCATCTGCAGCTCGCGCAGATCCTCCTGCGAGCGCCCTGCCAGATCTGCCGAGAGGTTACGCCCGGCGAATTCGATCTCACCTTCGCGTGGCGGCAAAAGCCCGGTGATGACACGGGCCAGGGTCGATTTCCCCGAGCCGGACTCACCAACCACAGCCAGGGTCTGGCCGGGGTAAAGCTCAACATTGACGTTGTGCAGCACGTCGAACTGAGTGCCCTTGTAGCGCGCGGTGATGTTGCGCACGCAAAGCACCGGCTCGCCATTGGGCTCTTTTTCTTCGTGATTGATCGAGCGCACCGAGACCAGAGCCTGGGTGTATTCTTCCTGTGGGTGGTTGATGATCTGATCGACGGGGCCGTATTCCACCATATCGCCGTGCCGCAGCACCATGATATCGTCGCTGACCTGGGCCACAACGGCCAGATCGTGGGTGATATAAAGTGCGGCAACACCGGTTTCGCGGATAGCGGCCTTGATGGCCATCAACACGTCGATCTGGGTGGTCACATCCAGCGCCGTTGTTGGCTCATCAAACACCACCAGATCGGGTTCAGGACACAGCGCCAGCGCCGTCATACAGCGCTGCAGCTGTCCACCCGAGACCTGGTGCGGGTAGCGGTCGCCAATGTTTTCCGGATCTGGCAGGCCGAGCTTTTCAAACAGATCCCGTGCCCGGGCTTCGGCGTCTTTACGGCTGAACTTGTTTTGTTCAACAGCCGCCTCAACAACCTGATCCAGGATCTTTTTGGCAGGGTTAAACGAGCCCGCGGCGGATTGCGACACATAGGTCACCTCGCCACCGCGCAGTTTGCGAATGTCGCCGGTGTCGGATTTCAGCACGTCGCGCCCATTGATCCAGACCTCACCACCGGTGATTTTGACGCCACCACGGCCGTAGGACATCGCCGCAAAGCCAATGGTGGATTTGCCCGCACCGGATTCACCGATCAGCCCCAGAACCTTGCCCTTTTCAAGGTCAAAGCTCACCCCATGCACGATCTCGATGTCATGGGTTTTTTCGCCGGGAGGATAGACCGTTGCACCGATTTTGAGGTCGCGTACTTGTAGCTGTAGATCGCTCATCCGCGGCCTCCTTTCAGTGATGTGGTCCGGTTCAGCACCCAGTCCGCCACCAGGTTGACCGAGATGGCCAGGGTGGCGATGGCAAAGGCAGGCGCCAAGGCGGCCGGAATGCCGTAGACGATGCCGTCTTTGTTTTCCTTCACAATGCCACCCCAGTCTGCCTCAGGGGGCTGGATGCCAAGGCCAAGGAACGACAGCGTCGAGACAAAGAGCACCATAAAGATAAAGCGCAGACCCATCTCAGCCACCAGAGGCGACAGGGCATTGGGCAGGATCTCACGGAAAATGATCCAGGCGGTCTTTTCGCCGCGCAGACGTGCGGCCTCAACATAGTCCATCACCTCGATGTCAACGGCAACGGCACGGGCCAGACGGTAGACACGGGTCGAATCCAGCAGACCCATGACAAAGATCAGCACAGGAACCGTCACCGGCATCACCGAGAGCACCACAAGGGCAAAAATCAGCGTTGGGATCGACATCACCAGATCAACAAAGCGCGACAGCACCTGATCAACCCAGCCCCCTGCAACCGCAGCGAAAAAGCCGAGAACAGAGCCCAGAGTGAAGGAAATAATCGTCGCGGCTGTGGCGATAAAGATGGTGGTGCGGCCACCATAGATCATCCGGCTCAGCAGGTCGCGGCCGATGTTGTCGGTGCCCAGCAGGAACTGCGCCGAGGCAGGCTCCCAGACGTCACCGACGATTTCGGCCATACCATAGGGAGAGATCAGCGGCGCAAAGATCGCTGCCAGAAAGTAGAGGGCCGTGAAGAACAGCCCGATCAGAGCGGAAATGGGAATGTTCTTCATTTCGGATGCCTCAGGCGTGGGTTTGACAGGATTGCGACGATATCGGCGATCATATTGAGGCCGATATAAACAGCGGCAAAGATCAAACCACAGGCCTGCACCACCGGCACATCCCGTTTAGAGACGTGATCGACGAGATATTGCCCCATGCCAGGGTAGACAAAGACCACTTCGATCACCACGACACCAACCACCAGATAGGCGAGGTTCAGCATCACCACATTGACGATGGGCGCAATCGCATTGGGAAAGGCATGGCGAAAGATCACCTGAAAACCATTGAGGCCTTTCAGTTCAGCCGTCTCGATATAGGCCGACTGCATCACGTTCAGGATGGCGGCGCGGGTCATGCGCATCATATGGGCCAGAACCACCAGCGTCAGCACTGTCACAGGCAGGGCAATTGCGCTCAGCTTTTCGCCGAGGGACATGCCGTCGTTGATCATCGCCACCGACGGGAACCAGCGCAGTTTCACCGCGATCAGATACATCAGCACATAGCCGATGAGGAATTCGGGAATAGAGATAGAGGCCAGGGTCACAGCCGAGATCAGCTTATCCGGCCAGCGGTCCTTGAACCGAACGGCCAGAAGGCCGAGGAAAATGGCCAGCGGCACCGCAATGATCGCGGCCCAGACGGCGAGAAACAGCGTGTTGGACAGGCGTTTGGTGATGCTTGCTGTGATGTAGGCACCACTTGTCAGGGCCGTGCCCAGATCGCCGGTCATAGCACCACCAAGCCAGTCAAAATAGCGCTGCAGCGGCGGGTCATCAGCCCCAGTTCAGCGCGCAGGTTTGCCAGGGCCTCAGGGGTGGCAGACTGGCCAAGGATGGATTGAGCCACATCGCCGGGCAGGATCATGGTGCCGACAAAGATCAGACCCGAGACGAGGAACAGCAGGATGAGGCCCAACGCGATGCGTTGGGCCAACAATTTTGCAATGAGCGGCATCTTATGCCTTTACCCACATTTTCACAGGCGAGTAGCTGTTCATCAATGCAAAGCCTTTTGCATTGTCAACCCAGCCATCCAGACGATCCGAGGTCGCATCAACAAAGTCGTTGAACATCGGGCAGATCAGGCCGCCTTCGTCGCGCTGGATTTCGCCCATGTCCGCATACATCTGCGTCCGCTTGGCGGTGTCCAGCTCGGCACGGGCCGCCAGCAGCAGCTGGTCGAACTGTTCGTTGTTGAACCGGGTGTCGTTCCAGTCAGCCGTCGACAGATAGGCCGTGGTGTACATCTGGTCCTGGGTTGGACGACCACCCCAGTAGCTGGTGCAGAAGGGCTGCTTGTTCCAGACCTCGGACCAGTAGCCATCGTTGGGCTCACGCTTGACGTTCAGGTTGATACCCGCGCTGGCACAGGACTGCTGGAACAGCGCCGAGGCATCTGGTGCACCGGGGAAGGAGTTGTCGGAGGTGCGCAGCAGGATTTCGCCCTCGTGACCCGATTTTTTCAGGTGATGCATCGCCTTCTCAGGGTCAAACTCACGCTGCTCAACCGCGGTGAACATTGGGTCGGACGAGTTGATCGGGCTGTCGTTGCCGATCGTGCCATAGCCGTTGAGAACCTTGTCGACCATTTCCTGACGGTTGATGCCGTACTTCAGCGCCATGCGCACGTCTTTGTTGTCAAACGGTGCCGTGTTGGCGTGCATGATGAACACATAGTGGCCGGGACCAGCGGTCGAGTGCACCTTGATGTTAGGGGCGCGGTCAACCAGCTTTGCGGTGCGCGGTGGCACCCGGTCGATCATGTCAACCTGACCGGACTGCAGCGCTGCAACACGGGCTGTGTTGTCGTTGATAACAATCAGCTCAATAGTTTCGGCATGGCCTGTGTCGCCCCAGTAGTTGGGGTTCTTTTCGGCGACGATGCGCACGCCCATGTCCACATCTTTGATGATGTAGGGGCCGGTGCCGATTGCTGCGGCCGGGTCGTCCATGCCGCCACCAGGCTGGATGACCAGGTGATAGTCAGTCAACAGATAGGGAAGGTCAGCATTCGGTGAATCCAGTTCAATGATGACATTGTCGCCATCGGTGGAAATGTTCTGAATGCTGCGCATGATGCCCAGAGCACCGGATTTGGTGTCTTCGCCCGAGTGACGCTCAAGCGTTTTTGCAACGTCCTCTGCGGTGACGGATTTACCGTTGGAGAAGGTGAGGCCGCTGCGGATCTTGAAGGTCCAGACCTTGGCGTCTGCCGAGGCTTCATAGCTGTTCAGCGACTTTGCCGTCGAGACCGCCGTCGTCGTTCAGCTCAACCAGGGGCTCGCCCCACAGGCGGATCAGCATCAGGGTGACCTGGTTGGTGGACAGGGCCGGATCAAGGCTGTCGGTGGTGCTGCCACCCTGCAGACCCATACGGATGGTGCCGCCTTTTTGCGGGCCGGCTGCGCGGGCTTCAGACGTCAGCAGCGTGCTGGCAGCGGCGGCGGTAAACCCCAGAGCGGCGGCCTTTGCCATAAAGTCGCGACGGCTCAGTTTGCCTGCTGCCGCATGACGCGCCAGAAAATGAAGATGATCGTTCATGGAAGTCTCCCAGTAGTTTTTTTGCTGCCTGCAAGCGCATTTGCAGTTTTGGTAGCTATTTCTTGTATGATGCAGCAAGATTTGCGCATTTGCCGCGACCTCGCAAGCTTTAATAAGATATCTCCCCTTGCAGAGAAATTTCCGAAAAGCCGCGATGTGTGATTGGTGTCGCCTTCTTAAGGTGTCATGCCGCTTTTGTGGCGTAAACCGGCTTTTTGGGTGGAGTTGCCCGTGAGGCAAGAAAATGCGCCTGACGAAGCATCACTTTGGCTAAATTGCCAGCTTTTGGCCTGTGCGGCAGCGACGACGAGGCGCTGAGCAGGAGCTGCGAGAGAATCCCCGGCAGTCTTTTGCGCGCGGAATTTGCACCTGGGGCCCGGCCTCAATCGGCAATTCCCGGCGGGGAAATCTGCGCTCGGGCGGGCAGATTTCTTCCTGATTTCAGCGCTCCGCGCTGTCCATCCAAATGGTGATGGGCCCGTCATTCAGTAGCCTCACCTTCATATCCGCGCCAAAAGAGCCAAGGGCGACAGGCAGGCCAAGGCGCACAAGCTGCTGGGCAAAATACTCATAGAGCTCTTTGCCCTGTGCCGGGGGCGCGGCGGTGGAAAACCCGGGCCGGTTGCCACGATGGGTTTCAGCGGCAAGCGTGAACTGGCTGACCACCAGAACAGCGCCGCCAATATCGCTGACCGAGAGGTTCATTTTGCCCGCATCATCGGAAAAAATACGCAGTTTCGCGATCTTTTTGACAAGGTAGTCCGCCTGCGCCTCGTCGTCCCCCTGCATCGCAAAGATGACACCAGCAAACCCGCCTTGATGTCACCGATGACCTCCTGGTCGACGGTGACTGAGGCCTCAGAAACTCTTTGAATGACAGCGCGCATGGAGTGCGTCCTTTTTGGGCTGTAGGCCGATGTTGTCAGGGTACAGGCGTTATCTGGGCCCGGTGTTGTCTCGTGGCAGGATTAGTCGCGCCACTCGGTATACTCAGCCAGCGGCGCACGTTTGGTGCGAAACCCATTGGCGGGATGATCGCTATCGCTGTAGCCAAAGGAGATCGCGCAGAGGATCTGGCGGTCCTGCGGGATCTGCAACAGCTCATGCAGCAGCGGCGCATAGGAGGCGACGGCGGCCTGCGCAATGCTCGCAACCCCGGCTGCCTGCGCCGCAAGGGTAAAGCCAGCAACAAAGCCGCCACAATCCATCGCACCATAGCCGCCCAGCTCCACCGGCGTTGACAGCACCGCACAATGAGGAGCGCCAAACAGCGAAAAATTCTCCATCATTTGTTTGGCTGGGGCGGCGCGATCTCCCTTGGCCACCCCGACCGCCTCATACAGGGCCCAGCCACAGTCACGCCGCCGGGATTTGTATTCATTCTCATAAGCCTGCGGAAAGGCAAGGTCGGGCTCGTGGCCGCCTTTTAGCACCGCCTGCATCAGCGCCTGACGCAGGTGATCCGTCTCCTGGCCGCTGGTGATCGTCAGCTTCCAGGGCTGGGCATTGCACCAGGAGGGAACCTTTTGGGCGCAGGTGAGAATATCCTCGATCACCGGCCGTGGCACGGCATCGGGCAAAAAGGCACGGCAACTGTGGCGGGCGGCAAACAGGGCCTGCAGATCAGGCAGTGAGGGCGTATTCGCGGTCATGGGATGGGATCCTGTCAAACAAGAGGCCTGCCTCAGCAAAGGCGCGGCGCTTTGATATGGGGCAAGGGGGGCTAGGTTTGCGATCCAAAGTAGGCAGCCACGGCGAGCAGCACGAGGCCGAGGCTCACGGCCGCCGCGATTTTCCAGGCAGAGTAGGGGCGCTCCCCCTGTACCCGGCCGCTTTGGCCATTGACGACAAAACGATAGGTTTTGCCGCGATATTTGTAGGCGGCCATCCAGACGGGCAGCAGCACGTGCTTAAAGGTGACATCCGACAGATTGGTGTCGATGTTCGAAATACGCTGGCGGTCGCCGCCGATATCAAAGCGCACGTCGCGTTCAATCACCCGATCCATATGCGCGCGGGCCTCATGGAACCCTTGTTCCAGATCCACGGCATAGGCTTCGGCGCGAAACCCGGCAAGAAACTGTGGCTGATAGGGGGCAGGGCCGAAAGATCCCAGGGCTCGAGCGCATCTGTATAGCGTTTTGGCAGGCTTTTTGAAGCCAGGACCAGCACGTCATCAAAGAACCGCCGCACCCGGCCCGAAACAGGGGTCCAGCGGATTTTTGCAACCTGCCGGGTCTCGCGTTTGCCGTCGACCATAACGGTCTCTGATACATAGTAGGTGGTGCCACGCGCGCCAGAATAGCGGCTCTGGCTCTCGGCGTCATAGGTCCAAAAGGGCACATAGATCCCCTCCATGCGGCGTCCCTTGCGGGCATAGGCCTGCAGCCCATTTGGGGCGAACCAGAGCTTGCCCAGCCAGTCGCTCATCGCTTTTTGGGCGGCGCGTTCTTCCAGCTCAAAAGGCACCACACCTTTGGGTTTGATGTGGCGGCTCTCGCCAGTATCGGCAACCCCTGGCGCGGCGCAAAAAGGGCATTCCAGTGCGTGGGTCTCATTTGGAGAACTCCACCTGAGCGGCGCAGTTGGGACAGGTCGAGACCCGCGTCACCTCCATCTCTGCTTCTGGCAACCGCTCGGCCAGTGCCGCTTTGAAATCCAGTTCGCGCAGCGGGCCGCCGTGCCCGGATTTTTCCTGAACTGTCTGGCTGTGCCCGCAATGGCTGCATGTCAGACTGCCGTTTTTGGGGTCAAACCGATAGTCCGCGCCGCATTGCTCACAGGGAAACCGATTGGTCACCTTTGGAGCTTCGGGCGCGGTTTGAGCCGAGGTCGAGGGAGCGGGAGGCGGTAGGTCAGTCACAAATTTTTCCGAAAATTGGCCAGGGAATACGCCGGTTTATAGCAGGGTCATGACGGGTTGTCGCCACTGTTTGCTCGCTGAGAGGAAAGGTTCGCTCACAGGCCACGCTCACCCTCACCGGCAAGAGTTCCAGCCATGGCGGGGAGATTTTTCACGCTGAGCTTTCCGGTGCGCTCCTGCTTCATGGAATGCATTAACACCAAGGTGAGAGGAGCAGCTTAGCCTGGCCGCTCCCCCCGTCATAACGATCCGTATGATCGTAGGGCTCAGGCTGCAGGCGGCGGAGGGGGGGGCAGGATGGTGAAGAGCTGCGCCAGTTCGGTTACATCACCGGCCCGCATCCAGCCGTCCTGACCGGGGGTCCAGACATGGGTGTCGCGGGTCAGGCCGCCCTCCTGCGCCATCCGCCCCAGACGAGCCTTTGAAAACGGGCCAGAGGTGGTGCCGTTTTCGGCGGTGTGCCAGACGTGTTCCACCGGTGGCGGAGGCGGGGCAATGGGGGCGGCCTGCTGCGGTGCCACATGCGCCGCACTTGCGGCTGCAGCGGGCGCGGGGCGCGCACCCCAGGGACCAGGCTGATGCCCCGCTGCCTGTGGCTGCATCTGTTGCGCCATGGCCATTCCCATGCCCATGCCAAGGCCTGCACCCATGCCGCTGTTGGGGGTTGTTGCCGCAGCCTCCATCGCCTCGGCGGCGGCAAACTGGGTATAGCGGCCCAGATCGCCCACGATGCCCATTTGGGTGCGCTTGTCCATTGCCTGCTCCACCGCTGGGGGCAGTGATATGTTCTCAATATAGAGCTCGGGTATCATCAGTCCGTATTCGGCCAGCGTCGGCGCAATTTCAGCGGCAACCAGCTTGCCCAGATCTGCCGTATTAGCGGCCATATCAAGCACCGGAATGCCCGAACCTGCCACCGCACGGGAGAACTCCTGCACGATGATATTGCGGATCTGGAACGAGATCTCATCCATGGTGAATTCACCATCGGTGCAGACGATCTCGGTCAGGAACCGGGCCGCGTCCGCAACCCGGATCGAATAGCTGCCAAAGGCGCGCAGCCGCACCGGGCCAAACTCGGGGTCGCCGCAGATGATCGGGTTCTTGGTGCCCCATTTCAGATTGTTGAAACGGGTGGTGTTGACGTAGTAGATCTCGGATTTGAACGGCGACTGAAACCCGTGGTCCCAATGCTGCAGCGTTGTCATCACCGGCATGTTGTTGGTCTCTAGCATATAGAGCCCCGGGGTGAAGACATCGGCCAGCTGGCCCTCATGCACAAAGACCGCCGCCTGACCTTCGCGAACGGTCAGCTTGGCGCCGTATTTGATCTCATGGGCCTCGCGCTCAAACCGCCAGACCATGGTGTCGCGGCTGTCATCGGTCCAGTGGATGACATCGATGAATTCGCCTTTGAGAAAGTCGAATATTCCCATATCTCAGGTCCTTTTTTCTGGTCGTCTAGGGTCAGAGTTTGCGAGCGCCGCTACAGCGGCTGCCCCATTGCTTCGCGGGCGAGGATGCGAATGATCGGCCGTGCCTCGTCGGCGCTCATGCCGGTGCGAAGCCGCGGATCATACAGCATTTTCAGCAACAACTCGTCGTGGGTGGTCAAAAATGCAAATTCGTCATCGTCGTTAAAAATAGAAGGCCGCGCCCGTGGCGTGTCGTTCAACAGCCCCATGCCTTGGGCCACCTCTTCGTGGATGCAGCTGTCGCGCACCAGATCCGGATGTTCGGCCCGGATCAGGGCAACACCGCGAATATAGTCAAAGGGCGCGCCCTGCGGGCCACCGGCGAGGACAAAACAATAGTGGGTGCGCGGTGGATTAACAAAAAGCTGCAGGTCGCTGGCGCTCAGGTTCGGGAGCAGTTCACGCACCTTTTCAGCCACAAAGGCGCGGTCATCCGCACTGGCAAAAATTACGTGAAAATTGCCCCGCTTTTGTGTGGTGCTGACGCTGTGGCCGGTAATGCGCGACAGGCGTGCGCCATAGGCGCTCAGAACGCCCGCGTCGCGCTGTCGCTGGCTTTCGGGCACGGAAGGGCCAAAATCAGCCACAAGTTTCACCGGCCCCGGACCAGCGGCTGAGCCCGCCCGTCAGGCCACTGCCGCTGCGCCCGGCGTATTCGTTGTAAAAGGCGATCTCTTCAAAATGAGCCGCGAGATCAATCAGCGTCAAAAGGCGTTTCCGGACCACCTCCATCGGTGCGCAACAGGCCGCGCGTCAACAGATCCTGCTGCAACACGCGGTAGTAATTGCGCAGCTCGGCACTCTCGACTGAGGGCGGCCTGTAGGTCGCCGGAATGACGTCAGGGCGGGATTCCGGCACCAGAGAGACCTGTTGTGTGCTTGGGACGCAGGCGGACAAAACTGCCAGTGCGGCAAACCCAAGGGTTGCCGCCACACAGGTGGGCCTTGCGGCCACAGCCTCACTGGACCTTGACGTCACGCCAGACTTTGACTTTACGCCTGACCTTGACGTCACACCGGACCTTGCCGCGCGCCTGACTGCCAAACCAGTCCCCATCCTTCAGCCCGGAACGGCGGTGCCGGCCGTGTCGCCAATCCCGTCCCGCCGGGCCTTGGCAGAGGCCAGGGTATCGCGCAATTCGCTTTCCATCTTTTTCAGCTCGGCCTCGGCTGCCGCGCGCCGCGCCTTGCCTTCGTCGGCAATCTGCAGGCTTTCCTGAATGGTGCCGACCAGATCCGCATTGGCCTGTTTACCGCCTCGATGTCAAAGACGCCGCGCTCCATCTCTTCTCGGATCACCTTGTTGCTCTGGCGCAGGTTTGCGGCATTGGAGGTCAAGAGCTCATTGGTGAGATCATTGGCCTCGCGCACGGCTGCCGCCGCCTCAGAGGAGCGCTGGATGGTGACCGCCTGTGCCAGCTGCGTCTCCCAGAGAGGCACGGTGTTGACCAGCGTCGAGTTGATCTTGGTGACCAGGCTCTTGTCATTTTCCTGCACCAGACGGATCGAAGGCAGCGATTGCATGGTCACCTGGCGGGTAAGCTTCAGATCATGCACCCGGCGTTCCAGATCATCGCGCGCAGCGCGCAGGTCACGCAGCTCTTGCGCGCGCATCACCTGGTCGGCTTCGGCGGCAGCGGTCACAGCGGCCTCAAGTGCCGGAACGTCCTTGGCGTCCAGGTCTGCCAGCTTGGCGGTGCCGGCGGCGATATAAAGCGCCAGCTCGTCGTAGAAGTTCAGCGTCTTTTCATAGAGCAGGTCGAGCGATTTGATATCTTCTCAGAGCGTGTGCTCGTGGCTGAGGAGATTATCGGTGATTTGGTCAATCTGGCCCTGAATGGTCTCAAACCGGGCGGTGAATTTGGCAAAGGGTGCGGCACGGCCCAACAGGCGTTCCCAAAAGCTGGGCTTGCGGCGCACGTCGAGTTCCGAGACAGAAAAGCCGCGAATGGTGGTGACGATACCGCGCAATGAATCTCCGGCGGGGCCGACATCCTTGTTGCGCAC
>NZ_MWVJ01000055.1 GCF_002087335.1 Pseudophaeobacter leonis
TGGCAGGATTGAGTTTGGCACGGTAATCGGCCCGGTATCCGTGCCGTCGTCCCGCGGTGCCAGGGCCTCGTTGAGATCATCGATGCTATCGACGATGCCATAGGCAGGAGCCGCCGTGTGCTCGATGTCTGAACGCCTGACCAGATCACCATAGACCGTGATGGTGCCCAACCGGTCATCATTATGGGCGCCGCCATTGTTGCCCTGATCGGAATACAGCGAGATCACCGAGTGATCCATCACCCCGTCGCCATCCGCATCGCCATAGGTGATCGATCCAATCTCGGTGGTGTGCCCTTCGATCACCAGCCGGTCGCCCTCGGCCCGGCTGAAGTCCTGCACCACATCGTGACCGAGAACATCGACCCAGTGGTCGTGCAGATTGGCTTTTTCACCCGCAACCCCGTGCCAGTTGATGCTGCCATCGTCGCGGGTATGCTCTTCAATAAAGCGCTGCTTGGCGTTGATCAGCGTCTGGAAGTAGAAGATATCGCCGCCGCTGCCGCCAATCAGTAAGTCATCCGCAGGGATGGGTTGATCCGGATAGAGTTTGCCCTCCGTGAGCTCGTTCAGCGGGTCGCCTTCATCGCGGTCTGGATCATAATAGATCGCCCGCTCGCGGCCGTCCGCACGGCTGATCAACAGATCGTTGCCCTGGCCGCCCCAGAGCGTATCTTCGCCGTGGCCGCCGTCCAGAATATCGTTGCCATTGCCGCCAGACAGGGTGTCATTTCCGTAATCGCCCTGCAGCACGTCGGTGCCGCCTTTGCCCGATATCTTGTCGTCGCCGCCGCCCGCGGTGATGCCGTCAGCGCCGCCGGTGCCGCCAAGGCTGTTATCGCCGCCATTGCGGCCGATCATATTCAGCCCGCCAGCAAAGTGGCCATGGTGCGTGACGCCGTAGTCGTCCAGGATATCCAGAAACGTGTCGCTGGCGCCGTGCAACTGGCCAAAGACCGGCGCCAGATCTTCCATCGCAGCATTCATCTGCGCAGTCATCGCCAACCCGGCTCCAGAGGCCGCTGCCAGCTGCAACTGGTCACTTTCGCTCAGCTGAGTGTCAAAAACCTTCACATCTCAATGGTGCCCTGAAACAGCGAATGGGCGTCATCCGCCTGATCCGAGCGCCAGGACCGGGTGCCGCCCACCACCAAATCATGCGTGTTCAGGGCCATGCCCTGTGCGAATTCCGGCTCAGCCGCAACCAAGGCGCCATTGAGCCAGATCATCAGCCCCTCGTCTCCGAAAGAGAGCGAGACGTGATATTTTGTCTGCGGTGACAACACCAGATCCGGGACTTTGAGATATTCGGTCTCGCCCCCGCCGGATTGGGTGACAAGCAGAATTCCATCCTTGACCCAAAGCGTGAAGTCGCCCTCTCCGGCACCCGCACCATCCGTGGACACCAGCGCCACATCACCCGGCAACCGATCCAGTGAAAAGCAAAGCGATATCGTCGCAGAGGCCAGAGCAAGGCTTTCGGAATGGCCTGCGTTTAGA
>NZ_MWVJ01000056.1 GCF_002087335.1 Pseudophaeobacter leonis
CCAAGAGCAATCAGC
The DNA here is from genome assembly GCF_002087335.1 of Pseudophaeobacter leonis. Taxonomy (GTDB): domain Bacteria; phylum Pseudomonadota; class Alphaproteobacteria; order Rhodobacterales; family Rhodobacteraceae; genus Pseudophaeobacter; species Pseudophaeobacter leonis. The sequence goes on from NZ_MWVJ01000056.1 coordinate 16, forward strand.
GCGTGGGTTTCAGGCGGCAGGCCTGCCTCAATCAGCTTTTCCGCCAGCGCGGCAAAGGTGCGCTTGCCCATATAGACCACGGTTGTGGCCTCGGGATCGGCCAACGCCGCCATATTGAGGCTGTCGGGCAGCCCGCCTGTGACGTCATGGCCGGTGATGAACTGCATCCGCCGCGCCGTCAGCCGCCGGGTCAGCGGGATATTTGCCGCCGCCGCCGCGGCCGAGGCCGCTGTGACGCCGGGCACGATCTCAAACGGAATTTGGGCGGCACGCAGGGCGCTGATTTCTTCCTCCAAGCGGCCAAAGACCCCAGAGTCGCCGGATTTGAGCCGCACCACCCTGAGGCCGCTTTGGGCGTATTCCACCAGCAACTGGCTGACATGGTCCTGCTTGGGGGAGGGGCGCCCGGCACGTTTGCCCACCCCCACCAGATCTGCATCTGCGCGGGCATGGGTGAGAATGGGACCGGAGGAAAGATCATCAAACAGCACCGCATCCGCGGCCTGTAACCGGTTCACCGCCTTTACGGTCAGCAGTTCGGGATCACCCGGACCGGAGGAGACAAAACTGACAAAGCCGCTCATGCCGCACTGGCCTCTTCACTGGCCTTTGATTCGGCCTTCTCACCGGTGATGAGATGGAAAAAGGTGCCGGTAACATGCCCCTTGATCGAGCCGGTTTCCGGCACCGGGTTGCCATCGGCATCCATTACCTGCGCCAGCGGCGCGTCGGGCTCATCCAGAATGGTGGAATAATGGAACTCGTGCCCGCGCAGCGCAGCCCCGGCGCCAAAGCCGGGCATCTGCGCCTGCAGCACCGCGCGACGATAGCCTAGGTGGAACTTGCGCTTTTCATAAGAGGTCACCAGTCCAAGCAGCCCCGCCATCTGGTGGCGCGTGCCCTCTTTGTCGATCAGGGCTTCGCCCAGGGCCATGTAGCCGCCGCATTCGCCATGCACGGGCCTGGTCTCGGCATGTTTGCGCAAGCCCCTACGGAAGGTCTCGGCACTGGCAAGGGTGGCACCGTGCAGTTCCGGATAGCCTCCGGGCAACCAGACCAGATCGGCATCCGATGCCGGAGCCTCATCTGCCAGCGGCGAAAATGGCAGGATCTCAGCGCCTGCCGCCCGCCAGCCGGTCAACAAATGCGGATAGGTGAATGAAAAAGCAGCATCGCGTGCCAGGGCTATGCGCTGGGCGGGCGGTTTTGGCAGCGCCTGTGGCGCAGTGCCCGCAGTGCCGACAGTCCCCATGGCGGCGGCTTTGATCGCCTCAAGGTCGACGTGGTCGCGCAGGAAGGTGCCATAGCCCTGATTCGCGGCCTCCAGATCCGGGTGCTCTACCGCCTGGATCAGGCCCAGGTGGCGCTCCGGCAGGGCAAGGTCGCCACGCCGCGGCAGCGCGCCCAGAACCTTGACGCCAGCGCGCTCCATCCCCAGCCGGGTCAGCCGCTCGTGGCGTGGGCTGGCCACACGGTTCAGGATCACCCCGGCAAAGGGCACCTCGGGGTCGTAGCTTTTGAACCCCAGTGCTGTGGCGGCCGCCGACTGTGCCTGACCACCCACATCGATCACCAGCACCACGGGCCAGCCCATGCGCTTGGCGGTCTCAGCCGAAGAGCCAAAACCGGACTGGCCTCGGGTGGCGACGCCGTCAAACAGCCCCATTGAGCCTTCGCCAATGCAGATTTCTGCGCCCGATGCCTGGCCTGCGATCGCCGCGAGCAGAGTTGCGTCCATCGCCCAGGTGTCGAGGTTAAAGCTGGGGCGCTTTGCGGCGGCAAAGTGAAAGGCGGGGTCGATATAGTCAGGCCCGCTTTTGTAGGGCTGCACCTTAAGGCCGTCCTCGGCGAGGGCGCGCAGCAGGCCCAGCATGACTGTGGTCTTGCCGGTGCCAGAGGCCGGTGCGGAAATCATCAGCCCCGGAGGGTAGCCTTGTGGAAAGGGATCACTCATCTGCTTCGCTCCAGTCTGCCCATTTGCTGTCGGCGCTTTGCGGCCGGTAGCGGCGATCATAATCCTGCGCGTAAAGACAGCTCTCGTCAAAGTCGTCGTTGCCAAGGGCAGGGCCCACCAGGATCAGAGCGGTGCGGCCGCGCATCCCGCCTGTGGCCTCTTCGAGGGTGCCAAGGGTTGCCTTGACCACCTTTTGATCCGGCCAGGTGGCGCGCCAGACCACAGCAACTGGGCAGTCGGCGCCGTAGCTGGGCGTCAGCCGCGCGATCACATTTTCCAGCACATGCACCGACAGGTGAATGGCCAGCGTCGCCCCTGTGCGGGCAAAATTCTCCAGCGTTTCACCCTCGGGCATTGCCGAGGCCTTGCCGGAGGTGCGGGTCAGCACCAGCGATTGCGCCACGCCAGGCAGGGTCAGCTCCGCGCCAAGGGCTGCAGCGGCGGCGGCAAAGGCGGGCACACCCGGGGTGACATCATAGGGGATCTCCAGGGCGCGCAGGCGGCGCAGCTGCTCTCCCAGGGCGGACCAGACCGACAGGTCACCAGAGTGCAGCCGGGCAATGTCGTGCCCGGCGTCATGGGCCTCTTTGATATGGGCCATGATCTCATCCAGCGACAGCGAAGCTGTGTTGATCACCCTGGCGTCTTTTGGGCAGTGCTGCAGCAGTGCTTCGGGCACCAGAGAGCCCGCATAGAGGCAGGTCGGGCAGGCGGCGATCAGATCGCGCCCGCGCAGGGTGATGAGGTCGGCAGCACCGGGGCCGGCGCCCATGAAGTGAACGGTCATGGCTCAAGTCTTTCTGCAATAGCCGCGGTGGCCTGGCCATCCGCGGTGACAACTCGGGGGGTGATCAGGCGGGAGCGGGCACCGGGGGGGCCAGTGCGGGCGGCCACCAATGCGCAGGCTTCGGCGAGAGAGCCGGTGCCAAACCGGGCCTTGATCCGGGGCGAGCAGGTGAGGGTCTGCTCACCTGCGATTTCGCTCTCTTCAAGGACCAAAAGAGGCAGCCCCATCTCGTGGGCCAGCTGTTTCAGGACGGGGGCCAAAGCCTTTGTGCTGGTTGACGCCAGCGCATCCGGGCGTGCCCCTGTCAGGGCGAGTGCTGCGCGCAGATCCGCCAGACTGGCACTGGTGCGAAAGCCCAGTCCCGCAACTCTCATCCCTGCAACGCTCACCCCTGCAACTCTCATCGGGTGACACTCCACTGGATGACAGGGCGGGCCCGCTGCCAGTCGCGCATGGTTCCCAGAGGGCCGGCCTCGGCGATCTCGACTTTCAACAGCTGGCCTCCGCGCTGGGCATGGGCCTGCATCAACAGGGTCTCGGTCTCAAGCGTTACCCCATTGGCCACCAGCCGGGTGCCGGGCGGCAGCAGCATCCACAGATGATCCAGCAGCGCTTGGGATCCGCCGCCGCCGATAAAGACACAATCGGGCAGCTCATATCCGGTCAGCACCTCGGGCGCCTTGCCCAACACGCCTGCCATCCGGTGCGACAGGCCAAAACGGGCGGCATTGGCGCGGATATTGTCCAGACGGCTGGCGCGGGGGTCAAAGCTCACGGCGCGCGCGCCCGCAGCCGCCAGGCACCACTCGGTCGAGATCGAGCCCGAGCCGCCGCCGATATCCCAAAGCAGCTCATTGGCGCGCGGCGCCAGGGCCGAGAGGGTCAGCGCACGGATGGGCCGCTTGGTGATTTGCCCGTCGCTGAGGAAATGTTCATCCGCGAGGCCCGCGGCCTGTGGCAGGCCTTTGCGACCGGCAGGCTCAATCGCGAGGGCCACAGGGGCCTGGATCTCGTCGAGATCAAAACTGTCGGCCCGCGCCCTGCGGATCCGCTGCAGCGCTCCGCCAAGGCGTTCCATCACGGTCAGGGTGGAGGCGCCAAACCCCTGCGCGTTCAGCCACTGCGCCAGCTCTGTCGGCGCGTCCCCATCACGCAGGGTGCAGAGGATGCGACGATCTGGCGCCAACAGCGGCAGCATCTGTTCAAAGGGTGCGGCGTGCAGGCCAAGGCAGAGGGTTTCCTCTAGTTTCCAGTGCAGAGTATTGGCGGCCAGTGAAAACACCGAGGGGGCTGGATGAGAGGTCCAGTCCTCGGCAGACAGATCGCGCGCCAGTGCGCCACCTGCGCCGAACCAAAAGGGGTCTCCCGAGGCCAGAACCACCACAGGCTGGCCCCGCAGCGCCAGCACCGGCGCGGTGGAAAAGGGCACAGGCCAGGCTCGGCCCCTGTCCCCGGCGGCGCCCAGCTCCAGATGACGCGGGCCGCCAAAGATGACTTTGGCTTGCTGCAGCGCTTTGCGGCTTGCCTCCGTAAGGCCAGTCAGTCCATCTTCGCCCAGACCAATCACCGTGAGCCAGGGTGCGCCTGCCTCTTTAAAGACAGGATCAGACATGACGCGAATCCTCCTTTTGGGCGGCACCAGTGAGGCCTCGAGACTGGCGGCGCACTTGGCCCAGGCCGGTGCCGATGCGCTGTTCTCCTACGCGGGGCGCACGCAGAACCCTGTGCCGCAACCCCTGCCCACGCGGGTGGGAGGTTTTGGCGGGCCCGAGGGCTTTGCCAGCTATCTGCGGGCCGAAGGCATCAGCCATGTGGTGGATGCTACCCATCCTTTTGCCGCCCAGATGAGCCGCAATGCGATTGTCGGCTGTAGTGAGGCCAATGTGCCGCTCTGCGCCTTTGAGCGCCCGGCCTGGCAGGCAGTCGACGGCGACAGGTGGATCCATATCGAGGATATCGCAGGCGCGGTTGCGGCGCTGCCGGATAGGCCAGCCCGGGTGTTTCTTGCCATTGGCAAGCAGACCCTTGCGGCGTTTGCTCGTAAACCCCAGCATCACTACCTGTTGCGGCTGGTGGATGCGCCCCAGGCGGAGTGGCCGCTGCCCGACTGTGCGATTGAGCTGGCGCGCGGGGCGTTTGATCTGGTGGCGATCTCGAACTGCTGCAGCGCCATGGGATCACTCATGTGGTGGCCAAAAACGCCGGTGGCACCGGTGCCATGGCCAAGCTTGCTGCCGCGCGTGAGCTGGACCTGCCGGTGGTGATGATCGGCAGGCCAGACCTGCCGACCCGGTTGGTGGTTGGCGATCTGGCTGAGGTTTTGGCCTGGGTGTCTCATACGTCGCCTGAGACAGTGTCAGCGGCCGTGTCTGAGACGTAATCCGGTGTGCAGTCCGGCGCGTAGCGCGGCGTGTAGACGTGGCGGCCGACCCGGCGGGTGTCTTTGTTGCCAACGATGACCACGGTGCGCATATCCGCCATCTCAGGACGGGCCTCGTTTAGGGGGACGGTGGTGATGGTCTCGCCGGGTTTCGAGACATCACGGGCAAAGGAGATCAGCGTCTCACCACCGCAGGCCTCGCGCAGGATTTCCAGCGCGCGGGCAAACTGATGCGGCCGTGATTTTGAACGCGGATTGTAAAACCCCATGGCAAAGCCCGCCTCGCCGGCAAGGCGCAGTCGTTTTTCAATCAGGCTCCAGGGTTTCAGATTGTCGCTGAGGTTGATGGCGGCAAAGTCATGCCCCATGGGGGCGCCGATCCGGGCTGAGGCCGCCAGCATCGCGGTGATGCCGGGCAGCACCTGAATGTCCAGCGCCAGCCAGGCCTCTGGCCCCAGCTCAAGCGCTTCAAACACAGCCGAAGCCATAGCAAAAACACCGGGATCACCCGAGGAGACCACCGCGACGCGCTTGCCTGCCGCCGCCATCTGTAGCGCATGGCGCGCGCGTTCGACCTCGACCCGGTTATCCGTCGCATGCAGGGTCAGGCCAGGGCGTTCGGGGATGCGTTTCACATAGGGGATATAGCCGACAATATCCGTGGCTTCGGCGATGACCTCCTGCACCTGGGCCGTCACCATGGCCTCGTTGCCGGGGCCAAGGCCGACAATTTTCACCCAGCCTGCTGCGGTGTCTTTTGTCATGGCCTGCGCCCCTGTCCGTCACCAGAACGATCGAGAAATACGGCACTTCGCCTGTAACCTCGGTGAGCTTTTGCACTGTTTGCCCCGGCATGGTGCCGCGTTCCACCAGCCAGGCGTCTTGCAGCCTGCCGGCGCTTTCAAGGGCGCGGCGCAGTTTTGGCAGGTTGCGGCCGATTTTCATCACCACCAGCGCGTCAGTGTCGCGAATGCGCCGGGTCAGCTCGTCTTCGCTGAGGGTGGCCAGGGCCACCGTGAGCACCTCATCGCCCCAGGTAATGGGCTGGCCAGAGACGGTCCAGCAGCCGGACATGCCGGTGATGCCGGGGATGATCTCTTGCGCGACCCGGCCCTGCAGGCGGGTGTAGAGGTGCATGTAGGATCCATAAAGAAAGGGATCCCCTTCGCAGAGCACCACGACGTCTTCGCTTTGGGCGATCTGGGCAAGCGTGTCGGCCCAGCGGTCATAGAACGCTGCCAGGATACGGTTGTATTCGGGGTCAGAGAAGTGGATCTCGGTGGTCACCGGGTATTCAATTGCGTGCTCAATAACGCCCTCTGCCAGCAGCCCGTCAACCAGTGTACGGGCCTGACCTTGGCGGCCTTCCTTGCGGAAATAGGCCACGTGTTTCGCGCTTTTCAGGGCACGCCAGGATTTGACGCTCATCAGCTCGGGGTCGCCGGGGCCGAGGCCCGCACAGATGACTTTGCCTTTTGCCGGGACCATGATCATTCTGTCCAGCTGGCAAGGGCGTTGACCGCGGCCACGGTGATTGCAGAGCCGCCTAAGCGGCCTTTGACGATCATTGCCGGAACCGGCAGATCCTGCATCAGGGCCTCTTTGGATTCCATCGCGCCGACAAAACCGACCGGGCAGCCGATGATGGCGGCGGGGCGGGGGCCGCTGGGATCCTGCAGCATGTTGGGCAGGTGAAACAGCGCGGGGGGGGCATTGCCGATAGCAACAACCGCGCCCGCCAGGTTGGGTCGCCACAGCTCAAGCGCTGCGGCCGAGCGGGTATTGCCCATTTCCTTGGCCATGTCGGGGACGCGGGCATCGCGCAGGGTGCAGATCACCTGGTTGTTGGCGGAGAGTCGCGGCCGGGTGATGCCTTCGCTCACCATATGCGCATCGCACAGGATGGGAGCCCCTGCGGCGAGGGCGGCGCGGGCGGTTTTTGCCATATCGGGGGAAAAGCGGATGTGCTCTTCGAGGCCGACCATGCCAGCGGCATGGATCATACGCACGGCGACGCTTTCCTCATCCTTGCTGAACCGCGCGAGGTCAGCCTCGGCGCGGATGGTGGCAAAGCTTTCGGCATAGATAGCCGCGCCGTTGGTTTCATAGCTGTGGAGCATGTCAGCTGCCCTCTGTCAAAATTGTCGGCGCGGCGCGCAGGGCGCTGGCACTCAGGGTTTCTCTTAACGGCTGATCCGCGGCCTTGCCATGGTGGATCAGATCAAATGTGTCGGGGGCAGTGGCCGTGAGCACCAGTGCGGCAGGTCCGGGATGGGCGCAGCCCTTGGCCCAGCCCGAAACGTGTAGCAGCGCGCCCTCGGGCACAAAGGGTGCCAGATCGCGGGCCAGATCGCGGGTCGAAGAGAGCGCCTGCAGGCAGCCGGGTGCGCCGGTGCAGGCGCGCACTTGCAGGCGCGGATCGGTGGCGGCAAGGATCAGGCCGGGCTGCGCGGCAATGTCCTGTACCCCCTCAACCAAAAGCATACGCCAGGGAGTGAGGCGCAGCGGGCCGAGCTGAGCCAGCATATCAAAGTCATGGGCGCTGATCTGGCCAAATTCCAGTGCCACGAGCCGTCCGATGGCCGTGGGCCCCAAACCTTGCTGTGGCGTGGGGGTCGCCCGGGCGGCGACATGCGCAGGCGGTGGCCCCCGGCGCGCAATCAGCGGCCGCATCCTGCCACGACCCTCGGGCGCTCCCCCCTGGTCGAGAAACCAGCGGGCAAGCGCTATGGCTTCTTCGACTGCATGCGCGGCCTGCACCGGCAGGCCTGTTTGTGCGCCATCCGCGACCAGCAGGAGATCTGCGCCACTGCGCTCAAGGCGAATATCGGCAGCCGTGTTTTGCAGCTGTAGTGGGATACCACAGTCGACCGCAAAGCCGAATTTCCCCGGCAAAACCAGATCGGTGGCCTCAGTCAGCGCCGCGTTAAGGTCGACGGCAATCGCGTGGCTTGTATCATTTGGCTGCCAAAAAGGGGTAACAAGCGCGTTGCGCCGGGCCTCGGCTGTGGCCTCTTGTTCAACCAGCCCCAAGTCTTGCAAGGCAGCGATAAGATCGCGCAAGTCACTTTCCCTGACACCCCGCAGTTGCAGGTTTGCGCGGGCTGAAAGGTCAATGAGACCATTGCCATGTTTCAGCGACAGTGCCGCAATGGCCCGCGCCTGCTGAGAACTCAGACGCCCCAGGGGGGCGCGAATACGCACCACCAGCCCATCTCCTGACATCATCGGACGCAGAGCGCCGGGGCACCAGCCATAGATTTTTGGCACTGTCGCATCTGTACCGCCTGTCATGCCGCACCCTCGAGATCCAGCATAGCTATGATCGAATTGCGCCGCGTCGCCCAGAGACCTGCCTCCGCCAGGGCGCGAAACCGGTCTCGCATGGCCTGCAGCGCGGCCGGGTTTTCCACCTCCATAAAGGCAACCAGATCCTCACGGCCCAGTGTGGCCTCGAAATACAGATCAAACAGATGCGCCGGGACCACCTGCGCCAGATGGGCAAACGCGGCCATGTGGTCCAGCGTGGCTGCGATTTCGGCGCCGCCGCGAAAGCCGTGTTGCATCATCGAGGTGGCCCAGTCCGGATTGCTGGCACGGGCGCGGGTGACGCGGGCAATCTCTTCACCCAATGAGCGCGCCTGGGGGCGATCCGGCCGGGTGGCATCCAGATGATACAATGCGGGAGCAGCCGCGCCGATTCGGGACATGGCAGCGGCAAATCCTGCCTCATGGGCGGCATAGTCCGAGGCAATGAGAACATCGGTTTCTGGCAGGTCCTGCAGGTGGACAAAACTGTCGGCCCCCCTCAGACGCTCTTCGAGCGCGACGCGGGCCTCGGATATGTCCCCTTGGGCGTCAATTGCATGGGAGGATGCGGTAATCCAGGCCTCGCCGGCTGCGGCGCGGGCGTCTTCGCTGTAATCTTCGATATGGGCGCCCATGGAGAGGCCGTATTGGCCCGGCTTGGGCCCAAACACACGCGGCGTGCGTGCAAGATAGGGATTGTCGGATGTGCTTTCTTCGCGATCAGAAAGCGCTGCTGCTGCGGCCTCCAAGCATCTGGGCCAAACCGGGGAAGACATCGCGAAACAGACCAGAGACCCGCAGTGTGACATCAATGCGCGGACGGCCAAGCAGGCTGAGTGGCAGCACTTCAAAGCCGCAGACGCGGCTGGACTCTTTGTCCCATTTAGGGGCCAGCCCGGCAAGATGCAGCGCCATAGCAAATTCTTCGCCAGCCGTGCGCATGGTGGCCGAGCCCCAGAGATCAATCACCAGCCCCTGTGGCCAGTCGCCGTGGTCCTGCAGGTGGCGGCGCAGCAGCCCTTCCGCCAGCTTGACCCCCTGCGCCTGCGCCGCCCGTGACGGCACCGAACGTGGATCGGTGGTAAAGAGGTTGCGCCCGGTGGGCAAAACATCACTGCGGCCACGATAGGGAGAGCCGGAAGGGCCGGGGGCAACCATCTGACCATTGAGGGCCGCAATCAGCCCGCCGCGCTCTTCTGCGCCAAAATCGCCGGTGCCAAAGATATGCAAGCCTTCGCCATATTGGCTCTCCTTGATGTCGCAGACAAAGGCATCGATGCGGGTGATCGCCTCGGCGGCTGAGGCCTCGGCCGTGAGACCCAGATCGGCCTCAACACCGGTGCCCTGCGCCTCGGCGCGGATGTCATCAATCAGGCGGTCACGACGGGCCGGGTCCAACCCGTCGGCGGTGGAGTATTCGTCCAGCAGGCTTTCCAGCCGCGCCATGCCCTCGGGCAGGCTGGTCTGCGCCAGCGGCGGCGGCAGGTGGCCCAGGGTGACGGCGCCGATGCGGCGTTTGGCCTGGGCGGCCTCTCCGGGGTCATTGACAATAAAGGGATAGGCCACCGGCAGCGAGCCGGTTAGGGCTTCGGGCCAGCATTCATCGGAAAGGGCCACAGCCTTGCCGGGCAACCATTCGAGCGTGCCATGGGCACCGACATGAACCAGCGCGTCAACCTGCTGGCGCAGCCAGAGATAAAAGGCGACATAGGCATGGCGCGGCGTACGGTCCAGATCGTGGTAGTCCTCAACCCGGGTCTGCACATCGCCGCGCTCGGGCTGCAAAGCGATCAGCGCCTTGCCAGCCTGCAGAGCCTTGAAGTGAAAGGCCCCGTCGCGGCAATCCGGGTCTTCCTCTGGTGCGCCCCAGGCTGCTGTCAGTGTGGAGCGCAGCGCCTCTGGGAGTTCCGCCAGAGCGGTGTTGTATTGGGTTAGCGGAAAGCTCAGGGTCTCATTTGCCAGCCGCAGCCCGAGATTGCCCAGCCCGAGATTTGCCTGGGGCGAGGCCTCATAGCCCTGCGCGCTGAGCTCGTTCAGGATCTCGGTGCAGGAGGCCAGGGCATCCAGCCCCACCGCATGGGCAAGGTTATGGGCCTTGCCGGGGTAGGTCGACAGGATCAGGCCGACGCGCTTTTGCTCATTGCGCAGACGCGCGAGGCGCAGCCAGCCCTCAACCCGGTCAAGGGCGGCGTCGATACGGTCTGGCATGGGGCGATGGGCAAAGCGGGAGTATTGCAGATCCGGGTCTTTCTTGCCGGGTGATTTAAAGCTGATCACCCCGGTCAGAATGCGGCCGTCTACCTCGGGCAGCACCACATGCATGGCGAGATCCGCAGGCGAGAGGCCGCGCGCCGCCTCAGCCCAGTCTTTCTTGCGGGCCGTGGAGAGCGCCACTTGAAACACTGGGCAGCCGGTGCTGTTGAGCGGTGACGCAGAGCCATCGGTGCCTTGGGCGGAAAAGGCAGTGGCATTGATGATGGCGGCTGGGCGCAGCACGGGCAGCCTGTCGCGTAGCCACTGGGCCGTATCAGGCGATTTCAGACTGGCGGCAAAGGCACCATAGGCGGCATAGCCGCGGGCGCGCAGCCAGTTATCAGAGCGTCAACCGGTGCGGTGTCTGCCGCCGTGAGATAAGAGCGATAAAAGCTCACTAGTACCAGTGGTTTGTCCTGTGCAGGCAGGTCTGCCAGAATTCCTGTTTGTGGGTCGTAAAACCCATGCGACGGTGTGGTCTTCAACCCCAGAACCGGCCCGGCATACAGCCCCGCTGCCAGCGCAAGCTGTGCCAGAGCGGCCTGCGCCGCCACAACGCCACCAGCATCACACAGCGCTTGCAGGCGGCGCAGGGTGGACACCGGCAGGGTGGAAAGTGCGTCAAGACGCGGGTCTTCCCGGCCATCTGCGGGCAGCAGGTCAAGAGCAATGCCGCGCCGCCGCGCCAGATCCTGCAGCGTGGCCAGCCCGTAGGGCCAATAGCTTTCGCCCCCAATCAGCCGCACCAGAATGCCCCTGGCACCCTCCAGCGTCTGTTCGGCGTAGGTGTCGACCGAGAGCGGATGTTTCAGCGCAACCAGATTGGCCAGCCGCAGGCTGGGCAGTTTTCCATCGGCCCGGTGCCAGCCTGCCGCAAAAGCGCCAAGGTCGCTGTCGGAGAACGACAGTGCCACCAGGTCGGCAGGTGTCTGCCCCAGATCCTGAGGCGTGTCGGTTTCACCCAACCCGTGGCTTTCGCGAAAGACGACGTGCATCGGCTAGCTCTCCTGCGGTGTGCTGCGGGCCGCGTCCGACCCGGCGGCAAAGGCGTGAAGCGCCCGCCCCATAAGGGGCGGGACGGGTGCAACCCGGCCTTGCAGCCAGGAGGAAGTACCCGAATGTCGCTTCGTTCTGGTCATTTGGCGTCAGGCCCCCAGTTCGGCGCGAATGGCGGCGCCGTCGATATTGTCGTGCTCTGCAATGACCACCAGCTGGGTGCGGCGCGGCGCATCACCCCAGGGCTGGTCATATTGCGCCCGCAAGCGCTCTCCCACGGCCTGAACCAACAGGCGCATCGGTTTTCCCTCGACCGCGACATAGCCTTTGACCCGCAGAATGCTGCGCTCGCGCGCCAGCTTTAGGATGGCAGCTTGCAGCGTATCGGGGTCAGAGACTTCGCCCATTTCGACCACAATGCTCTCGAAATCGTCATGCTCGTGGTCGTCATGGCCATCGTGGTGGCTGGGGCGGGCCTCAAGGTCGTCTTCGGCGGCGGCATTCAGGCCCAGAATGATGCGGGGATCAATTACGCCTTCGCTCATTGGCAGGATAGGCAGCTGGCGCGGCGCTTCGGCCTCAATGACCTTGCGGGCCTTCTCAAGACCCTCTTCGCCGGCCAGATCCGCCTTGGACAGGAGCACGATGTCGGCGCAGGAGATCTGATCCTCAAAAACCTCGGACAGCGGGGTCTCGTGGTCCAGACTATCATCTGCGGCGCGCTGGGCCTCGACTGCGGCCAGATCCGGGGCGAACTGGCCTGCGGCCACGGCCTCGGCATCGGCAAGGGCAATGACGCCGTCAACTGTGATGCGCGAGCGAATCGCCGGCCAGTCAAACGCCTTGAGCAGCGGCTTGGGCAGTGCCAGACCGGAGGTCTCGATCAGGATATGTTCAGGCTGTTCTGGCAGCGCCATCAGCGCCTCGATGGTGGGAATGAAATCATCCGCTACGGTGCAGCAGATGCAACCATTGGCGAGTTCCACGATGTTGTTCTCGGGGCAGTTATCATCGGCGCAGGATTTCAGGATATCGCCATCGACACCGGCAGTGCCAAATTCATTGACCAGAACGGCGAGGCGCTTGCCCTGCGGGTTCTGCATCAGGTGGCGGATCAGGGTGGTCTTGCCCGCGCCGAGAAAGCCGGTGATGACGGTGACGGGGATCTTGTTGAGGTCGCTCATGGGCTTTTAATCCTTGGAAGGCAGTGTGATCGGAGGAATGCGGGCGATGGATTGCTTGCGAAACACCTGTGGGCGTTCGCGCCAGGGCACCAGACCGTCCGCTGTGGCGGCATAGGCGGCGGCTCCCGCAAGAATGTCATCGAGATGGGCCTCGGGGTCGAGGTCGCCGTAGACATAGCTCCAGCGCGCGTCGCCGCCGGTCAGCACCATGGCGCAACCACGTTTGCAGGCCGACAGGCATTCGACGCCGCGCACAGTGACGCCAGCGGGCAGCGTGGCCTCGGTGAGGGCATCCATCAGCAGAGCACCCGGGCGGGGGGCCTCGGGGTCAACGCCTTCGCGTTTGCAGGTGGTGCAAATGGTCAGGGTGACCTCTGCAGCGTTTTGGGCGGGGAGTTCCGCCATATCGTCAGCCATCAGCGCGCGCGTCCTTTCGTTATGACGGATTGGGGCTGGGCCAGCAGGGGGAGGGCAAAGGCGCACTCCCACAACCAGTCGCGGAAACACCCCGTCCGCCCGTTGTCTCAGTCGTTGGCAGGTCTCCCGGCTTGCGGATCTCAACAGGCCAATGCCTGTCTGCGGTGCTCTTGCCTTCCCGGGTGTGCCGCGCACGGGCCCAGTGGCATCAGAGACCTCTCCGGTCACGGTCGCGGGGGCGGCTGTGCTTGAGACTCTGTACCTGCAGGAGGTTTGAGCCCCCAGGAGGTTTGAGCCTGTCACATTCCCTCTTCGCCTGCAATTTGCAGGAACCAACAAAAACCCCCTTGCGCTATTGGGGCCTTCCTTGTCAAGACTTGCACAAACAGCAGGAGTGACCCCAGTGAGCGATAAGTCCGAAACCGGCGTTTCAGAAGAGGAAGCGGCACGTCACGCCTCCAAGATGGCGAAGAAAAAAGCCGCCCGTGATCGCATGATGAAAACCAAAGACGGCGAAAAGGGCCTGATCATCGTGCACACAGGCCCCGGCAAGGGCAAATCCAGCTCGGGATTCGGCATGATCATGCGCTGCATCGCGCATAAAATGCCCTCAGCCGTGGTGCAGTTCATCAAGGGCGCCTGGCAGACCGGCGAGCGCACGCTGATCGAAGAGAACTTTAGCGATCTGTGCCAGTTTTACGCGATGGGCGAGGGGTTTACCTGGGAGACCCAGGACAAGGCGCGCGATATTGCCGCAGCACAAAAGGGCTGGGAAAAGGCCAAAGAGATGATCCGCGACGAGCGCAACACCATGGTGCTGCTCGACGAGATCAATATCGCGCTGCGCTAATGATTATCTTGATCTGGATGAGGTGCTTGAATTTTTGGTGGAGGAAAAGCCTGCGATGACCCATGTGGTTCTGACCGGGCGTAACGCCAAGGAAGAGCTGATCGAAATCGCTGATCTTGTGACCGAGATGGGGCAAATCAAGCACCCGTTCCGCGCCGGTGTGAAGGCGCAAAAAGGTGTGGAATTTTAAACAGGTCTATTTAAGCAGGCCATTTTAAACAGGCCATTTAAAAAGGCCAGGCGCGCTACCTACAGATCTGGCGTGCCAGTTACAGAGCAGGCGCGCCACCAACAGGTCAGGCGCGCGCCCCTGGTATCCTGCTAACAGCGCGTCTGGTTGACGGCGTATCAGGCGGATTGGGCGCGGGACATTTGCGATCACATAGTCATTTACGGCCGCGCGCTGGGGGTCATCCAAACGCAGGCCCAGTTTGCTGCGCCGCCACAGAAAATCTTCGCCGCTGCGCACCCACTCATGGGCGATGGCCCAGTTCAGCTCTTGTTCGGTGATCGTGGCACCAAAATCCGCGCCGAGGTCCGCGCTGGACTGGGCGTCGCCCAGCACCTCCCAGGCTTCCAGCCCATAGGCGCGGATCAGGCGGCGTGTGGCATAGGGGCTGAGGAAGGGATACTCAGCCGCCAGTTTTGCTGTCAGCTTGGCGACATCCGTCACCGGGAAATCCCCACCGGGCATCGCCACGCCTGCGGTCCAGTTGCCTGAAAGCCCCGGCAGAGCCTCGCCTATCTTGGTCAGGGCGGCCTCGGCCAGTTTGCGGTAGGTGGTGATCTTGCCGCCAAAGACATTGAGCAATGGCGCCTGCGCCTGATCCAGCGTCAAAACATATTCGCGGGTGGCTGCCGTGGCCGAGCTGGCGCCATCATCATAGAGCGGCCGCACCCCGGAATAGGTCCAGACAATGTCATCCTGGCTTAGTGGGTTCTCGAAGTATTGTGACGCAAAATCAACAAGGTACGCCTGTTCTTCTGGGGTGCATTCGGGCGAAATGTCCGGATTGGGGTGGTCCGCGTCTGTGGTGCCGATCAGGGTGAAGTCCTCTTCATAGGGGATGGCAAAAATGATGCGGCCATCCTCACCCTGAAAGAAATAACAGCGTCCGTGGTCAAACAGTTTCGGCACCACGATATGGCTGCCGCGCACCAGACGCACGGTCTCGCGGCTGTTTTGCCCCAGCTTTTGTTGCAGCAGATCCGCAACCCAGGGGCCGCCTGCATTGACCAGCATTTTGGCGCGATGCTCACGGGTCTCGCCGCTGGCGTGATCTTTCACCGTGACCACCCAGTGATCGGCCTTGCGCGCGGCACTCAGCACCTCGGTGCGGGTCATGATGGTGGCGCCACGGGCCTGTGCGTCACGGGCATTTAGTACAACAAGGCGGGCGTCCTCGACCCAGCAATCAGAGTATTCAAACGCCTTTTTGAATTTTGATTTCAGAGGCTTGCCGGCCGGGTCCACCGTCAGATCAATCGAGCTTGTGCCCGGCAGGATGCCGCGCTTGCCCAGGGAGTCATATAAAAACAGCCCCAGTCGGATCAGCCAGGCCGGGCGGCGCCCCTTCATCCAGGGCATAAAGGTGGTCAGCAGCTTTGAGGTGGGGGTGTCATTGTCAAACCGCATGTCCTTGTGAAAGGGCAGAACAAAGCGCATTGGCCAGGAGATATGCGGCATGGCGCGCAACAGAACCTCGCGCTCGATCAGCGCCTCACGCACCAGGCGGAACTCAAAATACTCCAGATAGCGCAGACCGCCATGGAACAATTTGGTGGAGGCAGAGGAGGTCGCCGAGGCCAGATCGTTCATTTCGGCCAGGGTCACAGAGAGGCCGCGTCCGGCGGCGTCGCGGGCGATGCCGCAGCCATTGATGCCGCCGCCAATGATAAAGAGATCGGTGATCTTTGGATTAGTCATTTTCGCGACTTTCGTTTTGTTCAGTGCAGAGGATGCGGCAGCCTGCGACGCGCGCAGCCTCGCGGAATTTTTCAGGTGGGCTGTGGTCTGTGATCACCACATCCAGATCAGAGAGGCCGCAGATCCGGACCGGCGCGGAGAGGCTGAACTTGCTGCTGTCACACAGAAGAATTTTGTTGCGGGCGTTTTTCAGGATAGCCCGTGCCACCGAGACTTCGCTGGGGTCATGGTCCAAAACAGCGCCATCTTCATCCAGGGCCGAGGCGCCAATGATGGCATAGTCTACCTTGTAGCGTGAGATGAACTCTACGGCGTCTTCGCCAATGATGGCGCCGTCGCTTTGCCGCACAGTGCCGCCGACAAGGATCAGATCCTTTGTGTCTCCACCGATCATCAGATTGATAATATTGATGTTATTAGAAAGAACCGTCAGGCCGCGATGGTTTGCGAGCGCACGGGCCGCCTGTTCGGTGGAGGTGCCGATATTCAGCGCCAGCGAGCAATGGTCGGGGATAAGATCTGCCAGCACGGTTGCCATGGCCTGCTTTGCGGCCGCGTTTTGTTTGCGCCGGTCCGCATGGGCGCGATTGGCAGCAGAACTGACGCGCACCGCGCCGCCATGGACCCGCGACAGCGCACCACGCGCCGAGAGGTCGCGCAGGTCCGTGCGAATGGTTTGAAGCGAGACGCCAAATTGCTGCGACAGGCCCTCTACATCCACCCGATCCTGGGTGTTGAGCAGTTCCAGAATTTGGCTGTGGCGAGTCGTGGCGTCCATGGGTTTTCCTTTTGAGGCTGCTTCCTAGCGTATTTTCAAAAATGAGTCACGTTTCATTTTCGTTATGCTTTCGTAACTGCGCAAAAGAAAAGGCGCAGCCGAAGCCACGCCAGTTGAGCTGCTCTTTGCACAATGCTGGTTTAGCTGAGACGGATGAGGTGGTTGTCCCAGGCCAGGTTGTGATGGCTCAACGCCGTTACTTTGGGCCCTTCAAGGGCAAACAGCTTGCCGTCACCGCTGCTGGCAATAAAGCCGTTTGGCGCTGTGATCAGACCGCAAACATCGCGCAACTGGTACTCGCGTAGCATCTGGCCACTTGCGGTCTCCATCACCTGAACAACGCCGCCGCGCGGCGAGGTGACGGCTATCAGGCTGCCATCGGCGCTAAAGGCGAGCGAGCCGCCATAGCCCTGCAGATTGCGCCGCCGCGGGTCGTCCTCGGCCAGCAGTTGGGGCGCCGCGCCTGGGCGATAAAGGCCCACAATTGGAACGTCGTCGCCAAGATCACCCTGCCACTGCATGGCAAAGCCGAGGCTGCCATCCTGGGCCTGGGCAAGATGGCGGATCGAATTCAGGTGCAGATCGGCCGGCAGCTCTACCTTGTCCTGTAGCTGCCCGTCGAGCGACAGCAGGCTGAGATTGGGACGCATCTGGGGCAGGTTCAGCTTGGCACGGCCACTGTCCGGGTGGGTCTCGATGCCGCCATTGGCGATGGCAAGCTGCATTTTACCCCGGTGTTGCCGCAGCAGCATGTCATGCGGGCCGATACCGCCAGAGCGAAAGCTGGTGAGCCGCCTATAGTCCTTTTCTGCGTCCCATACGCCCACAATGCCGCGGCCGTTTTCATAGTCGTTCTCTGTGGTGAACAGTCGCGTGCCATCGGGGTGAAAACCCCGTGCCCGTAAAAGTGATGCCCCGGTGGCGGCTGCAGCCGGGCCAGACGCGCGCCGGTCCGGCAATTGATCACATCGGCAAATCGCCCGGGCCGCCGGGCAAAGGCCACGGCCTCGGGGCGCTGCGGATGGGCGGCGGCGGCATGGCCACGATCTGGCAGCGGACAGCTAAAAAGCACAGCTCCTTTGGTAGAGAGCCCGGCCAGCAGGTAGCTGCCATCAGGTGTCTTTGCAGCAGAAAGAAAGGCAGGGCGGCCAAGGTCGGCCCAGCTTGGGCCTGGCGTCAGGCCCGCCGCCAGAAGCCCGGCCAAAAATCCGCGTCGCGTGGTCATGTGCTGTCCTTTGTCTTTTGGCTCTCTAGTCGCCGTCCAGAGAGTTGAACCCGGCCAGCACCCCCAGCGCGGCGCCGAGCTCGTGCTCGATCAGCAGGCGCAGATCGTTGATCTCTTGTTGCAGGGCCTCAATGCGAAACCGGCTGGAGGGGTCTGAGACCCCTTCGAGGCGGGGATCATCCAGACGCTGCGCGCGGCTGATGGGTTTTAGAAAAGCCGCGTCGATCCGCTCAGTCAAAACCTGGTCGGCATCCGCCAGCGCTGTGGCCAGAGGATGCAGGGACTGCAGCGCCAGCACGATGTGGTGCTGGCTACGCGCTGAGCGCCAGGCCTCGGCGCGTTTCGGGCGGGGGGCGCCAAACTGCCAAGGGGGCGTCCCAGGCGCATATCGGCCAGCATCTGCAACCCTGTATTGAGCGACTTGTAGAGCTCTTGTTTTACCTCCGACCTGTCCGCATATCGCCCCGAGGCGTGGCGCATCTGGTCGGCGTAGCTGTCATTCCAGTCGCGATTGATGGCAGCAGCAGTACTGGCAATGTCCTGGCTGAGCGCCTGCACCAGCTGACAGCTAAAACCCGTGTCGGGCTGGCTGTTTAGGGCCGGGTCATAGAGCAGGTATTCCAGCGCGTAAAACCCGCGCCCGGCGATGGAGGTTTTGGCAAATTCCTCGGCGGCCAGGGCGGTAATGTCTTGCCTACGCAGAACTGCGCCCAGCGTTTTGGGGATCTTGCCGCGACTGTCAGGCCAAAAGGACAGGGCAAAGGCGCGATTTTCTGCCTCGGTGGGGCCAAACCGCAGGTGGCTGACCTTGATCCAGGCATCAAAGGCAGCGCCAAAGGCGTTTTGAAGCCGTTCATCCCCTGCGTGACAGGCAGACTGGCTGGTATGGGCGAGATCCTGGCTCATCTCGGCCAGGGCCCTCATGCCGGGCAGGATCTGGTCATCAATAATCTCATCCACCATGTCAGCGCGCAGGGCGGTGGCTGTGAGGCAGACTGTCAGGAAGACTGGCAGGAAGACTGGCAGGCAGGCGGTGGCCACAAGGCCCAGGGCTGTATGCCTGACGCTATGCCTGACACTATGTTTGACGCTGTGTTTCATGTCAAAGGCTCTCTAGAAAACGAAGGAGGGCGGCACGATCAGTGGGTGGGAGGGAGATTACGCGATCACGTGAAGCTTCAGCCTCACCGCCATGCCAGAGCACGGCTTCCAGCAGCGTCCGGGCACGGCCGTCGTGCAGATAGCTGGCGTTGGGGTTGACCTGTTTGGTCAGGCCAAGGCCCCACAGCGGCGGGGGGCGCCATTCGCGGCCGGTGGCGCGCCCCTCGGGGCGGTTATCGGCCAGACCCTCTCCCATGTCGTGCAGCAACAGATCGCTATAGGGCCAGATCAGCTGAAAGCTGTTCTCGGGGCGGTCCGATAGGCGCTGGGTGACAAATTTGGGCGTGTGGCAGCTGGTGCAGCCACTGGTGTAGAACAGCTCTTTGCCGCGCAGCACCTCGGGGCTGGCGATGTCACGCCGGGCAGGCACCGCGAGGTTGCGGGCATAGAAGGTCACCAGATCCATATTGGCCTGATCAATTTCGGTGCCGCGCAGATCGCCATCGCCATGAGGGCTGTTACGGCAGGCGCTTTGCTGCGGGGTGCAGTCGCCGGCTGCGGCGGGAAACAGCGGCGTTGAGATGCCTATATCGCCGGAAAAGGCGGCGGCTGATTGTTGGTGCAGGGTGGGCATTCCGGCCTTGAGGCCAAAGCGACCCAGCATGATTTGATTGAATTCGCGTGACCAGGTCAGGTTGGCGCGCCCTGAGATGCCATCGGCGTTTTGGTCAGTCTCATCGACATTGGCGAGGATATCTGCGGCCGAAATCGCCTCGAGAAACCCTAGGCCAATCATCGCAGGTGCCAGCCGTGGTGACAGCATGGCCTGCGCGTGCAGCGGGCCATAGCCTAAGGCGCCTGCCTGATATGTCGGAACGCGCAGGGTCGCGACCTCATCGCCTGCCAGAGCGATGGCACGTTCCGTATAGCTGATCTGCAGCCGGTATTCCGCAGGCACTCCGGGCCGCGAGAAATCCTGCAGCTGGCTGCCATAGAGGGGATCCGGCGCTGTGCCTATATAGTCGCTGACAGCCTGCAGATCATCTGGCGGATCTGCAGGGATGGAAATGCGCAGAAACATCGACGCGGCGCGATAGTCGGGATCCTCAGGCACCACGCCACGGCCATCTTTGATGTGGCAACGCTGACAGGAGCGCGCATTATAAAGCGGCCCCAGCCCGTCAGAGGCCAGCGTGGAGGCGGGTGAAAACACCCAGATCTTTTTTAACAACCCATTGCCGAGCTTGAATTCCAGCCTCTTGTTCAAATGACAGGTTGGCCGCGTGCTGCGAGAAAGCCTCATCATCATGGCGCGCCCGCGTGGTGGCGCTGCCTGCGGGGTTTTGCTCAAAGGGCTCGGGGGTTGTGAAATCGACAGCAGGGGCGATGACCACGCCAATGCGGGCGCTTTCCTCGGGGGTGCGGGGGAGGGTGTTCAGGTGCGGATCGTCAAGCTCAAAAACAGAGAGTTCCAGGCCAGAGAGATCCAGCGCAGAGGCGGGATTGGCTGCCGCCAAACGGCAGCCAGCAGGAATTTACTCTTCAACCGCCTCCATTTTGGTGGCGTTGAGTTGTGCATAGTTTTCGGCGCCAATCCGGTCGTGCAGTTCAAGTTGTGTTTCGAGGAAGTCAATATGACCTTCTTCGTCCGCCATGAGGGTTTCAAACAGTTTCATGGTCACGTAGTCGCCAGCGTCGTTACAGACATCGCGGGCTTCTTTGTCGAGCGCCCGGGCGCTCTCTTCGGCTGCCAGGTCACATTCCAGCGTTTCTTTTGGCGTCTGACCAATGCGCAGCGGGTCCAGCTTTTGCAAATTGGGGTGGCCGCCGAGAAACAGGATGCGTTCGATCAGGCTGTCCGCGTGCTCCATCTCTTCGATGCTTTCTTCGCGGCTCTTTTTCGCCATGCTGCCCAGCCCCCAGTCGTCCTGCAGACGATAGTGGAGCCAATACTGGCTGACGGCGGTCAGCTCATGGCGCAGCGCTTTGTTGAGATATTCGATTACTTTGGGGTCGCCCTTCATAGGTGCTCTCCTGAGTTGCTCTGCGACGCAGGTTTTGCAACTGCGCCGGAACTCTCATCTTATCATTGGAACGCATGGTGTCGAGAAGAAGTGGCATACAGCCGCCGCAATCGGCAGCTTTGCCAAGCGCATGGTAGATCTTGCCTGGGGTTATAATGGTGTCAGGGTCCGACGTGCGCATCCAGTCAATAGCCGCATGGACGTCATGGTCGGTGATCTGGGTGCAGTGACATATGATCATACGCGTGGTCCCCGGAGTGTTTCGTGTCGCGGCAAGGCTGACGCCTTTAATATCTGACAAAAACAATAGGGATTCAAGTTGGAAATTCCGATTGTTTTTATCGGGTAAGGAAATTCGACACAAAAAAGGGACCGCAGAAACTGCGGCCCTTTCCGGTTTACACCGACTTGCCTCATCAGGTCCGAGGGAACGAATACCTGGCGAGGCAAGCTTGTGTTTAGCCCCCCAGGGGGATGATCAGGTTGAGGCCAAGGATGGTGTCTTCGACTCCACTGTCGTCCTGAAACGCCAGGGCGCCGCCCAGTGTCATGCCGTTCTGCAGCTCATATTCCGCAGCAACCGAGTAGAGGTCTGTCTTGCCGGAGCTGTCCAGATCACGCTGTGCCAGAGTGCCCGACAGGGTCAGACTGCCAATGGCATAGGCCGCGTTCAGGGTTGCAAAGGTGGCATCGTCTACGCTGCCGCCAAAGTTGGAAAAGGACGCCAGCTCAGCAAAGATATCAAGACCACCCTCAAACGAGTGACCGGCGCCAACAACAAAGCCCTGCTCGTCGTCGACATCACCTGCGCTGGCGCTCAGATGGCGCGCACCAATATGAAAGCGGGTTCCCTCAACTTCATGCGCCCATTGGATCGCGAAGTTGTCGAATTCACCGGTGTTGCCGGCACCACCTGCGCTGGCGTCATTGCGGCCGCGATCTTCGCCCCAGGACCGGCTGAGGCTGGTGTCATCGGCGTAAAAGACGCCAAAGGAGAGCGTGCCTGCGCCTTGCAGCTCAACATCGGCCAGCACAGCAATCTGTTCCGCCAGCTCGTAGTCTTCGGCGAGGGTGCCGCCAAAGAAGCCCGCCGTATCGTCCCAGGCGGTGCCAAAGACGGGATGCAATTTACCCAGGCTGACGGTGGTTGCCTCTCCGATGCCAAAGCTGAAACCGAGCTCTTCCACGTAGAGGCCCATATCCTCAAAGGTGCGGTCGGCGGTAGCGTCGGTGACGCTTTCGGCTGTCAGGGTCGAGAAAATCTCAACGCCGTTGCCAAAGGTATAGGTGCCGGTGGCTGTGATGATGGCATAGGTGTCGCGGATTTCATTGCCGGCCACATCCGAAGAGACAACCTGCTCGTTGCCAATTTCGATTTCACCTTCCCAGGAGAAACCCTCGGCCAGGGCGGCATTTGCCCACAGGAAGACGGGGGCGCTGAGGGCCAGCGCCGTAGTTGTTTTGAATGTCATAGGACTTCTTCTTTTTTGGTGAGGAGGCCTGGCTGCGGAGTCCAGTCAGGCCTCCCTGATTCTGTAATGTTATTACGTAGCGATCTCTTATTCGAAGACTGCCGAAGGATTGTCAAGGCTGTCGGAGCCTTCAAATTCCAAACCATCCAGATTGAGCAGTTTTACAACACGTTCTATGGATTGCGTCTGATCAACCAGGCCATTGACGCCGCCCATCACCAGAGCTTCGCCTGCGGCATTGCCCTGTTCCAGCATCTGGTCATAGGAAAACCCGGCCTCGGCAGTGGATTTGATGCGACCAAGCGCCTGCATGGTCATCGCAAGCTTAAGGCGCATCTCGGTGTCCAGAGCGGGGTCGGCAGCAGTGACCAGATCCGACAATGAAGCCCCTGAGATCAGCGCACCGTTTATGCGGACATATTCTCCCAGATAGACGTTCTGAACACCGAGGCCATCATAGTAATGGCTGTTGTGGGTGTTGTCCGAAAAGCAGTCATGCTCTTCTTCGGGATCGTTCAGCATCAAGCCAAGGCGCATACGCTCACCGGCCTGCTCGCCGTAAGACAGCGAGCCCATGCCTGTCAGCATAGCCGAGATGCCGGCGCTCTCGTTGCTCAGCAGGGTGGTACGGCCTTGGCCGGTTTCGCCCCATTGCGCGGCCATCCATTCCAGATCCGAAACCAGGAGGTCGGTGGCGGCCTGCAGGTAGGCGCCACGACGGCCGCAATTGGTGTTGGTGCACAGATCGCCAGCCGCATAGTCGGTCCAGGCGCGGGTGCCGGCGCCATGGTCGGTGCCGTTCAGGTCCTGGCCCCCGAGTAGGAATTCGATGGCATGGTAGCCGGTGGCAACATTGGCCTCAACGCCGTCAGCTTCGTGCAGCGTGTCTGACAGCAGCTCCGGGGTGATCGCGCTGGTGTCGATGGTCTTGCCAGACAGCTCGAATGTAGGATTGGCGATGACGTTCAACGCGGCCAGAGCGTTTTCATCGCTGGGGCCGCCATAAGATGTATCGACATAGTCGATCAGACCTTCATCCAGCGGCCAGGCATTTACCTTGCCTTCCCAGTCGTCGACCACGGCATTACCAAAGCGGAACACTTCGGACTGCTGATAGGGAACACGGGCCGCAAGCCAGGCCTGGCGCGCCGCAGTCAGAGCCTCGGCTGAGGGGGTCGCAATCAGGGCAGCAACGGCGGCCTGCAGGGTCTTGGCTGTGGCCAGGCTGTCTTGATATTTGGCCTCAGCGATATTGGCATAGTTGGTCAATACTTCGGCCTTGCCTGGGACAGACGCGGACCCTGCAGCCAAAGCAGAAGTGGCGCCAAGCGCAAGGCCTGCCAGGGCGGTGCCGGTAAGAAACAGAGATTTCATCTGTGAAGTCCTCGATAGAGTAGCTGGGTTTGATGAGTGGTGAGTGAAGGGTTTGGTGGGTCGTTTAGTGGAGTGTGACGGAGCCGGAGCGGTAGCTGCGGCGCTGCGGCAGGCCTTTGGTCATTTGCTGCAAAAACAGACCGGTCTGCGCGGCAAGAGTGCTCAGGGTCTGGGCCTTTTGCGGCGTGACAATCAGCGAGGCGAGGAGTTCGGCATCTGCGGCTTCGCCCTGCGTGGCAGCGGCCACGAGATTTGCAAAACAGTTCTCATCCGGACCAAGGCAGGAACAGGTCATGCCGTGGCGCACCAGAGGGCGGCGGCCATGGGTGACGCAGAAATCACAAAGCTGGCCAAAGCAGTCAAAGGCGCTATCGGCCAGATCCGGCGCAAGGGTGCCGCTGAAGGCCTGGCGCAGGTCGGCGCGGGCTTCGGAGCCGCTGAACCAATAGCGGAAGTAGCGCACCGCCCCGGCTTCGAGCGGGGGCAGGTCCGTGAGCAGGCCGACGGCAGCGCCGCCACGTGCGGGGAAGTGGGGCTTGCTCATTTGGTCAGAATGAGTTTTCCGGCACGCGTGATGCGCAGGCTATAGATCTGGCCGTTCAGCAGAATGCGGGCCTGGATGCCTCCACGGGTGAGATCCTCAGCGTGGTAGGTTGGAAAGACTTCGGTTGTTGCGGTGGTCGCCACCGGCGCGGATGTCATCTGGTTCATGAAGGTCGCCCATTGTTGAATTCCGCCTTGTCTAGAAGCCATTCCAGACAAAAGCCGGACAGAGACCCGCTGGGGGCAAAGACCGATGCCCAAAGCTCTTCGCGTCTGACCTGAAGTTCAGGACGAGGGCGCGCCGGGCTATGCTGTGGTGTTCCGTTCGACATGGTGGCGATTTCTGTTTCTGAAGAGGTTTGCGGGCTGGCCTGTCGAGTCAGGTTGGCTGAGATCTTTATACCTGATTATTTTCATCAGGAAACCCATTCCGAGTGTTTTTGTCAGAAAAAGATTAATTCTCAATACCCCGATTAAAAACGCGGGGGGCAAATGGCGTTGGCTATGGCGGCGGCTACGACAGGGATGTGAGCTGGGTGCGCTCAGCCAAAAGGAAAAGCCCGCCTCAAGAGGGGCGGGCTTTGCCGGGTTTGGAGCGCCGCGGGGCGCTCCGGTTTGGCGCGCATGGCGCCTGTTGCGGATTTAGTCGCGGGTGCCGGCGAATCTGGCTTGCCAGTCTTCGCGCTGCTCGTCGGTGATTTTGGGGAAAAGCACGTCGGGGACGCCAAAGCCATGGCCGCCAGGCAGAGCCGTGAGGGCTGCGTTGACGTCGCTGGGCCAGCTGCGGTCGTCGCAGTCCATGGCCTCCATCAGGGTGTCGCAGGCATTGGGAATAAACGGAGCGCTCAGCACAGCATAGAGGCGGATCAGATTGAGCCCCATGCGGATCTGGGCGCCGGCCTGATCCGGGTCTGTCTTGAAGAGAGACCAGGGCGCGGCCGCCTGCAGATATTCATTGCCGGCCACCCAGATCGCGCGCAATTCCTGAGCGGATTTGCGCACTTCCATGTTTTCCATATGCTGCTCATAGGCCCGGATGCGGGTGGTGAGCTCGGCAATCAGCACCTCTTCTTGTGGGCCATAGGCGCCGGTCGTTGGCACCTCTTCGCCATATTTGGAGCGGCAGAACTTGGTCACACGGCTGACAAAGTTACCC
This sequence comes from Pseudophaeobacter leonis, assembly GCF_002087335.1. Taxonomy (GTDB): domain Bacteria; phylum Pseudomonadota; class Alphaproteobacteria; order Rhodobacterales; family Rhodobacteraceae; genus Pseudophaeobacter; species Pseudophaeobacter leonis. Next base: position 25,746 of record NZ_MWVJ01000056.1, read on the forward strand.
AGCACATCAGCCAGATCCTTGTTCACCGATTGCTGGAAATTCTCCCAGGTGAATTCTGCATCGGAACTCTCGGGAGCATGGCTCAGCAGCCACCAGCGCCAGTAGTCGGCGGGCAGGATCTCAAGCGCCTGATCCATGAAGATGCCGCGTCCCTGGCTGGTCGAGAACTGGCCACCGTCATAGTTCAGATAGTTAAAGCTCTTCAGGTGATCGACCATCTTCCAGGGTTCGCCCGAGCCCAGGATGGTGGCGGGAAAGGACAGGGTGTGGAAGGGCACGTTGTCTTTGCCCATGAACTGGACGTATTTGACGTCGTCGGCGCCCATGTCGGTGCGCCACCAGCGCTGCCAGTCGGCATCGGTTTTGCCATTGGCCTCAGCCCATTCACCGGCGGCTGCGATATATTCAATGGGGGCGTCGAACCAGACGTAGAAGACCTTGCCTTCCATGCCGGGCCAATCCTCGGTGCCCTTTTTGACCGGAATGCCCCAGTCGAGATCCCGGGTGATGCCGCGATCCTGCAAGCCGTCTCCGTCATTCAGCCACTTTTTGGCGATCGAGGTGGTGAGGATCGGCCAGTCCGCCTTGCTGTCGATCCAGGCTTCCAGCTGATCTTTCATCTGTGACTGGCACAGGAACAGGTGCTTGGTGGCGCGCACTTCGAGGTCGGTAGAGCCCGAGATAGCTGAGCGGGGGTTGATCAGATCGGTCGGATCCAGCTGTTTGGTGCATTCTTCGCACTGGTCGCCGCGGGCTTTTTCAAAGCCACAGTTGGGGCAGGTGCCTTCAACATAGCGGTCCGGCAGAAAGCGGCCATCGGCGTTGGAATAGATCTGGCGGTCTTCAACTTCGCGGATCAAGCCGGCCTCGGCGAGTTTTCCGGCAAAATGCTGGGTCAGCGCATGGTTCTGCGGGCTGGAGGAGCGGCCAAAGTGGTCAAAGCTGAGAGAAAAGCCTTTGGCGATTTTGGCTTGCACCTCGTGCATTTCGGCGCAGAATTCGTCGACAGGCTTATTGGCCTTGGCGGCGGCCAGCTCGGCCGGGGTGCCGTGCTCGTCGGTGGCGCAGAGGAACAGAACCTCGTTGCCGATGGCGCGCTGGTAGCGGGCATAGAGATCGGCTGGCAGCTGACTGCCCACCAAATTGCCCAGATGTTTGATTCCATTGATATAGGGAATCGCCGAAGTAATCAGTATGCGTGCCATGCCATCCACCCAGATAAAGCGTCAAAAGCCCGTCTACCCCATGCGGCGCGCGGCGAAAACCCCGGGCGGGATCTTCTTGACATTTTTGGTGTTCGGCATCGCTTTGACTTGTTGTTCAGGCGCTGTGTTGGTTTGTGCCAGAGCGTTGCATGTGGACCTCTGCTGAGTTTTCACATCTCGTGTCCTGAGCGGGAGGCTGAGCGCGGCTATTTGCGTTCGCGGGTGCGTTTCAGCAACCGGCCAATGGTAAAGGAGGTGCGCGGCGCATAGACATAGCGGGTCCACTCCTCCAAATCGGGCGCCGGGCGCGCCTGCATCCGCGTGAGGCCAAAGACAATGAGCACAAGATGTCCAAAGGCAATCAGGGCAAACAGGGCGGGTGGACCAAAGCTGTCGATCAGGCTGGAGGCCAGATAGGGGGCAGCAATGGCCCCCAGTGCAAAGAAGAACAGCAGCGCCGCCGACAGCTCAACCCGTTGTTCAGACGTGGCAAAATCATTGGCATGTGCGGATGATACTGAAAATATCGGAAAAGTCGTCAGCCCAAACAGGCCAGCGGCCAGCATGACGCCTAGGGTGCCGCTCTGGCTGGCGGCCATGGTGATTATGCTGCTGGCAACCGCTGCCACCGACAGCCATATCCACACCCAGCGCCGGTCGTATTTATCTGCCAGCCAGCCCATCGGATACTGCGCCAGTGCGCCGCCCAATACAAAGGAGGCCAGGAAAAAGGCGATCTGGTCAATCTCCAGCCCGACCTCCTGTCCGTAGATCGGCCCGACCATGCGGAACGAGGCTGAGCTGAGTGCTGCGACAATCACCCCTGCCACCGCCAGGGGGGAGCAACGCCAGGCCAGGCCTGGGCGCAGGCGTGGCGCGCCCGGCGTCTGGGGCTAACTGGCGCGGGTCAGGGTGAGCGGCAGCAGGGCTGCGCAGCAGATCAGCGCCAGCAGGTTATACGAGACGTAATAGGCAGGCGGCAGCACGGCGATGAACAATTGCGCCCCGAGGGAGCCGCCCATATCCACCAGCCGATAGGTGCCCATGGCACGGCCACGGGTCTCGTTGGTGACCTTGGCGTTGAGCCAGGCCTCAATCACCGTATAGCTGCCGGCCACGCAAACACCCGAGGCTATGCGCATGGCCGCCCATGCGTAGGGATCATTGGTCAGCGTGTGCCAATCAACCCCATCGCCCCAAGAGCAGTACAGACCGCAAAGGTGCGCGAATGCCCAATGGTGCCCAGCAGGCGCGGCGCCCACCAGCAGCCGATAAAAAAGCCCAGAAAATGCGCCGAGCCCAACAGGCCGATCTGTTCTTTGTCAAAGCCCAGGGCAAACCCGGAGAGCGCATCCAGAGGGCCCACGCCTCCGGTTGCGAATTGCAAAAGCACTACAGAAAGAAAGAGTGCGGCAAAGGATAAGATCATACGCATTATGAGGCATCAACACTGCTGTGGCGGCGCATAGCAAGCTGTTTTTCGACAGAAATGTCGCATCCAGCTGATTTTGCGTGCTTTATTCCACTTGCCGGATGCTGGCGCGAATAGTCAGCCGCACGGTGTCTTTGACCAGGCCGGGAAAGCCGGAGGCGCCAAAGGCTGCCCGGCTGAGACTGCCGCTCAGGTTGAAGTCCAGTTGGCTGAGATCCTCGGGAGCGCTGCCAGTGGGGCGATAGAGCTCGGCCTCCAGAGTGATCGGCCGTGTCACGCCGCGCAAGGTGAGATCGCCGGTGATCTGCGCGCCTCCCGACAGACGCCCCTGTGGCCCCAGAAGGATTCTGCGTGAGGTAAAGCTGATGGTGGGAAAGCGGGCGACATCCAGCACCTCAGGCCCGGTCATGGCACGGGTGGCGAGGATAAACCCGGTTTTGGCCGCGCCCGCATTCAGCGTGACCGAGACCTTGGTGGCCTCCAGCCGGTTTGGGTTGAGGTCGATGGATGAGCTGGCAATGGGCATGCTGCCGGTTTGCCAAAGGCCATTGATGCAGAACTCAAACCCGACTTTTGTGGCGTCCAGATCCAGGGCGTAGCCCGTGTTTGCGGCCCAGAGGGCGGCGGGCGTTGTGGCAAGCCCGGTGATACCGGTGAAGCCAGTGAGCCCCAGAAGAAACTGGCGTCGTGATAGCATGACATATCCCCGCTGATATACGCTTTTGCGGTGATCCCACTCCGGTCGCGACCCACCTCTAGCAGATATCTGGACCCGGCGCAGCGGGCTTGCGCTCACTCTGGGTGTTTGATCCGGAGTGGCATCATTGCTGCGTCAGATCGAACGGCAACGCCCCGATGCGAAGCGGGACGTTGCAGGGGAGGGGGCAAGCGGTTGGGGGATGTGTTTTCCCGACACGGTGGAGAGATCACTGGTCCGCAGCACAGTACTAACTGCCGCAAGGCGCTGTGCTAACTGGTGCGCGGCACGGTGGGCCCGCCCTCTTTTTCCCAGGCCGTGAAGCCGCCTTCGAGATGCATCACCGGTGCCAGCCCCATCTCCATGGCGATTTTGGCGCTGAGAGCAGACCGCCAGGCGCTGGCGCAGTAAAAGACATAGGTCTTGTCCTGGTTGAAGACGGGTTTGTGATAGGGGCTGTCGGGGTCGATCCAGAACTCCAGCATGCCGCGTGGGCAGGAGAAGGCGCCGGGAATGAGGCCCGTGCGCTGAAGCTCGCGAATGTCGCGCAGATCAACAAAGACATAGGCGGGGTCTTGCGCCTTTTCCTTGGCCTCAGAGATCGACATAGTGGTGACGGAGGCATTTGCCTCCGCCAACAGGGGCCCTGACGCCCTTGGTGATGTTTTGTGCCAATACGGCGCCCTCCAGTTCCTACAGGTCGCTGCAAGGGTGATCCATTTCGGCGGGCTCTACAAGGGAAGGCTTATTCTTCGCTGGCGGCCCAGCGCAGGGGTTCGAGCCGACGTCCGGCCTCAAGCCAAGCTTCAAGCCCACCAGAGAGGCAGAGCACGTTCTGCAGGCCGAACTGCATGGCCAGTTTCGCCGCAAGGGTGGAGCGCAGCCCGTTGTCACAGTAGAAGATGTAATTTTTGTATTGTGTGAACACCTCCCGGAAATAGGGGCTCTCGGGGTCCAGTGCGAATTCAAGCAGCCCACGTGCGCAGCAATGCGCACCCTGGATGCCACCGAGACGTTCAATCTCGCGGACGTCGCGCAGATCAACAAACAAAGTGTCAGGATCGTCCAGAAGGTTGCGTGCGTCTGTCACTGAGATTTGAGTGATCACAGCCTCTGCTTCGGACAGGATCTGGCTAAGGCGTTTAGGTGAAATAACGTTCATTGCTCGTCTCCATTTGTGTCTCGGTATATCTTTGTATACCACTGTATGCGCGTTCGGAATACGACCAATTTAAAAGATAGTTAACATAAAGGTTGTTAACATAGAGGGCCCGGAGGTATCTGCTTGAATTGGCTCTTCAGTCGCATAAGCTGGCCATGATTTTGGACATTGGATGAACGCGCGATGAAAATGAACCCACTTGGAACCACCGGGATGGTCGTCTCAGAACTCTGCCTGGGTACGATGACCTATGGCACCCAGACTCCGGAACAGGACGCGCATACACAGATCGACACCGCGCTGGCGGCCGGGGTGAATTTCATCGACACCGCTGAGATGTATCCGGTCAACCCGGTGCGGGCGGAAACCACCGGCCGCAGTGAAGAGATCCTTGGCAGCTGGCATAAAAAGACCGGGCGGCGGGGCGACTAGATTTTGGCCACCAAACACTCCGGCGAGGGTCTGGCTGCGGTGCGCGATGGTGCGCCGCTTTCTTCCAAAACCATTGCGGCAACCATTGAGGGCTCGCTCAAGCGTTTGCAAACCGACTATATCGACCTCTATCAGTTTCACTGGCCCAACCGCGGCAGCTATATGTTTCGCAAGAACTGGAACTTTGATCCGTCCGCTCAGAACCGCGAAGAGACCCTCGACAATATGCGCGACTGCCTGGGCGCGCTGCAGCAGCAGGTCGACAAGGGCAATATCCGCGCCTTTGGTCTGAGCAACGAAAGCGCCTGGGGCACCGCACAATGGCTGCGGCTGGCCGAAGAGGGGCTGGGGCCGCGCGTGGCCTCGATCCAGAATGAGTATTCGCTTATCTGCCGTATGTATGACACCGACCTTGCGGAGTTGAGCGTCAACGAAGAGGTTGGGCTCTTGGCGTTCTCACCGCTGGGAACTGGGTTGCTTACGGGCAAGTATCAGCAGGGTGTCGTGCCCGAGGGGTCGCGCAAATCCATCGTGCCAGAGCTGGGCGGGCGGCATTCGCCACGGGTCTATGATGCGGTGCAGGCCTATCTCGACATTGCGCAGCGTCACGGGCTGGACCCGGTGCATATGGCGCTGGCCTGGTGCCGTACCCGGCCCTTTATGGCCTCGGCCATCTTTGGCGCGACGACGCAGGTGCAGCTGGAGCTGGCGCTGAAATCGGTTGAGATTGAGCTGACGCCGGAGGTGTTGGGCGAGATAGACCAGGCCCATCGGGCCCATCCGATGCCCTATTGAGCCAAAAGCAGGCTCTCCCGCCTGCGTCAGATGCATGTACATGCCTCTTTGCAGTTGGGCCCGGCGCCGCGCTTTGCGCGGCGCAAAAGGAAGAGATTGCTGAGACGCCACTGAGAGGCCACTGACGCGCCACTGAAATACCACTGAGGGGCAGACCTGCGCCTCACTCAGTGACCCTCATAAGCTTGTTCTCACCAGATGATCCACGTCACGGGGAGATCCCGCTGCGCTGGGCCGCCTGGCGGCCTTGACCCGGTCGCTGCGCGGCAGCCGATCAGTGTGTGGTCGGGCGGGGCGTTTCGGGGCGGGATTGATTTGACGTGCCAAAATTGGCCTGTTCCGGCCTGTTCCGGGTTTGGCGCAGTTCCCGCGCGGAGGTGCCATGGGGCGACGCGGAAGGCCCGGGCAAAGCTGGACGGCGAGGTAAAGCCCGTCGCCAAAGCCACCTCCATCAAAGACAGATCTGTATCACAGACCAGACGGCGGGCCTCGGCCAGGCGCAGGTGCAGGTAGTGATCCTGCGGCGTGGTATTGAGCCGCAGGCGAAACTGTTGCTGCAGGCTGCGTGGGCTTGTGGCCAGCCGGTCTGCAATCTTGCTCAGCGTCAGCGGCTCGTCCAGCGCCGCCTCCATCAGGGCATTGGCCTTGGCCGTCAGGGCGTTGTGCTTGTGGCCTCCCAGGCGGCTTTGCGGCCGGGTTGGTGCGGCAGGGCCATCATAAAGGAACAGACCGGCGACACGGGCGGCAAAGCCGGCACCATGGCGGCTGCTGATGATATGCAGCATCATCTCGATCGCCGGGGTCGCCCCACCAGAGGTCATGCGGGCGTTCAGAGACGGTAAAGCGGTCATTGCGGCAGTCGACATCGGGGAAACGGCTGGCAAAATTCTCCAGATCCTCCCAGTGGGTGGTGGCGGGGTGACCCTCAAGCAGGCCTGCCTCGGCCATCAGCCAGGGACCCCCGTCGATACCGGCAATTGTGGCCCCGCTGGCCGCGATCCGGCGCAGCCCTGCTAACAAACTGGGCGTGGCCTGGCGCGCCAGCTAAAAGCCCGCCACAACCACCAGCAGATCACAGCCTTCAAGCCGGGCCAGGGGAGTGCCGGGCACAGAGAGGCCGCTGGTCAGCATTGGATGCTCCTCGGTGGCGCTGACATAGTCCCAGTCAAAGGCGCAGCGCCCGGCGAGCCGGTTGGCGGCGCGCATCGGATCGACGGCGGCCGCAAAAGAGAGCGTGTTGCATTCATCAAGCACCAGCACCGCTGTTTTCAGCGGGCGATGTTCGGGCTGCAGGATGTTTTTTGCGGATTTCATCAACTTCGATTCGTATGTTGTAAACTGTCTGCCCAAAGGCTGAGGCACAGTGGCATTTGAAGCAAACAGGAATCTGGGGAAGAGCCTGGGGATAACTCTAGGCACAACCCTGTACATTGCGAGGAAAACCAAAATGCCTCTGAATATGAACAAAAACGTCTTTATTACCTGTGCCGTGACCGGCTCTGGCAGCAGCCAGGATCGCAGCCCGCATGTGCCGCGTTCGCCGCAAGCCATCGCCGAAAGTGCCATTGCCGCGGCCAAGGCCGGCGCAGCTGTGGTGCACTGCCATGTGCGTGATCCCGAAACAGGCACGCCCTCACGCGATCTGGGGCTGTACCGCGAAGTCACCGACCGCATTCGTGACAGCGACACCGATGTGGTGCTGAACCTCACGGCGGGTATGGGCGGCATATGGTGTTTGGCGATGTTGCGGCCGCTGCCAGTGAACGCGGCCGCAACCGATATGATCGGGGCCACGGCCCGCATGGCGCATATTGCGGAATGCCTGCCCGAAATCTGCACGCTGGACTGCGGCACCATGAACTTTGCCGAAGCAGACTATGTCATGACCAACACGCCGGGCATGCTGCGGGCCATGGGGCAGATGATGGCGGATCTGGGCGTAAAGCCCGAGATTGAGGCCTTTGACACTGGTCACCTTTGGTTTGCCAAAGAGCTGGAAAAAGAGGGCATCTTGCAAAGCCCGGCTCTGGTGCAGCTCTGCATGGGGGTGCCCTGGGGCGCGCCAAATGATCTGAATACATTCATGGCGATGGTCAACAATGTGCCCGAGAGCTGGAACTGGTCGGCATTTTCTCTGGGCCGCGATCAGATGGCCTATGTGGCCGCAGCCATTCTTGCGGGCGGCAATGTGCGTGTGGGGCTTGAGGATAACCTCTGGCTCGACAAAGGTGTTTTGGCCGAGAACTATCAGCTGGTAGAACGCGCGGGCACCATCATTGAAAACATGGGCGGCAAGCTGATGGGACCGGCCGAGGTGCGTGCGCAGCTTGGCCTGACCAAACGCGCGCCAGTGTTGAAATGAACCAGTGTTGAAATGAATCAGTCGTGAAATGAAAGGGCGGCTTTACGCGTCTTGCCCTTCATTTCGCTGGTAGCCGCCTGTCAACTGCAGCAGGAAAATCATTCTCCTGTGGCGCATGATGCCAGCTATATCTTGAACTGGACCTGCGAAGAGTTGGCTGAAGGCTAAAGAAGATGCCGGTGAATAACCGGGTGTGAACAGGAACGAAACCCAGGGCAGCGCCTGACCCTGGGTGGGCGTGAAGCGCCCTCCCGTGGGGAGGGTCGGGCGCTGCCGGTGCTGAAGCACGGAGCAGTTGCCATCTCGAGAGGAAAGATCCTGAAGACAGCAGCAATCATCGGTGGTGGTGTTATTGGCGGCGGCGGGGCCGCTCGGTTCTTGTTGAATGGCTGGGATGTGCGGGTGTTTGACCCGGACCCGGAAGCCGCGCGCAAGATTGGCGAAGTGCTGGACAATGCCCGGCGCTCCTTGCCGGGGCTTGGCAATGTGGCGCTGCCGCCCGAGGGGAGCCTCAGCTTTCATGCAACAATTGCCGAGGCCGTCGCAGGGGCCGACTGGATCCAGGAAAGCGTGCCAGAGCGGCTGGATCTGAAACAGAAGGTCTATGCAGAGTTGCAAAAACACTGCGACGGGGATGCGGTGATTGGCTCGTCGACCTCGGGCTACAAACCCTCGGAGCTGCAAAAAGGGCGCAGCAATGCGGGGCAAATTGTCGTGGCACACCCGTTTAATCCGGTTTACCTGCTGCCGCTGGCCGAGGTTGTCACCACGCCTGCCAACTCGGAGCAGGTGATTACGCGGGCCAAAGAGGTGCTTGCGGGCATTGGCATGTACCCGCTGCATCTGAAAAAAGAGATCGACGCCCATGTGGCGGATCGCTTCCTTGAGGCGGTCTGGCGCGAGGCCTTGTGGCTGGTCAAAGACGGCATCGCCACGACT
>NZ_MWVJ01000057.1 GCF_002087335.1 Pseudophaeobacter leonis
CACCTGGGCAGGTGTCGTGAGGGGCGTATAGGACGGCGGGCGGCGAGCGTCAAATGGAAACTCACCTCAGACGCACAATTCTTCTCACCTGCAACTGACCGCAGATCACCACTCTGGCCACCTTACCTATCAAGGGCTTACCAGCGGCACCTCCCGGTGGGTTAAACAGGGCCGCAGGCGTCATTTTCTGCCGGCAATCAAAGGGCAATTTGATTGCCGGCGCAAAGCAGCCTTGCGCAAAAAGCGACACATGAGAGGCATGAAACAGATTGACCGCCTTTCATCGCTTGGGCTTTTTGACAGCCGCGTGCCCCGCTATACCTCATATCCGACCGCTCCGGAGTTCAGCCCCGCAGTTGGGCTGGACATGCAAAAACGCCAGTTGGCAGCACTTGACCCAAAGGTGCCGGTCTCGGTGTACATCCACATTCCCTTTTGCGAGCGGCTGTGCTGGTTTTGCGCCTGTCGCACCCAGGGTACCCAATCGCTGAGCCCGGTCGAAAACTACATCGCCACGCTGGAGGCTGAGCTGGCCCTGCTCGCCAAAGAGCTGCCCGACGGTTTGCGCATGGGACGGCTGCATTGGGGCGGCGGCACGCCGACGATCCTGCCGCCGTCCCATCTGATCCATCGCCTGGCCCGCGCGGTAAAGGCGGTGTTCCCGCATACGCCTGACTGGGAGTTTTCGGTCGAGATCGACCCGACCTTGGTAGACCGCGACAAAATCGCGGCCCTCGCCTGCGAGGGCATGAGCCGCGCCAGTATTGGCATTCAGGACTTTGACCCGCTGGTGCAACAGGCCATCGGCCGGGAGCAGCCCTATGAGGCGACATGGGCCTGTGTCGAAGATCTGCGCGCCGCAGGGATTACCTCGCTGAATGCCGATCTGGTCTACGGCCTGCCGCATCAGACAGCTGCGCGCATGGCGGATACGCTGGACAAAGTGCTCAGCCTGCGCCCCGACCGCATCGCGCTGTTTGGCTATGCCCATGTGCCCTGGGTCGCTAAGCGCCAGAAACTCATCGATGAGGCGATGCTGCCGGATGATCTGGCGCGCCACGCTTTGGCAGGTCAATCCGCAGAGGCCTTTGCTGCGGCAGGATTTGCGCCCATCGGTATCGACCATTTTGCGCTTCCTCAGGATGGCTTGGCGCAGGCGGCGCGCAGCGGCCATCTGCGGCGGAATTTCCAGGGCTACACCGAAGACACCTGCCCGACCCTCATCGGCATTGGCGCTCGTCGATTTCGCGCTTTGCTGGCGGCTACGTGCAGAATGCAGCCGCAACCCCCGCCTATGTCAAACAGATCGAGGCAGGCCATCTGACGGGCAGCCGCGGCCATGAGATGACACCAGAAGACCTGATGCGGGCCCGTGCCATCGAGATGATCATGTGCGACTTTACTATTGACCGCAACGCGTTACAGCAAGAGTTTGGTGCGCTCTGCGCCGGGCTGGAGGCGGATCTGGCCAAGGTAGAGGCGCGGTTTGGCGATCTTGTCAGCCTGACCGCGCATCGCCTTGAGATCACTGCCGAGGGCCGCCCCCTGACCCGGCTCATTGCCAGTCTGTTTGATGCGCATATGCCGGCGGATGCCAAATTCAGCCGCGCCTCGTGAACCGGATTTGACCCTGAACTAACAAAAATGCCCGCGTCGTTGCGCGGGCATTTTCAGTCAGATCAGTGCATCTTTTCAGAGGGGCGCGCTCAGAAGCCGCGACCGGCCTGATGCGGCGCATAGATTTCTGCGACCTTTTTCACCGCCTCTTCGGGCGACATCTCTTCGCTTTCGCCGGTGCGGCGCGACGTCAGCTCAACCACGCCGTTCTTCAACCCGCGTGGCCCGACGGTGATACGCCAGGGCAGACCGATCAGGTCCATCGTCGCGAATTTACCGCCGGCGCGTTCTTTACGATCATCATACAGCGGCTCAAGGCCCAGCGCTGTAAGCGCCGCATAGAGCTGGTTGCAGGCGGCATCGGCCTCATCGTCACCCTGTTTCAGGTTGGATACCACAGTGGAACGGCGTCACGCCTTCGGGCCAGATGATGCCCTTGTCGTCATGGCTGGCCTCGATAATGGCCCCCAGCAGACGCGAGACACCAATCCCGTGCGAGCCCATGTGAACCGGCGTTGGCTTGCCATCAGGCCCCTGAACGGTGGCGTTCAGCGCCTCAGAGTATTTGGCGCCAAAGTAGAAGATCTGGCCAACCTCGATACCGCGTGCGACCTTGCGGCGCTCTTCAGGCACCGCGTTGAACAGGGCCTCATCATGGGTCTCATCGGTGCGGGCGTATTTTGAGGTGAACTCTTCCAGCACACCCTGGCACTGTGCGACATCGTCATAGTCAATCTCGCGGTCGCCAAAGCTGAGGTCGGTGACGGCAGAATCGTAGAATACCTCCGACTCGCCGGTTTCGGCCAGCACCAGGAACTCATGGGTGTAGTCGCCACCAATGGGTCCACCATCGGCGCGCATCGGGATCGCCTGCAACCCCATACGCTCATAGGTGCGCAGGTAGCTCACCAGATGGCGGTTATAGGCGTGCAGCGCATCCTCTTTGCTGAGGTCAAAGTTGTAGCCGTCTTTCATGTAGAATTCGCGACCGCGCATCACGCCGAACCGGGGGCGGATCTCGTCGCGGAACTTCCACTGGATCTGATACATGGTCAGCGGCAGGTCTTTGTAACTGCTGACATGGGCCCGGAAAATATCGGTGATCAGCTCTTCGGCCGTGGGCGTAAACAGCATGTCGCGACCATGGCGATCCTGCATCCGCAGCATTTCCTGACCGTAGTCATCGTAGCGACCGGATTCGCGCCACAGATCGGCCGACTGGATGGTGGGCATCAGCATTGGCATGTGACCGGCGCGCTGCTGCTCTTCATGCACGATGCCTTCGAGCTTTTTCAGCACCTTAAAGCCAAGCGGCAACCAGGAATAGATCCCGGCAGAGGATTGCTTGATCAGTCCGGCGCGCAGCATATAGCGATGGCTGACGATCTGGGCCTCAGAAGGGTTCTCTTTCAGAACAGGCAGGAAGTAGCGGGACAGGCGCATGTCGATCTCATTCTCACGATGGGGTTCGCAAGCGGTCTAAGCCATCAAAGCGCCGCATTCAATCGCGCTTTACGGCCCACTCCGCCTGGAGCTGCTGCTCAGGCCCGCCCAGACGCGTCAAACCGGGTGCTCAAACCAACGCGTCAAATACCCGGGGCACAGCACGCAGATGTCGTATTTGCCCCTTTCTGCCGCTTTCTTTCTTGAACAACGGTTCAAGTTTTACAAGACTGGCAGAACCCCTCAGGCAAGTGAGACCAAAATGCACGACACCATTCTTGAGCCAGCCCGCGAAATTCCGGTCATTCACCAGACCGACCTGCTGGTGGTTGGCTCTGGCCCCGGCGGGCTGGCGGCGGCCCTGGCAGCGGCGCGCACAGGTGTCGAGGTGACTTTGCTCGACCGGTTTGGCTGCTTTGGCGGCAATATCACCACCGTCGGCGTTGAAGGCTTTGCCTGGTATCGCCACGAACAAACGGTTGAGGCCCACGGCATCGGCTGGGAGTTTGAAGAGCGCGCCCGCGCAATGGGGGCCGCCGTGCCCGAAAGCCAGTCGCTGTCGTATGAGCTGGACAGCGAGGGGTTCAAGCTGGTGGCGGACCGTCTGGTGCAGGAGGCTGGCATTCACCCGATGCTGCACCGGATGTTTGTCGCCCCAATCCGCGATGGCCGCCGCATCACAGGTGTGATTGTCGAGAGCAAGGCGGGCCGTGAAGCGATTCTGGCAAAGCGGGTGATTGATGCCACCGGCGATGCCGACATTGCCCATATGATGGGGGCTCCAACGATCAAAACCCCTGTAGAGGAGATGCAGGCGGCAAGCGTGATGTTCCACATTGCCGGCGTCGACAAACAAAAGTTCATGGCAGGCGTCAGGGATGATCCGCAAACCTATGCCAACTGGTCGACGGGGGAATGGCAGGTCGAGACCTCAGGCAAAGAGGATGAAATGTTCTCGCCCTTTCTGGCCAAACCCTTTGCCAAAGCGATCCGCGACGGCCTCATCCCGTCCCATCTCAACACCATTGGCGGCACCTGGGGGGCGGTGCATGACAGTGGTGAGATGACCTATATGAATTTGGTCCACCTGGCCGGGATCGACGGAACCGACCCCGACAGCATGACACGCGGCGAAATAGAGGGGCGCATCCAGGCGATGTTGGCCATTGAGGCCCTGAAAGCCTACACACCGGGATGTGAGGCGGCGCGATTGCGCAATTTTGGCATGACCATTGGCATCCGCGACACCCGCAAGATCGACGCGCATCACAACATCACCGAAGACGAGACCCGCAATCAGGGGCGGTTTGAGGATACCATTGGTATCTACCCTGAATTCATCGATGGCTACGGCGTGCTGATCCTGCCCACCACCGGGCGCTACATGCAGATCCCCTATCGCAGCATGCTGCCCCGCGGCGTTGAAGGCCTTTTGGTGACGGGGCGCGCCATTGGCGGCGACAAGATTGCCCATGCCGCCACCCGCAACATGGCCTGTTGCGCCGTCGCTGGTCAGGGCGCTGGCATTGCTGCTGCGCTGTCGATCAAGACAGGGCGCGCGCTGGATGCGCTCGACATTTCCGCCGTCCAAACCGAGCTGAAACGCCAGGGCGTGCGCATAGACTAGCCTGCCTCACGGCCTGGCCTGTGAAAACATCTGGCGTATCATACGGTCTGGCTGGGCTGTAATTGCCCTGACACAGGGGTCGAAAAATCTGGATTTTCAGCACCCCCGCGAAAAAACTATCCACACCCAAGTTGAAACTATCCCCGGAATACCTTTGTTAGAGGGGGGCCCTCCCCTTGCACCGCCCTGCCCTTCGGGGAAAACTGGGGCAAATCAAAACCGACCAAAACGAGTGACACGTAATGGCCCTTCCGGCAAAAAAACAATTCAAATACTGGGGCATAACCGCCGCTGTTTTGGCAGTGCTGCTGTGGTCGTTGGGCGATGTGCTGCTGCCCTTTGTGTTGGGAGCCGCGATTGCCTATATGATCGACCCGGTTGCCGACCGGCTTGAAGCCCTCGGGTTGAGCCGCGCTGCGGCCACGGCTGTGATCATCGTGGGGTCGGTCCTTATTTTCCTGCTTGTGCTGCTGCTTGTGCTGCCAACCCTGATCGGGCAAATGATAGATCTGGCTCAGATCATCCCCGAGGCCTTTCGCGATCTGCGCACCTTTGCCCAGACCCATTTTCCTTCAGTCTTTACCGAAGGCAGCCGGGCACAACAGAGCATCGCACAGATTGCAGGCACCCTGCAGGGCAAGGGGATTGAGCTTATCGAAGGGCTTGCAGGCTCCGCTGCGACATTGCTTAACTTGTTGGTCTTATTGGTTATCGTTCCAGTTGTTGCCGTCTATCTGCTGCTGGACTGGGACCGCATGATCGAGCGCATAGACAGTCTTTTGCCGCGTGATCACGCCCCGGTTATCCGTCGCCTGATGCAGCAGGTCGATGCGGTTCTGGCCTCCTTTATTCGGGGCATGGGCACTGTTTGTCTGATCCTTGGCAGCTACTACGCGATCTCGCTGATGCTGGTTGGGCTGAATTTTGGTCTGGCGGTTGGCTTTATTTCCGGGCGGGTCACCTTTATTCCCTATCTCGGCGCCCTGATTGGTGGCGCGCTTGCCATTGGCTTGGCGCTGTTTCAGTTCTGGGGCGACTGGTGGTCCATTGGTATGGTAGGGGCGATATTTGCGCTGGGTCAGGTGATGGAGGGCAACTACCTCACACCCAAACTGGTGGGCAAATCTGTCGGGTTGCACCCGGTCTGGCTGTTGCTGGCGCTGTCGGTGTTTGGTGCCCTGTTTGGATTTGGCGGCGTGTTGGTCGCGGTCCCAGTGGCCGCCGCCCTCGGGGTGGTCGCACGTTTCCTGGTGGAGCAATATCTCGACAGCCGCCTGTATCAGGGTTTGAGCCACCCGGCGTCAAAGGACCACCCTGCCAGTGCCCCGTCAGTTGAGGCACCCTCAGCGCAGGGTTCGGATCAGGATCCGCACTGATATGGCGCAACAACTCAGCTTTGATCTGCCCGCAAAAACAGCGCTGGGGCGGGATGATTTCTTTGTCGCCCCCTCCAATGCCATGGCCGTCGCCCTGCTGGACCCCTCCTTTGCCTGGCCCAGTGGTAAACTGGTCCTGACCGGCCCCTCAGGCTCGGGCAAGACCCATCTTGCGCATGTCTGGGCCAGCCAGTCCGGGGCCCAGATCCGGCAGGCCAGTGAGCTGAGCGAAGATAAGGTTCCTGCCCTCGCACAGGGCCCCCTCGTTAGTGAAGACGTACCCGCGATTGCCAATGATGCCGGCGCGCAGAACGCCCTGTTTCACCTGCATAATCTGGTCCTGTCCAATGGCCATGCCCTGATGCTCACCGGTCAGGCCGCGCCCAACCTGTGGCAGCTTAGTCTGGCCGATCTGCAAAGCCGAATGCAGGCCGCAACCCATGCAGAGCTGCAGGCTCCGGATGATGCCCTGCTGGCGGTGGTGCTGGCAAAACTGTTCAATGACCGGCAAGTGACGCCAAAACCGGACGTGATCCCCTATCTTGTGGCCCATATGGATCGCTCCTTTGCCGCTGCCGCTCAAATCGTTGAGCAACTGGACAATCTGGCGCTCTCTGAGGGACGCACTCTGTCGCGCCCCCTTGCTGTCAGACTGATGTCACAAGACCGACACCAAGACCTGCCACAAGCCACCGGAAATGTCGCAACCACAAGCGATTGACCTGACACGGGGCTTGGCCCATCGTGCCACAAACAATGCAGAACTGAAGAGACGCCCATGACCGCAGCCCAGGACAGCTCCGCCGCCGATTGGGGCCCCTTTGGGCGCCCGGTCTTTGAAGACCCAGGTGCGCGCGCCCTTTCACGCGTCGGAGTGGTCGATGTGGGGTCAAACTCGGTCCGTATGGTGATTTTTGACGGCGCGGCGCGCAGCCCCGCCTATTTCTACAATGAAAAAATTATGTGTGCGCTGGGCGCGGGCCTCTCCGAAACCGGCAAGCTGAACCCCAAGGGGCGCATGCGGGCCTTGTCCGCGCTGCGCCGCTTTCAGCATCTGGCCAAGGGCATGGGATTGCCGGGGCTTTCGGTGGTTGCCACCGCCGCTGTGCGCGATGCCTCGGACGGTGCGGATTTTTGCGCCGAAGTTCTGCGCGAAACCGGGCTAAAGATCTGGGTGATTGACGGCCGGGAAGAGGCGCGCCTGTCCGCACAGGGCGTGCTTTTGGGTTGGCCTGGCTCTTATGGGCTGGTCTGCGATATCGGCGGCTCGTCAATGGAGCTGGCAGAGATCCATGATGGGGAAGTCGGCAAGCGGATGACCTCCTCTTTGGGGCCATTAAAGCTGCGCGACATCAAAGGCGGGCGGCGCGGACGCAAGGCCCATATCGCCGAAGCTATGGAAGAGCTGAGCGCCGAGATGGGCAAGCAGACCGACCGGTTGTTTCTGGTCGGCGGCAGCTGGCGCGCAATTGCCCGTGTCGACATGATGCGCCGGGGCTATCCTTTGCGCGTGCTGCATGAGTATCGCATGACGGCGCGGGATGTGCGCGAAACGCTGAAATATATCGACGCCACAGACATAGACGAGCTGCGCAGCGCCTGCGGGATCTCCAGCGCGCGGATGTCTCTGGTCCCCTATGCCATGGATGTGCTGGCGCGCCTGGTCAAGACGTTCAAGCCCAAGGACATTGCGATTTCCAGCTATGGTATTCGCGAGGGTCTGCTGTATGAACAGATGCCACAACGCCTGCGCAACCGTGATCCACTGGTGGAATCCTGCCGTTTTGCCGAAGCAAAGGATGCCCGCCTGCCCGGTTTTGGCAAGACACTGTATGATTTTGTCATCCCGCTGTTCAATTCCGACCCACACACCAAGAAACGCCTGATCAAAGCCGCCTGCCTGCTGCATGACGTCAGCTGGCGCGCCCATCCAGACTATCGCGCCGAGGTCTGTTTTGACAATGCCACGCGCGCCAATCTGGGGGGCCTGAAACACTCTGAACGGGTCTTTCTTGGCCTGGCGCTGCTGCACCGTTACCGCAATAAGCGCGAAGGAAACGCCTTTGATCACCTGTTTGATCTGCTGGACGAGAAGGGTCAGAAAGAAGCCGAGATCCTGGGCAAGGCCATGCGCTTTGGCGCCATGTTGATGGTGAGCAAGGACGGCGATATCGGCAAGCTTAAATGGCAGCCGCGCAAGCGTCATCTGTGCCTGGAGTTGCCAAGTGCCTCTGAGGATCTGTTTGGCGAGGTGGCCGAGTCACGTCTTAAATCGCTTGCAGATGCGCTGCGGGCAGAGCTCAGCGTCAAGATCGTCAAATAACGCAGGCCAGCCAGCCCCCCCTGCTGCCCGCCCGGACCATCTTTTTGCGCTCAATACCGCCAAATGGCGCCGGTACATGGCACCGGCAAATGGCACCGCCAAATGGTCCGGGCCCGATCTGGCGGCCCGTGGGCCAGAGCCGCAACTCATCGCAGCCCATGCGTCTCAGATATCTGTTGCGCCATCGCTTTGCTTGTCGCCCTCTTCAATCGGCGTCTCTGGCTCCGCCGGTTTGCGGCGGATGATAATATCACCGTTCGGCAAAATCTCGGGCGCTTCATAGCGGCTCCAGTCCTCGACCTGATCTGCGATCTCGGCCAAAGCCGGGCCCATTTCGGTCAAAAAGCCCTGCATCGAGGGGCCGATCGTTGCCATCAAATCGTGGAATTCTTCAAGAGCCGGCGCCATCTCCTGTCGCAGCCCCTCCCAGAACAACTCCGCTCCGCGCTCCATCAGGCTGGGTCCGGTATCGGTGTCTTTATCGCCCTGCTGGGCGACAACAGGCGAGGCAAACAGGCAGGCGGCAAGCGCCGCGGGGGCTATGATATGTTTCATCAGATCAATATAGGCCCTTTGCCTGAGAAATTTAAGTCAGCTCAATGTCAAGCGAGACCGGAAAATGATCAGAGGCCGTCAGCAGGGCTTCCCGCAGGTCGATGTCGTCATAACATTCCGCATCCTCAAAAGGATGCCAGATCCGCCAGCGCGGCGCATAGGCCTCAAGCCCCTCAGAGATCATGATATAGTCCAGCAGAGCGCGGAAATAGCGTTTTGTTTCAGGGTTATAAAAGCGCGATGTTGAGAGCTGCATCTGCTGGCGCGGCTTGCGCAGGCTTTGTGCATGCGGGTCGACCAGCTCTTCTCCCATGACGATTTCGACCGAGGATTTGCGAAAAAGGCGCTCGTATTCATCCAGGCCGGGCCCGTCGTTGAGATCGCCCAGCACGATGACATGATCGCGGGCCTCAACATGTTCCTTGATGCGGCGATGCAGCCAGATGGCCTGGGCCAGTTGCTTGCGCCGGTTGGCAATGGAGATCCGCGCCACCTCGTCCGGGTTTTGAGCGCCACGCGGCGCTTTTGATTTCAGATGCGCCCCAATCATCCGCAGGACCGTGCCCCCGGATGTCGTGACCTTCAGCTCAAGCGGAGGTTTGGAAAATCGCACCCGGTCCATACGGTCGTCAACATCAAGATCGATATGAAAGACATCATCAAATCGCGGCGCAGCCTCGCTGGCCTGAGGATCCTCCACCACAGACAGCACATCCGTATCAAACAGCAGCGCAATTTCCTGATGGGTATCCGTGGCAAAGCCTGAAATGGCCTTGCGGGTCCGCAGCCCTGCCTCAGCCGCAAACCGCTCAAGCGCCCGGGTGCAGCTCTGCTTTCTCCCCGTATTGGGCGCCTCAATGACCATCACTGCATCAGCATCAAGCCTTTGCAAAACGTAGGCAATGGCCCGGCCCTGCGTGTAGCGGTCAACGCCATAGCGCGCAGAGGGTTTATCATCGAGCATCAAACGGTCTGCATCATCAAACAGATGCGAGAACCATTCGATATTATATGTGACGAGGCGCATGTGACCCACACCCGTTGATCTCATCCCAGGCGCGGTTGATGTCGATCAGACGTTTCTCTGCCAGCCGCACGGCTTCTTCAGGAACGCCGCGGCCAATCATGGCGTCTGGATGGGTGTCGCGCACCAGCTGGCGCCAATGCTTGCGAATTTCTTCGCGCGGCGTATCGGCCGAGACCCCCAAAACCGCAAAGGGATCTCTGGGCGCGTCCGGGACAAAACGGGCCCGCAACGCCATGAACTGCTCCGGTGTCTGGCCAAAGATCCGGCTGACGTCCTGCAGAAACTCATTCTCGCCGGGATGATAGAAGCCATCCGCCATGGCGATATGAAACAAGCCCTCCATCAGGTCACACAGGGTGCTGGGATTGGCAGAAAACATCCGCTGGATGCGGGCGGCATAGTCCTGATACCCGGCGATATCCGTGCGCGCCATATCAAAGACCCGGGCTGCACCAGCTTCGTCATTCTGGGCAATCTGGAACACTTCCCGAAAGGCGGCCACCTCATCGCGGGTCACCTGCCCATCCGCCTTGGCCATCTTTGCCCCCAGCGCAATCACCGCAATGGCAAAGGCAACCGAGCGTTCAGGCGGCGCACGCAAACGGTCAAAGACATTCGCCAGACTTTCGCCCTGACCAAGGGCGGCAAGTGCGTCAGAAATTCGAGACCAAAGAGACATAGTGATACCCTAGTACAAATAAAGCGACGCTGTCAGCGCCACGGTTCTATGGGAGATACGCCCGGCATTGCAACAGGCGGTGTCTCGCCCGCGCCCAGCACTCATCACAGCACCCATTAACGCACTCATCGCCGTACTCATCACAGCACACGTCGGCCATGTGGCGTATCAAACTCAGCCTCAAAGCCTGCGGCCCCGACCTCAAACCGAATGCGCGGATCAGTAATTGGCAGGCAGGCCTGTAAGGATTTCACCTCGGGGTGAGCAAGCGTCAAACGCAGCAGGGAACATCCACGCTGCTGCAGGCGGGGCGCAGGATGCTCCGAGTGCCATTCAATCAGGGCCGGAAACAGATTGTCATAGGGCAGGATCCCGTCAGAGGGCACAGCCATGTCCCACTTTAGATCCCCCCGGCTCAGCGCGACCGGCGCACCTGCGCCTTTGGGCAACCGGGCCAGCTGCGCCGCAAGATCCGTGCAGCGGCAGATCCAGTTGCTGATCCTGGGGGGGCCGGAAAACCGGTCCAGATCAAACCAACAGGGGTGTCGCTGCGCTGTTGCGTCAGGATCAATGGCAATGGCCTCAAGGTATAGCCCATCCGCCAGCCCAAGCAGCTGATTATGGGTGCCAAACATCGCGTGCTGCCCGCCCGCCTGCAGCGGCACACCAAGTGCGTCTTCCACATGAGCACGCGCCTCTTGCAGAGTTGCGCCTGCGACCGCCAGATGATCCAGTTCCATCACACCCTCCCCTTTTTTGGCGCAGCCTAGCCAGTCCTTGGCGACATTCAAGTTGAAAGCTTTCGGCGCTGCCTGGCCGGGATACAGAGGCAGTTTGTTAATAACTCATAAACCAGAACATACTAAGGGCGATTGTTTTGTTGCATGAAATATTTGATCATCAGGATCATTTCATTCACCCGGGGCAAAGATAGGCCTTGCCCCTTCGCCTCTGACTGAGTTGCCCAGAGATACACGGTAAATCGTAAAAGAGGTTTTAACAGGAGGCCACACTGATGATGATCCAAGGTGTCATGACACAGGAATTAATGTCGAATCTTTATAAGAAACCGACAAAAATGACTGAAGAACAAGCTGCGAAACTATCAAAGTTTCTGTCCAGCTTTGATGGCGACAATCTCTTGGACCCAAATGCGCGAACAATCGTGTTCCAGGTCAAGGGTAAGGACGCAGCCAAAGGGGCCGATCTTGCCTACACCCTCGCGGGCGCAAGCACCGATCCTGCCGAATTGGCAGAGGGCGCTGTGTTTGGCGCAGCCAAACGCCCACCGCCGCCACCACCGCCGCAGGAAACCAAGGGGGCCGGGACAGTCGATGACGCAATTCTCGAACTGATTGCGGCAACGGTTGAAGCCTATGACGAGACCCACGAACAAGATCTGTCTTTGGGAGAGTTCATTTTGAAGGCCCTGGGAAAGGCCGGCTATGACATCTCACAACCTGTGATCGACTTTTACGCCTGACCTGCAACGCCTGACCAGTTACGCCTGACCAGACTGTTACGCCTGTCCTCCAGTGAGACGCCCTATGCGCAGATTGGAGGACAGCGCGCACAGGACGGAAAACAGGCGCAAGAGACCCCGCGCCCATTAAGGTGTTATCTGCTGACTAAATCGCTTCAGCTGCGGGCTTCTCGGATCAGTTTCAAGACATCCTGCGCCCCTTCGGGGATATTGGTGCCAGGGCCAAAGATTGCCTTGACGCCGCTATCATAGAGGAACTGGTAGTCCTGCTGCGGGATAACACCGCCACAGATAACCAGAATATCCCCGGCCCCCTGGGCCTTCAGCTCTTGCACCAGCTGCGGCGCCAGGGTCTTGTGCCCGGCCGCCTGCGACGAGATACCGATCACATGCACATCGTTGTCGATAGCATCCTGCGCCGCCTCGGCCGGGGTCTGAAACAGGGGCCCCACATCAACATCAAAGCCGATATCAGCAAAGGCTGTCGCAATCACCTTGGCGCCCCGGTCATGGCCATCCTGGCCCATCTTGACGACCAGGATACGCGGCCGCCGCCCCTCTTCTTCGGTAAAATCCTCGATGCTTTTCTGGATCGCAGCAAAGCCCTCATCGCCCTCATAGGCGGCGCCATAAACACCGGCCAGGGTTTTCACCTCGGCACGGTGACGGCCGAATTCTTTTTCCATCGCCATGCTGATTTCTCCAACTGAGGCCCGCATACGCGCCGCTTCCACCGCGGCTTCCAGCAGGTTGCCACCGTCTTTCGACCGCCGGGTCAGCTCATCCAGAGCCGCCTGACAGGCGCTGCCGTCCCGCTCGGCCCGCATTTTCTCAAGCCGGGAATCTGGCTTTCACGCACGGCGACATTGTCCACATCGAGAATGTCGATCGGGTCTTCTTTTTCCTTGCGGTATTTGTTGACGCCGACAATCACCTCTTCGCCGCGGTCGATCATCGCCTGACGCCGGGCCGCACTTTCTTCGATGCGCAGTTTTGGCATCCCCGAGGCCACCGCCTTGGTCATGCCACCCATCTCTTCGACCTCGGACATCAGGGCCCAGGCCTTGTCGATCAGCTCATTTGTGAGGCTCTCGACGTAATACGAGCCCGCCAGCGGGTCGATCACATTGGTCACACCGGTTTCTTCCTGCAGCACCAGCTGGGTGTTACGAGCGATGCGGGCCGAGAACTCGGTCGGCAGCGCGATGGCCTCATCCAGCGCGTTGGTATGCAGCGACTGTGTGCCGCCCAAAACCGCCGACATCGCCTCATAGGCGGTACGGATCACGTTGTTATAGGGGTCTTGTTCCTGCAGGCTTACGCCCGAGGTCTGACAGTGGGTGCGCAGCATCTTGGAGCGGTCAGACTTGGCGTCAAACTCTGTCATCACCCGATGCCACAGGGTCCGCGCGGCGCGCAGCTTGGCGATCTCCATGAAAAAGTTGGTGCCAATGGCAAAGAAAAAGCTGAGACGGCCGGCAAATTTGTCGACATCCATGCCCGCCTCGGTGGCAGCCCGCACATATTCGCGACCATCGGCCAGCGTATAGGCCAGCTCCTGCACCAGATTGGCGCCCGCTTCCTGCATGTGATAGCCGGAAATCGAGATCGAGTTGAACTTGGGCATCTCGTTGGAGGTGTATTCAATGATATCCGAGATGATTTTCATCGAGGGTTCAGGCGGATAGACATAGGTGTTGCGGACCATGAATTCCTTCAGAATGTCGTTCTGAATGGTGCCCGCCAACAACGCTTTGTCATGGCCCTGCTCTTCGCCTGCGACGATGAAACTGGCCAGGATCGGGATCACGGCGCCGTTCATGGTCATTGAGACCGAAACCTTGTCGAGCGGGATACCGTCAAACAGGATCTTCATGTCCTCGACAGAGTCGATTGCCACGCCTGCCTTGCCAACATCCCCGACCACGCGTTCATGATCGCTGTCATACCCCCGGTGAGTTGCCAGATCAAAGGCGACGGAAACCCCCTGCTGTCCAGCTTCAAGATTGCGGCGATAAAAGGCGTTTGATTCCTCGGCGGTGGAAAAGCCGGCATATTGCCGGATGGTCCAGGGGCGTCCGGCGTACATGGTCGCCTTGACGCCACGGGTGAAGGGGCCAAAGCCAGGCAGAGTGCCCATATGCGGCAGCTCCGCGACATCTTCTTCGGTATAAAGCGGCTTTACCGCAATACCTTCGAGCGTGTTCCAGGTGAGGTCGTCAACCGCACGGCCACGAAGCTCTTTTTCAGCCAGAGCCCGCCAATTGTCTATCTTGCTTGTCATGGGGTATTCCTCTTGTCACATCTGTTTGGGGCAGGTTCAGTCCCGCCGCCTGTTGTTCCGGATCCTGCGCCAGCTGGGCCAGCCCATCGGCGCCCCCAGTCAGCCACATCAGATCATCCGCATAATTCTCGCGCAGCATGGCGCATTGCACCTCATCAAAGGGACGCCAGCGCCCCTCCCCCTGCGGCGGGTCAGGCCCGCCGCTGCCAGCAAGATGCGCCCGCAAATCCTCAAGCCGCAAAGACGCATTGAGCCGCACCCGGGCATGCGCCCGTGGGATCTCATCACTTGCGCTGAGCAAAGCCAGCTGCACTTCCGGGCGGCCGCCAAAGGTCTCAAAAGGCAGCACCTTTATTGTGGTCTCGGGCAGTGCGCAGGCAATGTCGGTGATCACGTCACGCCAGCTGCGTCGGTTTTCGGCCAGGCCCTGCAGTTGTCTATATGAGGGCACATTGTGGCCCCGCGTCACCGCATAGGTCAGCGCCGATGTCCAATACGTCTCCAGACTGCGCACATTGAGGGCAACCGAGGTAATCTGGCCGCCAAAGGCCTCGGCGTAGCGCGCCATGCGCTCGCCAACTCCGCTATACAGCGTCGCAAGACGCAGATTGGTGCGGGTGCTGCCAATGAGGTTTTCGTCACTGATCACCAGATGCGCCAGTCCACGCTCGCGGCTTTGATCAAGGTTCATCTTGATGCGCCCCTGCGCCCGCTTGGCCAGGGACCGGCTGTCGGTCATGCCAGGGACTGGCAAAATTCCGTGCAACAACCCTTTGCGCGTTCTGCGTGGCCCCCAAAATCCTATCCCGCTGGCCTCAAGCTCTTCTGCATTTTGGCGCAGAAATTCCTGAAACGAAGTGGTGGCACAGCGGTGTGCCCCGAGGTGAAGACAAACTTGCATCGCTTTTCCAGTTCTTTGGACAAGAGGCACATTCAGTGCCCCCGATGAGGGAAGATGCGCAATCATTGCCTCCAGACCCTCTCAAAGCGATTAACGTCTGGTGTTTTATTTGCCCTTTGCGGCCAATTCGCCATCGCATTCGCGCGTCTTGTGCATATATTGGGGCCAACAGGAGACATTATGAAACCAATTCTAGCCCTTGTTTTAACAAGTTTTCTTTCGGTGCCTGCTGTACTCAGCGCCCAGGTTGCAGAACAGGCTGCAGACCTGACTGTGGAACCGGTTGCCGAACAGGTTGCCGAGCAGACTGCGGAACCGACGGTGGAGCCCGAGACCCCGGTGCTGATCCAATCGGGAGAAGACGTCGATCTCGCCAGCTTCCTGTGGCATAAACGCCCCATTGTGATCTTTGCAGACAGTCCCGAGGACCCCAGGTTCAACACGCAAATCGAACTTTTGAGCAGCGATGCGAAGATGCTGTTGGACCGCGACGTGATTGTCCTGACCGACACCAATCCGGCCGCCAAATCAGAACTGCGCAAAAATCTGCGTCCGCGCGGGTTTGCGCTGGTTTTGGTCGGTAAGGATGGCGGCGTCAAACTGCGCAAACCGCATCCCTGGAGCGTGCGCGAACTGACCCGCAGCATCGACAAGTTTCCAGATCGCCTGCGCGAGGTGGAAGAGCGGCGCGAAAACTGAACTCTTAGCTGTTGCCGCGCACGTAGCTCACCGCCTTGGCCTGTGTATCCACCACCATGATGGCATTGCCCTCGGGGATAAAGGCCATGTTCGAGGTCGGGTTCATGATCGCCTGGTGATAAATCGATTTGACCAGCTCGCTCATGCAGTTCACCCCGGCGAGACCAGAATTCAGCACGCTGATGCCATGCGGCAGATCGCGTGACATGATCGCTTCGACCAGCGAATTGGGGGACTTGCCACCCACCTTGAAGACCACAGCCTGCCCCTGCGCCAGCATCTTGAGACCGGTATCGACCGAGCGCGCGGGCTCCAGAAGCGACGAAATGCGCGGGCTTTCGGTGTGAAACACAGCCGGTGCGCAGCCGCTGTTGGATTCGAAGAAATAGGTATCTCCCAGCATGACCCAGTCGGCAAGCTTGGCGCGCACCTCTTCTTCTTTGTCCAGCGTACAGCCAGCCAGGAGAAGCAGCGTCGAAATCAGAGTTAGGGCCAAACGAAGCATGCGTCACCTTAATAGAAATCCGTGCGTCAGGTGTTGCACAGAGTCCTGAAGATTTGGTGCACGCATGCCATGGAAGAAATCCACGCGCAGAGAGTGAGGCGGGTTCAGAACAGCAGAAATGCCGTATCTGACAGCCAGAGGCCGGGGGCAGAGCCTGAGGCCCCACCCGCTGCGGCTGGTTTATGCCCGCCTCAGATATCACCCCTCGAATTCCATGATCACCTCGTCAACCGCCAGACTGTCGCCGGCGCTGGCGTTGATCTTGGCAACCACACCCTTGCGCTCGGCGCGCAGGATGTTTTCCATCTTCATCGCCTCAACGGTGCACAAAGCCTGGCCTTCATGGACCTCTTCACCAACCTCGACATCGATCTTGACGATCAGGCCCGGCATGGGGCAAAGCAGCAGCTTTGAGGTATCAGGCGCCACTTTTTCCGGCATTAATTCAGCCAGTTGAGCCTGGCGCGGCGTACGGACATGCACCTTCAGGTCGGCCCCGCGTGAGCGGATGCGGAAGCCACCGGAAACCTTACCCACCTTCAGCACCAGCGGCGTGCCGTCAACGTCCAGTGTCGCCAGCTGATCGCCGGGCGTCCACTGGCTGGCCACACGCATCTGGCTGCCATCGGCAAACTTGACCGTTGAGCCATCATGGTCGGCCTCAATGCTCACAGCAAAATTTTGCCCCTGCAGCGCAACCACCCAGTCAGCGCCAACACGGCGCTCGTGGTTGTCCATGCGACCCGACACCCGGGTGCGGCGGATTTCACTCACCCAGTTCATCGCCGCCGCCGAGGCCGCAATGCGGCGCAGCGCGGCCTCGGGCAGATCAACACCAACAAACCCGTCGGGATATTGCTCTTCGATAAAGGCGGTGGTCATGCTGCCATCCATAAAGATCGGATGATCCATCACCGCCGACAGGAACGGCAGGTTGTGGCCAATGCCTTCGACCTCAAAGCCGTCCAATGCGTTGCGCATGGCCTCAATCGCCTGATCGCGCGTCGGCGCCCAGGTGCAAAGCTTGGCAATCATCGGGTCATAATACATCGAGATTTCGCCGCCTTCATAGACGCCGGTATCATTGCGCACGGCATAGCCCTCGCCCGCCGGTGCCTCGCCCTGCCATTTGCCATTTTCCAGCAGCGGCCCTGCAGAGAGCTCGGCGGGGGGACGGTAGCGGGTCAGACGGCCAATCGAGGGCAGAAAGCCACGGTAAGGGTCTTCGGCATAGAGCCGGTTTTCAATCGCCCAGCCATTGAGCTGCACATCGTCCTGGGTGATGCTCAGCGGCTCACCATTGGCGACCCGGATCATCTGCTCCACCAGATCAACGCCCGTGATCAGCTCGGTCACCGGGTGTTCCACCTGCAGACGGGTGTTCATTTCCAGAAAGTAAAAGTTCTTGTCGCCATCAACGATGAACTCGACAGTCCCGGCCGATGCGTAATCCACCGCCTGCGCCAGGGCGACAGCCTGCTCGCCCATCGCCTTGCGGGTGGCCTCGTCCAGAAAGGGGCTTGGGGCCTCTTCGACAACCTTTTGCTGACGACGCTGGATCGAGCATTCCCGCTCACCCAGATAGATGCCGTTGCCATGGGCATCGCACAGCACCTGAATTTCGATATGGCGCGGTTGCGTGACGAATTTTTCAATAAAAATCCGGTAATCCCCAAAAGAGTTTGCCGCCTCATTTTTCGACGACTGAAACCCTTCGCGGGCCTCTTCGTCGTTCCAGGCGATCCGCATGCCCTTGCCGCCACCGCCAGCACTGGCCTTCAGCATCACCGGATAGCCGATCTCGTTAGAGATCTTGACCGCCTCGTCCGCGTCCTCGATCAGGCCCATATGGCCCGGAACCGTGGAAACCCCAGCCTCCTGGGCGATCTTCTTCGAGGTGATCTTGTCACCCATCTTTTCAATGGCACCAACGGGGGGGCCAACAAAAGCGACGCCCTCAGCGGCCAGCGCCTCGGCGAATTTGGAGTTTTCCGACAAAAAACCATAGCCGGGATGAACCGCCTGAGCACCGGTGGCCCGGATGGCCTCCATTACCTTGTCGATAACGATATAGGACTGGTTTGCCGGAGGTGGTCCGATATGTACTGCTTCATCGGCCATTTGGACATGCAGGGCCTGCTTGTCCGCGTCCGAGTAGATGGCGACGGTTTTGACACCCATTTTGCGGGCGGTCTTGATAACACGGCAGGCGATTTCGCCCCGGTTCGCGATCAGGATCTTTTCAAACATTGGCAGTCCCTTGTTCTTTTGTATGCCGGAATGCAGAACGCCGCAGCTGGGCACATGGCTCAGCTGCGGCGTTTGCGTGAATATCTTGTGCCGCCCAAAAGGGCTGGCAGGTCAGTCTGGAAAGCGCAAAACCACCCTCAGCATTTGCTGGGGTTTTCTTTGCAATAGATGACATTGGCGGCTGCACCGACGGCTGCACCGGTGACAAGATTGCCATCCAGCAGCGCCGAGCCAAGCGCACCGGCGCCCGCGCCGTAGATTGCCTGCTCGCCAGTTGTGTCGCCACAGCCGGACAAGGCTGTGCAAAGCGCAAATCCGAGTGAATAAATGATTGCCCGCATGATAGGACCCCTTCTCTTCGGGAGAGTTTCTCTCCCCTGCAAGAAGCAGGTGCAGGTCCAGCAGGCAATGTGGTGGCGGCAAAACCCTGAAAATGAGCAGGAGCACGCCCAAAACCCTGATTTGTTCGGCGGGGTTTGGCCACCCGAACGCGACAACGGCATGTAACATTCAGCGATATCAGCACTGAAGTCTGGCCTGAACCTTGGCCTGAAGAAGGGGCAAAGCCGCCACAGGGCGCATGTAACGCGCGGAGATCTCCACGTGTCGTCGCCAACCCTGCGCTGCGCCCTGCCCCAAACATCACATCGGGCTCCCGTCAAAGGCATCCGGAAAGGCCAGCTGCGCGGCATCGACGTCGATAACCAAAAGCGCCTCATAGTCAGCTGGGTCAAACGGGTCTTCGGCAGGCAGGACCTCGCGGCCAAACAGCCAGCTCAAACGGCCGGCATCCAGATTGCCACGTTCAAAGGGTTGGTCGCCGAATTGTTCCCACAGCGCCTGCATGAAAGCCGCACCAGCCCGGCGGTCCATTGGCTTGCGGTCGCGAAATCGTTCGCGTTTTGTCAGCGCAGTCACCCCTTTGGGGTTGGGACGGCGCACAACGAATTGAAAATCTGTTCCCGGTAAACGGCCAGGAAACCCACGGTGCTTCAGCATGAGAGTGCCTCCAATCCGGCTCCCCGAGGGACGGCGGGAGCCGGCCACAGGGCCGGACCCCTATTGTCGTTACTTGTATTTGCCGGTGTATGTGGGCTCGACCGAGATGGGCTCGGGCTCAACCACAACAAACTCTTCTTCGCGGCTGCCACAGGCGGCAACCATCGCAAGCAGGCCTGCCAGCGTGATAAACTTGATGCTCTTGGACATTGCTGTCTCCTGTATGTGTTTGCGAGACTGCCTGAACCTATGGCTCTTTCCAGCCTCAACCTCAATTTGTGAAGGGTACTGCGACCATTCGCACCAAGGATAGCTGGGATAGAGGGTAAATCACATCGAAAAGCAGCCCCACCAAAGGGCTGTGGCCGCAAAGTCGCAAAAATGCGCTGGTTTGAAGAGTGATCCGCAAGATGTTGTAGATACATCAGAAAGCCTCCCAGATGCAGCTATCGCCATCGGGGCGATAGGCCTCAAAAAACTGGGTTGCATCGGGATCCTGGGTGCCAAAGGTCACCGGGCGGTCCGACAGAGAGATCACCACCATGGTTGCGGCAAGGTCATGCTGGCGCAGATACTCCAGCGCAAGCGACTCGCACAGATGATCCATATCAGGCGCGCTGCGCTCAAAGGTCATGGCTGCCGCATCCGTGCCGCCCGCCGCCTCAACAGCATCGCTGCGCCGAATTTCAGGCGCTACAAAACGGAACCGGGCCCAAAGGGCGCCGGGGCTTTCGTCCAAAAGCACCTCTGACAACAAAACCCGCTGCCCGGAGGGCACGGCCACCGGGACAAAGGCGCCCGACAGGTTGCCGTTTGTGCTGGCCGCAGTCTGCACAGCCGACGCATCCGCCTGGGCGCGCAGCGACAGAGCCGCCAGCAGCAGCACAGACAGAGAAAACATAAGAAAGCTCTGCACAATCAAACCGCAGCCCCGCCCCCCAATCGCTTGAGCTCCTCCGGGCGGGACTGCTGGCGCGGCACCTGGGGCGCGCGCTGTCTCTGTGTGGCTGGCGCAGATCATGAGCCTGTCTTGGTCCCTGTGTCAATCATTGATATGGCTGCATGCGCGCCAGCAGGATCCCGAGCAGGATCCCGAGCAGGATCCTGAGCCGGGCCCGTCCCCTGAGCAGAGGACGCTGTCTTGGAGCTGCGCGGGGCGGCATGGCGCAGCCAGCGGTGCCTCTTGGCCTCGTCCTCAAGCACCATCGCGATTTGCGCCGCCAGGTTCCCCGGCACCCGCCCCGCGACCCGACCACCAGCCGTGAGCTCAACCCCGCCTCTGGTGGCGGTGACTTTCACTACCGGGGAGAACCCGCGCCCATTTTGCACCGCCCGCCACATATCCTGCCGCACCTGATGCGCCAGCCGCAGGGGATCTGCAACTGGCAGCTCCACCGTGACCGACACATCAAAGCGCGCCGGGGTTTGACGACAGAGCGTCAAAGACCCCTCCTCGTTCAGGATATGCCAGTGAATGCCACGCATCGCTTTTGTCGCCTTACAAAGGGATGTTGTCGTGCTTTTTCCACGGGTTCTTGAGCGACTTGCCGCGCAGTGAGGCAAAGGCCCGCGACACCCGGCGCCGGGTGGATTTGGGCTGGATCACCTCGTCAATAAAGCCGCGCTCTGCTGCCACAAAAGGGGTGGCAAAGCGGTCTTCGTAATCGGCGGCATGGGCGGCGATCTTTTCTGCGTCGCCCAGATCGGCCCGGTGAATGATTTCAGTTGCCCCCTTGGCGCCCATCACCGCGATTTCAGCGGTCGGCCAGGCATAGTTGAAATCACCGCGCAGGTGCTTTGAGGCCATCACGTCATAGGCACCGCCATAGGCCTTGCGGGTGATCACCGTGACCTTTGGCACTGTGGCTTCACCGTAGGCAAACAAAAGCTTCGCCCCGTGCTTGATCACGCCACCATATTCCTGGCTGGTGCCGGGAAGGAAGCCGGGCACATCGACCAGCGTCAGGATCGGAATTTCGAAACAATCGCAGAACCGCACAAACCGTGCCGCCTTGCGCGAGCTGTCAATATCAAGGCAGCCCGCCAGCACCATGGGCTGGTTGGCGATGACGCCAACGGTCTGGCCTTCAAGCCGGATAAAGCCGGTGATGATGTTCTTGGCGAAATCTTCCTGGATCTCGTAGAAATCGCCCTCATCCGCCACCTTGGTGATCAGC
Organism: Pseudophaeobacter leonis; assembly: GCF_002087335.1. Lineage (GTDB taxonomy): Bacteria > Pseudomonadota > Alphaproteobacteria > Rhodobacterales > Rhodobacteraceae > Pseudophaeobacter > Pseudophaeobacter leonis. Next base: position 21,946 of record NZ_MWVJ01000057.1, read on the forward strand.
TCTTTCATATCATAGGGAGAGTTGGGGTTGGCCGGGATCAGGGTATCAAGACTGTCTTCAATGCGGCCCGGCTCATCAAAGAAGGGGCGCACCGGGGGCTTTTCACGGTTGTTGAGCGGCAGGAAGTCGACCAGACGGCGCACCTCGGCCAGGGCCTCAACATCGTTTTCAAAGGCCCCATCGGCGACGGATGACTTTTTGGTATGGGTGGAGGCGCCGCCCAGCTCTTCGGCTGTCACGACTTCGTTGGTGACCGTTTTCACCACATCAGGGCCGGTCACAAACATGTAGGAGGTGTCTTTCACCATAAAGATGAAATCGGTCATCGCAGGCGAATAGACGGCGCCGCCGGCACAGGGCCCCATGATCACCGAGATCTGCGGCACTACGCCGCTGGCCATGATATTGCGCTGAAACACCTCGGCATAGCCCGCAAGCGAGTCGACACCCTCCTGAATACGGGCACCGCCAGAATCGTTCAGGCCAATGATCGGCGCGCCGATCTGGATCGCCATATCCTGGATCTTGCAGATCTTTTGCGCATGGGTTGCCGACAGTGAGCCACCAAAGACGGTAAAGTCCTGAGAAAACACATAGACCATCCGGCCATTGATTGTGCCCCAGCCCGTGATCACGCCATCACCTGCAGGCTTTTGTTTTTCCATGCCAAAATCTGTGCAGCGATGCGAGACGAACATGTCGAACTCTTCAAAGCTGTCCTCGTCCAGCAAAATCTCGATCCGCTCGCGCGCCGTCAGTTTCCCACGCCCATGTTGCGCATCAATGCGGCGCTGACCGCCCCCCAGTCGCGCAGCAGCGCGGCGGTCTTCCAGCTCGGACAGAATATCTTTCATGGCACAGATCCCCATATAGAATTTGCCGCATCCTACCCATTGCAGAGATCAGACCAAAGGCAAATTTGGCAAATTTGCAAATGTTTTGCATACCCACATCGGAAACCTGAATAACTGCTAACTCTTGGTGGATTGTTTCCATTTTCGATCCAATGCAACACATTTTCGCCGCAATGCGTTCATGCTTCGTTCAAAGGCTGCACCACAATATCGAGCTCTCCTCAGGCAAATCCGGGCAGAGCAATGCTAAGTCAAACCGAAATCATCGCAGCGATGCAATACGCACGTTTTCATGCCAGCGACCCTCTGAACACCACAGACAGCGCCCCGATCACGATCAGCTATCAATACGCCGGAAACGCGGCCCCCGCTGATCTGCCAACCAGCGCAGAGTATTCCGGCTGGCGACGCTTCACCCAGGCCGAGAAAGCCGACTTTGAAGCGGCGCTGGCGCATATCGAGAGCTTTCTCAACGTGGATTTTGTGCAAACATTCGGCAACAGCGACCCGGACCTCAATGTGGCGGCAATCTCGCTGCCCGGATCGGTCATTGGCCATGGCGGCTACAGCGTCCGGTATCAGGGCAGCAGCATCCTCGAATGGGACGGCTTTGTGGCCTATGACACCGACCTTGACCTGTCGTCCGACCGGCAGTTCGATCTGTTGCTGCATGAGTTGGGCCACGCCATGGGTCTGCGCCACACCCACGAGGCCGATGCCACCCTGCCTGCAGAGTTCGACAGCAACCTCTATTCGGTCATGTCCTACCGCGCAAACCCGGTGAACGGCCAGGACAGCGCTGCCATGATGCTGTTTGACGTGCTTGCGCTGCAGGACATCTGGGGCGCCGCGCCCCACAACGAAGGAACCAGCAGCTACACCGGCAGCCGCACAAGCACAGTGGACAGCATCTGGGACAGTGGCGGCACCGACGTTCTGGATGCAAATGGCCGCCGCGCTGGCGTGACACTGGACCTGCGACAGGGGGCGTTTTCCTCCTTTGATGCCGACCAGGACGTGGTTGTCACCTTTGGCACCGAGATCGAGAACGCCTTTGGCGCCCGGGGCGCGGACCTCGTGATCGGCAATGATCTGAACAATCTTTTGCGCGGCCATGCCAATCACGATGTTCTGGCAGGAAAGGCAGGCCGCGACCGGATAGAAGGCGGCGCAGGACGCGACACGCTTTGGGGGGATGAAGGTGTCGACCTTCTCTTTGGCGGGCGCGGACGGGATCAGCTCTACGGCGGCTCAGAGAATGATCAGCTGACTGGCAGAAACGGTGCAGACAGGCTGGATGGACAGGCCGGAGATGACGTCTTGGTGGGCGGCAGAGGCGAGGATACCTTCGTTTTCAAACACCAGGGCGGCAATGATACGGTGGAGGACTTTAACACCGACGCTGACCGGCTCGACATTATCGGTCACGGCAGTCTGGACGCCCTGCTTGATCAGGCCCGGGACACAGACAACGGCGTGGTGTTCGACTTTGATCAGGGTGGCAGCCTCTTGTTGCGCGACGTCACATTGGCCGGGCTTGGCGCGGACTTTCTCATTTAAGCCTTACAACCAATAGACAATCGTTTTGGCCTGAACTAAGCCCACAGTATGCAAAACTCCCAAAGCCCCTCGCCAAGCGACAGAACCAAGCCGCATATTGCCACGCTGATCCTGCTGGCCGGGCTTTCTGCCCTGGCGATGAATGTCTTTCTGCCGTCCCTGCCGGGCATGGCGAAATATTTTCAGGCAGACTACCGACTGTTGCAACTCTCCGTGGCGCTGTATCTAGGCGTCAATGCGGCCGTTCAGATCGTGGTGGGGCCAATTTCAGACAAGATGGGACGACGGCCGGTCATTTTGATCAGCATTGTGCTGTTCATTCTGGCCACCCTTGGCTGCATCTTTGCGCCGAGCGCCGAGGTTTTTCTGATGTTTCGCATGGCGCAGGCCGCAATCGCCTCTGCCATGGTGCTCAGCCGCGCTGCGGTGCGCGATATCTATGACACCGATCAGGCCGCAAGCATGCTCGGCTATGTGACGATGGGCGTGGCTGTGGTGCCAATGGTCGGCCCGATCATTGGCGGCGCACTCGATCAGGCCTTTGGCTGGCAGGCCAATTTCTGGCTTCTCGCCCTGTTTGGCGCGTTGGTATACCTGCTGACCTATTTTGACTTTGGCGAGACGGCAACCAAGAGCGGCAAAACTCTGGCCGCCCAGTTTCGCGAATACCCAGAGCTGTTCAAATCACCGCGATTTTGGGGCTACTCTCTTGCCTCCGGCCTCGCCTCAGGGGCGTTTTTTGCCTATCTTGGTGGCGCGCCCTTCCTTGGCGATCAGGTCTACGGGCTAAGCCCCGCCGTGTTTGGCCTCTACTTTGCAGCCCCCGCAGTGGGCTACTTCTTTGGCAATTTCATCTCCGGTCGCTATTCCGCGCGCATCGGTATCAATAACATGGTTCTTTGGGGCTGCATCATCAACGGGATTGGCGTCGGCCTCTCCCTGGCACTGGCACTGGCCGGGATGGATAGCGTCTCCTCTCATTCTTTGGCTTTATGTGCATGGTGGGGCTTGGCAATGGTATGGCCATTCCCAATGCCACCGCTGGCGCCATTTCTGTGCGCCCCCATCTGGCAGGTTCTGCCTCGGGGTTGAGCGGCGCGATCATGCTTGGCGGCGGCGCCGGGCTCAGCGCGATGGCAGGCTGGGTTCTGGTCCCCGGCACCACCGCCGCCCCGCTGCTGGTCATCATGTTTACCACTGCAATTCTTGGGCTGATTTCCATCGCCCTTGTGATCAAACGCGAAAAAAGCCTGCGCTAGGCCCCGCCCAGGTCTGACCCACCGCGCGCAGTTAGTTTTGTCCCGCCCGAGCAGGACGCAGGTTGCACAGCAGTCTTTCCGGGCTGCGCGGAATGTACGGGGTGCACGGGGTGCTTGCACCGGACAGTTTGCATTTATACAGTAGCGCCATACAGGTTTTGCAAAGGCAGCCCCGATGGCCACTCAGAAACTCTATGCAGGCGCAAAGCTGCGCGAAATGCGGACCCGGCTTGAGCTGACGCAAAAGGATTTTGCCGCCAAACTCGGGGTGTCGCTGCCCTATCTCAACCAGATGGAAAACAACAACCGGCCGGTTTCGACCACTGTTGTTTTGGCGCTGGCGCAGGAATTCGGCATGGACGTGACCGAGCTTTCGGCGGGCGACAGTGAACGTCTGGTCACGGACATGCGTGAGGCGATGGCAGATCCGGTCTTTGCCGATGAGGCGCCGCCGCTGGCAGATCTGCGCCTCACCGCCTCTAATGCGCCCGCTTTGGCGCGCGCCTTTCTCAGCCTGCACCGCGCCTACCGCCAGACCCATGAACGCCTTGCCTCGCTGGACGAAGCCCTGGGCCGCGAGGATTCGCGCATTCAGGCCAGCCCCTGGGAAGAGGTGCGTGACTTTTTCCATTATTGCGACAACTACATTGATGCCATGGACCGGGCCGCCGAGCGCTTTGCCGGATCTGCCGATGTGCGCACTGCCGCCACCCTCGCATTGGAGAACGCCGGGATCTCGATCACCCTGGGCGATATGGATGGGCTGCGCGCCTATGACCCCGTGGCAAAAACGCTGCAGCTGTCAAACCGCTCCAGCCCGCCTACTCAGGTCTTTCAATTGCTGCTGCAGGTGGCGCTGCTGAGCCAGAACAGCCTGCTGGAAGCCACCCTTGATTTTGCCCGGTTCCAAAGCGAAGAGGCCCGCGCCATCGCCAAGATCGGCCTCGCCAACTATTTTGCCGGGGCGGCCCTGATGCCCTACGGCCGGTTCTTGCAGGCGGCCCAGGAAGACCGCCATGATCTGGAACGCCTCGCCACCCGTTTTGGCGCCTCAATCGAACAGGTGGCGCATCGCCTCTCAACCCTGCAACGTCCCGGTGCCAAGGGCATTCCGTTTTTCTTTGTGCGGGTTGATCAGGCCGGCACCATTACCAAACGCCACTCCGCCACCCGGCTGCAGTTTGCCCGTTTTGGTGGCGCCTGCCCGCTGTGGAACGTGCATCGTGCCTTTGAGACCCCAGGGCGGTTCCTGCGGCAACTGGCCGAGACCCCGGACGGCGTGCGCTATATCTCGCTGGCGCGCGATGTTTCAAAATCGGGTGGCTCGTTTGGATCCCCCGTGCGCCGCTATGCCATCGCCCTGGGCTGCGAAGTGCGCCATGCCGCGGCCCTGGTCTATGCCGACAATCTCGACATGAGCCATGCCACCGCCTATGAGCCCATCGGCATTTCCTGCCGCATCTGCGAGCGTAAAACCTGCCATCAGCGCTCCATTCCACCGCTGGAACGCCGCCTGTCCATCAACAATGATGCGCGTGGCGTGCTCCCGTATGAAGTCAGCTGAGCTCACCCCCTTTTGGAGACAGATCAGACGTGAGAAAACCACCAATCAGGCAACGGCTGGTCATCCATGCCGGGATGCACAAAACCGGCAGCACCTCCCTGCAGCATGCTCTTGGCATGCGTGATATCCCTGACGTGCACTATGTTCGCCTAGGCAAAGACAACCACTCGACAGCATTGATAGAACTTTACCTGCAAAACCCGCGGCAACATTTTGCCATTCATCGCCTTGGACTAACAGATTCTGAACTACAGGATCGCAAAAAGAAACTCGAGCAACGACTGATCCGCCAGCTGAACAACCGGCCGGAAGAGACTTTTGTTATTTCTGGGGAATGGCTGTCACATGCACCTAAACCGGCTTTGGACGCTCTCAGAGACGCCATGGGTCCGCATTTCACGCAGACAGACATCTTTTGCTACGTGCGCGCCCCCGGCAGTTTACTCCCAAGCATTATGCAGCAAAGAATAAAAACCGGCGGGGCAAACTTCGAACTGCATTGGCCGGGGTACCGCAGCCAGATGGAACAGCTAGACAGGGCCTTTGGGCGAGAGAACGTCCATTTCAGACTTTACGATGCCAAAGCGTTTCGGGACGGCGACATCGTATCGGATTTTGCGGACTGGACAGGTATTCCCCTGCGCGCCCAGCCCCAGCAAACACGCCGCAATACAAGCCTGTCTGCTGCCGCTCTTGCATTGATCGGCTGCTACCGCCGCCAACAACCCTGTGGTTTTGGACACCGCGCAAAAGACACAGGAATACAATAGGTGCATCCGCGCAATGAGGGACCTCGGCTCCGCGCCCTTTGCTCTCTCTCCCGCATTGATAGAACGTGAAGTCAATAAACATAAGGCCGAGCTGGACTGGGTGGATGCACGCCTGGGCGTTGTCATGCCTCGCGGCGCGGATGCACCAAAAAACGGGGCTGTCGTGTTTCAAGAATTGCGGAGTGCAACCGGGCCGCAGCCTACTTCAGTCCGCTTCTGATCGGAGAGGAACCGGGGACTGCACCTGCGCAAGGAGAGCTGACCGATGCCCTTGCCTGGCAACGGATTCAGGATTTCATTGAGCGGGAAACAAAAAACTGAGCTGTTAGCAGACATAAGAGGGGACCGCTATGCGTGGCCCCCTATACTATTTAACAACTGCTCGAGCATCAGGCCTTGGCCAGAATGCTCCAGATCTCATCCTTGAGAGCCCCACGCTTTTTGCGCAGCTCTACCTCGGCCAGCTCTTCCAGCGGCTCTACATTGGTCTCGGCGCGGTGCACGGCACGGTTCACTTCGTGGTACTCATCCGCCAGTTTGGCAAAATGCGCGTCAGACTGTTTCAGTTGGCTCATCACGTCGGTTTTGTCGGGAAATTCTGCTGCCAGCTCATGCGGGGTATTGGACATCTGTTCGCTCCTTTTATTGTCGTCAGAGGCAGATTATGCCCCTGAGGGCCCCGCCACCTTGACGCGGATCAAACACAAACATTTGAAAACAGGTTTTTCTGAGAAAAAATTTGCCCTTAGAAGCCTTTGCTCTCATCTGCCGGGGCCATCCCGATGTTGCGATGTCTTCTGCCGTGAAAAACCGCCCCGCAAAACCTGCCCCACTTTACAGGCCAGGAGGGGCAGGTTTTGCGCAGGCAGCTCCTCATTGGCTTAGCGCTGGCTCTCCTGCCAGTTTTCATTGAACCAGGGCTGCGCATTTGACGACGGCAGACGCCGCCCCAGAATGTGATCCGAAGCCTTTTCACCGGTCATGATCGACGGCCCATTGAGATTGCCATTGGTAATGCGTGGGAAGATGGAGCTGTCCGCCACCCGCAGTCCTTTGACGGCCAATCACCCGGCATTCCGGGTCGACGACCGCCATGGGATCGTCCAGCGCCCCCATCTTGCAGGTGCCGCAGGGATGATAGGCGCTTTCGGCGTGCTCACGGATAAAGCCATCCAGTTCTGCGTCGCTTTGCAGCGCCTCGCCCGGCTGGATCTCATGTTTCACAAAGGGCTGCATGGCCTCCTGCGCAAAAATCTCGCGGGTCAGACGCACGCATTTTCGAAAATCAATCCAGTCCTGCTCGTTCGACATGTAGTTGAACTGGATTTTGGGCGCCTCTTTGGGATCAGCGCTGGCCAGCGTGACCTCACCGCGCGATTGCGACCGCATAGGGCCAACATGGGCCTGAAAGCCATGCCCCTCGGCTGCGACCTTGCCATCATAGCGCACTGCAATCGGCAGAAAATGGTACTGGATATCCGGGTAGTCGATGCCCTTGTCGGACCGGATAAAGGCGGCACTCTCAAACTGGTTCGAAGCCCCCAGACCCGTCTTGCTAAAGAGCCACTGCGCCCCGACCCAGGCCTTGCCCAGCAGGTTCCAGTATTTGAACAGGGTGATGGGCTGTTTGCAGGCGTATTGGAAATAGAACTCCAGATGATCCTGCAGATTTTTCCCAACGCCCGGCCGGTCAGCCACCACCTCGAGACCATGCTCGGCCAGATGGTCGGCCGGGCCAATCCCGGAAAGCATCAGCAGTTTTGGCGAGTTCAGCGAGCTTGCCGCCAGGATCACCTCCGAGCCGGCCTCGATCACCTCGATCTTGCCGTTGCGCTCTACTTCGACACCTGTTGCGCGGCCATCCTGGATTACCACCTTCAGGGCCAGGGCGCGGATCATGTCGCAGTTGTTGCGCTTCAGGGCCGGGCGCAGATAGGCATTGGCCGCCGACCAGCGACGGCCCTTGTAAACGGTCATCTCCATCGGGCCAAAGCCCTCTTGCTTTCGCCGTTATAGTCCTGCGTGACCGGATATCCCGCCTGGGTGCCTGCCGAAACAAAGGCCGCATGCAGGGGATTGTCGCGGGGGCCGCGGGTCACATGCAATGGGCCGTCTTTACCACGCCAGTCGGCGTCGCCGCCCTGGTCGCGGGCGTCCCAGGTTTCCATGCGTTTGAAATAGGGCAGCACATCGGCATAGGACCAGCCCTGCGCGCCGCTGTCCGCCCAGTGGTTATAGTCGCCAGCGTGGCCCCGAACGTAGACCATGCCATTGATCGACGAGGAGCCGCCAACAACCTTGCCGCGCGGCGTCACCAGCTCACGATTGTCCAGATGCGGCTCTGGCTGGGATTTGTAACCCCAGTCATACAGCGACATGTTCATCGGATAGGACAAGGCACCGGGCATCTGGATAAAGGGCCCGACATCGCTGCCACCATGCTCAATCACCAGCACCGATTTGCCCGCCTCCGACAGACGGTACGCCATGGCGCAACCCGCCGAGCCTGCCCCTACAATCACATAATCCGCTTTCATCACATTTCTCCGTCGCACATTCCCGCTGGATCAAGGAGGCCGCAGGGCCCAGCGCTACAGCGCGCGGCCTGTCCTTGGGGCAAGGCGAATTCTTTTCATCATTACTCAGGTCTGCTGAGGACGCGGGGCAC
>NZ_MWVJ01000058.1 GCF_002087335.1 Pseudophaeobacter leonis
ATTAGCTCGGGCCTTTTTGTCATCAGATCACAGACGCGGCAGCTGCGCTTGTGGGGATACACGAGTTTGGGCCCTCTTATGAGGGCCCAAACCTGTTGTGCCTTTAGAAATCCTGCCAGGTTCCAGCACCGCTCGCAGCCGCTCGGGCGGGAGTGTGGCTCTCCTGGTCCCAGTCGTTGCTGTGGGCCTGTGGACGGCTCGTTTGTTCGGCGCCCGCCTTTCCACCGGAAGACTGGCCGCCGGGAGACTGCTGCGAAATTTTCACCACTGACCCGCCGGCCAGTTTGAAGACAGCGACCAGCTCTGCAAGGGTGTTGGCGTCATTGTTCAGCGTATGTCCCGCCGCTGTCGTCTCCTCGACCATGGCAGCGTTTTGCTGGGTAACCTGATCCAGCTGTACCACACCAGTGTTGATTTCGCCGAGGCCAGTGGACTGCTCCACGGCGCCCTCGGCGATATCTGTCACCAGTTTCGAGATGTGGTTGACCCGTTCAGCGATGTTTTGCAGTGCCCCACCGGCCTTGCCAACAAGATCCACGCCGCGCTCCACCTGTGTGGAACTTTCGCTGATCAGCGTTTTGATTTCCGTCGCCGCATCGGACGAGCGTTGCGCCAGAGACCGCACTTCGGAGGCGACAACCGCAAATCCGCGACCGGATTCGCCGGCCCGTGCGGCCTCGACCCCGGCGTTCAGAGCCAGAAGGTTGGTCTGAAACGCGATGTCGTCGATGACGCTGATAATCTGCGCAATATGGGTCGAGGAGTTTTCGATCTCGGTCATCGCCGCAACAGCATTTGCAACGACAGTGCCACTGTTTTGTGCTTCCTGCTTGGCCTCGCCCATGATGTTTTCAACACTGCGCGCACTTGCGGCGGCGCTTTTGACGCTGGCGGTCAACTCATCCAGAGCAGCAGCGGTTTCTTCCAGCGTTGCGGCCTGGCTTTCAGTTCGGTGCGACAGGTCATCCGCCGCCTGGCTGACTTCGACCGTGCCGGCGCGGATACTCGGGGCTGCATCAATCACATGCTGGACAGTGGTGCTGCGCGTAGCCACGGTTGTGTTGAAACTGCTGCGCAGCTGTTCGTATTCTGCGGGGAACGTTTCCGTTATGGCGCAATCAAGATCCCGGTCGGCCAGGCGTTTCAGATGCTCATCCAGAGACCCGATAACAGAGGAGCGGTCCGCTTCGGTTGCGGCAAGATTGGCCTCTGCCTCCTGAAGCGCGACACGGGTTTTCTCCATTGCGCGGTTGAGGTCGCCAATTTCGGTTTTCGCGTCCATGAAGGCGGGTACGAAATCAAAATCTTTGTGCGACAGCCGGTCCAGATCTTCCTGCAAAGCACCAAACTGGCTGTCGAAGATGCGGATCAGGCGCAGCCCGATGCCGACCGTTGCAATGATAGAAAGCGTTACAATAACCATGGTCGGCAGAAGGGTGATCAATGCATCTGAGGCTTCGGCCTTTGCCAGGTCCGTCATTTCTGTTGCCGCGTCTATTTCGGTCTCGTGCAGATAGGCAATCCAGTCAGACGACCGGCTGAACCAGTCCTGCACAGTGATACCCGGCACAGTGCCGCCTGGCTCTGCTGCGACCACGGCCTGACGGATCTCGAGCAATCCGCTTTCGTTCAGCCTGTGTTCGAAATCCAGGCCCGGCATATGGCTGGCCAACACGATATGGTCAACATGCAGGAACTGCGGTTCGGAGGCCCATTCTTCCGAAAACTCACGGTAAACGGCCAAATCAAAATGACCCTCAACAAAGCCATGCAGCCCCGCTGAGCGCTGAAGTTCAGCCGCCTCCTTGGCTGCGCTCAGAGAGACCAGACCAGAGGCAATCTGGACGATCTCAGCGTTATTCTGCCGGAGCATTTCTTCATCGGCGGCATCCAGAATGGTTCCGATGATCTTGGTGTAGTAGCTGCTCACCTGCGTGATGCCGACACTTAGCTGGTCAACCGTGCGCCGCATCTCCTTCAGATTTGAAAACTGGTTGCCGATAGCTTTAATAGGGGTTGGTATGGCATGGATGGCTTCATCTACTTCGTGGCGGACTTTGGCCAGTTCGTCGCGAAAGTCAGCGCCCCCGGATTCAAGAAATCCAGCGGTTAGCCCACGCTCTTCCTGCAGGTAATGCGCCATGCCATTGAGGAAAACAGCTTCGGCAATCTCGGTTTGGGTGTGCCCGGCATCGATGAAGCGGACCAGGTCATCTTTCCCCTTCGCGCCTCCTTCTATCATTAGGGCAACAAAGGGAATGGCAATAAGGGCGAGAATGTACCTTCGAAGGGTCATCGTGAAAAGCTCCAGAACGTGATTGTTAAACTGAGAACTCCATCACCTGATCGACCTAACAATTTCTTAAATTGCGGCTCAACTATACTTATGACGTATCATAAACATACGTACGTTGCGCCAAGAGGAACGCCTGCTCGCGTTTCGCATGCCTCGCCAGGGGGGCAACATCTTTTTTAGTTTCGGGTGGTGCAGACCATCGACGGCGCGACCAATCCTCATGGCTGTGGCCTCAGGCGATCAGCCCGCGTCTCCCGATTGGCTCCGGCACAACAGAGCTATTGCACAAGCTCGCCCAGAATTCTGTGAAGCAGGTCGGCTTTTTCACTTCCCAGCTTGTTCAGAATCGCATCATCTTCAAGCTGTGCTTGCTCGCGGATTTGCTGAACACGTTTTTTCCCGAGTTCGGTCAAAATCAGATTGACCTGCCGCTGATCAATGCTGGCCATACGCCTGTGGACGATCCCATCTGACACCATGCGATCAACCAGCTTGGTCAGGGTCGGGGGATTCATCAGTACGGCCTCGGCAAGATCCCCCATGGTCAGGTTGTTTCCGGCTTCCAGCACTTCCATCACCCGCCAGGCTTCGACCTGTACGTTGAACTCCTTCAGGCGCTTGCTGAGAGATCCGTGCACCTTACGGTGCGCCGTGGCGAGCGAGTAAGACAGGTAGGATTGCACGGGAAGGGAATGCGACATTGCTGTTCTGGTCCTCTGAACGGTTGGTTTCAAAATTAGTTGACTTGGAAAGGATTTTCAATGCACTTTAAAAACTATGTTGGACGCTTCTATCGCATCGTCTATCGGTCCAAGCTCGTCCAAGATGATCGTGCCGAGCGAGGTCAGGGATATCGACGGGAAACTCGCGGATTTTCCGAGGGTTACGTTTCGCATCGGCTTGCTTATTCCTATGTGTGGATCGGCCGGCCTGTGGGCTCCTTCCTGTATTTCCAGCGCCCAGGTTGCCGTTGCCCAGCTTAATGAGAGCAACGGGATATGTGGCCGCCCTGTCGAGTTGATCATGATCGACTCTGCCCTTGAGGCGCAGACCCCGGTTGAAGAGGTGATCAACTCATTGATTGAGATTGGTGCCATTGATGCGATTGTCGGCATGCATATTAGTGCCGTGCGTCAGAACCTGAGCAAGATCGTGCGCCAGCGTGTGCCTTATATATATACGCCGCTGTATGAGGGCGGCGAGAACACCAAGGGGATTTTTGCAATTGGGGACACGCCGGATCGCCAGTTGGGGCCGGCGCTTGAGCATTTTTGCACCGATATGAAGATAAAGAACTGGGCGCTGGTGGGCAACGACTACGTCTGGCCGCGCTCCTCTAACACCTACGCGACAGAAAAACTCTCACAGATGTCCGCGGATATCTGTTTTGAGCGATACATGCCCTTTGGCATTAGCGATATGTCGGGTCTTGTCGCCGAGATCGCCCAGACAAATGCTGATGCGGTGCTTTTGTCTCTGGTTGGTCAGGATGCGGTGACCTTCAACCGGGCCTTTGGCGCGGCCGGTATGCATGATCGCATGATCCGCTTTTCTTGCGCGATTGAGGAAAACAGCCTGTTGGCCAGCGGCGCCGACAACCTCAAAGAGCTCTATTCTGCCTCCTCTTATTTTGGATCGCTCGCGACATCCCAAAACAATAGTTTCCGCGAGCGCTACTATGCCATTCATGGCGAGACGGCGCCGGTTTTGAATGCGCTTGGCCAGTCAACCTACGAAGGGGTGCAGTTCCTCGCTGGATTGATGGCAGCCCACAAAGAGGACTGGCACCAAAAGGACAGCCGCAGCACAGGCGCGATCAGCTTTGACTCTGTAAGGTGCTGCAACCGCAGTGGTCAGGGCCCAGGCACGGCGCCGATCTATCTGGCCAAGGCGGATGGAGCCCTTTTTGATATCATAAAAAAACTATAGTTTCAGTTAGTTAAGATTTTTCCTTGAAATGGAAAATAAATTACTTGAATTGGAAAGTAACTTCAGCAACCCTTGGTGAAACGGGTTTGCTGCCCTGGTTCAGCGCGCGATCCCAGTATTTAGTCCACTTGGGAGTATCGCTTTGGTCTGGGTCGTATCCATCATTGTGTTGGCCATTGTCATTTTACTTGGCATCTGGTTCCTGCAAAAATTCTTTGCAAAAGCCACCTTGAGCTCTGCCCTGGTGCGCACGGGGTTTGGCGGCAAAAAGGTCGTCCTGCATGGTGGCTGCATCGCGCTGCCGATCCTGCATCAGGTGCAACGCGTGATGATGGGGGCGGTGACCTTTGCAGCAGAGCGCAAGGGGCGCGATGGGGTGCTGACGGGCGACCAGCTACGGGCGGATGTTGCGATGGAATTTGAATTCCGCGTCGACGGCAGTGTTGAGGCCGTTGCGACCGCAGCACAGGCACTGGGAAGCCGGGTTGAACGGGGCGGCGACGCCATTGAGGAGCTGCTGCGCGGCTCAATGCTTGATGCGATGCAAGCGGCCGCCGCTACGCGGTCCCTTGAAGAGCTGCATTCAAACCGGGCGGGTTTCACTGCCGAGGTCGAGGCCGCCGTCGCGGCAAAAGCGGCGCATTTTGGCCTGTCGCTCATCTCTGTTTCCCTGATCCGCGTTGATCAAAGCGATCTGTCGCAGCTCGACGAGAAGAACGCCTTTGCCGGCAGAGGTCTGCGCCGACATGCAGAGCTGGTGTCAGAACAGCGCCGCGCGCGGGTACGGATCGAGACAGAGACCGATATTGCAGTGCGCGAAAGTGGGCTTGCCAAACATCAGCGCCAGCTGGAAATTGATCGCACCGAGCGTGAAGCAACGATTGCGCAGCAGGAGGTGATTGAGCGTCTTGAAGCGGATTCCCGCGCCAAGAAAGAAGCTGCAAAATCAGACGCCGAGCTGCGGATAGAACAGAAAAAGCTGACATCCTCCAAGCAGATCGAAGCCGCGAAGGTTGCCAATGACGAAGCGCTGCGTCGCACCGAAATGGCCGCTATTCTGGCCCTGGAAGAAACCAAGATCGAGAATGAGACCAGGCTGTCGGCGCTGCGCACGGCCGAGTTCAAAACCCAGGCCGCTGAGGAAACAGCGCGTGTTGCGGTCCTTTTGGCGGCCGAAGATGTCCAGGCGCAGAAAGAAAAGGCCGTGGTGCGCCGCGAGCATGAGACGGCTGAGATGCGGCTGACAAAAGATATCGAACTCAGCACGGCCCAGGCCAAAAGTGACGCCGAGACACTGGCCGTCAGAACCAAAGCCGAAGCCGATGCGGCAACCACGCTTGCCACGGCTGAGCTGGCAAAATCCGAAGCGGTGGCAAAGGGCAATTCTGCCCTGATCGAAGCTGAGAACAGCATGAGTGATGCGCTGGTGGCCATGCGGCTGGAAGAAAAGCGGCTCGACCGTCTGCCGGAAATTATGACGCAGATGATGAAGCCGGTGGAGAAAATAGACTCGATCAGGATCAACCACATCGGTGGCATGGGCGGCGGCGGGCTCGGCGGCAGCGGGGAGGGCGGCGCTGACAGTGCCTTTGGCTCGGCCATGGATCAAATCCTGGGCATGGCCGTGCGCCTGCCTGCAATGAAACAGATGGGCGAAGAAATCGGCATGGATTTTGACCCCAATATTGCCGGACGCACAGCGGACTATGCCAACCGCGTCAAGGCAAAGGAAACCTAATACCAAGCGAAGAAACCAACCAATCAACCAACAAAGCATGGTCCTGAAACCATGCGTGGAGGGACTATGACTGTTCTTAATCGACGTAAATTTCTTGGACGTGGCGCGGCGCTGACCGGGACAACGCTGACTGGCGCAGCTATGATGCCAGGCTTTGCTCTTGCTGCCGACACCATCAAACTAGGGTCCATTCTGGACACCTCCGGCCCCTTTGATGCCTATGGCAAACCAATGGATATGGCGATGCGTCTGGCCGTCAGTCAGATCAATGCCGCAGGTGGGTTGCTGGGCAAACAGGTCGAAGTCATATCCTATGACACGCAGTCTGACATGGCGCTCTATACGCAGTATGGTCAGCAGCTCACCCGAAAGGATCGGGTTGATGTGGTGCACGGCGGCATCCTGTCGGCCTCGCGCGAGGCGATCCGCCAGACGATGCGCAAGACGCAAACGCTGTATTTTTACAACGTGCTGTATGAAGGCGGCGTCTGCGACAGAAACATCTTTATCAATGGTGTGACGCCCGCGCAGCAGGTTGAGGCTCTGGTGCCCTATGCGATGGAGAAGGCAGGCAAAAAGGTCTATATTCTGGCTGCCGACTACAACTACGGCCAGTACATGGCGAGCTGGATCAAAAAGTTCGTCGCTGACAATGGTGGCGAAACCATTGGCGTTGACTTCTTCCCGCTTGATGTCTCCGACTTTGGCTCCACAATCGCCAAGATCCAGACCGCCGGTCCTGATCTGGTGATTGCACCGCTAGTGGGGGGCAACCATCTGTCTTTCTTCCGCCAGTGGGCGGCTGCGGGTATGAAAGACCGCATTCCACTGGCCTCGACCACGCTGGGTGTGGGCAACGAGCACAAGGTGCTGACGCCAGAAGAAGGCAACGGGATCATGGTGGCCTATAACTACTCGCAAGAGTTGGACACGCCTGAAAACAACGCCTTTAAAGAGGCATGGGCTGCCGCGAATGACGGCGATCAAAGCATGCATGAAATCGCGGTTTCCAACTATCACGGCTTGCTGACCTGGGCAGAAGGCGTGCGCAAAGCAGGCTCTCTGGATCGCGACGCGATTATTGCCGCCCTGGAAACCGGCGTCTCAATCACCGGTCCCGGTGGTGTGGTGACGGTTGATCCCAAGACGCACCATGCGGTGCTCGACGTGCATCTGATGGAAATTCAAGACCAGAGGATGCGGGTTATCAAGTCACTGCCACAGCGCCAACCCATTGATACGCAGGCGGTTTGCGATCTGGAAGCCAATCCGGACGACAACACCCAATACGAGATCCAGATCTAGACGCGTTGCTCCCTGATCTTTTGAGGGCTGCCGCCAGGTGGCCCTCCGTTCCCCATATGCCTGGACCCGATCCCGGCACCCTCAACAAAACATGTGAGCCTTCATGGATCTGTCCTTTGTCATCTTGGTGGAAATTCTTTACGGCATTGCCTCGCTGGCGCTGATCAGCGCAGGTCTCGCTGTCGTGTTTGGCATGATGAAGGTTATCAACCTGGCGCATGGCGAATTCATGATGATGGGGGGCTACGCCACAATCACTGCCGTGAACCTTGGCGTAAATGTCTTTGTGGCGATGCTGATAGTCGCGCCGCTTGTGGTTGGCCTGATTGGGCTGGTTGTCGAGAGGCTGGTCATACGGCATCTCTATGGCCGTCTGGTGGATACAATGTTGGCCACCTGGGGCCTTAGCCTGTTTTTCGTCGGGAGTGTCACGATGATTTTTGGCAATACCACCACCAGTATCACAACACCGATCAAGGGGTTTTCCGTCGGAAACTACCAGATCAACGGCTATAACTTCTTTATCATCTTTATCACCATTTGCCTGCTGGCCGGGATCTATGTGTTGTTAAAGACGACACGGGCCGGTCTGATTGCGCGCGGCACCATGCAGCGCTCGGATATTGCCGCCGCTCTGGGCTACAGTCCTGATCGCATCTATATGGCGACCTTCTTTTTTGGCTCGGCTTTGTCGGGTCTGGCAGGCGCGGTCCTGGCGCCTCTGGTTGGGCTGGTGCCCACATCCGGCGGCATCTATATCGCCAAAGCCTTTATTACCGTGATTGCAGGCGGCCCCTCTCTTATTGCGGGATTGATCAGCAGCGCGGGGCTATTTGGCCTGGTCAATCAGGTCTTCACCTTTGCGATCTCACCGGTGATCGGCGAAGTCGCCCTTTTGGTCGCCGCCGTGATCCTGCTGCGCCTGTTGCCACAGGGTGTGACCGCCAGGTTCTTTAAGGGGAAGATGTGATGTCTCGCACTGCTGGAAAGGGCGATGTCGCCGCTTTGATCTTTGGTGTTGCGCTGATGCTGATCATGCCAATGCTCATCAGCACCTACACACTGACCGTGCTCGTCATCTATGGCATGCTTGGGCTGAGCCTGGGCCTGATTTGGGGCTTTGGCGGCATCCTGTGCTTTGGTCAGGCGGCCTTCTTTGGCCTTGGCGCCTACACCTACGCGGTGGCCGCGATCAACATTGGCGAAAGCACCCTGCCAATGCTGCTGAGCATCCTTGTGCCGGCTCTCTTTGCTGCGCTGCTGGGGGCGATGATGTTTTGCGGGCGTCTGACGGATGTCTATCTCGGCGTCATTACATTGGTGGTGACTTTGATCCTGTTCAAATTCACCAACTCGACAGCCGGCCCGCAGTACAAGATCGGAGAGGCCCGTCTGGGTGGATTCAACGGCATCCCGGGATTTCACACCCTGAATGTGCCGGGCCAGCCCAACGCCTACATCTGGGGAGAGCCGCTCTACTATGTCTGCGCCGTGGCCTTGCTGGTGGTGTTTTTCTTTGTGACCTGGCTTTTGCGCACCCCCTTTGGACGCATCGCGGTGGGCATTCGCGAGAATGAGACGCGTGTCTCCCTGATGGGCTATGACGTGCGGGCGCGTAAGACAGCCCTGTTTGCCATTGGCGCCGGGATTGCCGGACTGGCCGTGGGGCTGTTTGCCAACTGGGCCGAGATTGTCACCCCGGGACTGTTCAGCCTTGGTCAGTCGGCCGAAATCATCATCTGGTGTATCGTTGGCGGGCTGGGGACGCGGTTTGGACCGATCCTTGGCGCGGCCGGCCTGGCCTATCTGAAGTTCATGCTGGGCCAGCAAACTATGGTCGACAACACGCTGATCACCGGCATCATTCTTGTGATGTTTGTGCTGTTCCTGCCCAAGGGGATCGTCCCAGCCGTGACCTCGCTTTGGACCGTCAGCTTTGCCAAACGAACCCCAAAAGGCCGCCGCCACCGCAGCAGTGCGCGGCGCAGAGGAGGCGCACATGGCTGAACTTGTTTTAGAAACCGAAGGCCTGACAAAACGCTTTGGCGGGGTGGTTGGCCTCGGACAATGTCAATTTCAAACTCAAAGCCCGCGAGCTGCGCTGCCTGATCGGCCCAAACGGCGCGGGTAAATCCACCTTTTTCAAATGCATCAGCGGGTTGCATACGCCAACCGAGGGCCGTGTGTTCATGCGCGGGCAGGAGACCACAGGCTGGCACCCGCATGAGATCGCTTCACTGGGGGTGGGCATCAAAACACAGGTCCCCAATGTGATGGATGCGCTGTCGGTGTTTGAAAACATCTGGATGGCGGCGCGGCGCTTTATGCCCACGCGCGCGGCAAATACCAAAACCAGCGATATCATTGATCGTTTGCGACTGGGCCCGATTGCCAGGGCCGAACTGGGTCGTCTTGCCCATGGGGAACGCCAGCGGGTGGAGCTGGGTCTGGTCGCGGTTGCAGACCCCTGGCTTGTGCTGCTGGACGAGCCCGCCGCAGGCATGAGCGCCGAAGACGTCGCGCGCATGAGCGAAATCATCCACGAGCTCACCCGCACGGCGGCCGGGGTCATTGTGGAACATGACATGCAGTTTATCCGCTCCATCGCCACCACGGTCACGGTGTTTCACCAGGGCGCGGTCCTGATGGAAGACCATGTCGACAGGGTCATGTCGGATCCGGTCGTGCGCAACGTCTATCTTGGAAAGAACGCCTGATGCATCCACAAGAGCGCCCGCCCGCAGAGGATGTCAAAACCCTGCTGGAAATCAAAACCCTGTTGGAAGTCAAAGGCCTGTCAGGGGGCTATGGCAAAGTGCCGGTGCTGCATGGCATCGACTTTCAGATAGCCGAAAACGAAGTCGTCGGCATTCTTGGCCACAATGGCATGGGCAAAACCACGCTGCTGAAAACGGCCATGGGCTTTTTGCCGACCACATCCGGCACCATCCGGTTTTACGGCACCGAAATCACCCGCATGAGCCCAAATGAGCGGGCAGGGCAGGGCATCGGCTATGTGCCGCAGGGACGCGGTATTTTTCCGCAACTCTCGGTACGGGACAATCTGCGCTTTGCCTGGCACCATTATTCCGGTGGCACCGAAGATGAGGTCATCGACACAGTTCTACAGGAATTTCCGCGTCTTGTGCGCCTGCTGGACCGCGAGGGCGGCGCGCTTTCGGGCGGTGAGCAGCAACTGCTTGCCCTGGCGCGCTGTCTCATGGGGGACCCGGAATTTTTGCTGCTGGATGAGCCGACCGAAGGCATTCAGCCCTCGATCATCGAAGAGATGTCTGAAACCCTGTTGAAGCTGCGCAAGGACCGGGGGCTCGCGATCCTTCTGGTCGAGCAGAATTTCGACTTCATTGCGGATCTGTCGGATCGTGTTCTGGTGCTGGAGCGGGGCCGTATCACCGGTGAGCTGAGCAAGGCGGAGCTTTCGGATCAGTCCAAGGTCGACCAGTTTCTCGGCTTTGGCGCGGCGCGCTCAACCCGGGGCAGCGCGTCGAACAGGGGGACTGGCGCGAGCAGAGTTTCTGGCGCGACGCATCTGGCGACACAGAGCTCGCATCAAACCACACGACTGCCATCAGGGATGTCCTCTGAGGCCTCGCAAATTGCGGTGACACATATGACTATTAAGCGTCCAACATTGAACCAAATGCGCACCATGGCCGAGCGGTTCGGAATGAACCTGACAGATGCAGATCTGGCCGAGTACTGTGAGATTATCGAGCCTTATATTCAGGCCTATGATCGCCTCGATGCGTTGCCGGATTACCTGCCCGAGGTCCGCTATCCCCGTGCGCCGGGCCATTTCCCGGATGCCACGGACAACCCGCTGAACGCCTGGTACGTGAAAACCGATATCAAAGGCGCGATGGACGGCCCGCTGCGCGGCAAACGCATTGCCCTGAAGGACACCATTTGTCTGGCGGGGGTGCCGATGATGAACGGCTCATCCATCATGGAAGGCTACACGCCCGAGATCGACGCGACGATTGTCACACGCATGCTGGACGCCGGCGCCACCATCGCAGGTAAGTCGCATTGCGAGAATTTCTGCCTCTCTGGTGGCTCGCACACCAATGCCAAGGGGCCCATCCATAATCCCTGGAAACGCGGCTATATGGCCGGTGGCTCCTCGGGTGGCTCTGCGGCTCTTGTCGCCTCGGGGGAGGTTGATATGGCCATCGCCGGTGATCAGGGTGGCTCTATCCGTATCCCGTCGTCGAACTGCGGCGTCTACGGCATGAAGGCCACCCATGGTCTGGTGCCTTACTCTGGTATCATGCCGATTGAGCAGACCATCGACCATGTTGGCCCCGTCACCAAAACCGTCGCGGACAATGCAATGCTGCTGGAAATTCTGGCCGGCGAAGACGGTCTGGACCCGCGGCAGTACAAACCCAAAACCTACCGCTATACAGAAGCTCTGGGCAAAGGCGCCCATGGCATGCGCATCGGAATTCTCAACGAAGGATTTGCCGGCCCTTCGGCCGAGTTCGACGTCGACCAAAAGGTTCTGGCCGCAGCAGAGCGCTTTCGCGATCTGGGCGCGCGGGTCGAGGAGGTTTCTGTTCCGGAACATGGGCTTGCGGTGGATTGCTGGACCGCAATTACGGTTGAAGGGCTGCAGGATCACATGATGCACGGCAACTCTGGCGGCACCAATTACCGCGGGCTTTTTGTGCCCTCCATGATGGACCATATGGCAACCTGGCGCAGCCGCCCTGATGAGCTGACCCACTCTTTGAAGACCTGCATGTTCCTGGGCGAGTACTTTCAGGAGCAGTACCGCGGCCGCTTTTATGGCAAGGCGCAGAACCTGATGCGCAAGGTGAACGAGAAATACGCCGCCGCACTAAAGCAATATGATGTGCTGTTGATGCCGACAGTTCCGATGAAGCCGCAGCAAATCCCGCCCGCAGATTGTTCCATCTCGCTTTATGTTCAGCGCGCCTTTGAGATGATCGCAAATCCCGCCCCGTTCAACGGTGGTCTGCCCGCCATGAGCCTGCCTTG
>NZ_MWVJ01000006.1 GCF_002087335.1 Pseudophaeobacter leonis
TTAACTCCAAACCTCCGCAAGGCATAAATTACCTTTTCCAAAACTTTCCGCAAAAGATCCGTTATAACGTCATAATATCAATAACTTAGACACCAATTTTTCCAAAGTTCAGGCCCAAAAACAAAGCCCAAAGCCTCACCTACGGGTGATAACACGGGCCACTTTTCGACATTTCAAACTTACCCACAGGGTTACCCACAAAATCACATCCGAATCTGATGAATCGGATGTTGTTCTCACCAGGTCACACGGGTTTTGCACCGAAATCTTTACACCACGCCTCCCTGCAAACGGGGCGGCTAGGTTGCGCGCTCAGCCCGCCAGAGCATTGAGCCCAGGTACAAGCTGATCCCCCATGCCCGCATTTTCCATATGCTTGCGCAAATTTTGGTTATAGCCGCCGGGCGTGTTCAGGGCCTCGATCAGGTCTTGCGCCCCCGCCCCGCAAGACCCCGCATAACGGCCGCAGCAATCGTGCCTGTCCCGATGAAACCCTGTCGCATCTTAGCTACCCTTCATATAATGTGTCTTTATATGTCTTTCATCAGGCGCAACGCGTCATAGATCGCAGCGTGCGTGTTGCGGGCTGCAACCGCGTCCCCGATACGAAACAGCTGAAAGCTGCCGTCCGGATAAGAGACCATTTGCTGAGGCCGCCCCTCAATGAGGGCCTGCTGATCTACTTCGCCACGGTTTGACGCCAGCTCTTTCAGGTCAAAATACAGATCATCCAGCGGCAGGGTACCGTAGTTCACCACCACCTGATCATACTGTGCCTTTGAGGTATGCGCGCTGTAGTCGGTGCCGATTGTGGCCTTCAGCTGATTGCCATCAGGTGTAACCGAAAGCAGGCGGCGGGCGACGGTAAACCTCACATCCTTGTCCTGCAGCGCCCGCATATAGGGCACCAGGTTCATCGCCATGATATCGGGCGCAAAGGTGCGGTCCGGGGTCATCACCTCGACGCGGGCTCCGGCAGCGGCTGCGATTTCTGCCGCCATCACCCCGGGGTGATGGCCGCGTTCGTCATAGATCAGCACGTTTGAGCCGGGCTTTACGTCGCCGGAAATGATATCCCAGCTGGTGACGACATTGGCGGCCTCCTCTGAGGTTTCATGCAGCATTGTATTGGGCAGCCCGCCAGTGGCAACAATCACCACATCGGGATTGAGCGCGGTAACATCCGCCGCCTCGGCCCAGGTGTTAAAGCGGAACTCAACATCACGGGCGGCACACTGCGCCATGCGCCAGTCGATGATCGAGATCATTTCGGCCCGGCGCGGGTTTTGCACCGTCAGGCGGATCTGGCCGCCGGGATCTGCTGCCGCTTCAAACACCGTCACCGCATGGCCGCGCTCAGCCGCGACCCGGGCCGCCTCAAGGCCGCCGGGGCCCGCGCCAATCACCACGACCTTCTTTTTTACATCTGCAGGCGGGATGTCGTGAGGCATCGTCACCTCCCGACCCGTGGCCGCGTTGTGAATGCACAGGGCTTCGCCGGCCTGATAGATGCGGTCGAGACAATAGGTGGCCCCAACGCAGGGGCGAATATCATCTTCGCGCCCCTCGATGATTTTGCGCACCACATGCGGGTCCGCCATATGGGCCCGCGTCATACCCACCATATCCAGCAGCCCAGCCGAAACCGCATGGCGTGCGGTGGCGACATCGGGGATTTTTGAGGCATGAAACACCGGCATACCGGTGGCCGCGCGCACCGAGCCCGCAAAATCCAGATGCGGCGCGCCCTTCATCCCCTGCACCGGAATCATATCCGTCATCGCCGGGTCGGTATGGATGCGGCCACGATTAACGTTGAGAAAATCAACCTGTCCGGTGTCTTTCAGGATCCGGGCAATCTCTACCCCCATCTCTGGGGTGATGCCGCCCGCATGCGCCTCATCCGGGGCAAAGCGCACGCCAAGCACAAAGTCATCCCCCACTCTCGCACGCACAGCGGCAATAATATCGGTGGTCAGCCGCATGCGGTTTTCCAGCAGGTCTTTGCCGTAGGCCCCCTCAAGGTCGTTGGTCAGCGGCGAGATGAACTGATCCAGCAGATGGCCATGGGTCATGATCTCAACCCCGTCCATGCCACCTGCCTGCATGCGTTCAGCGGCATCGGCAAAATCAGAGATGACCCGGGTGATGTCCCAGTCCTCGGCCAGTTTGGGAAAGGCATGATGGGCCGGCTCACGGTGGCGGGTTGAGGAAATCGCAGGCAGCCAGTCGCCTTTGTTCCAATGGGTACGCCGTCCCAGATGGGTGAGCTGGATCATCACCGCCGCGCCGTGCTCATGCACCTGATCGGTCATATTGCGGATCCAGGGCACCACCTCGTCCTTATAGGCGAGGATATTGTTGAAAACGGGCGGACTGTTGCGCGACACCGCCGCCGAGCCTGCGGTCATGGTCAGCGCCACGCCCGCCTTGGCCCGTTCAGCGTGATAGGCCGCATAGCGCTGTTTTGGCATGCCATCTTCGGGATAGGCCGGCTCGTGGCTGGTGGTCATGATCCGATTGCGCAGCGTGAGGTGTTTCAGCTGGTAGGGTTGCAGCAGTGGATCTTTGGACATGGGGTGCTCTTTCCTGGGAACGGGCCTTGGGGACTAGGAACGGGGAGATCAGGGACGGGGAGATCAGGGACGGGGAACGGTTGTTTGAGAGATTGAAGCCGGACTTTTCGCGCAAGTACAGCCCCGGCTAAAAAATATGAGTGGTCAATACCAGGCGTCCGGCGCTGCATCTTTGGCTTTTGTGATGAATTCCCGCAGCGCCTCGTCGGTGCCGGGGTCAATTGCGGGGGCTTCATAGGCAGCCAGTTGCGCCTTCCAGCGGGCATTGGCGCGGGTGGCGGCATCCAGGCCGCCCTTCTCGTCCCAGGTCTCCCAGGGCTGGTGGTCATCCACAGCGCTGTCCCAATAGGCGGTCTGGTAATGGCGCAGCGTGTGCTGGGTGGCGAACAAGTGCTGTCCCGGCCCGCCTTCGGCCAGGGCCTCAAATCCCAGCGTATCCTCATTGACCTCAAAGCCCTTGAGGTAGGCGTGCAGCGCGCCGCAGATATCCGTGTCGAGGATGAATTTCTCGTAGGACATCGACAGCAGACCATCCAAAAAACCCGCCGAGTGCAGGATATAGTTTGCCCCGGACTGCACCGCTGACATCATCGACATCATCGACTGCTGCATCGCCTGCCCGTCTGGCAGCTTTGAGGTGGAAAAATTGCCGGCACAGCGCAGCGGCAGCTTTAAGCGGCGCGCCAGCTGCCCCATGGCCAATGATCCCAATGCGGGCTCAGGAGTGCCAAAGGTGGGCGAGCCTGAGCGCAGCGACATCGAGCTGATAAAAGACGCCAGCACCGCGGGCGCACCGGGCCGCACCAATTGGGTAATCGCGCAAGACACCATGCTTTCAGCCAGGCACTGCGCCAGCGATCCCGCCATGGTCAGCGGCGCCACCGCCCCACCCAACAGAAAGGGCAGGTGGATCGTGCCCTGCCCCGCCGCCGCATAGGTGCGGATGCCTCTGGAGGTCACACCGTCGATCACCAGCGGCGAGGTGGTGTTGAAATTGCCCATGATGACACAGTTTTGCTCGACAAAATCGGCGCCAAACAGAATGCGGCACATCGCGATACTGTCCTCGGCCCGCTCGGGGGCGGTGATGGATCCCAGAAAGGCCCGGTCCGAATAGCGCATATGGGCGTAGACCATGTCGAGATGACGCTTGTTCACCGCCACATCCGTCGGCTCGCAGATGGTGCCGCCTGAGTGGTGCAGATTGGGGCTCATCTGAGCCAGTTTCACGAAATTCTCAAAATCCTCAATGGTGCCGTAGCGCCGCCCATGATCGAGATCCATCACAAAGGGCGAGCCATAAGAGGGCGCCAAAGACCATGGCATCGCCGCCGATCTCGACAGAGTTGGCAGGGTTGCGTGCGACCTGTGTAAACCGCTCCGGTGCGGTTTTCAGGATCTCACGGATCATGCCCGGGGCAAACTTAAGACTCCAGCTGTCTTTGGTCAGATCCGTCACCTGCGCGCCTGCGCCGCGAAACAAGTCAACCACCTCAGGATCGTCGCGAAATTCGACACCAATCTCAGCCATGATCCGTTCGGCCGTCGCCTCGATCTGGCTCAGGCTGTCCTCGGACAGGATGTCATAAGTCGGAATTTTGCGGGAAATGTAAGGCACGCGCAAATACTCGTTCTGTCCCGGCTCTGCCGGGCGGCCCGCGCCGCGACGTACCCGGCGCCCCCGCGCCCTTAGCTGAACTTCACTCATCCTGCGACCTCCCTGGGCAAAACTGCACAACACTGCACAACAGCATCTCGACCCATGTGTCGACAGAATCGCCTTACCTGTCAACAGCATTGCGACTAGCCCATGTCGGTGCTAGGACATCTGCATGAATATGCAGGACAGATCCCGCCCGCCGACCTCAGAAGAGGCCTGGCTCACAGCTGCCTATGACGCGCTGACCGAAAGTGGCGTGGAAGCGGTTAAGATCATGCCTCTGGCCAAAAACCTTGGGGTGTCGCGCACCAGTTTCTACTGGCACTTCAAGGATCGCGAGGCGCTTTTAGAGGCCATAATCAGACATTGGGAAGACAAGAACACCGGCAATCTGGTGGCCCGCACCCAGGCCTATGCTGGCAATGTCTTTGAGGCGATCTTTAACCTGTTCGACTGCTGGCTGGATGAGGCGCTGTTTGATTCACGACTGGATCTGGCGATCCGCAATTGGGCCCGCAACGATGCCGACCTGCAAATCCGCCTGGATAAGGCTGACGCGCGCCGCGAGACCGCGATGGCGCAGATGCTGCACCGCTTTGGCTACGCGCCAGAGACAGCCTTTGGTGCGGGCGCGTACCATGATCTACACCCAGATCGGCTATATCTCGATGCAGATCCATGAACAGGAAGACAGGCGCCTTGCCCTGATGCCAGACTACGTCGAGGTCTTTACCGGCCGCAAACCCGCGCAGGCCGATATTGACCGCTTCATGTCACGCCACCCACGCGCGGTGACGGGTCAGGCAATTCCGTAAACTGGCTGTGATGCTTGCGAAAATAGGCGCGTATCTCGTCCTTCAACAGGCGCGTCTTGTTGGATTGCATGAGGTCACGGTGGCTCAGCACCCAGATCGGCGCATAGTCCTGCGGCGAGATGCCAGCCAAGGGCACCAGATCGGGATGGCTGCGCGCCAGAAAGAGCGGCATTCTGACAGCCCCCATTCCCGCGCGCGCCGCCGCGACCATAGCAGTCATATCGTCAAAGCGACCGCGCACCCGGTAATTCGGGTAGGACGCCAGGGCATGGTCTGGAGGCCTATCATAGCCGCTATAGATCACCCAGTTGAGGCGCGCATCAGGGTCGCGCGCTGCGGCTGCCGCATTCGCCTCTGTGGCGAAACAGGCGTTGCGCTGCCCACACAGGCGATGCCCGACCAGGCTATCCCCCGGAGAGGCGCTGATCCGAAGCGCCAGATCCGCCTCGCGCCGCGCAAGATCCAGAACCTCATTTGTGGCGCGTACCGTCAGCTCGATATCCGGGTATAGCCTGCTGAAATTGGCAATGAGAGGGGCCAAATGGTACTGGATCAACAGCTGTGGCGCGGTCAGGACCAATGGCCCGGCGAGGCTCTGGTCACGTCCCGCCAACTGGCGCATGACCTGATGCTCTTCCGCCTCCATACGGGTGGCTGCCGCTGCCAGATCCCGCGCCTCTTCTGTCGCGCGGTAGCCCTCGGGTCGGCGCTCAAAAAGCGGGCGGCCAAGCATATCCTCAACGCGCTGCACCCGGCGAGCAACAGTGGTATAGGTCACCCCAAGATCCAGGGCAGCGGTGGCCAGCGAGCCACCCCGCACCAGCGCCAGGATCGTGCGCATGTCGTCCCAATTGATCTGCATACAAGCGTTTTTGCATGTCGGACACGAAAATGCATGTGTTTTCTCGCGCAACGTTCTGCCGCATGTGTCTGCTCTCACCTAAAAGGAACAACAATGATGGTATATGCTTACGTAAACCTGATCGTGACCAATCCAGACTCTATGGCCGCCTATCGCAGCAAGGCGGGCGCCGCGCTTACAAAACATGGTGGTAAGGTCTTGGGCGCATCACCAAACCAAACGGTCATCGAAGGCACGCGAGATGAGACAGGTCTGGGAGTCATTCTGGAATTTGCGACAGAAGCAGCCGCACAGGCCTGGATCAACGACCCGGACCTGCAGGAAACCCATGCTCTGCGCCGGGGCGCCGGAACCAGCGCCATCACTTTGTTAGCTTAGGCCGCAAGTGCTCCCGCCCGTCGATCGAGGGTCAAGCCCCTCGTCTCCCGTTGGGCCCAGCGCCGCGCTAAAGCGCGGCGCCAGCCGCTTTGGGAAAACCCAAAGCGGCTATCTCAGCTCAAACCTCATATGAAAAAATTCCCCCACGCACTTTGCCACACGCGCAACCGCGCCGCGCAAAGCGCGGCGCCACGAGAAAAAGCGGTCGCGGACCCCTCGGGTCCGCGACCGTTCTGTTTGGTACACGCGTTCCTTATTGAGCCGCGATGTGCGCTGCCACGGCCTCGACGTTCACTGCCGCGAATTTAAACTCAGGGATTTTCCCATAGGGATCCAAAGCCGGATTGGTCAAAATGTTCGCCGCAGCTTCGACATAGGCGAAGGGCACAAAAACCATATCCTCGGCGATAGCACGATCAGCGCGGGCCATGATGATGATAGAGCCCCGTCGCGTTGACAGACGCACCATCTCGCCCGCCTCAATCCCAAGGGCGCGCAGCGTTTTGGGATGTAGCGAACAATTCGCTTCCGGCTCTACCGCATCCAGAACCAGCGAACGCCGGGTCATTGATCCCGTATGCCAGTGCTCCAGCTGCCGCCCCGTCGTCATGATCATCGGATAGTCCGCATCAGGCGCCTCATCCGGCGCAATCACCGACGCCGGTGTGAAGCGTGCCCGGCCGTCATCGCGCGGAAAGCCATCGCCAAACACAATCGCCTGGCCGGGGTCCGTGGCATGCAGCGACGGATAGGTGATGGTCTCGGTTTCCAGCCGCTCCCAGGTGATATTGTCCAGCGACTTCATGTTGAGCTTCATCTCATCAAAGACTTCGCGCACGTCCTTATAGTCCCAGGGCAGGCCAATGCCCTGCGCCAGCTCGACCGTGATTTTCCAGTCCTCACGTGCCTCACCCGGAGGCGACACAGCAGGGCGCACCCGCTGCACCTGACGGTTGGTATTGGAAACGGTGCCATTCTTTTCATACAGCGCCGAGGCCGGCAGGATGATATCGGCATAATTCGCCGTTTCCGTCAGGAAGATATCCTGCACGATCATCAGATCAAGCTTGGCAAAAGCATCGCGGGCGTGTTCGACATCAGGGTCCGACATCGCCGGGTTTTCCCCCTGAATATACATACCTTTGATATTGCCCGCATAGGCCTGATCCACGATTTCAGTCACCGTCAGGCCCTGCTCGTTCGAGAAGTCGCCACCGCCCCAGATATCGGTAAAGGACCGGCGCACATCATCCGAGGTCACCGACTGATAGTCAGGCAGGAACATCGGCACCAGCCCGGCATCCGACGCACCCTGCACGTTGTTCTGTCCCCGCAGCGGATGCAGGCCCGCGCCCGGCTTGCCGACATTGCCGGTCATTAGCGCCAGTGAGATCAGGCAGCGCGAATTATCGGTGCCGTGGATATGTTGCGAAACCCCCATGCCCCAGAAAATCAAACCCGCATTGGCCTTGGCAAAGAGACGCGCCGTGCGGCGCAGCTGCTCGGGTGACACACCACAGATCTCGGTCATCTTTTCAGGTGAGAAATCTTTCAGGTGCGCCTTCTCGGCTTCCCAGTTTTCGGTACGCTGCGCGATATAGTCAGCGTCATAGAGCTCTTCTTCGACAATCACATGCATGATCGCGTTCAGCATCGACACATCAGCGCCGGGACGGAATTGCAGCATCTCGGTGGCATAGCGCCGCATACCCACGCCGCGTGGGTCCATCACAATCAGCTTGCCACCGCGTTTGGTGAACTGCTTGAAATAGGTCGCCGCCACCGGATGGTTCTCGATCGGGTTCGCCCCGATTATAATCGCCACATCTGCGTTCACAATCTCGTTGAAGGTGGCCGTCACCGCCCCCGAGCCAACGTTTTCGATCAGCGCCGTCACCGACGAGGCATGACACAGCCGGGTGCAGTGGTCGACGTTGTTGTGCTTGAAGCCCTGGCGGATGAATTTTTGAAAAAGATACGCCTCTTCATTGGTACATTTGGCCGAGCCAAAGCCCGCAACCGCGCGCGGATCCTCGTCGCGCAGCGCTTTCAGGCGACTGCCTGCCAGCTGCATCGCCTCGTCCCAGGAGGCTTCGCGGAAATGCGTCAGCAGGTGCCGGGATCCACGTTCAGCCCCTTGGCAGGTGCGTCACCGCGACGGATCAGCGGTTTGGTCAGGCGGTGCTCATGGTGGATATAGTCAAAGCCAAAGCGGCCCTTGACGCACAAACGCCCCTCGTTTGCCGGGCCATTGATGCCCTCAACATATTTGACCTTGCCCGCCTTGACCTTGAGCGAGACCTTGCAGCCCACGCCGCAAAACGGGCAGACGCTTTCGGTCTCACTGTCAAAATCAGAGCTGTCGCC
The DNA here is from genome assembly GCF_002087335.1 of Pseudophaeobacter leonis. Taxonomy (GTDB): domain Bacteria; phylum Pseudomonadota; class Alphaproteobacteria; order Rhodobacterales; family Rhodobacteraceae; genus Pseudophaeobacter; species Pseudophaeobacter leonis. Next base: position 8,659 of record NZ_MWVJ01000006.1, read on the forward strand.
GATCTGATTATCATCCACCACAGTCGCAGGCATCAGCGCCCCTGTGGGGCAGGCCTGCACGCATTCGCCACAGGCGACACAGGATGAGCCCCCCATGGGGTCTGCGATATCAAAGGTCGGAAAGGCATCATGGCCACGCCCGGCCATGCCGATCACATCATTGACCTGTACTTCGCGACAGGCGCGCACGCAGAGACCACAGGAAATGCAGGCGTCCAGATTGACCGACATCGCCACATGGCTGTCGTCCAGCAGCGGAATACGGCCCGCGTCCATCTTGGGAAGGCGCTCCTCTGAAACCCCTTCCAGATCCGCCATATCCCACAGGTGGCTGGACTTATCATGTGCCACATCCGGTTTTGGCTGATCAGCAACCAGCAGCTCCATCACCATCTTACGGGCATTTTCAGCACGGGCGTTGTTGGTCGTCACCACCATGCCAGCTGAGGGTTCGCGAATGCAGGAGGCCGCCAGCGTGCGCTCGCCTTCGATCTCGACCATACAGGCGCGGCAGTTGCCGTCAGGGCGATAGCCCGGCTGCGGCTTGTGACACAGATGCGGGATTTTCAAACCGCGGCCATTGGCGACTTCCCAGATGGTGAGGCCCGCCTCGGCGATGACCGTTTCGCCATCAAGGGTAAAGGTGCTTTCAGTGCTCATGGCTTACACCTCGTCCGGGAAATGTTTCATGGTCAGGCGGATCGGGTTCGGCGCTGCCTGACCAAGGCCGCAGATCGAGGTGTCGACCATGGCAGCGCTCAGCTCTTCCAGCAGGCCCTGATCCCACTTTTCTTCGCTCATCAGTTTGACGGCCTTTTCACAGCCCACCCGGCAGGGCGTGCACTGACCACAGCTCTCGTCTTCAAAGAAGCGCAGCATATTGAGCGCCGCATCGCGGGCGGAATCCTGATCAGACAGCACCACCACGGCAGCAGAGCCAATAAAGGTGCCATGCGGTTGCAGCGTGTCAAAATCCAATGGCACATCATGCATCGTCGCAGGCAGCAGACCCGAGGACGGCCCCCCCGGCTGGTAGGCCTTGAAACTGTGGCCCTCAAGCATGCCACCGCAGGCCGCAATGATATCGGTGATGGTCGAGCCCGCAGGCAGCAGGTGCACACCGGGGTTTTGCACCTGCCCTGACACGGAATAGCTGCGCAGCCCCTTGCGGCCATTCTTTTCAACCGTGTTCAGACACTCCGGCCCTTCGCGGTTGATCCTGCAGATCCACAGCAGGGTCTCAACATTATGCACCAGCGTGGGCCGGCCAAAGATGCCCACCTGCGCCACAAAGGGCGGACGGTGACGCGGCTCACCACGTTTGCCCTCAATACTCTCGATCATGGCGCTTTCTTCACCGCATATATAGGCGCCAGCGCCGCGGCGCAGATCAATATAGCCCGGCTCAACGATGCCGGCCTCTTCCAGTGCCCTGATCTCGGTTGCGAGAATATGCAGCACCGCCGGGTATTCGTCGCGCATGTAGATAAAGGCCTTTTCGGCCTCGACCGCCCAGGCCGCCATCAGCATGCCTTCAAGGAAGAGATGTGGCGTGCGTTCCAGATAGTAGCGATCCTTGAAGGTGCCCGGCTCGCCCTCGTCGCCATTTACGGCGAGGTAACGCGGACCAGCATTGGCCCCCACAAAGCCCCATTTGGTGCCCGAAGGAAAACCAGCGCCGCCAAGACCGCGCAGCCCGGCCTCTTTGATCCTGGCCTGAACCGCCTCCCAGTCGCCATTGGAGCGCAGTTCCCTGAGGCTCGCATAGCCACCTGCGGCCTCATAGGCGGCAAAGCCCTCATAATCCGGGATGTGAACATGGGTGTCATCCGCCGCAATCGCCGCCAGAACCTTTTCCGGAGTGGCGTGGTCGATGTGGTTGTGGCCGATTTCCAGCACAGGTGCGGTGTCACAGCGGCCCATGCAGGGCGCGCGCAGGATACGGACCTGGGCGCTGTCCACACCTGCCTCAAGCGCGGATTTCAACTGCTGGGCCCCGGCCATCTCGCAGGACAGGGAATCGCAGACCCGGATGGTCAGGGCGGGTGGTGGCACCTCGCCTTCGCGCACAACATCAAAATGGGCGTAAAAACTGGCGACCTCATAATTCTCGGCCTGGCCAGTGTGCAGCTCTTCTGCCAGCGCGCGCAGATGCGCAGCACTCAGATGGCCATAGGCATCCTGAATAAGGTGCAAAAACTCGATCAGCATGTCCCGGCTGCGCGGCCGCTCGCCAAGAAGGTCAAGAACCTCGCTATGCGCCTGATAATCCAACTGACGGCCCTTGGGAGTTTTACGCCCCTTGCCTTTGCCGGATTTCCATACGCCTTTGCTATTGTCCAATGGTGCCAAGATGACCTCCGAAGTGTCGCACATGCCTGTCCAGTCGGCATGCCATCAGGAAATCATATCGTCAAAATCAATATACGAAATGCACAATAACGAAAGCTTATCGCACAAACGCGGCAACAACGCGACGCAGAGAGGCAACCGTGGTCAGTTCAGGTGTGCGCTGCAGAGAGGCAAGGCAGATGGGGCGCGCCTGTGAGACGGCCTCGTCCAGATTACTGGGCAAAGCCAGAGCCCGTGTGCCACTGATCTCTCCCAGCGCATCCGCCAGCGCCCGCGGCAGGATCGTCGCCACCGCCCCTTCGCGGGCCATGATCATTGCGGACATAAAGCCATTGGATTCCGACATGACATCTGGCCTCAGGTCCAGCTCGGCAAAAACCCGGTCAAGAATGCGCCGGTTCTGCATGCCCGGCTCCAGCAGGCTCAGTGGCAGCATTGCCGCCTCCTGCCAGCTGATACTGTCACCCTGCTCCGCCACCATGGCTTCGGGGGCAAGCAACACATAGCTCTCTTCATAGAGGTCCATAATCGTGATCAGCCCGGGCGGCACGCTGTCCGCATAGGTCACACCCGCGTCAATCGTGCCATCAAGCAGGCGCTGCTGGATCGCCATTGAGGTGGTGACATCTATCTGGACCAGCACCCGTGGGTGCACCTCATGCAACCGATTGACCACCTGGGCCGCAAAGGCCGTGGCCGTGGGCACCACGCCCAGAACCAGGGTGCCCGTGACCTCGCCGCGCGAGGCGGCAATCTCCTGATCCAGCGCTTTGGCATCATCCAGAATACTGCGGGCCCGGCGCACAATCATCTCACCCTCGCCGGTGAGACCCTGATAGCGGTTGCCCCGGCGCACGATCGACAGCCCCAGTTTCTCCTCCAGATTACGAATCCGCATGGAAAAGGCCGGCTGCGACATGCCGCAGTCTTTGGCGGCCTTGGCAAAATGCTGGTGCCGCGCCAGAGCGGTCAGCAGCTGAAGATCTCTGAGTTCAATCATGCGGCAACCATACGGGGGCCAGGCCACAAGACGCAATCAGAGCTGTGCAAAAAACCGGGGCCCTTTACGGGCGGTCTTTACGGGTGGCCTGTGCGGGTTGCCTGGGCGGGTTGCCTGTGCGTGCGCATTGGCTTTGCTGCCCCTGTATGCCAGTCAGCATGCCTGTCAGCATGCCAGTCAGCCGGTCCCGGATGCCGCAGGAGCCTGCCCGCACGCCGCCACCCCTGTACAAAGCGCCTGTGCGAATCAACCCCTTTGACTTTAGCCACACATTCCCTACTCAACCCTTGACTGTCTCCAGCTTCCAAAGCGACCCCTCCATTCCGGCTCTGCTACACGCACACAAAAGGGGCGAAAAGTGGAATTCCGTCTAAAAAACAGGCGCATTCTTTAGCCTGTCCAAAAACCCTGAAGCCAGCTCCGCAAGTCACAAAAATGTTACATAACAAGATATTGCCACGATTTCGCCCCCAATACAGCAGGGGATCAGTGGGCAGAAGGCGACCCTTTTGACCCGGTTATGAAACACGGGCGGCGCGCCCTTTGTGACGGGTTAAGCCCTCGGTAAGCCTGAAAATGTACACTTGGTCCACCCTGTACACAGACGGATAATGCTGAGGAGCATCAGATGCGCATCGTAACAATTGCTACACTTTTTTCTCTTGCCGCCCTGCCTGCAATGGCAACGGACTACCAGGCTGCTATGCACAGCTACCTGGAAAACAATATTCGCAGCTGGGCGCAGTCGCCTGTCCTGGTCGAAGCCATCGCCACGCAAAACAGCGAAACCCAGGGGCTTGATCAAGCCGCCGTTGACGCGCTGGACACCAAATGGCGCGCAGAAGTTGGCAGCGGTGCAACTCCGACTATCGACGACGTCCTGCAAAATGCTGCAGCAGATTTTCTGCGGGCCCAAATCAATGAATCTGGCGGCCGGATCACCGAAGTCTTTATCATGGACGCCCAGGGTCTGAATGTCGCGTCGTCTGGTGTCACCTCAGATATGTGGCAGGGCGATGAGGCCAAATTTCAACAAACATACAGTGTTGGCGCCGATGCAAGCCATTTTGGCGATGTGGAACTGGATGAATCCAGCCGCCGCTATCAGGCCCAGATTTCTTTGACCATTGTCGACGCCGCTTCTGGTGCCGCGATTGGCGCAATGACCGTTGGCATCGACGCCGAAGCCTTGATGTAAGTTCCCCTCCACTGCAACACACCCGCATTCAACAACCAGATAGGTACTAAAATGAAAGCTCGCATCCCCGCGATCCCCCTATTCAAAGGCTTGTCAGTCTTCATGAAGTGCTGCTTGCTGATTGCTGCAACCACGCTGGTTGTGTCCGCAGCGATGACTGTCAGAAATGACCTTACCTTTGAGGCCGCTGTCGAGAAAGGCGTGCGGACTCTGGGCAATGGCGTCACAATTACCGTGGCCGCAGGCAGCGGTGGCGCCATTCGCTTTGGCGATGCCGACCGTCTTTCTGCAGATATAGCCAAGATTTTGGACCTGTCTGATGGGCGTGCCGTGTTTGGTATCGCTGTGAACAAAGATGGCAAACTCATTGCCTCGGCAGGCGAGGCCAGCGAGACCGATCTGGCTGCTCTTGTCGAGTTTGGGACCGCCGCTGCACAGTCCGGGAACATGGAAACCAGCGCAGATGGCTACTTCATTGCGGCCCCTGCAACCGCTGGTGCGGACGGCAGTGTTGTGGTCGGATCTGTCGCGATGATCTGGTCTCCGGAACGGGCCTTTGCCGAGGCCGCTCCAGAGCAAATGCTTACCCATGTGCTTGCTGCCGCGGCTTTTGTTATCATGTGCCTGCTCTCGGCCTTTGCCCTGCGCTCGATCCTGTCACGCCCCCTGAAAGCAGTCGGCGACTCGATCAATGTCATCGCTGATGGCGACTACACCCAGGCTGTTCCGCTGTTGGACCGGCGTGACGAAATGGGCGCCATCGCCCGCAATGTCGACAACCTGAAAACACTGCTGACTGCGGCTCAGGCCGTCGAGGAAGAACGTCAGGCAGACCAGGAAACCCAGAAACAGGTTGTGGAACGGTTGAACCAGGCCCTGCGGCATTTGTCTGACGGGGACCTGACGCAGTCGATCAAAACCCCCTTCAAGGGCGAATACGAAAGCCTGCGGACAAACTACAACGCCACCATCTCGACCTTGGTGAACATCATGAATGCAGTGGTGGAAAGCACCACCCGCATTCGCGCCAGCGCCGAAGAGATCAGCCAGTCTTCCAGCGATCTGTCGCAGCGCACGGAAAGCCAGGCCGCTACCCTGGAAGAGACCGCCGCCGCAATGGAACAGCTGACTGTCAGCGTGCAGTCTGCAGCGGACGGCGCCAAAGAAGACGAGGGCATCGTTGTCGAAGCCCAAAACGGTGCCAAGCAAAGTGGCCAGGTGGTCACCGATGCGGTGAACGCAATGTCCCAGATCGAAAGTTCCTCCAACCAGATCTCGCAGATCATCTCGGTGATCGATGACATCTCGTTCCAGACGAACCTTCTGGCGCTGAATGCAGGGGTAGAAGCGGCACGAGCAGGCGAGGCCGGACGCGGATTTGCCGTGGTTGCCTCCGAGGTTCGCGCCCTGGCGCAACGCTCCTCTGATGCGGCACAGGAAATCAAACTGCTGATCTCTGAAAGCTCGCAGCATGTATCCAAGGGCGTCGATCTGGTCGGCAAGGCCGGCCATGAGCTGGAGAGCATTATTGAGCGGGTTGGCACCATTTCAAACCATGTCGCAGAGATCGCGAAAGGGGCCAACGAGCAGTCGACCACATTGCTCGAAATCAACACCGGCGTATCCCAGCTGGATCATGTGACCCAGCACAATGCCGCAATGGTCGAAGAAAGCACGGCCGCCAGCCAAATCCTGCGCAATGATGCCAGCGAGTTGGCCAATCAGGTCTCGGTCTTCAAGACAAGCGAGGGCGGAACCGCCTCTGCCACAGCCTTTTCAAAGGCCTCCGGCCCGGCACCAGCTCCTTCAGCACATGCTGAATTCCACGAACCCGAGGATGACTTTTTCGCGGATGAGCCGAGCGAGTCCGCCCTGCCTAAAGCCGCAGGCTGGGACGACTTTTAGCACCACACATTCAATTCAATACTGCGCCGCGCTGCCCATATCGGGTGGCGCGGTTTGCTTTTGGCCCTCTCGGTCACAACAAACAGCCACAGACAGAGGCTGACCACTGACGGCTTAGAAATTACCAGATTGCGCACAGGAGCTGCGCTGTGGCACAGGCTTTGCCGCGTGGCACGGGCGCACAAAGGTTGAGCCCAGCTGCAGGCATTGCTAAAAAAGGTCAACCAGACAAGCCTTTGGTTGCCTCGCGAAAGGACCTCCCCATGCGCATTCAAGACAACTCCCCGCTGGACACAAACACCAAAAGCCCTCTTCGCATCGACATCGTCTCTGATGTCATGTGCCCCTGGTGCATCATCGGCTACCGCCAGCTCGCCACCGCCCTGGAGGCAACCGAGACGGACTATGAACTCCACTGGCATCCGTTTGAGCTCAACCCCGAGATGCCCGCCGAGGGGCAGAACATGCGCGAGCATATCGTTGAGAAATACGGCGCCACGCCGGAGCAGTCGGAACAAAACCGCAATCAGATGACGGCATTGGGAGAGCAGCTGGGGTTTGAATTCCGCTTTGGCCCCGAGATGCGGATGCACAATACCTTTGACACCCATCAGCTGCTGCAGTGGGCCGAAACTCTGGGGCGGATGGATGATCTGAAACAGGCACTCTTTACCGCCCATTTCACCCATCAGCGTGACCTCTCGGACCGGGACGTTCTGGCTGAGATCGCTGGCGAAATCGGACTGGATAAAGACGACGCACAGGCTGTGTTGCAGGACCAGCGTTTTGCCGGTGCAGTGCGCGAGGCGCAGCAGTTCTGGCGCAGTCAAGGCATTCAGGGGGTTCCTGCGGTGATCTTTGACCAAAAGCATCTGGTGAGCGGCGCGCAGGGCGTTGAGAACTTCACCAGCATTCTGGGTCAGCTGGCGAAATTGCAGGACTGACCTCTCCGACGTTAAAAACAATACGCCGCACAGAAGACACCCCTGCGGCGTGACCAAACTGCGGGCCGGCCCAGACCCGCTGTTTGGTCGCGCCGGCCCGCGCCAGGATTTGGCGCTATGAGAACTTCTTTTGCGACTTTCCCCGGTAGGCCCGCGTTCCGGCCTTGCCGGCACTTGAGCGGCCTCGGGATTTCACCGCCGCCTCCGAGGCCTTTTCCACCGCATATTGCCGTGCCATCGGGTCGTCTGACACTGCCAGATCCACCGCCTCCAGGCGTTTGACCTCGTCGCGCAGGCGGGCGGCTTCCTCAAATTCGAGGTTTTCCGCCGCCTTGCGCATCTCGTCGCGCAACCCGTTCAGATGCGCCTCAAGATTGGCCCCATGCATCGGCTTGTCGATGCTGGCAGTGACGCGGCTCATATCCACATCGCCCTGATAGAGCCCGGCCAAAACATCCTCGACGTTCTTTTTCACCGTCGACGGCGTGATGCCGTGTTCAAGATTATAGGCCTTTTGCTTTTCGCGGCGGCGATCGGTTTCACCAATGGCGCGCTCCATCGAGCCGGTGATCCTGTCGGCATACATGATGACTCGGCCCTCGGCATTCCGGGCCGCCCGGCCAATGGTCTGCACCAGCGAGGTCTCGGAGCGCAAGAAACCCTCCTTGTCGGCGTCGAGAATGGCAACCAGACCACATTCGGGAATATCCAGCCCTTCGCGCAAGCAGGTTGATACCGATCAGCACATCAAAGGCGCCGAGCCGCAGATCGCGCAGGATCTCAATGCGCTCCAGCGTGTCGATGTCGGAATGCATATAGCGCACCTTGATGCCCTGTTCATGCAGGTATTCCGTGAGATCCTCGGCCATGCGTTTGGTCAGCGTGGTCACAAGCGTGCGCATATCCTGGGCGGTGACCTTGCGGATTTCATCCAGCAAATCATCGACCTGCATCTGCACCGGGCGGATCTCGATCACTGGCTCCAACAACCCGGTGGGGCGGATCACCTGCTCGGTAAAGACACCGCCAGCCTGCTCCAGCTCCCAGGCCGAGGGCGTGGCGGAGACAAAGACCGACTGCGGCCGCATGGCGTCCCATTCCTCGAACTTCAGCGGCCGGTTGTCCATGCAGGACGGCAGGCGAAAGCCATGTTCGGCCAGGGTGGATTTGCGCCGAAAGTCACCTTTGTACATGCCACCGATCTGCGGCACCGAGACATGGCTTTCATCAGCAAAAACAATCGCATTGTCGGGGATAAATTCAAACAATGTCGGGGGCGGCTCACCGGGGGCGCGCCCGGTCAGATAGCGTGAGTAGTTCTCGATACCGTTGCAATAGCCGGTGGCTTCCAGCATCTCGATGTCGAAATTACAGCGCTGCTCCAGCCGCTGTGCCTCAAGCAGTTTTCCCTCGCTCACGAACTGATCCAGCCGCTTGCGCAGCTCTTCCTTGATCGAGATCACCGCCTGGGTCAACGTCGGCTTTGGCGTCACATAGTGGGAATTCGCATAGACGCGGATCTGGTCAAACGCGCCGGTGCGCTCACCGGTCAGGGGGTCAAATTCCGTAATACTCTCAAGCTCTTCGCCAAAGAATGACAGTTTCCAGGCGCGATCCTCAAGGTGGGCGGGAAAGATCTCGAGCGTGTCGCCCCGCACCCGGAACGAGCCGCGCTGAAAGGCCTGATCGTTACGTTTGTACTGCTGGCCCACAAGATCTGTCATGATCTGGCGCTGGTCGTAGTTTTCGCCAACCTTCAGATCCTGCTTCATCGCCGAATAGGTCTCAACCGAGCCGATACCGTAAATGCAGGACACCGAGGCGATGATGATCACATCGTCGCGCTCAAGCAGGGAGCGGGTGGCCGAGTGGCGCATCCGGTCGATCTGCTCGTTGATCTGGCTTTCTTTCTCGATAAATGTGTCAGAGCGCGCCACATAGGCTTCGGGCTGGTAGTAGTCATAAAACGAGACAAAATACTCGACCGAATTGTCCGGAAAGAAGCCCTTGAATTCGCCATAAAGCTGCGCCGCCAGGGTTTTGTTGGGGGCCAGAATGATGGCCGGGCGCTGGGTCTCTGCGATCACCTTGGCCATGGTAAAGGTCTTACCAGTGCCTGTGGCCCCAAGCAAAACCTGATTGCGTTCGCCCTCGTTCACCCCCTGGCTGAGTTCCGCAATCGCGGTGGGCTGATCCCCCGCCGGAGAGAACTCGGTCTGCATGACAAAGGCCTTGCCGCCCTCCAGTTTGGGCCGCTGCACAGGATCACGGTCAGCCATGCGCACAGGGCCCATGTCAGGCTGCGTCTCTGGTGCCGCTTCAGCCCCGGCCTGGGTAAGTTTGGCTTCGGATTTGTCTGAATGGGCGTAGGGCATTCGGCTCTCCTGTGAGTCGTGCTAATTTTGGTCTGTTTTTGTTCTTGTTCAAGGGGCATTCGTACGGTTTCAGGAGCTGGATCTGTTGCAGCCCTGCAAAACCTGTTGAATGCGCTGGATTTGTCACCTTGTGGCACAGGGGCAATCGGCGCATATATAGGACACGTCGAGTCACGAGGAGAGCCCCATGCGAGCGCGGATTTACCGGCCAGCCCGAAACGCCATGACTTCTGGAATGGGCAAGACCCGCAAATGGGTTTTGGACTACGCTCAGGCCAGCGCGCGTGAAGTGGACCCTCTGATGGGCTGGACCTCGTCTTCTGATACCCAAAGCCAGGTCCGCCTGCGTTTTGAGAGCAAAGAAGCCGCATTGGAATATGCGCAGGATCACGGCATTGACGCCGAAGTGGTTGAGCCAAAGCCGCGCAAAGCCAATCTGCGCCACGGTGGCTATGGCGAGAATTTCGCCACCAACCGGCGCGTGCCCTGGACCCATTGAGGCAAATTGAGCCAAACTGCCGCAATAGAAATCCGCGCGGCGGACCCCGCCTGCCCTACGATTGCGCCTCTGATTGAGGCCAGTCAGGAGCACGGCGCAGATCAGAGCACCGCAGACAGCGATCACACCTTAGGTGTTGCGGAGCTATGCAAACCCGGCGTGCTGTTTTTTGCGGCCTATCAGGGTGAGCAGCCCCTGGGATGCGGCGCGATAAAAACCCTGCGAGACGGCAGCGCCGAAGTGAAATCCGTCTTTGTTAGCACGCAGGCGCGCGGACAGGGGCTGGCCCGCCAGATAATGGACCACCTGGCAGCGGTCGCTGGCGCAAAAGGGTTTGCGGCCCTGGTTCTGGAAACGGGATCGCCACTCTGCCCGGGCTATGACGCCGCACGCAGCCTCTATGAGAGACTGGGGTATCAGTACTGCCCGCCCTTTGAAGGCTACAAAACAGACCCGCTGAGCGTCTTCATGCGCCTCCCCCTGACGCCCGCCACCTAAACCCGAGACGGCACCGGAACCGGGGCCAGGGGCCGCCGCGCCCAATAGGCCAGCCTGCACCGGGTCCTGCATTTGGCCAATCTGCAAAGAGTTTCAAAACTGCGGCTTCACCCCGTTGACAAACCTTGAGCTGTATTGGAAACGTGAGGGTGAGAATGCGGGCCGTTAGCTCAGCTGGATTAGAGCAGGGAACTTCTAATTCTCAGGTCGGGGGTTCGAGTCCTCCACGGCTCGCCATTCCTCCCCATTATCCTTGTTCTTTCATGAGCTTATAGATGGCATTGGCGAACTTCCCCGTTAGGTCCGTCACCTTTTTGCTGCCATTTGGGCGCGCGATCAGCGTTTCCCTTGCAGAATTTGCCAACGCTTCGCGACCTGCTGCTTCTGTGTAGGGGTGCACCGCCCTTTGCCTGCTTCAACATGCCTGCGTCAACACAGCGATGACCTGTGCGTCGCTAAACTCTTCGCGCTTTATTCAATATCTTCTCAGCTCCCTTACCGGCTATCAGGTTTTGAAAAAAGCAGACAACCGGGTCGTAAAGAAATGAGTCAACCAGACCTCACCAAAGGCACCGTCCATATGTGTGTTGTCTGCAGAATTGCTTTTCTCGTCACTCCCCCCCAAAACCGAAGATAATTTCGTAACTCCCCACGAGTACTCCGGCGCGGTATTGCGTCCATTTACAATCGTTACCAGTGGCTGCGCTACCATTTCGGCGTTGTATTTGCTGTAGTGCAACTGATTTAAGATTTGTATTCCATCCAGGTACTCTTTGGACACATTGCGGTCTCGTATTTTCTTGGCCGCGAGCAGAGGACTGTGAGCGATGAAAATAGGGACTTCGGAAACCTGCCTCAAACAAGACAGAACATGTTGTGCTGGCGTATCGCAGGTCAAATCATCGATCACTGTTTCAACACAACTTCTGGAGTAGAAAGTATCACCAGGCCAGTAGTTTCTACTTCTTGCGCCATAGATCAGAAAACTATCATAGCTCCCTATATCCATACGTTCTTTGCCATGAGTCAGACTAAATGAGTTTCGTGCTTTACTTTGTTTTGACGTTAGATGATGGCCATCGACGCAGACGGATTGCAGGCCCTGGTTTCCTGCCTGAGCAAAGAAACTCACATCAATGCCCGGCCAGTCCCCGCTAATTTTGTCCCAGCCCTGCTTTACCGATGCGACATGACTGTTTCCAAGAATGCAGATCCTATGCATTTTGAAACGCCCCCAAGATCTCTTCCTCGCAGACAATTTCCAGATTATCGCCATCAGGGGCCTTCTTTTCGGCAGAAGGACTGAGTGGGCCGAATTTATCTTCCTGACACCGGAAGAAATTATCCATCACGAAATTCACCCCAACCGGGTTTACCTGGCGTTGATTAGGCTCAAAGAAGGCCCCTTTAAAAATTGGGCTGCTGATAATTTCATAAGACGGGAAATAATCAACATTGGGTCGGTTAGCGCTGACCTGATCTGCGACAGCGCGCAGAACTGACTTGGAGGCCATAGTTGCAACCGCTACATGCCGGTCTGTCATCGTGGCGGCCAAGGGCACCGGAGAAACAGTAAGTATGAATTTTATTTTTTGGTTTGCGCCGCGAATAAGGTCAATTGCCCGAATTAGGTTATTCAGGACCTTCTGAAATTGCTGATTTTGAAAAATATGCTGGCTTTCATCAAAAACGCCCCCAACGGTTCCCGGGCACATTGGATATTCATAAGAGAGGTCTTTGTTTATCCAGCTTTCAGTCAGACCAAGGGTAAAGACAAAGAAATCAGCCTCCTTTATGCCCTCTGCAAACGAACGGATGGTTTGTGATCGCGACTGATAAAGCTCTTCAGGTGTTTCAAATCCGTCGGGTTCAATCCTAGGACGGAACGGATCAAGATACCGGTCCCCATGCGTCCAGACCTCGCCAGGTGCTTCGACCCCAGCCAACGCCCACTCTGTCCACTGCCGCAACAGCGACGTTGTGTAGATATTGGCGGTTCGGGTGGAGAATATACCATAGTTGAACCGCGTGGCATTTGCTGCGCTCATACCCCTTGGCGCTTGTTCCGGACGCAACCAGTTAAACCCCCGCGCGTCTAATGCCCGCCCTATGTGTTGCGCAAAACATGAGCCATACGTCAGGATCTTGTGCTTCTTCTGAATCCGAAACTTTGGGTTCCAAATCTCATCAACATCAAACATGCTGCGGTTGGCAACAGCCGTCTTCCAAAAGGCTGATTGTGGCAAGTCTTCATATGGATTCATTGCAAGCTCTCCTCTGTTGGGATCTCGGGGGGGATCAATGTCGCACTCCCCCGTCACCCAGACCGTTCAGATGTAGAATTCATCCCTGTTTCTTTCTGGTTGTGATGTCGCGGTCAAGACACGCAAAGAAGAGTATTTACGGAGCTCATAAGCCTAAGGATGTCTGCGGACGCCTGTTTGAAAATGTCGCTAGGCAAATGCCACGAATGCAAATTCTGCGATTTACAACATGGTCGCCCTTGGCGCAGCTCATCTGCCAGAACGGCTCCTTCGGGCTGGAACCGGTCACCAGCCCTCAGGAAGCATCGCTAGCCTTTGATACTTCGGGGCTGTCCAGGGTCGCCAGCCCCATTTGTGCCATGGCGTTGCTCATCTCTGTGCTCAGAACCTGCCACAGGCTCTCCAGCCCTTTTTCACCAGCCGCGGCTATGGCAAATTGCAGGATGCGGCCGAAGAAAACAAAATCCGCACCATTCAGGAGCGCTTTCAACGCGTCCTCCCCCGAGCGCAGCCCGCTGTCGTACAGCAGCGGATAGTCAGGCCCAACGGCTGCGCGGATCTGAGGCAACACGCAAAAAGGCGCCGGGGCGCTCTCGAATTGGCGCGCGCCATGGCTCGACACCTGAATGGCATCCACCCCGGCCTGTTTCAGCGCGACAGCATCCTCGGCGTCCAGCACACCCTTGACCACAAGACGCCCCGGCCAGATCTGTCGCAGCTGCGCCAGCGTGTCCCAGGTGGCTTTTGCCCGGCTCTCGCTGCGATCAAACGCGTAGCCCTCTTTGTCAAAATTGGCCATCTGGGGCTTGCCATGCCACAGCGCCGCCAGCGACCAGCGCGGGTGCAGGGCAAAATCAATGAACTGCCGGGGACCGATCCTGAAGGGCATCTTGAAGCCGTGCCGCAGCTCGCGCGGGCGGCGCCCGACCTCGGGCACATCCACGGTCAGAACCAGTGTCTCATAGCCTGCGGCGCGGGCCCGTTCGACCAGCTTAAACGTCCCGCTGCCATCGCCGCTGAAATACAGCTGAAACCAGGCATGGCCCTCGGCTGTGTCGATAAGTTGCTCCATCGGTGACGAGGCCACGGTGGACACCCCAAGCGGCACCCTGTAGCGGGCAGCCAGCCGGGCCAGCATCAGATCTGCGCCGGGGGCCGACAGATTGCACATGCCCATGGGGGCAATGCCAAAGGGGCGGTCCGCCATCTGGCCAAACAGGGGTTTTGCCAGCGAGCGCGTGCTCACATCCCGCAGAATTCTGGGCCGCAACTCCATCGCATCAAGCGCGGCACGATTGCGCGCGACACCGGTCTCCTCCCCCGCCGCCCCGTCGATATAGTCAAAGACCATCCACGGCAGCTGCCGCCGCGCCAGGCGACGGGCATCTGCGGCACTGTGGATGGTCTTTGCGTAGTTCACGCCTGCACGGCCTTCATAAAGCGATCCCGGATCACCACCGGATCCATGGTGATCACCGGCATCTTTGCATTGCCGCTGTCACATTTGACCACGAGGATATGCATCTTGCCGCTGTCCAGCGCCTTTTGCAGCACCGGGCCCGTGTCGACATCCCTGCACTCAATCACATTCTCACAGCCGCAGGCCTCGGCGACCGCTGCAAGCGAGGTTTTGCGGCCCGCATAGGTGGGCTGATCCCCGGTTGAGCCGTAAGAGCCATTGTCAATGATCATCAGAATGTAGTTGTCGGTGACATTGTTGGCGATGGTTGGCAATGTGCCCATATTGGTCAGGATCGAGCCATCACCATCAATCACAATCACCGGTTTGGGCTGCACCAGCGCCAGACCAAATCCGATGCTTGAGGCAAGCCCCATGGTGCCAAGCATGTAAAAGTTGCTGGGTTGGTCGTCGATGGCATGCAGCTCCTGGCTGGGAATACCGATATTGCAGACCACCAGCTGATCCCGCAGGATCGGCGCTATCTCTTTCAGAATTTCAGAACGGATCATTGGTCGCCATAGCCTCCCCAAAAATTGGCATCCGTCAGGATGGCCACCGGTTTGTTGCACATAAAGGTATATTTCAGGATCATATCCAGCTCTTCCACATCCGACTGTTTGTGGAAGTGATAGGTCGGGATATTCATCTGCGCCAGCAAGGCCTTGGTGTGGATCGCCATCTCAACCTGACAGGCGACAGGTTCACGCAGCTCACCCCGATAAGAGATCAGCATGGGCAGCGGCATCCGGTAGTATTGCGTCAGTGTGGCCAGCGTGTTGATCGTCACCCCGATTGCGGTGTTTTGCATGATGATGGCGGGGCGCTTGCCGCCCATCCAGGCCCCGGCACAGAGCCCCATGCCCTCGTCTTCCTTGTTCGAGGGGATATGGAATATTTCGTCGCGGATATCGACCTCCTCAATCACGCCAGCCAACTGCTTGCAGGGGACGGTGGTGACAAAGGAGATATCGTTGGCAACAAGATCATCTACGATCCTCTTGTCGATGCTCATTTCAGACATGCCTTTCAATTGATGTGCAAAACTGCACGGGATTACAAAACCGGGATACAGAATAGTGTAACAGTACAGGTAAACGGGATCACGCGCTGCGGTGCACATGCACAGCGCAGGCTGCATGGCGCACAACACGCGAGGCGGTTGAGCCGAGGAAATAGTCGCTCAGCCCCGGCCGGTGCGAGCCAATAACAATACAGTCCGTCGCATTTGCCGCCGCAAAATCAATGATGCTGCGCGCCGTGTGCCCCTTTATCAGCCGTGAGTGGACATCCGGCAAAGCTTCCAGCCTGGCAGCAAGCATCTTTCCAGCCCGCTCAAACCCTTCCTGCACAGCCTCCTTGTCGAGAAAGGCGCTGACAGAGCCCTGAGGCGCCTCATAGACATGCAGTGCTGTGATCTCTCCGCCGGGCGCACAGAGAGCGCGCGCCACCTTGAGGGTATGTTCCGAGATGCCATGATCGAGCGCCATGGGAACGAGGATTTTTTGATACATGGGCTGTCTCCAGTGCGGCTGTTTGAGGGCGCATTTTTCGAGGGCAGGTCTATACGAGGGCGATTTCAAAGGTCTGTCAGGGTCAGGGCGAAAAACAACAGCCCGCTCTATCCGGGCCAGGGGGTCAGAATGATCTTGGGCGCCGCCACACGGCCCGCCCGCAGGTCCTGAAAGGCCTGCGCCCCCTGCGACAGAGGCCGTGTCTCAAACCAGTCGAGAGGGCCTAGCTGCCCCGCAAAAATCGCTTCTGCGGTGTCGCGAAAATCCTGTGCTGTATAGGTATAGGTGCCGATAAAGGTGATTTCCTGCAGCGTCATGCGCCGGATATCCAGACCGCCCATGTCTTCGCCCAGCCCCACATGCGCAATCACCCCGCCCGGCTGCGCACAGCGCGAGGCAATGGCCCGGGTGGCGGCATAGCCCACCGCATCAATCACAATGGAATAGGCGCCAAAAGCGGCCGACACGACCTCCTGGTGGCAGTGATCCTGCAAATGTGCCCGCCGGATGTCATTTGGCTCGACAATGGTGACAGTCTCTACCGCCATCGCCTTAAGCGCCAGCGCCGCCGCAAGGCCGATTGCGCCGCCGCCAATGACCAAAGCCTCCCGCGGCATCATCGGATGCAGTGCCTCCAGCGCCAATCTCACCGCATGCCAGCTCACCGCCAGCGGCTCTGCCAGTGCTGCCTTGGTCAGCGGGATGTCTGCCGGAACCTCCACAAGATTGCTGTCCGGCATGGTGATATACTGCGCAAAGGCCCCGGCACGCGGCGGCATGGATATGATCTGGCGCGCGCCACAAAGATTTTCGCGCCGGGCCCGACAGGCCATGCATTTTCCACATGTCACCAAGGGGTTGACCGTGACACGCCTGCCATCCTTTGGCCCGCCGACAATGGTGCCTGCGGCCTCGTGCCCCAGGATCAGGGGCGCCGGTCGGCGCGCGTCATGGCCAAGATAGGCATGCATGTCAGAGCCACAGATCCCAACCGCGTCGACACGGATCAGCTGCGCGCCCGCGACCGTAGCCACATCGGCCACATCGCGATACTCCAGCTGTTCAACACCCTCATACACAAGCGCTTTCATTTCGCGGTATAGCCTCCATCCACCATCAAAACCTGCCCCGTCACAAAGCCTGACGCCTCGGAGCACAAAAACAGCAGCGGCCCGTCAATATCTTCGAGCCGCCCATTGCGCTGCACACAGGTCTGCGCCGCATTGCGCGCCGCCCGGTCCGGGTCGTCAAACACGGCCTGCGTCAGCTCGGTTGGGAAAAAACCGGGTCCAATTGCATTTGCGGTGATGCCATGCGGCGACCAGGCCTCGGCCATGGCGCGGGTCAGCTGCGCCACCCCTGCCTTTGTCGCCCCGTAAGCAATGCCGCCGGGAAAGTCGCGTGTCGTTTGCAGTGAGGCGAAATTCACAATCCGGCCCCAGCCCTTTTGCCGCATCATGGGCACCATGGCCTGGCTAAGGAAAAAGGGCGCGCTGAGGTTCAGGGCAAGGGGCTGATCCCAGGCCTGCGCTGTGACCTCATCCGCCACCTCGCGGGTATTGATCCCGGCGGCATGCACCAGAATATCCGGCGGCCCAAAGGGGGTGGAGACAGCCTCGCGCAGATCCGCAACAGTGCTGCGATCGGCCACGTCCGCTGCGACCCAGTCAGCCGCCGCACCGATCTCTGCCTGCAGGCTTTGCAGCGCCGGGGCCCGCCGGGCAACGCCGACGACCTGCGCGCCTGCAGCGGCCAAAGCAAGCGCTGCGCGCCGCCCCAGACCAGAGCTGGCGCCGGTGACGCAGGCCACCCGCCCGGATAGATCAAACAAGGCGCGGGGATCAGTCATTTCCGGTCAAATCAAAGATCTCATCCGGGAAATATTTGGCCAGCCGCACATCGGCGGCGCGGGCATGCCCCTCCATGCCTTCCAGCCGCGAGATCCGCGCCGTGGCCTCGGCAACCGCTTTGGAGCCTTCCCGGGTTGCCCGCTGCCAGGTGACGATTTTCATATATTTATGCACGCTGAGGCCGCCTGTGTAGCTGGCAGCACCCGAGGTTGGCAGCACGTGGTTGGTGCCTGTCGCCTTGTCGCCATAAGAGACCGTGGTCTCTTCGCCTAAAAACAGCGAGCCATAGCAGGTCAGCGTCTCCAGCCACCAATCCAGATCTTCGGCCTGCACCGTCAGGTGCTCTGGCGCGTAGTCATCAGAGACGGCCGCCATCTCGGCGCGATCACTGCAAAGGATCACCTCGGCGTAGTCACGCCAGGCCGCAAAGGCGTTTTCGCGGTTCAGCTCGGGCAGATCATCAATCAGGGCCGGCACCATCCGCATGACCTTCTGGGCCAAGGCGCGATCATCCGTCACCAGCCAGACAGGCGAGTTATAACCATGCTCTGCCTGGCTCACCAGATCCGTGGCCACCACAAGCGCATCCGCTGACGCGTCAGCCAGGATCAAACTGTCAGTGGGGCCGGCAATCATATCAATCCCAACACGGCCAAACAGAATGCGCTTGGCTTCGGAGACAAACTGATTGCCCGGACCCCACCAGAATATTGGCTTTGGGCAGATCAAACAGACCAAAGGCCATGGCTGCAACGCCCTGCACGCCGCCCATCGCCAGGATCTTGTCGGCGCCGCAGATATGCGCCGCATAGACAATCGCCGGGGCGACGCCAACACCGGGGCGCGGTGGAGAGCAGGCCGTGATATGGCGACAGCCGGCCACCTTTGCGGTGGTCACTGTCATGATGGCGCTGGCAACATGGCTGTAGCGGCCACCCGGCACGTAACAGCCCGCCGCATCTACCGGGATGGCCTTTTGTCCGGCCCAAATCCCGGCGCGATTTCCAGCTCAACATCTGTCAAAGTGGCCTTCTGGGTCTCAGCAAAGCGGCGGACGTTATCATGCGCAAAGCGAATATCCGCTTTCAGCCGCTCTGGCACCAGCGCCGAGGCGGCTGCAATCTCCTCGGCGCTCAACAGAACGGAGCCCTCATTTTTGTCGAACTTCGCAGCATAGTCCAACGCCGCTGCATCGCCGCCAGCCTCGATATCCGCAAGGATGCTCTTGACCGTGTCATGCACCGATGATGCATCCGATTTCGCGGTCAGGCTCGCCTTTTTGAGGTATTCTCGTGTCATTTCTGCGTGTTCCTATTGGTATATTTCGGGAAGCAAGGTGGTCGAGACTGCGGGAACATAAGCAATCAGCAGCACAACAATCAGCATCGTCAAAACAAAGGGCACAGCCCGCGCGGCAATCTTGAGAATAGATTCTCCGGTAATTCCGGACACCACAAACAGGTTGAGCCCAAGCGGCGGTGTAATGAACCCCACGCCCAGTGCCGTGATCATCATGATACAGAACTGAATCTCATTCATGCCAATGTTATCCGCAAGCGGCTTTAGGATCGGGGCCAGGATGACGATATTTGGCGTTGTTTCCATCACACAGCCCGCCGCGATCAGAATGCCGATCATCAATAGGATGAGCACATAGGGGTCGTCCGTCAGAGCGGTAATTGAGGTCACAAAACCCTGCGGCACCCCCATGATTGCCAGCGCTTCGGCCAGAGGCGCGGAAAAGGCGATGATCGGCAGGATGACGCCATTCACCTTGGCAGAGCTGACCAGCATCGCCGGAAAATCCGCCAGCGACAGCGTGCGCAGCAAAAAGCCCAGGAGGATGGTCACAACAACCGCCGTCGCGCCGGCCTCGGTTGGGGTCAGCCGCCCGGAGAAGATGCCGTAAAAGATGATGCCCGGCACGATAAAGGCATACCAGCCTGATTTCAGCGCCCGCCCCAGATTGGCGGACCACTCAGTCAGGCTCATCATGCCGCCGCCTTCATAGTTATAAAGTCGGTTCACGATAAGGTTGGTGACAAGGATCGAGATCAGAATTGCCAGACCGGGGATCAGGGCTGCCAAAAACAAGGTTGAGGCGGAAATTCCCAGCACCAGCCCGATGATGATATAGGCAATAGAAGGCGGGATCAGGATGCCGGTGCAGGCGCCGGCCGCGACCAGCGCGCAGGCATAGGGGCGCGGATAGCCGCTCTCGACCAGCCGGGCGATGGTCATGCGGCCAACCGCCGCCGCCCCCGCCGCGTCCGAGCCCGAAATGGCGGCGAACATACCGCAGACAAGCACCGTGGCAGAGCCAAAGCCGCCCTTGGCAAAACAGGTCAGCGCCTCGGCCACATCGAGGAACTTGCGCGAAAGCCCGGTGCGCACCAGCACGTCACCCGTCAGAATGAACAGCGGCACAGCCGTCAGCGCAAAGGCAGCAATGCCAGAAAACAGGCTCTCGCCAACCAGGCTGAGCGGCAGATCTCCGGACATGACAAGCATGGTGATTGCCGCCGCGCCAATCGCGGCCCAGACCGGCACCGCCAGCGCAATGAGCGCCACAAACAGAATGACCGGCAGATAGAAATCCCATCCCAGCTCAACGGTTTGGTTTAAAGTGGTCCACAGCATTTCAAACCCCCTCAATCAAACAATTTGTCGACCTCAAAGACGGGCGTGCCGTCCCGAAGGGATTTGAGGTCGCGTTGAAACGACTGGATCAGGCGCCAGATCATCAGGGAAAATCCCAGTGGCACGGCCATCAGGAACCAGACCTTGGAGATGCGCAGCCCATCGGTGACAGAGCCAAATTTTGCCGAGACCAGAACCGTCTCAAAGGACCAAAAGAGCGCAACAAGGGCGACCGCAAACATCAGCAGATCGCCAAAGATATAGAGCGCCGCCTTGGGCCGGGGGCCGATATAATGCATCAGCACATCAATGCGGATATGGGCGCGTTCCTTGACGGCCGCCGCAGCACCGATCCAGGCCAGATAGATAAACGCGTAGCGCACGATCTCTTCGCCCCAGATCGACGAATAAGAGAACAGCTCGCGCCGCAGCACTTCCACAGCCATGGTGATCACCAGCAGCACATAGAAGGTCAGCAGCAGCCATCGCTCTGCGTTCTGGTCTATTTGTTTCAACACCCCCATCTCTCGCCCCACCTTCTGGCCATAGCTATTGGTTCAGCTATTCGGCTGTTCAAATCGACTGCCTTCAAAGGACAGGCACCAATGCGGCGCCTGCCCTATGGTTCAGGCGTCGTGGACGTAGTATTTGCCTTGGGTGCCTGCGGCCTCTTCCAGCTTGGCAAAGGCCTGCATAGAGCCGGCCAGCTCGGTCTTGAAGGTCTCCCATTCCGGGCGCTGAAAGCCGCCTGCGGCCTGCCATTCCGCAAGCTGATCCGCGCTAAGGGAATGAAACTGCACCCCCGCCTTGGCCAGTTCCGCCATGGCATAGGCACGGGCCGAGGGCACCTTGGACAGGTTCTGGTGCGCCGTCATCTCGGCCCCCCACATGATGCCATCCTGCACATCCGCTGGCATCGTGTTGAACCACTCAAGATTGCAGGAATAAACCTGCGCGTCCGGCACCGCCTGGGTAAAGGTCACATGGCTCAGGATGTCTTTAAAGCCAAAGACATAGAGCGCCCCAACGGAAGGATCCAATGCATCGGCCACCCCCTGTTTGATCGCCGAGGGCGTCTCACCCCAGGGGACGGGGGTCGGGTTGGCCCCAACCATGCGGTAGTATTGCTGCAACATTTTCGAGCCGGGAACCCGGACCTTTACCCCAGACAGATCACCGGGGCTGAGCACGGCGCCAGCGCCGCCTTTGCGCACCGCAACAACACGGGGGTCAATATTGACATAAAACAGCGCCTTAAAACCTGCCGCCTCCACCTTTGGATGCACCTCAGCCTTCCAATGATCCGAATTCACCAGATTGGTGAACCGCTGATTAGAGCCACAGAGATAGGGCATGTTGATCAGATCTACCGTTGAGGCAAAGGGGGCGAAATTGGACAGCGAGTGCTGCGCCGCCTGAATGGTGCCGCCCTGCACCTTTTGCACCAGCGCCCCACCGGCCCCAAGCTGGCCACCGGGCGCAAGCTTTACATAGACCTTGCCATTGGTGGCGTTCTGAATGTTTTCTTTCAGGTCCAGCTGCATGATCGGATAGCTGCGCGACGCCCCCATCACATAGGCCGTGGCAATCGTCATCACATGATCTGCGGCTTTTTCCCGGGCGCGCTCTTCATTTGCCGTTTGCGCCACGGCCTCGCCAGACCACAGCATACCCCCGGCCCCCGCGACCATCGCCGCCGTAAAGGCACCGGCGGTGCTGAGCTTAAGGAAATTACGGCGCTCAGCCGAGGCGAGCTCATTGCGTGTATTTGTCATGGTTGTCCTCCCAGTGGAGCTATTCGCTGCTTAGCTGCCGCTCTTTTTTTGGCGGTCAGCTTCCTTTTTCAGAATGGCAACGACAAAGAGGATCGTCGCCGCAAGCAGAACCAACATTTCACCTGTGTCTCCCAACACAGCACCGCCCGTGAACGCACCCAAAGCAACATTTAAAAAATACAGAGCAAAAACGATGACAGCGGCAGCGAGGAACATGATCGGCTTTCCCAAATGATTCGGCTTACACATCAATGTAAGCGCTTACATTATCAATGCAAGCGCTTACATTAGTGGCTTTCCCCCGGCTTTTCCTGTGATAGAATGAAGAAAAACTAAAGCAAGAGATTGAGAATGCCAAATCCAGAGGCCATTCCGACATTGGGCGATGTTGCCAAGATGGCTGGCGTATCAAGCGCCACGGTTTCGCGCTGTCTGAACGCGCCTGATCGCGTCGTCGAGGCAACACGGCAGCGGGTTCAGGAGGCGATAGAGGCGCTTGGCTACACGCCAAACTTTGCCGCACGCGTGATGGCGGCCAAGAGCACCATGACAATTGGCGCTATCATCCCAACGATGGAAAACGCGATCTTTGCGCGGGGGGTGCAGGCCTTTCAGGAAGAGTTGCACCGGCAGGGCTATACGCTGCTGGTTGCCAGTTCTGCCTACCGGCCCGATATTGAGAACGAACAGATCCGGGCGCTGGTTGCGCGCGGCGCGGACGGGCTTTTGTTGATCGGGCATGATCGTGAGGCAGAAATCTATGACTATCTGGCGCGGCAGAAAGTGCCCGCTTTGGCAGCATGGAGCCATAGTGAGGCGGGTCAAATTCCCTCAATCGGGTTTGACAACGCGCAGGCCATGTTCAGCCTGACGCAAGAGGTGATTAAGCTGGGGCACACAAAAATCGCGATGATTTCAGGCGTCACGCAGGGCAATGACCGGGCCCGCCTGCGCCTGCAGGGCTGCCGCGATGCGATGGAGGCCAATGGCCTGGATGCTGCAAAGCTCCCCGTCATAGAAGCCGCCTATGAAATCGAACATGGTGCTGCGGCCTTTGCAAAGCTGATGGCGCGCAGCCCGCGCCCCAGCGTGGTCATGTGCGGCAACGACGTTCTGGCCACCGGCGCGCTGCTCTGTGCGCAGCGGTTGGGACTGGCGGTGCCCGAGGATGTCTCAATCACCGGTTTCGACGATATCGAGCTGGCCCGGGTCACCAATCCGGCCCTGACCACCGTACATGTGCCGCACCGCGAGATGGGAGGTAAAGCCGCCCTTGAGCTTGTTGATATGGTGAAGAACAAAAGCCCCGGGCGCTCAGCCAAATTGCCAACACATATCACATGGCGTCAGTCTCTTGGCCCAGTTGGTGACCCTGTTGGAGGTCCTGTTGTTGGCCCAGTTGCTGGCCCAGTTGGCGACAGCGCCAGGCCAGCATCAGAAGCCTCGTGATCCCGCCCAGCGCTGGGTCGTCATGGCGGCGCTGCGGCTGAGGTTGATCAGACCGCCCTTTGGGGATTGGCCATTGTGCGCGCAGATGGGATGCGGAGAGGCAGGCAGCGCATCAATGGCTCTGGCCCAGCAGGGCGCGGGGGTAAAAACCCTGTCGCCAGGCCCCTGAACTGGGCCCATATACCAGGCCCCGTTTAATAGTCCTCTGGGAGACTCCTGTGACAATCCCGCGGCGCCCTGCTGCCTTTGCCAGAACAGCGTTTCATGGTAGGCTTGCGCCATAGTGAGGAGATATGTGATGCGTGCGTTTCGGTTTGCCGTTTTGACTGCGGTGGTTTTTGCTGCCGGACAGGTTCCCACGGCTTCGCTGGGCGGCGGTGAAGGTGGGGACGGCGGCTACGGCGGTGCGGCGGCCTCACACGGGCTTAGCTCTGCAACCACCCGCAGTGTCGTCAGAACGCTCACCCGCGGGGCCAGTCGGTGTGGGTCCCAGCCGTGGATATACCGGTATGACTGCTATCGCTGGGTCTACAAACGCGCAGCGGACCAGCTCACCGGCAACCCGGCCTATTCCGAGGCGCACAAGGCCATGCTGCAGGTCGAACGCAGTCTGGAAGCCGCGGTAAACAAAAACCGTGACCCCAGCAAACCCGTCCGGCGGCGCGCCCTGGAAACCTACAAACCAATCAAATCCTCAGCCATTCCAGCGGTTAAGCGTGCAGCCGATAAAGCCCTGAACCAAGGCCGAGACCCGCCTGCTGCGCTCTGCGTCCAACAAACAAGAGCACTATGCCCGCATCGCGCAGGCTGTGAATTCCAACAAGGTTCTGCTGCGATCAACCCTGACGCCCGGCGGAATGATACGCTTTGCCAGCGCCATTTTGGCGCGCTTAACCTGACTGGGCCATTTGGGCCCGCTTGAGCTGACAGGGCGCACCGCGCTGTTTTTGCCCTGAGCCACGCCCGTGTTAGGCATCGGGCTGCCCCGGTGGTCGCAATGGGGAGGGCTCACTCTACAAAACTGGACAAAAGGCCAGCCTATCAGGCAGAGCAGACCGGTTGAGCCGCCCTGATCTGCCTGACCAATCTGGCCTGACCAATCTGGCCTGACCAATCTGGCCTGACCAAGATTGATTTGATCAGCGGACCACGTGGACAGCGCAGGGGGCATGGCGCACCACCTGGCTCGCGGTAGAGCCCAGCAGCAAATCCTGCATTCCGGGGCGATGCGACGCGATGATCACCAGGTCCGGCTTGTTCTGCTCGGCCCAATCCAGGATCGACCGTCCAGAGTGCCCCTCAATAACAACCCCAGTGGCATTTGGCAGCGTCCTTGCAAGGCCTTCCAACTCGCTCTCCAGCGCCTCACGAGCCTGCGCCATATATTCAACTGGCATATATGACATCGCATAGGCCGGGACCTGTTCAACCACATGCAACAGAGTGATCTTGGCCTCCGGTGTTGCCAGCAATTGTGCAAGTTTCAACGGCGCGGATATATCACGGTCCGGGTCAAAGGAAATTGGCACGACAATATTATGGTACATTTGAAGCCTCCTAAGCTGTTCGCGTAGGCCCAGCATGTACCCTCACAGCTGCACCGACATTGATCCAGGTCAGGGTCTTTACCCTTTTGGCCACAGAAGTTTTGCGCAACAGATACGCGAAGGCTTTCACAATACTGGCGGCTAAAAAACTGGCTGCTAAAAAACTGGCCGCTAAAAAACTGGCCAGCCCAGCGGGTGGTGCGGCTCAGGAGGCCTGGAACGTCGCCGTGACCTCATACATGACCGGCTCAAAACTGCGGCACAGCTCGTTTATCTTGCGATTGCGCGCCCGCATTTCCGGTGATCGCAGCATCTCCATAAAATCCTCGCGGCGACGCCATTGCGAGTAGTTGGCAATCCGGGTCTGCGCATCGTTCACATGCAGGCCCGCCGACACAAACCCCGGCTGCTTTGAGATAAAGGCGCCATAGGCCTCTTCCAGCGCCTCCATCAGATCCTGGCAGGTTCCCGGCGACATCTCAAAAGTGGTGATGACGGTCTGGATCTCCGCCGCATCTGTTATTTTTGGCATCCTCTGCTCCCTGGCTACTGCGCTAAGTGTGACCAGCCTACGATGGTTACGGCCAAAAGCGGACTTGTTTTTGCCTAAGGTTCTTGCAAGCACGCACCACTCACCTAAAACGAGTACATGACAACAATATCTGTCCGCAAATAGCCATGTTTCGCGCGGGTTTTCTGGCTCTGACGCTCTGCGCAGCGCTGCTGCCCCAGAGCGCCCTGTCCGGAGCCTGGAAACGCGCGCCCGGAACCGGATTTGCCGCGACCAGCTTTGCCCTGCGCAATACAGATCAGGGCCTCACAACCGAATTTGGCTATTATCGCGACTTTGGCCTCAACGGGCGGTTTGATTTGGGGGTCGACCTCAATCAGGTCGGGTCACAGTCCGGCCATGCCCTGCTTTTTGCCCGCCTGCCGTTGCGGCAAAGGCCAAATGCAACGCGAATTGCAACCGAGCTGGCCCTCGGCGGCAACCACAGCCAGGGGGACTGGCAGCCAATGTATCGCCTGACGGTGTCGGCGGGGCGCGGTTTTGCAACCCGCCGGGGCAACCTCTGGGGCATTCTCGATCTGATCTATGAGAAGCGCGGCGACGCAGAACAGGCCCTCTGGAAACTGGACGGCAGTTTCGGCCTGACCACCGGGCGGCAGCTGTCGCCTCTGCTGCAAATCGAAACCGCCTTTGGCAATGGCACCGATTTCAGCTACGCGATCACCCCCTCCATACGCCTCAGCCTCTCTGGCCTGTCGCTTCCGGCTCAGAAGGTGTTTGAAACCAGCGAATTGGTCATCGGGATTGAATATCGCCAGGCAAAAACCCAAAACCTCGGCCTGAAGATCGCCCTGTGGCAACGCTTTTAACCCCAACACTCCGGGCCGGAATGCTGGGGTTAAACAGTAGAGACAACAGCCAGATCAGAGCCGCCCATATATTTGCCAACGCGCTACTTGTCGACGCGCACCACCACCTGCACCTCACCGCGCAGGCTCTCTCCCCAGTTCAGGCGGATCTGGTCATCATTGCTGCCCTGCTCAAGCTGCACATAGGGCATTACATACCTGAAGGTGCCGGACGCATTTCGGATTGGGCCAATCGCCGTTACCGCATCCACTGCCCGTGCATTGCCCTCAAACGGCAGGTTGCCAGAGGTCTGCACCGTCCAGGTGTTTGAATTAGAGGATTGCACATGGCGCACCCGCAAAGGGCTTGCGACGATAGCCGTGATGCCGTGAAAGGTATTGCCCTCAAAGAACACCGATTTGCAGCGCCCGAAATCCAGATCCGAAAAGCTGGTGTCCACCCGGTCAGCCCGGTCAATACTGCCATTGATCGAGCGGAACTTGTTGCCCGAGATGCTTACCCCATTGAGGAAATGACCCGTGCCATAGGGCTTTACCACGATATAGCTGAACCAGGGAGCGACGTGGCTCGACAAAAAGACATTGTCGGTGATCGACAGCGAACTAAAGGAAAACCCGGTGTTGAAATCGGGACGTGGGTCCTGCTCGTTGGTCCACTCGATAAAACAATTGTCGACATAGTTGTCTGACACCGTGGTCGCGCAATAGGTCGAGGCCAGCACCAGGCCCGCCGTGCGCACACCGGCTGCGGTCTCATCTCCCTGAAAGAAATGATTGCCTGTAATGGTTTTATTCGCCCCCGCCAGCAGCGCAAAATGCCGGAATTTGGTGACACGGTTGTTGCGCAGCTTGGCGTCATTGGCATTGACGTTGAGACCAACACTGGTGCGATCTTCCACATCAAGCGGCTCTTCCGCCGACAGGAACTGGCAATTGTCCACCAGGATGCCCTGACAGCCCGACCCGATAGAGGTAATGCCGCGATCCTTTGGCCGCGAAATAAAACAGTGATCGAGACTGAACACGGTCCCCGCTGCGGGCAGACGCAGCGCGCTGCAATGTGAGTTGCACTGAAGTTCAACCTCT
Organism: Pseudophaeobacter leonis; assembly: GCF_002087335.1. Classification (GTDB taxonomy): domain Bacteria; phylum Pseudomonadota; class Alphaproteobacteria; order Rhodobacterales; family Rhodobacteraceae; genus Pseudophaeobacter; species Pseudophaeobacter leonis. The sequence continues at coordinate 36,394 of NZ_MWVJ01000006.1, forward strand.
GTCATGCCAAATTTGCTCAGCGCACTGAAGCCACTGAAATCCAAGATGTATTTGAAGTCTTTGAAGGTAAACTTCTGGGTGCCCGAGGCATCATATAGCGGCGCACTCAGGGTGATTTCGCCGGTGCCAATGTTTTTGCTGCGCACATAGATCTCACGCCCGACGCCACTGCCTTCGACGAGGGAGCCCACCGCAATATTGGCGATATTGTTCACATTCGTCAGCGTGCGCGGATCACTTGGGTTATAGGTGGCCCGCTCGGTCCAGGTATCGGTATCCCAGGCCGCCCCCCCCGAGGCCGCCAGCTGGCCATTCCGGATCACCCGCCGGGTTGAATACGAGGTGCGGTTGGGGACTGCGGCCTGCATATCAATCGGCTCGGTCACGGTGATCATCCGCCCCGCCAGATCAAGGGATTCATGATCCGACGAATTCAGCAGCGCCTGAAAGGCCTTCTTAAAGCCCAGCTCCTCGTTGTCAAAGGCGGCAGCATAGGAGGGAAAGTCGAAATTTTTGCGCAACAGCAACATCTTGTTTGTGGCCATGCGCAGGCTGCCCTCAAAGAAGACCGGGTTGTTCAAAGACACCGTGTCGCCCAGAAAGAACCGTCCTGCAGGTACCAGGATCTGCCGTCCATCCGCCGCCGCATCCGCCGCCTCAAAGGCGGCAGTGTTATCTGTGGCATTATCGCCTACGGCACCATAATCCAGCACATCCACAACGCTGAGCATATCGCGCAAAAAGGCGCTGGTGATATCGGTGATTTCAATGTCGTCAATCCGGACCACACCGCCGTTGGGGCCAATCAGGTCAAGCCCCATATGGCCATAGGTGGCGGCGCGGCCCCAGGGCATATCCACCCCGGTGCGCGCGCCCGTGCCAACGATGGCGGTCACTTCAACCACGGATCCATAGGTGGTCAGGGTGGTGCTGCCGCCCACTTCGGTCACGCCACCCACATGTGACTCGCTGTCATCGCCGGCCCAACCGGCGATGCGTACCGTCGGCAGCGCGCCGCTCACGGCCTTGATGCGCGCCTTCACCTGCAGATAGCAGCCCGGCAACAGCGGCGTCTTGCCCATGTAGCGCAGCTTTTGGGTCGATTGCAGTTTCTGCAACTCCATACAGCCGGCAAAATCAGCATCCGCCACCACAATCGCCGCGTTCGGCACCCCATCATAGGTATCAGCCCCCGGCGTTCCATCCCACTCGACCAGACACCCAGCCCCGCCTCAAACTCCGGCGGCATCAAATCAAGACCCGCAGTAATCCCCTTATTCATCCCAAAACTCCTTCGAGCAGCGCGCACGCATATCGCCATCCAGAGCTAATGATCCCACCTTAAAACCAGCCAAGCACAGCGCGCGCCGCCTGCGCACCTCTCCCCATCCGCTTTGCTTTGGAGCCGCCCATCGCCTGAGGACCGCCCGGCAGGGAAAGGCGGCTGCCAAAGCCAAATCGCCGAGGGCCCCCGCCCCTTTGGGGTGGGGAGACGGCTATTTGGCTTGTCAGGCAGATGGCGCCCCTGCCAGGACCTCAAACAGGCGACGGGTGGCTGCAAAGCTTTGCTTGGGTGGGCCCCAGAGCCAAAGCGCCTCTTCAAACAAAAAGGAGCGCCCAAAGGGCGCCCCATGTTGTTGAACCTTTTGCCATCCGACCGGATCTAGCCTCAGGAGGCTTCAGCGCCCAGTGCTCAGTGCTCAGTGCTCAGTGCTCAGTGCCTGATCAATCAGGGTAATGGTTTCGTCAACGCCGTACAGAGCGATAAAGCCGCCAAAACGTGGTCCCTGGCTTGCGCCCAGCAGCACCTCGTAGATGGCTGTGAACCAGTTGCGCAGCGGCTCAAACCCGTGGATCTTGCCAATGGCAAAGACCACGGATTGCAGGAACTCTTCATCCGCAAAAATCAGCCTCTGGCAGCGGATCTTCATTGCCCGCGATCTGGTTCTTTTTGGCAATCGCAGCAAGGGCGGCCTCAGGTGATTTCAACGCATCCGCCAGATCCTGCAGCGCCAGACGTTCGGCATCACTGGGGGCACGGAAGACTTTTGTCGGTTTGACGTAGTCGTTGAAATAGGCCACCGCAAAGCCTGCTGCCTGATCCATCGTCGGATTGCTTTCGGGCGTCGCATCGGGGGCGTATTTATTGATAAAGCCCCACATGGTGGCCTTGTCTTCGGCGCTGGAGGCAGAAGCCAGGTTCAGCAACATGCTGAACGGCACCACCATATCCGATTTTGGCACGTTACCACCGTGGATGTGCCAGACCGGATTGTTCAGCTGCGCCTTCAGGTCCTGTGTTTCATAGGCCCGCAGCTGCTGATGATATTCATCCACCGCCTTGGGGATGACATCAAAATGCATCCGCTTGGCGGTTTTGGGCTTGAGGTACATGAAATAGGACAGGCTCTCGGCGCTGGCATAGGTCAGCCATTCATCAATCGAGATACCGTTGCCCGAGGTTTTCGAGATCTTCTGACCATTGGCATCCAGAAACAGCTCGTAGGTGAAATGGTCCGGGGCGCGATGGCCGAGGATACGGCAGATCTTGTCATAGATTGGCGTATTGGTGCTGTGATCCTTGCCGTACATCTCGAAATCAACCTCGAGCGCCGCCCAGCGAGCGCCAAAATCCGGCTTCCACTGCAGCTTCACATTGCCGCCGGTCACAGGCACGGTCCACTCGCGGCCCTCTTCGTCGTCAAAGGTGATGGTGTAGTTGTCCGCATCGCCCTTCTTACCGGCACATAGAGCACCCGCCCGGTTTCAGGGTGGAAAGGCAAAAAGATCGAATAGGTCTGGCGCCGCTCTTCGCGCAGCGAGGCCAGCATCACCGCCATGATCTCATCGTATTTATCAACGGCGCGCTTCAGCACCGCATCAAACTGACCCGAGCCATAGAATTCGGTGGCGGAATAAAATTCGTATTCGAACCCAAAGGTATCAAGGAAACGACGCAGCATGGCGTTGTTGTGGTGGCCAAAGCTCTCATGCGTGCCAAAAGGATCCGGCACCGAGGTCAGCGGCTTTTGCAAATGCTCCGTCAGGCTGTCGGGATTGGGCACATTGCCCGGCACCTTGCGCATACCGTCCAGATCGTCGGAAAAACAGATCAGTTTGGTGGGGATATCGCTGATCACCTCAAAGGCGGTTTTGATCATGGTGGTGCGGGCCACCTCGCCAAAGGTGCCGATATGCGGCAGGCCCGAGGGGCCATAGCCGGTTTCAAACAAGACAAAGCCCTTCTCCGGCGCGCCCTTGGCATAGCGTTTGAGCACCCGGCGGGCTTCATCAAACGGCCAGGCTTTGCTCGCAAGAGCGGTTTCGCGCAGATCAGACATCTTGTTCTCCATCAACGGCCCAGACAGCCGCACAATCATAGCCCACTGCCCTTTGCAGCAGGTCGGACCGGTCTATGGCGCAGATGCAGCATGAGTCAATGAACAGAGCCGTCGCACAGCCGCGTTTCACGCCTTAAAACCGGCCTTTTCGACGATCCAATCCATAATTCGCCCCACATCCGCATCTGCGGCGGCCCCATCCCGCAAGGACGCATAATAGCCCCGAGTCGAAACCGTGGCCGCAGCCTCAAGACGCACCAAGGCGCCGGCCTGCAAAAAACCGTCCAAAATTCCGCCCCAGGCGAGGAAAACCCCCTGCCCTGCCAGCCGCGCATTGACCAGCATCGCATAAGAGCTGAAATCCAGAACCCGCGCCGCATGCGGCATCTCCTGGCCCGTTGATTTGAACCAACTGGGCCAGTCATGCCACTGGCTGCGCGCCGCCTCCATGGTCAGAAAGGTCATCCGGGAAAAGTCATAGGCCCCGGCCCGCATCTGCAGCCGCGCCAGATACAGCGGACTGATGGCGGGAAAGACCTCATCGCCCAACAGGCGCTGCTCGTTTTGCCCGTCGGATCCCGCCAGACCAAAGCGAATGACCAGATCGCCGGGACGCACGGCCTCTCCATACTCCTGGCTTATGATACGAATCGTTACGTCGGGAAAGGCCTGCTCCAGTTCTCCAAGCTGTGGAATCAGCCAGAAGGCAACAAATCCAGACGGGGCTGTCACCGTCACAATGCGGGTTTCCACGTTCTTTTTGATCTGCGACACGGCACTTTCTATCTGGCCAAAGCCACTGTGCAGCGCCTGCAGCAAGTCCTTGCCAGGCTGCGTCATACGCGCGGGCTTGTGACTGCGATCAAACAGAGCGCAGCCCAGCTCTGCCTCCAATGACGCAATCCGGCGCGAAATTGCCGGTTGCGAAACATTCAGCTCCTGTGCTGCACCCGTCAGCGTGCCATGACGCGCTGCAGCATAAAACGCCGTGAGCCCGGAGAAGCCTGGCAAACGCTCCATTAACATAACCTCATCGTATATTATACTGCAGCTTTACCCTATTGAGCGGCGTGGCAAAAGCCTCTTATCTGACCCGGAACAAAACGGCCCACTCACACCAAACCCAGCAGACAAAACGCAGCAGACAAAACGCAAGGAGGCCCACAGCACATGCACCTAGATATCACCGCAGAAACCACCGCGGACATCACCACACTCGCGACAGATCTTGGCGATACCGAACTGCTCAATCAGGCCTCAAACCTGCCGCATGCCCCCCTGGCGGTTGATGCAGCAGAGGTGCCTCTGTCCAGCGGCGCCGAGGCGGGGGTTGGCGAGGTGCGCTGGCGTACCCTGATCAACAGCTGCCCGGAGCGGTCGCGGGAGCCGGTTCTGGGCATTGCAGAGTTCGAGCCCCACGGCCGCCTCTTGCCCCATCGCCACGACCCAGCCGAGTTCTATCTCGGGCTCGAAGGCCACGGGTTTGTCACCATTGATGGCATCTGCCATGAAATCCGCCCGGGCGTGGCGATCTATGTGCCTGCCAATGCCGAGCACGACACCCTGGCAGGCCCGGACGGGCTGCGCTTTGCCTATGGTTTTGCTGAGGCCAGTTTTGAACAAATCGCCTACCGGTTTACGGCCCAGAACTAGGTCACCGGGGAAATCCAGTCATCCCTTTGGCTGTTTCCCGCCAGTTTTGCAAAAATACGCCAGGGCCGGGAGTTGAACCTGTCTCTGGCCACGCCTATCCTGACCGCCGCACGCCCGCGTGATGAACCCGTGCTCAAAAAGGATAGCAAATGACCGAGCAAAACGCCCAATCGATGTCTCCACAGGACTGTCTGGTGGCCCTGATGGTGGCGGTCTCTGCCTCGGACGAGAACATCCGCACCGCCGAGCTGATCAAGATCCAGTCCGCGGTCAACATGCTGCCGGTCTTTGCCGATTATGACATCGACCGCATGACCCGTATTTCAAAAACCGTTCTGGACCTGTTTGAACAGGAAGACGGGCTTGAGGCCTTGTTTGGCCTGATCCGCGACGACCTGCCCGAGCGCCTGTATGAGACCGCCTATGCGCTGGCCTGCGATGTTGCTGCCGCCGATGGTAAACTGGCCGAGCCCGAGCTCGAGTCCCTCGCCGAGGTGCGCTATGAGCTGAATATCGACCGCCTGCACGCCGCCGCCATCCAACGAGGTGCGCGCGCCCGCCACATGGTCTGAAATCAAAACCGCAACCCGGGGGTCGGCACCAGCCATGGCTGGTCCCGGGCGCGTTTTGGCACGGCAATCCAATTTAAAACCGGGGCAATCAAACCGGGGCAAATTGGTCTGCTCAAATTGCTCGAATGTGGCCCTTAAAGGCGGGCCCCCTTCGGCGTTACACTGGGCTCCAGCCAATGCCTTTGGAGTCCAGCCATGAACAAGCCGCTTGAAATTCGCACCCTGCCCTCGGTCTGCCCCCTGGACTGCCCTGACACCTGCAGCCTGACCGTCAAGGTACAGGGCGACAGCCTGATCGAGGTCAAAGGGTCAACGGCAAACACCCTATACTGCCAATGTGATCTGCAACAAGGTGGCGCGGTATTATCCCGAATTTGTGCATGGCAAAGCCCGCCTGACGCATCCGCTGAAACGGGTGGGGCCACGCGGCGCGGGCCAGTTTGAGCGGATCAGCTGGGAGGCGGCGCTGGACATGGTGCATGCGGGCTTTTCACAGGCGATCGCAGCCCACGGCCCGCAATCGGGGCTGCCCTTCCACTATGCCGGCCCCAATGGTGAGCTGGCTGGCGGCTCGATGGACCGGCGGTTTTTTTACAATATGGGCGCCAGCCTGCTCAATCGCGGGCCTCTGTGTGGCGGTGTCCGGGGTGGCGCCTATGCCAGCATCTTTGGCGCGGCCCCTGGCATGCCGCCGGTGCAGCTGGCGCACTCGGATCTGGTGCTGATCTGGGGCAACAATGTCACCGTCTCCAACCTGCATCTGGCACCTTTGCTGAAAAAGATGCGCGCCCGTGGCGGCGCGGTGGTGGTGATCGACCCCAAGCGGATCAAGATCGCGGAACACTGCGACATGCACCTGCAGATCAAACCCGGCACCGATGTGGTGCTTGCCATGGCACTGGCCGCCGAGCTGGAGCGGCGCGCGGCGCTGGATCACGCCTTTATCAGCAAATGGGTCGCAGGATTTGACCCCTATATGGCGCAGGCACGGCAACACAGTGTGGCGCAGGTGGTCGAGATCTGCGGTATCAGTGCCGCCGACTTCCACGCGCTGGTGGATCTGATGGTGGCGGCCAAAACCATGGCCTGCTGCTTTGGCAATGGAATAGAGCGTGGCCGCTCTGGCGGATCAGGCCTGCGCGCCGCCATGGTGCTGCCTGCCCTCATGGGACATCATGGGCGGCTTGGCGCCGGGGTGATGGCAAAATCAGGCGTTGCAACACCAAAGACGCAAGCACGCCTGCAGGGCGACCACCTGATCAAAGCAGGCACCCGCACCTTTAACATCGTCGATCTGGCCAATGTGCTACAGGACGACAGTCTGGACATCCCGATCAAGGCCACGATGATCTACAACCACAACCCGGTTGCAACCCACCCGGATCAGGCCAATCTGACCCGGGCGCTGATGCGCGAGGATCTGTTCATTGTCGGCTCTGATGTGGTGATGACCGACAGCATGGCCTATTGCGATGTGATCCTGCCCGCCGCCTCACATTTTGAGTTTGACGACATCTATGGCGCCTACGGTCAGAACTACCTGCAACGCGCCGCCCCGGTGATCCCCTGCGTTGGGGAAAGCCTGCCCAATACCGAGATCTTCCGCCGTCTGGCGCAGCGCTTTGGCTATGACGCGCCCGCGTTTCAGGCCAGCGATGCCCAGCTGATGGATGAGGCCATTGATGAGACCCATCCGCAGCTCAACGGCCAACGCCCCAGCGAGATCCCGCTGGATCGCGCCATCGAGATGAAGGCGGCGGATGGCGAAGACCTCGTCATGTGCAAAAACGTCACTCCCGCCACGCCCTCGGGCCGGATCGAGCTGTTCAGCCAAAAGTACGAAGATTTTTATGGCTATGGCGTGCCCCGCTATGAGACGGTCGCACAGGCGCTGCCCCTGACGCTGATCACCCCCAGTTCGTCAAAACGCACCAATGCCAGCTTTGGCAGTGATCCCGCCTCTACCGGCCCCGAGCAGCTGGAGATGCACCCAGAGGACGCCGCGGCGCGCGGATTGCGCGATGGTGAGATCGTCTCGTTCTGGAATGCGCGGGGCGCGGTCACGCTGCAGCTCAAAGTGAGCGATGCCACCCGTCCCGGCGTGCTCTATTCGCCAAAGGGCACCTGGCGCGGCACCTCAGAGACCGTGTTCACGGTGAACGTGCTGATCCCGGCAGATATCCGCACCGACATCGAGGATGGCGCCTGCTATCACGAGACCTTTGTTGAGGTGAAACGGGCGCATTAAACGGGCACATTAATAGGCTCGGCAAACCAAAAGAGCCAGGCTGGCCGCAGCTGGAACGGCCTGGCCATAGCTGCCATAGGCCCTACCTAGCTGCCATAGGTCTGACCCCAACGTTCAATCAGTTGTTGCTGCAGGCGTTTGGCCTTTTTGTTCCAGGCCTTGGCGCCCTTTGGCCGTTCGCGTTCGGCGCGACTTATGCGGGCGCGCGCCTTGCTGTCTGCCACAAAGATCGTAAAGGCCAGCTCGGTGCCGCTCGAGGTGGTGAGAAAGCCCCCCAACCCGGAGACAAAGTTCAGGGTGCCCGTTTTGGCCGCCACTTTGATGGGATGAGTCTTGATCACCCGCCCCCTGGCATCCCGCATCGGGAACCTTTTCAGCAGCGGCTTCAGCGCCCCCGCCTTATAGGCCGCCACCAGCACCATCAGCAGCGCACTGGGTGCCACCCGCGAGGCGTCGCCCAGGCCAGAGTGATCCACCATACGGACGGAAGACACCCCGTATTTGGCCTTGGCCCAGCGCGACATCTGGGTCGCGGACTCCTTTAGCCCGCTGGGGCGTTTGCCGCGCTTCGCAGTGGCCGCCATGCCAATCATCTCGGCCATCAGGTTGTTGGAATATTTCAGCATTCCCTTCAGCATCAGATCCAGCGGGGGGCTGTGGTGCTGCGCCAAAAGCCGCCCGGGTGGCAGCGTCGAGATCTGCTTCGCCGCCTTTAGCTTTATCCCGTGCGAGCGCGCCATGGTGCGAAACACATCCGCCGCATAGTCCGCAGGCCGCCGCACCGGCAACCAGCGCGCGCCGCCCTTGCCCAGCGCCTGACTTGCAACAGTCCAGTAGTCAGTCCCCCCGCGATCCGCATAGGTATAGACCGGCAGCGCGCGACTGGCGACTTTCATCCGGGCCATGCTGACCTCGGGGCGGTATTTATGGGTGCGCGCATCCATATTCACCGCCCAGCCCTTCCCGGCCCGCTTCCATTCAAAATGCACCCGGTTAAAGTTCAGCGCGATGCCCGAAACCGCCGGGCTATAACCCACATGATCGGGCTGGTCGCCATCAATAGAGTGCACCTGGGGCAGCGCCCCGTCATAGACCTTGAAAGCGCCGCGCACTTCGCGAATGCCGGCGGTCTTCAGCGCCTGGGCCAGCTGCGCAAGATGATCGGTGTTCAGCATGGGGTCCCCCCCACCGGCCAGGATCAGATCCCCCTGCAGAGTACCGCCGCTCACTGTTCCCGTCGCTATGATCCGGGTGGTAAACCGATGGTTCGCTCCGAGACTATCCAAGGCATAAAGCGCTGTAAGCGCCTTGGCGACGCTGGCCGGCGGCAGTGCGACCTCTGCGTCATGCGCCTCAAGCTGCTTGCCGGTTTTCACTTCTGCGACAGCGCAGGCCACCTGCCCGGACAGACCCGCGCCTGCCAGCAGCGTTTTAAGGCTGGCCGCAGAGCCCGCGCCAGCGGCGCCAGACACCAGCCCCGCGCCTGCCCGGGCAACCGGGCGCAGAGATTTCAGGGGCGCATTGGCCAGAGCTGCCGGGGCGGTCAGAGCCGCAGCGGCGGCCGAAAGGAAAAAGCGTCTCGATAACATGTCAGTCAATATCTAATAAAATTGCCACTATAGTGGCAAATAAAGCCCAAAGCTTGCTTCTGTACCATAGCTGATCCTCCATCCGCGACCAAATCACTTACACAAACACCTGCTCAGGCTCTCCTCTTTTTAGAAAAAAACCCCTGACTACAGACAGCATAACGCGGCAAAGGGTCGGCAAAATGGCAGATTTTGGCTCTTTTTCGGGAAAACAGGCTAAACTGCGGCGGCAGACCAGTCGCCGCTGGCCCGGATCGCGGTAGAGCTGGCGGCCACCATGGGCACATTGACAAAGCACCAGGCCGGCACAGGGGCCTGCGCCAGGTCTGACTTTGACCATCCTTGAGCATCTGGGCGCGATAGATCCGCGCCGCGGGCGACAGCCGCGCCGAAATGCGATCTCCCGGCCGCGCCAAGACGCCAACCGGCACGGTCTCAAGGATCTCTCGCCAGTCCTTCCAAAGGTGAAAATGAGCCAGATTGTCCGCCCCCATCAACCAGGTAAAGCGCACGCCCGGATAGAGACGGCGCATCTCGCGCAGGGTCTCGGCCGTGTAGCGCGTGCCAAGGCGTGCCTCGATATCGCTGATCCGCACCCTTGGGTGATCCATGAGGCCCTGCGCCGCGGCAATGCGGCGCGCCATGCTGGCAGGGGCACGGGGTTTGAGCGGATTGCCCGGGGAAACCAGCCACCAGAGCTGATCCAGATTGAACCGCTGCAGCGCCGCCCGACTGATCTGCACATGTCCCAGGTGGGCCGGATCAAACGACCCGCCCAGCAGCCCCACGGTCATGCCGGGGCGCAGATATGGTAAACCCTGTCTCATGTAACCTGTCTCATCAAACAGGTGATGCACATATTCAGAGGCAAGATCAATCTACTGGCGCCACCTGAGGTCTGAAAACCAACAATCCCCGCCGCTTGCCCGCCTGAAAACTCACCGAGACAAGGCCTGGCTTTGCCCGTGCTGCGCACGGGCAGCGTCCGAACCGCCCCCACGGGGCGGGCGCTTCTCGCCCTTCCCTCGGTTCGGACGCATCATCCCCGATTGCCCCCGCCGCGCCCATCGGCTATCACACCAGCCAGCTAGAATTCCCCCATCACGGAGCCCCATCATGGCCGCAATCAATACGTCTACCACATGCAGGGTGTCTCCAAGACCTACACCGGTGGCAAGAAATGCTTTGAAAACATCCACCTGTCCTTTTTGCCCGGCGTAAAAATCGGTGTTGTCGGCGTCAACGGCGCCGGGAAATCCACCCTGATGAAAATTATGGCCGGCCTCGACAAGGACTTCACCGGTGAGGCCTGGGCCGCCGAAGGCGTCCGCGTTGGCTATCTGCCGCAGGAGCCAAAAGTGGACGAGAGCCTCACCGTGCGTGAAAACGTCATGCTGGGCGTCGCGCCGAAAAAGGCGATCCTGGATCGCTACAATGAGCTGGCGATGAACTACTCGGACGAGACCGCCGCCGAGATGGCCGAGCTACAGGACGTCATCGACGCACAGGATCTGTGGGATCTCGACAGCCAGATTGACGTCTCGATGGAAGCGCTGCGCTGCCCGCCCGATGATGCGGCGATCGCCAATCTCTCAGGCGGTGAAAAGCGCCGGGTGGCCCTGTGCAAACTGCTGCTCGAAGCGCCCGAGATGCTGCTGCTGGATGAGCCGACCAACCACCTTGATGCCGAAACCATCGCCTGGCTGCAACAGCACCTGATCGACTATAAAGGCACCATCCTGATCGTCACCCACGACCGCTACTTCCTCGACGATATCACCAGCTGGATCCTTGAGCTGGACCGCGGCAAGGGCATCCCCAACGAGGGCAACTACTCGGACTGGCTGGAGCAAAAGGCCAAACGTCTGGGCCAGGAAGCCCGCGAGGACAAATCCAAGCAAAAGACGCTGGAGCGCGAGCTGGAGTGGATGCGTCAGGGCGCCAAGGCGCGTCAGGCCAAATCCAAGGCCCGGAGCAACGCCTATAACGACCTGGCCGAGCAGTCCGAGCGCGAAAAACTCACCCGGGCCCAGATCGTGATCCCCAACGGCCCGCGTCTTGGCAACAAGGTGATCGAAGACAAGGATCTCGCCAAACACTACGGCGACAAACAGCTGGTCGAAGGCCTGTCGTTTGACCTGCCCCCCGGCGGCATTGTCGGCGTCATCGGCCCCAACGGCGCCGGTAAATCCACCCTGTTCCGTATGCTCACCGGCCAGGAGCAGCCCGACGAGGGCACTGTCAGCTATGGCGACACCGTAAAGCTGTCCTATGTCGACCAGTCGCGCGACGATCTGAAGGACAATGAGACCGTCTGGGAAGCGATCTCTGGCGGCGCCGAGATTATTGAACTCGGTGATGCGCAGGTGAACTCCCGCGCCTATTGCTCGTCGTTCAACTTTAAAGGCGGCGATCAGCAAAAACCGCTGAACCTGCTGTCTGGCGGTGAACGTAACCGCGTCCACATGGCGCGTCTGCTGAAAGAGGGCGGTAACGTGCTGCTGCTCGATGAGCCGACCAACGACCTTGACGTAGAAACCCTGCGCGCTCTTGAGGACGCGCTGGTCGATTTCGCCGGCTGCGCCGTGGTGATCTCACACGACCGCTTCTTCCTTGACCGGATCTGCACCCACATGCTGGCCTTTGAAGGCGACGCGCATGTGGAGTGGTTCGAGGGCAACTTTGAAGACTACGAGGAAGACAAGAAACGCCGCCTCGGGGCCGACGCACTGGAGCCCAAGCGCCTGAAGCACAAGAAGTTTGTGCGGTAGAAACTCTAAGCCCTGCCTTTTGGCGGGGCTTTTTTGTTTGGAAAGGTATTTTGCATGCCAACAGGACGATCAGTACGACTTTTCTTGGCGGAAGGGACACCCACTGGAATTCTGACTGCAGAAATCGTCAATTGGACAGGTCATGTCCTCTCAGCTCCGCGTACACGCCTAGAAACAGCGCTAAAGCGTAGTGAACTGAAGAAGACTGGTATCTACATCCTGTATGGGTCGCCTTTAGACGCCGATCTTCCAATGGTATACATTTGGCGAAGGAGATGACATCTCCACACGCCTTTCAAGCCATTCCAGGGATGATGACAAAGCTTTTTGGGAACGATTTATCGCTGTTACAAACAAGGATATGAACCTTACAAAAGCCCATGTGAAATACCTAGAAGGCCGCCTAATCACCTTGCTGAAAGACGCCAAAAAGTCGACAGTGACGAATAGGACTGACCCGAATTTTGATAGGCTTCCTGAGGCGGACATTTCAGATATGGAGTCCTTTCTTGATCAACTGCAACTGGTTTTACCAGTGGTAGGCGTAGATTTTTTTAGAAAAGTCCCTTCTTCAGCCGGAAACTTCGTTTCAGATTCGGCCGAAACTCCGACCTTTACCATTCAGCATAAGCGGAAGGGCATTTCAGCCACTGCTAGGGAAATTGATGGCGAGTTCGTTGTACTTGCTGGCTCAACAGGGGATCTCAAGGAAGCCGCATCTTTTCATGAAAGAGTAAAAAACCTACGGGACCAGCATCTAGCCGTTGGGAAGATCTCAAAGGTCGGCGATCAAACATTTAAGCTACTTGAAGACATAGCATTTTCCAGCCCGAGCGGCGCCGCTGTTTTTCTGTTCGGGACGTCACGAAATGGACGAACTGATTGGCTAGTCCAAGGAAAGACTATGAACTACGGAGAATGGAAAGAGCTTCTCCTGAAAGAGTAAATCGATACTCCGCACCAGCCCCTCAACTCTAGGTCCGCGCCTGACCTTGGGGAGGTGCAAAGCGCCTTCGTCGTGCTGGAAGCACGCCTCTGGCGTGACGGGAAGGTCTCTCGTGCATTGCTGTGCAATGCACTGACGACAGGTGGTTGCAAGCAACCACCCAGAGGCAGGCGCGGGCCGTGCGGCCCAAAGACCCCCTTTTCTAGTGTTGCGCTGTCAATAACTGTTGCAGCCTCAATTTCGCGTTTCGCTCTTTTTGCGCTATCATGGCCGTTAACGACTGCCCCATACTGGCCTCAAACATGACCGCATCCGATTTTCATTTCACTTGTCCAAAGGTTCCCCCAATGCCCATTTCCCCCGCAGACATCGCAGCCCAGGCCGAAGCTCTGAGTGGCAAAAAAGCCAAACGCAAAAAGCTTTTGTCCCGCCAGAAGACACCAAGAGCAAAAAGCTGCCCAGTGACGTGCGAAAAGGGCTGGAGGCGCATTTTGGCAGCAAACTCGCAAAGGTGCAGGTGCATTCTGGCGGCAATGCCAAAGAGCTCTGCAAAGAGCTGAAAGCCAAGGCCTTTAGCATCGGCAATGACGTCTATTTTGGCAAAGCGGCCGACGCCAAGAACTCTGAGCTCCTGGTGCATGAGCTCACCCATGTGCTGCAACAAGGGGGCGGCAGAATGCCAAAACCAAAGGACGGCATCGCCTTTGTCTCAAAATGAGCCCGCCACCTAGCCCCGACGCCTGCGGTAAAACGGGTAGAACCAGCGCGCCCGACGCGAAATTCTGGCTCATTGTGGCGCATTTAGCCCTGCTTCACCCCGGCCTCTGCACAGTTTGAACAAAATATTAACGATTTCAGCCTGTATTGAGAGGACAGCGCCGCGCTAGGATTTGGCAGTGGCCTCAGCTGAGGGAGAGACAAAGTGGCTTTTGTGGGTATCATGGTTGGATCGTTTTTTGGCCTTATCTCGGCCGCCACCGGCTTTGCGCTGTTTGATCTACACCTCTGGCAGAGCCTGCTGCTCTACTCGGCGTCAGGCGTTCTATTTTCGGTCCTGACAGTCCTTGCCCTGTTGTTGCGCCCTCGAATTGAGGGACAAAAGGCAGAGCCGACAAAGGCGCAGGCCACAGCCTGAGATCACACCTGAGATCACGGCCTGAGGCGCTATAGCGCTTTTACCCAGGCGGTGATCTGACCTTCTCGCATCGCACCTGACTGGCGCTTTTGCTCTTTGCCGCGCGCAAAGCCCACCAGGGTTGGTATCCCCTTGATCCGGTAGCGCCCGCCGGTCGACTGATGTCGCTCGTGCCAGTTTGACCAGTCGCGCCTGACCCGCCAGTTTCCTGGCCGCTTTGGCATATTCCGGCCCCATCATTTTGCACGGCCCGCACCAGGGCGCCCAAAAGTCGACGATCAGGGGCAGATCATCGTTCTGCGCCGCCTTTTGCAGCACCGCCGGATCCACATCCATCGGCTGCGTCGGCATCAAGGCAGCACCGCAACTGCCGCATTTTGGCCCCGCGGCCAGCTTGTCCTCCGGCACCCTATTCAACTGGGCGCAGCTCAGACAGGTGAGCGTTTTGGTGGCCATGGCAAATCTCCAATCCTGTGGCCCGTTAAGATATGAGGCCTCAAACACATCTGCAAGACACAGACAAAACGCGGTTCATTGCAGCCCCCGGCTGTGCGCCACAAACTGCCACTGCTGCCTGCCTCAATGCGCAAACGCCCCAAGGCGCCTGCCCAAACCTGTTGACCCTGCCCACAGGCCCACACCTTTTGGCGCACGGGCCTGTGGCGTGAATTTTTCTTGCCTGATGACTTCTTCTGTCCAATGCTGTCACCGCCGAGTCATGAAAACTGTGCAAATTGCCCTGACCGGTAGGGCCATACGCATAAAATGAGCCGGCCATACTGCCGCATGTTGCGGGTAGATTACGTGAGAAGAAACTAGGAGAAGAGACGATGGCAACTGGCACCGTCAAATGGTTCAACACCACCAAAGGCTTTGGCTTTATTGCCCCCGATGGGGGTGGCAGCGACGTATTTGTTCACATTTCAGCGGTTGAGCGATCCGGCCTGACCGGCCTCGCTGACAATCAAAAAGTCAGCTACGAGATGCAACCCGGCCGCGATGGTCGTGAGTCTGCTGTGGATCTCGCGCTGCTTTAGGCCGCCACAATACATCCAGTCTGGCGGCCCCTGTCACGGGGCCGCTTTTGCAGCGATGCTCACCCTCTGGTCCGCTAACCCTCTGGTTTTATGTGCGCAATTCTGGCGACTAGCTGCAGCGCCACGGGACCCAGGGCTGCCACATTCAGTGCCACACCAGCGGCATTTGGGTGAATATTGTCAGCCTGCATAAAGGGCTGTGCTGCAGCCGGGTCTGCCCCCGCCTTGGCGCGAATACCGGCAAAGGCATCCGGGTGCAGCAGCGCGCCGAATTCCTCGGCCAGATCGCCATAGATCGCATCAAAAGCCGCTTTATACTCTGGGCCATAGTTGCCCGGGGCCGTCATACCAACCAGCAAAACCTGCGTATTCTTGTCCTGTGCGGCCTGCAGTATTTTTCGCAGGTTGGCCTCGGCCTGAACCGGTTGCAGCCCGCGCAGCATGTCATTGCCGCCCAAAAGCACGATCACCCCCTGCGGCTGATCCGCCAGCGTCCAGTCGATCCGGGCCGCGCCGCCTGCGGTTGTATCCCCCGAGACCCCGGCATTGCTCAGCGCAACATCGACCCCCTGTCCGCGCAGCCAGGCCTGCAGCTGCGGCACAAATCCGTCGCCCTGCGCCAGCCCGTAGCCCTGCACCAGACTGTCACCAAAAGCGCTCAGTCGCAGCTCTGCAGCCCGCCCCTGTGCGGCAAAGGTCGCAAAAATAACAATCCCCAACAGGGTCCAAACCTTGCGCATCGCGGCAAATGCTCCATATCCGATAGAGTGTATTTAACAGGCGCGGCTTAATGACAGATCCTCAACCACCCGTTCTTCACCTAAAAGATGCGTCTTTGACGCTGAATGGCAATACCGGACCCGTACAAATTTTGCAGGATATCTCGCTGGATGTTGCCAAGGGTGAGACACTGGGGCTGATTGGTCCCTCTGGCTCGGGCAAATCCTCGCGCTGATGTTGATGGGCGGGCTGGAGCTGGCCACCGGCGGCAAGATCGCAGCGCTGGGGCAAGACCTCACCGCGATGAACGAAGACGCTCTGGCGCGGTTTCGCCGTGACCACATGGGGGTGGTGTTCCAAAGCTTTCATCTGATCCCCACCATGACCGCGCTTGAAAACGTCGCAACCCCGCTCGAGTTGGCTGGTCGCCGCGACGCCTTTGAGGTCGCCATGGCCGAGCTTGACGCTGTTGGGCTTGGCCATCGAGCCGGGCATTTCCCGGCGCAGCTGTCGGGTGGCGAACAGCAACGGGTAGCGCTGGCCCGTGCTCTGGCGCCGCGCCCGGCAATCCTGTTGGCGGATGAGCCCACCGGCAATCTTGACGAGGCAAATGGCGCCGCGGTGATGGATCTGTTGTTTGGCCTGCGCGACCGCTCTGGCGCCACGCTGATCATGGTCACGCATGCACCGGAACTGGCGGCGCGCTGTGACCGGGTGATCCGGCTGCGCGATGGCCGCCTGGCTGAACCTCAGGCTACAACCGAGGCAGCAGAATGACAGAGGTGACCGTGGGGTTGGCCTCTTCTTTCCGTCTGGCCTGGCGCTTTGCCCTGCGTGAGCTGCGCGGCGGCATCAAAGGCTTTCGCATTTTTCTCGCCTGCCTTGCCCTGGGCGTTGCAGTCATCGCGGCCATCGGCTCTATCCGCGCCTCGATTGAGGCCGGGCTCACCCAGGAGGGCGCCAGCCTGTTGGGGGGAGATGCCGAGCTGACCTTTACCTATCGCTTTGCCAATGATGAAGAACGCGCCTGGATGACCACACAGGCCGAGACCCTGTCGCAGGTGGTTGAGTTTCGCTCTATGGCCGCTGTCGGCGATGAGCGCGGCCTGACGCAGGTCAAGGCCGTCGATACCGCCTATCCGCTGGTTGGCACGCTGGCCTTGCAGCCCGATATGCCGCTGGCGACAGCACTGGCAGGCAACGGAGCGCTTCCCGGTGTTGCCATGATGCCGGTGCTGGCGGATCGGCTGGGGCTGTCACCCGGCGACACTGTGCGCTTTGGCACCCAGGACTTTGTGCTGATGGCCACCATCAAAACGGAACCCGACGCGGCTGCCTCGGGTTTTGCGCTGGGGCCGCGCACGCTGGTCGCCCTGCCCGCGCTGGAAAATTCCGGCCTGTTGGCGCCCGGCTCGCTTTTCTCCACCAAATCCCGCCTCACTCTGCCCGCCGGGACCGATCTCGACGCGCTGCAGACCGAGGCCCGCGCCCAGTTCGAAGACAACGGCATGCGCTGGCGCGATGCCCGCAATGGCGCCCCCGGCATTGCGACCTTTGTCGAACGCCTGGGCGCGCTTCTGGTGTTGGTAGGGCTCTCCGGTCTTGCGGTTGGCGGTGTGGGTGTTTCTGCCGCTGTGCGCGCCTATCTGGCCACCAAGACAGAAACCATCGCCACCCTGCGCACATTGGGCGCTGAGCGGCAGGTGATCTTCCTGACATATTTCTTGCAAATTGGTGCGCTCACCCTGCTGGGCGTCAGTATTGGACTGTTGCTTGGCGGGCTGGGGCCGGTCCTGCTGGGGCCGCTGATTGCCGCACAACTGCCCTTTCCCGCCCTGTTTGCGCTCTACCCTGCCACGTTGATAGAAGCCGCGCTCTACGGCTTTCTCACCGCCTTTATCTTTGCTCTGTGGCCCTTGGCCCGTGCCGAGCGCATTCGTGCCGCCTCACTGTTTCGCGGCGCACTGGGCGAGGCAAGCCATCTGCCGGCGCTGCGCTATATCCTGGCCACAGCACTGGCGCTGGCGGTGCTGGTGGGCTCTGCCGCCTGGTTTTCGGGCTCGGCCCGCCTCACGCTCTGGACGGCCGGTGGCCTGATGGGGGCGCTGCTGGTGCTGCTGGTCGCCGCCCTCGGGCTGGGCTGGCTGGCGCGGCGTGGCACAAAGATCAGTCGCGGGCGCCCGGCCCTGCGATGGGCGTTTGCCGCCATTGGCACCTCCCGCGATGGTGCTGTGCCTGCGGTGCTGGCGCTGGGTCTTGGGCTGACTGTGCTGGCAGCCATCGGCCAGATTGATGGCAATATGCGCGTCGCCATTGCAGGCAACCTGGCCGATGTGGCGCCCTCGTATTTCTTTGTCGACATCCAGCGCGACCAGATGCCTGCCTTTCTGGCCCGTGCGAAACCGACCCTGCCGTCAGCAAGGTCGAAAGTGCGCCTATGCTGCGTGCGGTGATTACCAAGATCAACGGCGTGCCCGCACAGGAGGTCGCAGGCGACCACTGGGTGGTGCGCGGTGATCGCGGCGTCACCTATGCCGCCGCCCAGCCCAAGGGCACCGAAGTCGTGGCCGGCAGCTGGTGGCCAGACGACTACACCGGCCCGCCGCAGGTCAGCTTTGCCGCCGAAGAGGCCGAGGAGCTGGGGCTCTCGCTGGGGGACACCATTACACTGAATGTGCTGGGGCGCGATATTCAGGCGGCGATCACCAGCTTTCGCAATGTCGACTTTTCCACCGCCGGCATGGGGTTTGTGCTGACCCTGAACGAGGCCGCCCTGGCCGGGGCACCCCATAGTTTTATCGCCACCGTTTATGCCGAAGCCGAGGCCGAAGCACCGATCCTGCGCGATCTGGCGCGCCAGATGCCCAATATCACCGCCATTCGGGTGCGCGATGCCATCGACCGGGTCTCAGATATCCTGCGGCAACTGGCCGCCGCCACCAGCTATGGCGCTGCCGCCACCCTGCTCACCGGGTTTCTGGTTCTGCTGGGCACCGCCGCCGCAGGAGAGCCCGCCCGCCGCTAACGAGGCGGCCTGCTCAAAACCCTTGGGGCGTCGCGGCGCAAGATCCTGACAAGCTTTGCGCTGCGCTCGGTCATTCTGGGCGCGGGGGCCGGGCTAGTGGCCCTCAGCGCGGGCATCGCCGGCGCCTGGGCGGTCAATATCTACGTCTTTGAAACCAGCTATGTGGTGATATGGCCCAATGCACTGGCAGTGATTTCAGGCGGCATCCTGACCACCCTGCTGGCCGGGCTGATCTTTGCCTGGCGTCCACTGGCGGCGCGTCCGGCCCGCATCCTGCGCGCCCGGGAGTAGGCCCAGTCTGCATCTAAACCGCGCGCAACGGAAAAACCCCGGGTCGGACCGGGGCAGATCAGGCCCGGTTAAATCAGGCCAGACCAAGTCACCCTGTTTTTTCGTTGTAGCGCAGGGTGCAGCTGTTGGTCAGCTGGCCACAGCCGTTTGCTGCGCGCCGCAGGCCACGGGCTGCAGGATGCGCATCAGATCGTGATTGTCACAGACCAGCGACTCGAGCGTGATATCATCCAGAGAGGCATAAAAGGCCTGCGCCGCATCAGCCAGTGCGACCTTCAGGCGGCAGGCGCTTGAGAGGGGGCAGGTATTGTCAGCATCCGCAAAGCACTCCACCATCGGCAGCGCGCCTTCGACATGGCGAAAGACATCGCCAACCTTGGATCTCCGAGGTGCTTCGCCCAAGGGTCATGCCGCCATTGCGGCCCCTCTGGGTGTGCAGATAGCCAAGCTGGCTCAACTGATTGATCACCTGCGCCAAATGGTTCTCGGAGATATTGCAACACTCTGCGATTTCGGCTTTTGTGACCAGACGCTCGGCGTTTGCCGCACAGTACATCAGCAAACGGACGGCAATGTTGGTCCTTTTTGTAATGCGCATGGCCTGGCTCCCGCAATTATTCTCTGCCGGTATTATTGCACAGGCCCACAAAAAGAAGTTTGACATACATCAATAAAAACAGGCGCAAAAACGGAATGACGATCAAATGAAGCCTTCCCCTTACTTCTTTGGCTATGGCAGCCTGGTCAATACCGCGACCCATGACTACCTTGACCCCCAGCCTGCCCGCCTCAGCGGCTGGCAGCGCAGCTGGTGCCATACCGCCCTGCGCGATGTGGCCTTCCTCACGGTCGTCCCCGCGCCCCAGGCGCAGATTGACGGCTTGATCGCCGCTGTCCCAGGGGCCGACTGGCACGCATTGGATCAACGTGAATTCGCCTATGCCCGCCTGCCCGCCAACCAGTCGATCCGTCATCCCCTTGCCAGCCAGCCCGAGATGCAGCCTGAGACGCAGCCTGGGATGCAGCCTGAGATTTCGTTCTATGCGGTGCCGCAGGAGACCCAGAACCAAGGCAGTCCGCGCCACCCCATCTTGCTGAGCTATCTGGATGTGGTGGTGCAGGGCTACCTGCAGGTGTTTGGCGAAGCAGGTGTCAGCGATTTCTTTGCCACCACCACGGGCTGGGAGGCCCCTGTTCTCAATGATCGCAGCGCGCCTCGCTATCCACGCCATCAGGCCCTGGCCCCAGCTGAGAGCAAATTGGTGGATCACCACCTGGCCCGCCTCGGCGCCCGGCTCATCTGACGCGCCCAGATCAGCTGAGCCCACCACCGCATGACACCACAGGGTCAGGCGAGACTTCTGTAAACCCCCACGCCGGGCGGCAGCCCGGCGCCCGGCCCAACTGCGCAGGGCCCTTCACCTAAGGGCCCGGAACAGGCGGGAACATTTGGCAACAGAAGATTTGCGCGCCGCCCCGCATAGCACACAAACCTCAAAACCCTCCAAAACCCAAGGTCGCCAACAATAAAGGCGGCGCCTTGCAGCACCGCCTCACATCAACGTCTCACAAATTCTCAGCCTCGTCCAAAGCGCCCAGCGGGCGCTACAGCGTGCGAGGAAATCAGCCGCGGGCTTGCACGACCGTCATCAGCGCCAAAAGCGCGCTCATGTCGGGGCCGCGTTCTTTGCCAGTCACCGCCTTGCGCAACGGCATGAACAAGCCCTTGCCCTTGCGTCCGGTGGCCTCTTTTACGGCCGAGGTCCAGCTCTTCCAGCTCTCACCGTCATAGGGGCCCTCGGGCAGGAGCGCCATGGCCTCGGCGATGAACTCTTTATCCTCATCGGCAATCAAGGGGGCAGCCCCATCACGGCAAAGATCCCACCACTGCCCAAGGTCCTTCAGCGTGGTGATGTTTTCCTTCGCCATCGCCCAAAAGCCCTCCTGCTTTTCAGTCGGCACGCCCAGTGCGTCGACATGCGGCTTCACATCCGCAAGCGACAGCGACTGCAAATAGCGCGCCGTCAGCGGGTACAAATCCTCGACGTCGAATTTGGTCGGGGCTGCGCCAAAGCGGTTGATGTCAAAGCCCTCAACCAGCTCAGCCATATCGCGACGCACTTCAACCGGATCAGAAGAGCGCAGCCGCGCCATCAGGCTCAGCAGCGCCATGGGTTGCACGCCTGCGTCCCGCAGATCCCGCCGCGCCAGTGTGCCCAGCCGTTTCGACAGGGCTTCGCCCTGCGGGCCCGTTAGGAGCGAGTGATGCGCAAATGCGGGCACCGTGCCGCCCAGTGCCTTGATGATCTGGATCTGGGTGGCGGTATTGGTCACATGGTCAGAGCCACGCACCACATTGGTAACGCCCATCTCGGTGTCGTCCACCACAGAGGCCAGCGTGTAGAGAAACTGGCCATCGCCACGGATCAGAACGGGGTCGGAAACTGACGCGGCATCAATCGAGATATCGCCCAGCACACCATCGTTCCATTCAATCCGTTCCTGGTCCAGCCTGAACCGCCAGACGCCGTTGCCGCGCTCAGCGCGCAGGGCGTCTTTCTCGGCCTCAGACAGCTCAAGAGCTGCGCGATCATAGACCGGTGGTTTGCCCATGTTGAGCTGTTTTTTGCGCTTGAGGTCCAGCTCGGTCGGGGTCTCAAAGGCCTCGTAGAAGCGGCCAATGCGGCGCAGCTCATCCGCGGCAGCGACATAGCGCTCCAGCCGCTCTGACTGACGCTCAACCCGGTCCCAGGTCAGGCCCAGCCATTCCAGATCCTGCTTGATCGCATCGACATATTCTTCTTTCGACCGCTCAGGATCGGTGTCGTCGATGCGCAAAATAAATTCGCCGCCCGCCTTCCGGGCAATCAAAAAGTTCATCAGCGCGGTACGCAGATTGCCAACATGGATATACCCAGTGGGCGATGGGGCAAAACGGGTGGTGGTCATGACATGTCTCCTGTTGCCTTGCCCCATGTCACACGGGCGGCATTTTGTCCAGTTTTGCAGACCTGCCCGGCGCTAATTTTGACGCAGAACCACAGGCCCGAAACCACAGGCGGGAAACCAGAAACCTCAGCAGGCTCCGGAAGGCCCCGGCGCGTTTATTTGGAAAACCGCGACAGCCGGAAGTCATGCGGGTCCACCACGGGCGCATCGCCCGTGACCAGATCAGCCGTCAGACGCCCCGCAGCAGGACCAATGCCAAAGCCATGACCGCTATAGCCGGTCGACACGAACAACCCCGGCAAATCATCCACCTGCGAGATCACCGGCACCGCATCAGGGGTCACATCAATCAAGCCCCCCCAGCTTTGCACAACATCGGCGGACTGCAGCACGGGAAAGACACTCTGTGCCGCCTCCCAGGCCTGCTTGATCGCCTTTTGCGAGGGCGCCGGGTCCAGCATGCGGGATTTCTCAAACGGAGTGGTCTGCTGCGACGACCAGTTGCGGTCCTGCGCTGCCTCCTCGCGCCAACGTCCCGAGCCAAAGAAGCGGACCTGCAAGGAGCGCCATTCCTCCAGATAGCTGGGCAGGAATTTCCAGCCAAGCCGCAGGCTATCGGGGACGATATCAACAATATTCTCGGTACCGTTCGCGATGGTATAGCCGCCATCCAGCCTTTTGCGCAGCGCAAAGCCACTGCTCCAGATCGAGGTTTGCGGCCCACCCTGCACGGGTGAGGTGCGCAGGACAGAATTCAAGACCTTCAATTGCGGCAGGGAAATTCCGGCATTGCCCAAAAACAGCCGCGACCAGGCGCCGCCAGCCACAACCACAGCCGAACAGGCCACCCGGCCACGCTCTGTCATCACGCCACTGATACGGCCCGCTTCGGTCTCGACCGAGCGCACCGCGCATTCGGTCATCACCTTAGCGCCCGCCGCCTGCGCTGCCAAAGCGATCGCATGGGTGGCCAACTGCGGCTCGGCCCGCCCATCCAGAGGTGTGTAATACCCGGAAATGATTTTGCTCTGATGCCCTGGCATCACCTGTTTCAACAGATCCCCCCGCAGCATCTGCCCTGGCAAATCCATCGCCGCCAGATGCGGTGCCCAGGCCTCGAGCCTGACCTCTTCACGCCCGCGCTCGGCTGTATAGACAATCCCTGAGCGCTGATAGCCGGTGGCATGTCCGGTGCGGGCATCCAGCCCCTCCCAGATCCGCATCGCCTCGGCCATCAGGGGCAATTCACGCGGATCGCGCTGTGAAATGCGCACCCAGCCCCAATTGCGCGAGCTTTGCTCTCCGGCAATTTGCCCCTTTTCACAGAGCACTACTGAATGGCCGCGCTCGGCAAGCTCCAGCGCGGTCGTAGCACCAATTATGCCGCCACCAATAACAACCGCGTCAACGCGTTTGGGCAGAGCAAGATCGGCTTGGAAATGGGGCAGCTTAGGTCCAGGCATGAGGTGGTCTATGCCGCGCGTTTTGCTTTGGGTCTAGGGGACAAAACCGCCCTCGCCCTGCCCGTTAACAAAATGTGATTTTTGGGTCGCATCATCGTCTCTCTTGCGCAGTTTTTTGCCACTTAATTCCCTGAAAATCATGAGAAAACAACTGGAAACCCCCTGTGACACCGCGTCATCCTCTCAAGACAATTCCTAGGAGGGATCGCGAAAACGATTGACAATAGGGTAGCGGCGGTCAAGCCAAAAAGCCCGTGGCGAAAGCCGGGCTCCGGGGGCTGACTGAAAGCGTTTGTACTCGCTGATATAGAGCAGATGTTCGATGCGTTTGGCTGTTTCGCGCGCGAAACCTTGTGCCACGCAGTCCGCAATCGAGCCATCCTGATCAACCAAAATCTGCAAAATCGCATCCAGCTCCGGGTAGTCCGGCAGGCTGTCACTGTCT
Organism: Pseudophaeobacter leonis; assembly: GCF_002087335.1. GTDB lineage: Bacteria > Pseudomonadota > Alphaproteobacteria > Rhodobacterales > Rhodobacteraceae > Pseudophaeobacter > Pseudophaeobacter leonis. Next base: position 60,579 of record NZ_MWVJ01000006.1, read on the forward strand.
TTCTGGTCATCCCGCAGCTCAGCCGAAGGCGGCTTGTCGATCACATTGGGGCGGATGACCTCACCGGCAGGGCCCTTCATCCAGGGGCGGTGATTGGCATTGCGCCAGCGACAGGTTTCAAAAACCCGGGTCTTGTAGAGATCCTTGATCGGGTTGTAGCCGCCGTTCATATCACCATAGATTGTGGCGTAACCCACTGCGACCTCTGATTTATTCCCCGTGGTCAGCAGCATCTCGCCAAATTTGTTCGACATCGCCATCAGCAGCAGTCCCCGCAGGCGGGACTGGATGTTTTCCTCGGTGAGGTCCTCGTCACGCCCGGCAAACAGCGGTGCCAGCGTATTGGTGATGGCGGCGCGGCCTTCGGCAATGGGCACATAGTCATAGTGCACGCCCAGCGCCTCGGCCACCGCCTCGGCGTCCTCCAGGGACTCCCGGCTGGTGTATTCCGAGGGCAGCATGACGCAACGCACGTTCTCGGATCCGATCGCATCCACCGCGATGGCGGCAACAATGGCCGAGTCGACGCCGCCGGACAGTCCCAGCAGCACTTTCTTGAAGCCGGTTTTGCCCATGTAGTCACGCAGGGATTCGACCATGGTGCGATAGTCCTGCTCCCATTCATCAGGCAAATGCGCCTTTTCCCCCTCAATGGCACGCCAGCCAGCGTCGGTGCGTTCCAGATCCAGTTGGGTGATCACCTCGTCAAACACCGGGCATCTGCAACGCCAGCGCGCCGTTAGGCTGCACCACGAAACTACCGCCATCAAAGACCTGATCGTCCTGGCCACCTACCATATTGAGGTAGATCACCGGCAACCCGGTTTCGACCGCACGGGCCACCATGAAATTCTGCCGCACTTCCATCTTGTTACGGAAATAGGGAGAGCCATTGGGAATCAGCAGGAATTCAGCGCCGGTCTCCTGCAGCGTTTCGGCCACATCAGGGTGCCAGCCATCTTCGCAAATCGGCGAGCCAATGCGCGTATCCCCCACCGCATAGGGTCCGCCAAGCGGACCCGCATCAAAGATTCGCACCTCGTCAAACACAGTCTCGTTGGGCAGGTGATGCTTTAGACAGCGCGAGGCGATCTTGCCCCCCTTGAGGATCAGATAGGCATTATAAAGCTTGCCATCTTCAGCCCAGGGGCAGCCAATCGCAAGCGCTGGCCCCTCGGCGCAGTCAATAGCCAGCTGGGCCGCGGCGGCCATCGCAGCCTGCTGAAACACCGGCTTCAGCACCAGGTCCTGCGTGTTATAACCGGTGAGGAACATCTCGGGCAGCGCCACCAGATCAGCACCGGCGGCACGCCCGGCCTGCCAGGCCTCAAGCGCCTTGGCTGCATTGCCCGCAAGATCCCCAACCGTGGGGTTCATCTGCGCCAGTGTCACACGAAACCGATCTGCCATCCTGCACAAGCCCTTTGCAAAACATATTCCCAGTCGTTTATCAGATCAGCAGCCAAGGAAAAGGGGCGAGCCGCAAAAGACATTGCGGCAAGTGGTTTGCTCGCTTAGTTTCCTAGCAAGTAACCCATTGGCAGAAGCAATTCCCAAAGGTTGGTTTCGACCGGCTTGCGGCAAACAGAGGTTTTCATGACCGGTTTCAGCAGAACGCTTGCAACGCTCTTCATTCTGGCCCTGGCCGCTCCCGCCGGCACCCCCGCCCGGGCCCAGGACGACAGGATCATCACCAGTCAGGATGAAATCGGGGGCGTCTACGAGGGCACCTTCCGGGGCGGCCTGCAACATGGCACCGGCACCTACCGCCTGCCCAATGGCTATGAGTATTCCGGCGCCTGGGTTGACGGCGAAATTCTTGGGCTGGGCGTGGCGCGCTTTCCCAATGGATCGATCTACGAGGGCGAATTCGTCAAAGGTAAGCCCGAAGGACTGGGCAAAATCCCCCTGGCGGATGGCGGCACCTATGAAGGCGAGTGGATGGCTGGCGTCATCAATGGCCAGGGCGTTGCAGTCTATGCCAATGGCGTGCGCTACGAGGGCAGCTTTGTTCAGGGCCAGCATCAGGGCAAGGGTGTGATGCAAAACCCCGGCGGCTATGAATACAATGGCGACTGGGTTGAGGGGCGCAAAGAGGGCAAGGCCACCATCACCTATCCTGATGGCGCCACCTATCAGGGCGATATTCGCGATGGTCAGCTGCACGGGGTTGGCACGCTGGAGATGCCGGACGGGCTGCGCTACGAGGGCGATTGGGCCGACAATCAGATGAACGGGGTCGGCACCCTCACCCAGCCCAACGGCGATGTCTACAGCGGCCCGCTGGCCAACGGCCGCCGTCAGGGTATCGGCACCCAGACCCATGCCAATGGCGACACATTTGAGGGCATGTTCGAAGACGACCTGCGCCACGGCACCGGCACGTTCACCAAGACAGATGGCTATACCTATACCGGCGCCTGGCTGGCCGGGCAGATCGAAGGCCAGGGCCGCGTGACCTATCCCGACGGCTCGGTCTATGAGGGCGCCTTTCAGGACGACCTGTCCCATGGCGTCGGCAAGATCACCTATCCTGATGGCTCGACCTATGAAGGCGACTGGATTTCCGGCGTCATTGAGGGCAATGGCACTGCCACCTACCCCAATGACGCCGGTCTACAAAGGCGCCTTTGTGAATGCCCGCAACCACGGTCAGGGCATCATGACGGATGCCAGCGGCTATCTGTATGACGGCGGCTGGCAGGACGGGCAGCGCCACGGCGAAGCAAGGGTGACCTATGCAGATGGCTCGATCTATACTGGCAGTTTTGTCAACAGCCAACGCCACGGCAGCGGCAAGATCGAAATGCCCAGCGGCTTTATCTATGAGGGCGACTGGACAGAGGGAAAGATTACCGGTGAGGGCAAGGCCACCTATGCCAATGGCGATATCTATGTGGGCGCCTTTGTGAACGGCAAGCGGCAGGGCCCCGGCACCATGACCTATACCGGCGGGCAGACGGGCAGCGGCAGCTGGAACAACGGCGCGCCCCCCAATGCCGATGCTGAAGCAGACGAAGCGGCTGAAACAGAGACTGAAGCACAGCCAGACGCCACCGCATCACAATAAGCCAGCAGGCGCCAGTGGGTTCCTGTGGGTTCCTGTGGGGGCCGGGTGCCGCAGGCCTGTGGTGAAACACAGGTCTGACATCACAACGCAGGTCTGCACGTCTCCAGCCCGCAGGTCTTTGCCCTGCACATCTTTGGCGCGCCCACAACAAAACCGATATTGCGCTTTGTTTTCCCTCTTTCCATTCGCAACCGCCTCTGTATAAATTGCCGCTATGACAGTTTGCGCAGATATCCCTATGACCGACGCCGCCTTTCGCGGCGCGTCTCTGCGTGCCCTACTGCTCCTAGTCCGCCTCTGAGCGTGCCTTTTGGCGCGTCCGCTCAGAGGAGATAGGCATGCGCGCCAAAATATGGACCGCCGAAAACGAGCTGCCAGAAATGGACCTCAGGACAGAGTTAGAAAGTTACTAAAATGACCAATATCATTGACAAAGATCGCGTCTTGATCTTCGACACCACCCTGCGCGATGGCGAACAAAGCCCCGGCGCCACCATGACCCATGACGAAAAGCTTGAGATTGCCGAGCTGCTGGATGATATGGGCGTCGACATCATCGAGGCCGGCTTTCCCATTGCCTCTGAGGGCGACTTCAAAGCCGTGAGCGAGATTGCCGAGCGGTCAAAGAATTCGGTGATCTGCGGGCTGGCACGGGCCAATTTCAAAGACATCGACCGCTGCGCCGAGGCCGTGCGCCAAGCGGCAAAGCCGCGCATTCACACCTTTATCGGCACCTCGGCACTGCACCGCGCCATTCCCAATCTCAGCATGGATGAGATGGCCGACCGCATCCACGAGACCGTCACCCATGCGCGCAATCTGGTGGACAATGTGCAGTGGTCGCCGATGGATGCCACCCGCACGGAATGGGACTACCTGTGCCGGGTGATCGAGATCGCCATCAAGGCCGGCGCCACCACCATCAACATCCCCGACACCGTCGGCTATACAGCCCCTGCTGACAGTGCCGATCTGATCAAACGCCTGATCGAAACCGTGCCGGGCGCCGATGAGGTGATCTTTGCCACCCATTGCCACAATGACCTTGGCATGGCGACGGCCAACTCGCTGGCCGCTGTCGCAGGCGGCGCGCGTCAGGTTGAGTGCACCATCAACGGCCTGGGTGAACGGGCCGGCAACACCGCCCTCGAAGAGGTGGTGATGGCGCTGAAAGTGCGCAATGACATCATGCCCTGGAAGACTGGCATCGACACCAAAAAGATCATGCATATCTCGCGCCGCGTCGCCACGGTGTCGGGCTTTTCGGTGCAGTTCAACAAGGCCATCGTCGGCAAGAACGCCTTTGCCCACGAAAGCGGCATCCATCAGGATGGCATGCTGAAGAACAAAGAAACCTTTGAAATCATGCGCCCCGAGGATGTCGGCCTCTCCGGCACCTCGCTGCCGCTTGGCAAACACTCGGGCCGGGCTGCGCTGCGCGACAAGCTCAACACATTGGGGTTCGAGGTCGGTGACAACCAGTTAAAAGACCTGTTTGTGCGCTTCAAAGAGCTGGCGGATCGCAAGAAAGAAGTCTTTGACGACGATATTATCGCCCTGATGCGTTCGGGCGAGGATTCTGAGAACGACCATCTGCAACTGGTCTCGATGAAGGTTATCTGCGGCACCGGCGGCCCGGCCGAAGCCACAGTCGAGATGGAGGTGGATGGCAAGGATGTCACCGCGACCGCCGAGGGCGATGGCCCGGTGGATGCCACCTTTAAGGCCGTCCGCAAGATCTACCCCAACACGGCCCGTCTGCAGCTGTATCAGGTGAACGCGGTGACCGAAGGCACCGACGCCCAGGCCACAGTTTCGGTCCGCCTTGAGGAAGACGGTATTATTGCCACCGGCGAAAGCGCCAATACCGATACGGTTGTGGCCTCGGCCAAGGCCTATATCAATGCGCTGAACCGGGTGATTGTGCGCCGCGACCGGGTGGGCGAAGGGGCAGACGCCCGCGAAATCTCTTATAAAGACGTGACCTGACGGCGCGCCCTTTCCGGCTATGGTTCCGGCTACGGCTAAACTGCGACACATCATAGCGCGCCCGCCCCTGAACCTCCGGGGCGGGCGTTTTTATGTCCTGATCGAAGTTATTTGCGCAAACATCACGCCGCCCTCAAATTTACCGCTTTGAAATATGCCGTTGTTAGCCTGCCCCAGTTCGTTCTCCTAAAGTGGCAGCAAAAATGCACCAAACCAGTATGGAAAACCCGTTGGCAGAAGCCTTTGACAGAAGTACCTATGCTGGCCTGATGCAGCGCGGCGCCTTCCAGGAGGTTATGATTGCCCTGCAGCCTCAGCTGGCCCGCGCCCCCTCGGACCCCGGAATGCTGGACCTTGTGGCTGATTGCTATTTTGGACTTGGTCGCGCCGATCGCGGCATCGAAGTCCTCGAGGCCATTGTGGCCACCTGGCCGGACGACCTTGCGGCCTGGGGCAAACTGGGCGCCCGCAGCCTGCAAAGCGGCCATAAGGAGCGCGCCGCTGAGGCCTTTAAGGCAATTCTGAAACACAATCCCAATTCGGCGCAGGCCTTGAGCACGCTGTATCTTGCCGCGCCCTACACCTGGGACAGCGCACATGGCAAACGTCTGCGCAGGCTTGCCAGCAGCGCAAAACTGTCCAAGGCAGAAAAGGTCAGCGCCTCGAACACCTTGGGCAAGCTGGCCTCTGCTGCTGACAAACCGGCCATCGCGTTTCGCTATTTTCAGGTCGCCAAAGATGCAACCCCGGGAAGTTACGATTCGAGCGAAACATCAGCCTCTGTTGCCGCGCAATGCCAGAGCTTTGACCCCAAGCGGCTGCCGCAGATCACAACCACCGGAAACACGAAAACTGGCGACACCTCCCGGCCCTTGTTCGTTGTGGGCCTGCCCCGGTCTGGCACGACGCTGTTGGAAACCATGCTGAGGGCGCATCCCCACGTCGCCAGCATTGGCGAAAGCCCGGCTCTGATCCAAACCCGTCAGGCCATTCAGAACCACCTGCGCCAGCACGACCCTGCCGCGCCGGACTGGGCCTGGTGTGACCAGACAAGCCCCGAGCTGGCCCAGGCCGGACGCGAGGCCTATCTGGCGCAGCTTTCGCAACCCGATACCGCGCCCGGTACTGTCCCCTGCCGCGTCACCATCGACAAGCTGCCGCAAAACCTGTTTGAAATGGGCTTTGCCCGCATGATCCTGCCCGACGCGCGGTTTGTCTTTATGATGCGCCATCCGCTGGATATTGGCCTGTCGCTGTTCACCACCAATTTTCATCAGGGCCACTACTATTCAAAAGACCTCAAATCGATCGGGCAGCACATTCGCGCCAACTACGCGTCTTTGGATGACTATATCCCAAAACTTGGCGACAGGGTGCGGCTGCAATCCTATCGCCAGCTTGTCGAAACCCCGGAGCCGCAGATGCGTGCCATCCTGGCGCATCTTGATCTTGGCTGGGAGGCTGCCTGCCTTGCGCCGCAAGACTCCAAAGAATCCGTCACCACCGCCTCGCTGCTGCAGGTGCGCGAAGGGGTGAACCGATCCGGCCTGAACAAATGGCAGCGTTTTGAGACGCAGCTACAGCCGCTGATTGACGCCCTGGGCGGCTGGGACTGGATCAAAGAGTGGGAAGCCCGCGACGCAACACTCGACTAGCACAGCTAGCAAGCAAGGCGGCCAGGACGTCTTTTTTCCGCCTGTGTGATCTTACGATGGTTATTGCAGTCCGGCAAAAAGCCCATCCAGGCGGGCGCATTCCGCCTCGATGCCAAAGGGGGCATTGACCAGGAACATCCCAGAGCCGATCATCCGGTGCCCCTCGCGCGCCGCAGGGAACCGCACCTCATGGCGCAGCGCGCCGGGCAGGTTCTGGCTTTCCAGCGCCCGCAGCATTGGCCCATGGGCGCCATCTTGCAGGATCGGATACCAGAGCGCGATAATGCCAACGTTCCACTTGCGATGCAGCGTGGCGATGATGCCGGGAATGCGGCCGTAGTCGCTTTTGATCTCATAGCTCGGATCGATCAGCAAAAGCCCGCGCCGCGGCGTTGGCGGCGCCAGAGACTGGGCCAGCTCAAACCCGTCCTGCATGTGTATTTTGGCCCGCCCCCGTGGCAGGGATTGACGCAGGGCTTCGTGTTCACCGGGATGCAGCTCGGCAAAATGCAGGCTGTCTTGCGGACGCAGCAGATGGTGCGCAATCAACGGAGAGCCGGGATAGGCCGGCTCGCCATGCGCCGCCTTGCAAGCCGCAAGGGCCGCAAGCAACGGATGATCCGCAGGCAGGCTGCCATCGCCAAGAAGACGATCTATTCCGGCAGCAGCCTCGCCGGTCTTGATCGCTTCTGGCGCATCCAGATGATACAGCCCGCGTCCGGCGTGGGTCTCGATATAGCTGACCGGTTTGTCCTTGCGCGTGAGATAAGACAGCATCGCAGCCAACAGCATGTGCTTTTGGACATCGGCCAGATTTCCGGCATGATAAATATGTTGATATGACAGCATAGCACCGGCTCTAGCGCGTATTTGCCGCGCTGGGAACCACAAACCACTGGGCGGATAACCCAGCGCAGCCCCAGCGCGCAGCTGACTCGCAGCGCCCCGGTCGCTGAGACCTTTGGCCGCAAAGTGCAACCCCAATGCCCATTGAGACACCCGCACCGGCGAAAAGGCGCTAGCAACGCGCAAAACGCCCTTTTACGGCAGGGCTGCGCTGGTATAAGACGTAGGTTGGCGGCGACAGAAGAGTCGTCCCTTGCTCCAGCTTGATAGGATCATATTTTAATGGCGTTTTTCGGAAATCTTGGCGGGTTGTTCACCACGGACATGGCCATCGACCTCGGCACCGCAAACACGCTGGTCTACGTCAAAGGCCGTGGCGTGATCCTGTCGGAACCCTCTGTGGTGGCGTATCATATCAAAGATGGGGTGTGAAAAAGGTGCTTGCCGTTGGCGAAGACGCCAAGCTGATGCTGGGCCGGACCCCCGGCAGTATTCAGGCGATCCGTCCCATGCGCGAAGGCGTTATTGCCGATTTTGATACCGCCGAAGAAATGATCAAACATTTCATTCGCAAGGTGCACAAACGCTCGCCCTTTTCCAGAAAACCAAAAATCATCGTCTGTGTGCCCCATGGCGCCACCCCGGTTGAGAAACGCGCCATCCGCACCTCGGTTCTCTCGGCAGGTGCTGGCCGCGCCGGTCTGATTGCAGAGCCCATTGCCGCCGCCATTGGTGCCGGCATGCCGATCACGGATCCAACCGGCAACATGGTTGTCGACATCGGCGGTGGTACCACCGAGGTGGCGGTTCTGTCGCTGGGCGACATTGTTTATGCCCGCTCGGTGCGGGTTGGTGGCGACCGGATGGATGAGGCGGTCCTCTCGTATCTGCGCCGCCAGCAGAACCTGTTGATTGGTGAGGCCACCGCCGGACGTATCAAGACCTCTATCGGCACCGCCCGGATGCCCGACGATGGCCTCGGCCAGTCGATGCAAATCCGCGGGCGTGATCTTTTGAACGGCGTGCCGCAAGAAATCGAAATCAGCCAGGCCCAGGTCGCCGAGGCGCTGGCGGAACCCGTACAGCAGATCTGTGAGGCGGTGATGACCGCGCTGGAGACAACGCCGCCGGATCTGGCTGCTGATATTGTTGACCGGGGCGTCATGCTCACCGGGGGGGGCGCGCTGTTGGGCGATCTCGATCTGGCCCTGCGCGAGCAAACCGGACTGGCCGTCTCGATCGCCGATGAATGCCTGAACTGCGTTGCCCTTGGCACCGGCAAAGCGCTGGAATTCGAAAAACAACTGCGTCACGCCATCGACTACGACAGCTAAGCCCCGCTGCGCAGCCGCTCTGACACCTCAGAGCGCGCGCACGGATGCCGGAAAGGAGCCCCTTGGCCAAAGACCGCTCCCAGCGCGAAGATTATGCCGCGCCACTGCGCCGCCTGTTGGTTGCTGTGGTGTGCCTGTGTCTGGCCGCGCTGTTTTTGGTCTGGCGCATCGACAGCCCCCGGGTTGAGCGGTTTCGGGCCCAGCTGATTGACGCGGTTGTGCCCAATATGGATTGGGCCATGGCGCCGGTGACCGGAACCATCAACCTGGTGCGTGACTTCCAAAGCTATCAGCGTCTGGCCGACCAGAACCGCGAGCTGCGCTCGGAACTACGCCAGATGCGTGCTTGGAAAGAGGCCGCCCTGCAACTGGAACAGGAGAATGCCCGGCTTCTGGATCTCAACAATGTGCGTCTGGATCCCAAACTCGCCTTTATCACCGGCGTGGTGACAGCAGACAGCGGCTCTCCCTTTCGCCAATCGGTGATTTTGAACGTTGGCGCCCGCGATGGGCTTCAGGATGGCTGGGCCACCATGGATGGCATCGGCCTGGTTGGACGGATCTCTGGCACCGGGCGCAATACCGCACGGGTGGTTCTGCTCACCGATGCCGCCAGTGCGGTGCCTGTCACCATTCAGCCCTCAGGCCAGACTGCCCTGCTGACCGGCGACAACAGTGCCGCGCCGCTGCTGGCCTTTCTGGAAAACGCCGATCTGGTGCGCCCCGGCGACCGGGTTGTCACCTCGGGCGATGGCGCAGTGTTTCCCGCCGGGCTTTTGGTGGGTCAGGTCACCGAAGATCGCAGCGGCCGCATCCGGGTGCGCCTGTCAGCCGATTACGAACGGTTAGAGTATCTGCGGGTGCTGCGGCCCCACGGCACCCAGGTGATCCGCGACCCCGGCGGGCTGATTGTCCCTGCCCCCGGCGCCAATACCCCCAGATCCCGCCCCGGTGGTCTGGGCCTTGGCACAACCGCGCCAGCCACAGGAGCTGACAATGGCTGAGGTCTCTGCGGGACGCACCCTGACGATGCGGGCCAGTTTTGCCGGGCTTGCTTTTGTGGTGATTTTCTTTCACCTGCTGCCCCTCGACACGGTGGCACGCAACTGGGCACCGCCGGATTTACTGATCGCCCTTGCCATGGCCTGGTCGCTGCGGCGCCCTGACTATGTGCCGATCCTGCTTCTCACCCTGATCATGCTGCTCGCGGATTTTCTGTTCGACCGGCCGCCGGGGGTCTTGGCGCTTTTGGTGGTTCTGGGCTGCGAGTTCCTGCAGTCACGCACCCAACCACAGCATGAAACCACCTTTGCGGTTGAATGGCTCTCGGTAGCTCTGGTTATCGCGGCGATCACGCTTTTGAACCGGTTCATCCTGTCGCTCTTTGCGGTGGCGCAGGCCCCGCTCAGCCTGTCATTGATCGAAATGCTGGCGACAATCATAGCCTACCCAGTGGTGGTGCTGTTTAGTCAGGGCCTTTTGGGCGTGCGCAAACTGTCCCCCGCTGAGGCAGAAATCATGGGAGCGCGCGGATGAAACGCAACCCACGAGACCTGGAAGGTGCCCATCGCAAGCTGAGCCGCCGCGCACTGCTGCTGGGCGGGCTGCAATTGGGTGTTGCCGGTGCACTGGCGGCCCGTATGCGCTATTTGCAGGTGGATCAGGCCGACCAGTTCCGCCTGCTGGCCGAAGAGAACCGCATCAATATTCGCTTGCTTGCCCCGGCCCGCGGTGAGATTTTTGACCGCAACGGAACCACGCTGGCGCATAACTCGCCCTCTTACCGCATCATTATTGTGCCAGAGGATGCGGGCGATGTGGACGAGGTGATCTCCAAACTGTCGCGCCTGATCACCCTGTCCCCCGAAGATGTGGAACGCGCCCTGGCCGAGATGCGCCGCTCGCCGCCCTTCCTGCCGATCACTCTTGCAGACCAGCTGACCTGGGAAGACATCTCAAAGGTGGCGGTGAACGCACCTGCCCTGCCCGGCATCACCCCCGAAGTCGGCCTGACCCGGATCTACCCACAGCAAAGCGATTTTGCCCATGTGGTTGGCTATGTCGGCCCGGTCTCCGACTATGACCTCAGCAAGCTGGACACCCCTGACCCGATCCTGCGCATCCCGCGCTTTCAGATCGGCAAGGTGGGGTTTGAAGCAAAACGCGAAGATGTTCTGCGCGGCACCGCCGGTGCCAAACGGGTCGAAGTCAACGCAACCGGCCGCGTCATGCGCGAGCTGGATCGCAAGGAAGGTCAGGCCGGCGCCGATATGCAGCTGGCGGTGGATGCCGACCTGCAGCACTATACCCAGGCGCGGCTGGGCTCAGAAAGCGCCGCCGTTGTGGTGGTCGACTGCGACAATGGCGATCTGCGCGCCATTGCCTCGGCCCCCAGTTTTGACCCCAATCTGTTTGTGCGCGGCATCTCGGTTGCGGACTATCGGCAACTGACCGATGACCCCTATCGCCCGCTGGCCAACAAAACGGTTCAGGGCACCTATCCGCCCGGCTCTGCCTTTAAGATGGTGACCTCGCTGGCGGCGCTCGAAGAAGGGCTGATCGGGCCGGAAGACACCGTCTGGTGCCCCGGCCATCTTGAGGTGTCCGGGCGGCGGTTTCATTGCTGGAAGCGGGCTGGTCACGGCCATGTCGACCTCAATACCGCGCTGAAGCAGTCCTGCGACGTTTACTACTATGACCTTGCCATCAAGGTGGGCATCGACAAGATTTCAGCCATGGCCAATCGGCTGGGGCTGGGCATTCGCCACGATCTGCCTATGTCTGCCGTGGCCAGTGGCCTGGCACCCAACCGCGAGTGGAAATCGCGGGTGCGGGGTCAGGACTGGCTGGTGGGTGATACGGTCAACGTCTCGATTGGTCAGGGCTTTATGCTTGCCTCGCCACTGCAACTGGCGGTGATGACCGCGCGTCTGGCCACCGGGCGCCGCATCACGCCGCGCCTTGTGAAATCCATCGACGGCATTGAGCAGCCCTCAGGGGTCGGCGAGCAAATGGGGCTGAATGAGAACAATCTGCGCATGGTGCGGCGCGGCATGTATTCGGTCAGCAACGACCGGCGCGGCACCGGATATCGCTCACGCATCATCGCAGAAGGCCTGCGCATGGGCGGCAAAAGCGGCACCAGTCAGGTGCGCAATATCACTGCCGCCGAGCGTGCCGCCGGCGTGATCAGCAACAAAGACCTGCCCTGGGAGCGGCGCGACCATGCGCTCTATGTCTGTTTTGCCCCCTTTGACAAACCGAAATACGCAATTTCGGTGATCGTGGAACATGGCGGCGGCGGATCAACTGCGGCGGCGCCCATTGCCCGCGATGTGATGCTACAGGCTCTCTATAATGGCACGCCGCCGCTGGAGGCCTACCCAAAGGGCGACCGCAGCCGGATCAAGGCGCAGCAGGAACGTCTGGAGCGTGAACGCATCAAACGGTCGCAAAATCAGGACAGCGACCGCGCATGAGCTATCTTGAATATAACGCCAAATCGACCCCCACCGGCCTGCGCAAGGTGCTCTATCTGAACTGGCCGCTGACCTTGCTGCTGGCCTCGGTCGCCTGCGTGGGGTTCCTGATGCTCTATTCGGTGGCCGGAGGGTCGTTTTCGCCCTGGGCAGAGCCACAATTCAAACGATTCCTGCTGGGCATGGGCGTGATGATCGTGATCGGCCTGGTGCCAATCTGGTTCGGGCGCAATATCTCGGTCCTGGCCTATCTGATATCCGTCATGCTGCTGCTGGCGGTTGAGTTCTTTGGCACGGTTGGCATGGGCGCACAGCGCTGGATCGACCTTGGCTTTATGCGGCTGCAACCCTCTGAGCTGATGAAAATCACCTCGGTGATGCTGCTGGCCGCCTATTATGACTGGCTCCCGCCCGAGCGCAGCTCACGCCCGATCTGGGTGCTGGTGCCGGTGCTGATGATCCTGCTCCCCACCCTGCTGGTGCTGCGCCAGCCCGATCTTGGCACCTCGATCCTGCTTTTGGCGGCGGGGGGCGGGGTGATGTTTCTCGCCGGGGTGCACTGGGCCTATTTTGCCGCCGTCTTTGCCGCAGGCATCGGCTTGATCACAGCCGTGTTCCAAAGGCCGCGCCACCGCCGGGCAGCTGCTCAAGAACTACCAATACCGCCGCATCGACACCTTTCTGGATCCCTCGCAGGACCCTCTGGGGGCCGGCTATCACATCACCCAGTCCAAGATCGCGCTGGGGTCCGGCGGCTGGTCCGGGCGCGGCTATATGCAGGGCACCCAGTCGCGGCTGAATTTTCTACCGGAAAAACACACGGATTTCATCTTTACCACCCTGGCCGAAGAGTTCGGCTTTATCGGCGGCCTCACCCTGCTCAGCCTCTACATCCTGATCATTGTCTTTTGTGTCGCAACCGCCCTTGCCGCCCGGGACCGGTTTTCCTCGCTCGTTTCTCTGGTCGTGGCGATCACCTTCTTTTTGTTCTTTGCCGTCAATATGTCGATGGTCATGGGGCTGGCCCCTGTGGTTGGCGTACCACTGCCCCTGGTCTCTTATGGCGGCTCGGCAATGCTGGTGCTGCTGGCGGCCTTTGGCCTGGTACAAAGCGCCACTGTTCACCGCACCCGTTAAGGCCGCCGCCCCTGAGGCAAGGCAAAGCGCAGCTGCCAGCCCAGCCGCCTGATCTATTTTTTCTGCCCGCTGGGCCGTAGCAAAAGGACCATACACCATGAGCATCTTTCACCTCGCCTATCATGTGGATGACCTGGACAAGGCCCGCGCCTTTTATGGCGGCCTGCTAGGCTGCATTGAGGGGCGCAGCACGGAAACCTGGGTGGATTACAACTTTTTCGGCCACCAGATTTCACTGCACCTGGGGCCGGTCTTTGCCAGCGCCAACACCGGCAAGGTGGGCGACCACATGGTGCCGATGCCGCATCTCGGGGTGATCCTTACGCAGGCCGAGTGGCAAGTGCTTGCGGATAGGCTGACCAAGGCCGGTCAGGACTTTACCCTCGCGCCCACCACGCGCTTTGCCGGTGAGCCGGGCGAGCAAAGCACGATGTTCTTTCATGACCCCGCCGGCAATCCGATCGAGATCAAGGGCTTTGCGGATATGTCTGGCGTTTTTGCCACATGATCAAGGTTCAGTTTGCCGCCCGTCCCGAACGCTGGACAACCTACGCGCCCGCCCTCAAAAGCGCCTTTGAACAGGCCGGGCTCGAGGTCGATCTGCGCCGGGACCACCCGCCCTGCGAGGTCGGCTATGTGGTCTACGCGCCCAACTCCGAGCTGCAGGACTTCACGCCCTATACCGCCTGCAAAGCTGTGCTCAGCCTCTGGGCCGGGGTGGAAAAAATTGTCGGGAACACGACCCTGACCCAGCCCCTGTGCCGCATGGTCGATCCCGGTCTGACCGCTGGCATGGTGGAATGGGTCACAGGCCATGTGCTGCGCTACCACCTGGACATCGACCGCAGCCTTGCCACCCAGGACCGCTGGGAGCCAGTGGTGCCACCCCTGGCACAGGAACGCCCGGTGACCATACTGGGGCTCGGCGCATTGGGTGCAGCCTGTGCCAGCAGCCTCAGCCGCCTTGGATTTCCCGTCACCGGCTGGTCACGCTCCCCCAAAGACATTGCCGGGATCCGCTGCGAACACGGCGACGATGGTCTGGTGCGGGCCCTGTCGCGGGCTCAGATCGTGGTGCTGCTGTTGCCAGACACCCCCGCTACTGAAAACACTCTGAACCGCGCATCGCTTGCCCTGTTGCCACAGGGGGCGCGCATTATAAATCCGGGGCGTGGTCCGCTGATTGACGATGATGCCCTCTTGGCCGCGCTCAAGACGGGACAGATAGCCCATGCCACTCTGGATGTGTTCCGCATAGAGCCGCTTGCTGCAGAACACCCCTATTGGGCCCATCCCAATGTGACGGTGACCCCGCATATCGCCGCAGAAACCCGGGCGCTGACAGCGGCGCAGATGATTGCCCAAAACATCCAACGCGGCGAGGCCGGGCAGCCCTTTGTCAATCAGGTTGATCGTCAGCTGGGCTACTAGAAAGCTCACAATCAGCCCTCCCCCGGCTTCATCTGGCTAAAAATACCTCGGGGGAGGTCGCAGACCGGGGGCAGCGCCCCCAGCCTGAGTGGCAACACTCCGCTACTCCGCCGCCAAACCGCGCCCCTTCAACAAGGCGTCAACCCCCGGCAACCGCCCCCGAAAGGCGGTGTAGAGCTCAGCGGCATCCGCTGATCCGCCGCTCGACAGGATATGTTTCTCCAGCGCACGGGCCCGCTCCGGGTCAAACGCGCCTCCCGCCTCTTCAAAGGCGGCAAAGGCATCGGCGTCCATCACCTCGGACCACATGTAGCTATAGTACCCGGAAGAATAGCCATCACCCGAGAAAACATGGGCAAACTGCGGGCTGGCATGGCGCATGGTGATCGCGCCTGGCATACCGATCTCTGCCAAAACCTCAGCCTGCTTTGCCATCACATCCTGCGGCGCTGCCGCCTCATGAAAGGCCAGATCAACTAGGGCCGAGGCGACATATTCCACCGTTTGAAACCCCATATCAAAGGTCGAGGCACCCAGAACTTTGTTCAGCAGTTCCGCAGGCATGGCTTCGCCGGTGTCAGCATGGGTGGCAAATTCTCGCAAGACCTCAGGCACTTCCAGCCAGTGCTCATAGAGCTGGCTTGGCAGCTCAACAAAGTCCCGCGCCACCGATGTGCCAGAGATGCTCTCGTAGCTGACATCTGACAGCATCTGATGCAGCGCATGGCCAAATTCATGGAACAGGGTCCGGGCATCATCCCAGGACAACAGCGCCGGGTCGCCTTTGGCAAAGTTGCAGACATTTATTACAATCGGAGTCTGTTCTCTAGGGAACTTGGCCTGAGAGCGCATCGCCGAACACCAGGCCCCAGAGCGTTTCGAGCCACGCGCAAAGTAGTCGCCGATAAACACCGCCAGATGTTTGCCGCCTCGCGTCACCTCCCAGGCCCGGCAATCCGGATGGTACAGGGGGATATCAAGCGGCGCAAACTCCAGTCCAAACAAGCGCGTCGCGCAGGCAAAGCTGGCCTCGATCATCCGGTCAAGTTGCAGATAGGGCTTCAATTCCGCCTCATCGAGGTCGTGCTCCGCCTTGCGGCGCTTTTGCGCGTAATAACGCCAGTCCCAGGGCTCCAGATCACCATTGATGCCATCCTCATGCATCATCTGCGCCAAAACCTCTGCGTCCGCCTCGGCTTGCGCCTTTGCAGGCTGCCAGACCTGCATCAACAGATCCCGCACCGCAGCCGGCGTCTTAGCCATTTCGGTTTCCAACTTATAGTCGGCAAAGCTGGCATAGCCCAAAAGGGCTGCGCGTTCGGCGCGCAGGGCCAGGAATCTCGGCGGCAATGGCGCGGTTGTCTGTCTCTCCCTCATTGGCCCCGCGCGCCGTCCAGGCGGCAAAAGCCTTTTGGCGCAAATCCCGCCGCGGTGAAAATTGCAGAAACGGCGTGATGACAGAGCGCGACAGGGTGACCACCGGCCCCGGAGCGCCTCTTTCAGCGCCTGCCGCGCGGCTGGCTGCGATGACAAAATCAGGCAGACCTTCGAGATCGGCTTCGCTCAGCTCCATGAACCAGTCGCGCTCATCCGCCAACAGGTTCTGGGTGAAATCAGTGCCAAGGGTCGCAAGACGCCCTTTGATCGCCTGCATACGCTGGTCTTCTGAACCAACCAAAGCAGCCCCACCGCGCACAAATCCCCGATGGGTGAGCATCAAAACCCGCTGCTGTTCCGACGTCAGATCAAGGCTGTCGCGTTGATCCCATACCGCGTTCACCCGTGCATACAGGGCTTTGTTGGCAGTGATCGCGGAAAAATGCGCCGCAAGTTTGGGAGAGAATTGCCGCTGCAGGGCTTCGCGTTCCGGATTGCTGTCGGCGCCGGCCACGGTGAAAAACACCGACAGAACCTGCTCCAACCCCTGACACGGGGTTTCCAGGGCTTCGATCACATTGGCAAATGTCGCGGGCGCAGGATTTCCGGCGATTTCGGCGATCTGCGCCTGATGTTGCGCCAGCGCCTGATCCAGCGCAGGTGCAAAATCTGCATCCGAAATCCGGTCAAAGGGGGCAATTTCAAAAGCGGTGTCCCAATGGGCCAAGAGGGGGTTTGTCATCAAAGAGATCTCCTTTGGCCGCAGGGTAGCGATGATGCATCCTGGCCGCAATCCGGCAGGCAGATTGTCGGTCACCAAAGCGTAAAAGGCCAAAGAATAGAAAGACTGACAAAAGGGGCGGGGGCTCCCGCCAGCGCCTGCGGCATCAAAGATGCCGCCTTGCTGTTGGGCCCGGCCGCGCGCTCACGCGCGCGGCCGTTGCGTCAAGAAATTTTCTCACCCGAAACAACACCGGCATCTAGGAACTCCCACGCGAGTGAAAGGCAGCCCACTAAAAACAAAATAAGCCCAAAGGCCAGAACGCACACGCCTATGCACTGCCATCTGTCTGCGATTGAGTAGTTTGAAAGCTGTCCCCTTTCAGTCAAATCGACAGATCGTGCATTGTCAAAACCACAAACCCAAGATGTGACGCCGCACGCCACACCAACTACAAAGCAAATGAACGCGATCCCAATCACCCTAGCCCCAACTTCGGGAAGCAGCGAAGAAATTTGACTTAATAGAGCTATAGCAGCACCGCTATTTATTAAGACAACAGCCCGAATGGCGCCCTGTGCATATCCCTGAGAAATCTCTCTATAATCAGCCACATCAGGTCTCCCCACCACACACAGAACAATCCAATCTCTGTGACAAACGAATTTTGCGGCTTTCGCCGTATAGCGCATCGTAGATCAGCATTTCCCCCTGCAGCGGCGCGCCTGCCCCGGTGATCGCCTTGATCGCCTCTACCGCCATCATCGCTCCGACAACGCCCGGCAGTGGCCCGACCACTCCGGCTTCGGAACAGGAGGGCGCCAGTCCGGCAGCCGGGGCTTCAGGGAAAATACACTGGTAGCAGGGGCCATCAGTTTTGGGGTGAAACAGGCTTAGCTGGCCTTCCCATTGCGACAGCGCCCCTGAGATCAATGGCTTGCCCAGTTTTACCGCCGTGCGGTTCACCAGATATCGTGTGGCAAAATTATCCGTGCCATCCAGGATCAAATCAAACTCTGCAAAGAGGGCTTCGGCATTTTCTTCGGTCAGCCGGCGATGAAAGGGGCGCACCTCGACATAGGGGTTTTGCGCCTTCATCGCCGCCTCAGCCGAGAAAACCTTGGGGATACCAATGTCCGCATCCCGGTGGATCACCTGGCGCTGCAGATTGGCGTTTTCCACCTCGTCGTCATCAATCACACCAATGGTGCCAACCCCCGCAGCCGCCAGATACTGCAGCGCCGGCGCTCCCAGCCCGCCGGCTCCGATCACCAGAACCCTGGCCTGTTTCAGCTTTTTCTGCCCCGGCCCGCCCAGTTCACGCAAGACGATATGGCGCGCATAGCGGTTCAGTTCCGTGTCGGAAAACAGAGGCGGTGTTTGGGACATTGTGCTGGCTTTCTGTGTGCTGGCTTTTGATTGCGCGCGGGTCTTGAGGCGAGAGATAATCCAGCCGTAGCCCGCCGCCAAGAGGCCAGCCCCTGCCAGCATCAGCCAGGGCGCTGCTGATCCGCCAGTGGCCTCGCGCAGCGCATGTCCTTCGGGCAGCGTAAGCTGCAGCGCCATCACCGCGGCAAACAACACCGCCAGCAGGCTCGCCCGCATGGCCCGCCCCCAGCCAAGGTAGCCGCCGCCCCACCAGACAAAAGCCGCCAGCGCGAGTATCCGCAGCATCAGCGCCGCCCCGTCGCGCCAAAACCGCCACTGCCGCGCGCGCTTGTATCCAGCTCTGCGACCTGGGTGAACTGCGCCTGCAGAACTGGTGCCACCACCATCTGCGCAATCCGGTCCCCATGGGCGATTTCAAAATCCGCATCCCCGGCGTTCATCACGATGACACCAAGGGGGCCGCGATAATCGCTGTCTATGGTGCCGGGGCTGTTCGGCAGGGTGATGCCGTGTTTCAACGCCAGCCCAGAGCGCGGCCGCAGCTGCACTTCATAGCCCTGCGGGATTGCGAGCCGCAGCCCCGTCGGCACCAGAGCACGCCCGCCAGGGGCCAGTGTGAGGGTACCTCGGTCCGGCAAATTGGCCCGCAAATCCGCGCGAGCAGCACCTGCGGTTTCATAAGATGGCAGAGGCAGGCTTTGGTCCGCGCCCCTGTCAAAGATCATGCGGATCTCAACCATATTAGTCTCTCTCATTGATTCTGTCCCGGGGCTTTACTCCGGGATTTTGCCCCGTTTGTTTTACCCCGGCAGGTCTCAGCTCTGGCACCGGTATAGACCGATCCGGGCCTTACCGCAGCCAGATCATTCAAAGGGATGGAACGCCCTCGGCTAAAGGCGCAGGCGCGACCCTGTCTGCGATCCGCGCCGCGAGGCGACTGGCCACCTCTGCCTTGTCCAGGCGTGGCCATTCCTCAGCGCCCTGATCCGAAATCAGGATCACCGCATTCTCAGCCCCGCCCATGATGCCGGTGGACGGCGATACATCATTGGCAACGATCCAGTCGCAGCCCTTGCGCAGGCGCTTGGCGGTGGCGTTTTCCACCACATCATTGGTCTCGGCGGCAAAACCGATAACAAGCGGCGGCCGGCCCTTGGTCATCTGCGACACAGACCTGAGGATATCCGGGTTCTCCGCAAACTCCAGCACCGGCAGGCCGTCCTTTGATTTCTTCAGCTTGCGATCCGAGGCACTGGCAACCCGCCAGTCGGCAACCGCCGCTGCGAAGACGCCAACGTCAACCGGGAGCGCCGCCTGCACCGCCGCCTCCATCTCAAGCGCGCTTTGCACCCGCACGACCTCCACCCCCTCGGGGGGCCGGACCTCGGCAGGGCCCGTGATAAACACCACTTCCGCCCCCTGATCGCGCAGAGCACGGGCCAGCGCTGCCCCCTGCGCCCCGGAGGAGCGGTTGGCGATATAGCGAACCGGGTCAATGGGCTCATGCGTCGGGCCAGAGGTCACCAGAATACGCCGCCCCTGTAGCCTGCCCTGACTGCTAAACTGCGCCGCAATAGCGGCCACCATCTCCTCTGGTTCGGCCATGCGACCGGGACCAAATTCACCACAGGCCATGCCACCCTCATTGGGGCCGACAAAATTCACGCCGTCAGAGTGCAACAGGTAGATATTGCGCTGGGTCGCCGGGTGCTGCCACATGCGCACATTCATCGCCGGGGCCAGCAGAACCGGCGTATCCGTTGCCAGCAACAGGGTTGAGGCCAGATCATTGGCATGGCCCTGCGCCATCTTTGCCATCAGATCAGCCGTTGCCGGTGCCACGACTACAAGGTCAGCGCTGCGCGACAGTTGGATATGGCCCATTTCGGCCTCGGAGGTCAGATCAAACAGGTCCCGGTGCACCGCAGACCCAGACAGGGCAGCAACGGACAAAGGCGTCACAAACTCTTCTGCGGCCCGGGTCAGAACCGGCGTCACCGAGGCCCCCTGATCCTGCAGACGCCGGATCAACTCCAATGAGTTATAGGCAGCAATACCGCCGCCAATGATCAAAAGAATTTGTTTTCCTCCAGCATCTTGCCTGCTCCTCACGCCTGCCGCTGCATCAGTTGGCATCGGGTTTGCGGCAACTCTACCGCCTCTGGCAGCAAGAGGGAAACGCTTTTGCGCGCGCCTTACGTTCCACTGCTAGTCAGGTTTGGCAAAGGCCAGACAGGGATCCCCACGGGGCGCTGCAGGACTGGAGAGGGTGATATCAAAAAGCCCCTCAATACGGCCCTCTTCGCTCTGCCCCAGGGCCAGCACCTCCAGCTCTGGCATCGCCCTGGTCAGATAGACCGACAGGCCACGGTCCCTGCGGGCATGGCCATTGCCGGTGATCACCACAACAGGTCCTCCCGCTGCCCCCTCCGCTGGCCCGCCCGCGCGCTGCAGCGCGCGCTCGGTCGCGGCTGCAAGGCTGGTGTCGCGCAGGCGCTGAAAATCCACCAGCATCGGCAACATCTCGACGGGCATCGCATTGCAGTGATTGACCAGCTGATCGGCCTCACGCCGCACCTGTTCCGCTGCCGGTAAGGCTTGATCGAGGCCAAACCGCGCTGCGTCGGCGCCAAAATGGCTGGCAACCCCCGCCTGCAACGCCGCCTGCGACGCCGCACGTGGCACCAGCGCGCCAAACTGCGGCAGCTGCCGGGCTGCGTAAAACACCGGTGCATAAAGCTCAAAGGCTGGCCAGCCAGACTCTTCCCAGTTCAGAACAGCAGAGGTCTTTGCCGCATCCTGCAACACCTCTGGCGTCAGTGTATCGGCCTGCTGCTGCGTAATCATCTCCCAGACCACCGCTGTGGGCTGCAGCGCTGTGATCAGCGCCGCCTGATTGCGATGATGCTCACCATTGTCGTGCACCTCACCCAGAATGATCACATCCGCCCCGGACAGGCGCTCTGCCACCGCATCAAGGCTCTGCGCCACAAAAGGTTCCGGTGCAGCTGTGGTGTCAGCCAATAGCCCCACAGGCATGCAAGCGAACACTCCGGCTGTGGCGGCGGCCAGAATATATCTGACAAAAAAACTATGCTTTTTCATAAAAGCAGTTTTTGCACCTCTCGCGACTGCATTTCAAGCGCTTTTCGCATTTTCAGGAAGGCCCCTGCCTCCAGTTGGCGCACCCTCTCTTTTGACAGCTGCAGCTCGCGTCCCAGATCCTCAAGCGTACGGGGAGGATCCCGCAGCTTGCGCGCCGTCACGATCAGCTGCTCGCGGCCGCTCAATCCCTGCATCGCCTCCACCAGCCATCGGCGCAACTGGCGGCGATCATGGCTGCCCTCGACAACCTCAGCCGCCTGGGCGCTGTCATCTTCCAGCACATCAATCCATTCGCGCCCCTCGGCCTCGCTGGACTGCACCGCATTGAGCGAAAAATCAGCCCCCGCAAGACGCCCGTCCATCATCTGCACATCCCTGAGCGGCACCCCGATTTCCGAGGCGATTTTCTGGTGCAGCTGGTGTTTATCCAAACGCGCCCCATCTGCCTCTGCCTGCCGTTCCAGCTGTGCCTGCACCCGGCGCATATTAAAGAAAAGCGACTTTTGCGACGCGGTGGACCCCGTGCGCACCATCGACCAGTTGCGCATCACATAGTCCTGAATGGAGGCCTTGATCCACCAGACCGCATAGGTCGAAAAGCGGACGCCACGATCCGGGTCAAACTTGTCAGCGGCCTTCATCAGCCCCAGACCGGCCTCCTGAATGAGGTCATTCATTGGCGCACCATAGCGTTTGAATTTCGC
This sequence comes from Pseudophaeobacter leonis, assembly GCF_002087335.1. Lineage (GTDB taxonomy): Bacteria > Pseudomonadota > Alphaproteobacteria > Rhodobacterales > Rhodobacteraceae > Pseudophaeobacter > Pseudophaeobacter leonis. The sequence continues at coordinate 82,816 of NZ_MWVJ01000006.1, forward strand.
CGCCATCGAGATCGCCAGCCGCATATAGGCATTGATCAGCCGGTGCAGCGCCATAACATCGCCCTCGTCCCGCCAGGCATAGGCCAGCTGGCGTTCCGTTTCTGCATCAAGCAATTCTGCCTTCATCGCCTGCTTTGGCAATGGGTTTGCGGTCATGTGGTCAAGCGCCATGGTCTTCCCCCCGGATCCGTTCGTCTTGAGAAGCGCGGCACAGCAGCAGGTCGTGAGATTTCTGAACGTAACAAGCGGCCGGGCTCCCGCAATTCCTTCCGCAGCACAAGGCCACGGCACAGTCCCTCAGAATGAACCTCCCCCTGCCTGGGAGAGCCTGGCACGCAGAGTGCGCACCTGTTCACTGCATTTTCACTGCATCCGACACATTGGCCGACCCAGCCCGCGCGCCATGCGCGCTGTGCCCGGTATAATTCCAGGGGCATCAGCTGTTTCACTGGCTATAGCGAGGTGGGACCCTGCCCTGTCTTCGCCCTTGTTTTGAGCGCCTCCAGCGGGTACGCACAATAGCGAAACCGTTCATATCTAAGGGTAAAGAACTTGTCGGCACCTGTCACATTCATTCTGGGCGGCGCGGCCTCCGGCAAGTCAAAATTCGCCGAAGATCTCTGTATTAAGTCCCAAAAATCAAAAGCCTACCTGGCAACATCACAAATATTTGATGACGAGATGCAGCAGAAGGTAACACAGCATATCCGGCAGCGTGGTGCCGGCTGGGACACTTTTGAGGCACCCTTTGAGGCGGCGCAGATTCTTGATCAGCTCAGGCCCAACCAGATTTGCCTGCTGGACTGCGCCACCATGTGGCTGAGCAATCACCTTTTGGCCGAAACCGATCTGGCCCGGGCGCAGGCCGGGCTGCTGGCGGCCATCGAAACCTGCGCCGCAGAGCTGGTCATCGTCTCCAATGAAACCGGCCAGGGCATTGTGCCCGACAACGCCCTGGCCCGCCGCTTTCGCGAAGCTCAGGGCCGACTGAACATCGCCCTGGCCGCCAGGGCCGACTGCGTGGTGCAGGTCATTGCCGGGCTGCCGCTGGTGCTGAAAGGGGCGCTATGAAATCCCGACTGTTTTTGGTCCGGCATGGACCGACCCATGCCAAATCCATGGTGGGCTGGTCCGACCTGCCCGCCGCCCTGTCCGACACCGCCGCTCTGGCCCGGCTTGAGGCTGCCCTGCCGCCCGAAGCTCTGGTGGTCTCGTCCGACCTGATCCGCGCCGTCGATACCGCCAGCGCCATCCAGGGCCGCCGCCGCCGCCTGCCGCATCAGGCCGATCTGCGGGAAATCCATTTTGGCGCCTGGGAGCTGCGCAGCTGGAAAGAGATCGACGCCGAAGACCCGGCCCGCATCCGCGCCTATTGGGAGACGCCGGGCGACAGCACCCCGCCGGGGGGCGAAAGCTGGAACCAGGTCTGCGCCCGGGTCAATACCGCCATAGATACGCTGCTACAGGCCCATCTGGGACAGGATCTGGTGATTGTCGGCCACTTTGGTCAGATCCTGACACAGATCCAGCGCGCCGGGGGACTCAGCGCGGCGGCTGCCTTTTCTCACCGCATCGACAATCTCTCGGTCAGCGAAGTGCAATATGGCCCTGAGGGCTGGACCTCCGGGGCATTAAATCAAATATTGTGATATAATATCGCACAAATATACGATTTAAGAATTAATTACGCGCCGCTAGAGTCGCCCCATGACATATGAACTCTACATTGGTGATCGCATGTATTCCAGTTGGTCGTTGCGCGGCTGGCTCATGCTCGAAAAATTTGCAATCCCGCATCAAACCCATCTGGTAGGACTTTTTTCCGGGACCATGGCCGCCGATATGGCGCCGCTGGCCCCGGCACGGTTAGTGCCCGCGCTCAGGACGGATCAGGGCCTGGTGATTGGAGAAAGCCTCGCCATCGGTGAAACCCTCGCCGAGCAGTTTCCCACAGCTGGTCTATGGCCCCGCGCTGCGGATCAGCGCGCCACCGCCCGCTGGCTGGTGACAGAGATGGTGGCCGGCTTTGTAGCTCTGCGGCGCGACTGCCCCATGCAGCTGTCTCATGTCTGGCAGGGCTTTGCCCCTGCCGCGGCAGTGCTGGCGGATCTCGCCCGCATTGAAACGCTGTTTGCCCATGCCCGCAGCCTGTCGGGGGCCAAAAATGGTCCGCTGTTTGGACCTATAGTCTGGCAGATGTGTTCTACACGCCCATAGCAGCGCGGATCATTGGCTACGATCTGCCCGTCTCTGCCGCGACCCGCGCCTATTGCGAGATGCTGCTGGCCGACCCTGTGGTGCTGCGCTGGCAACAGCAGGCACGCGCCGTCAGCTATGCGACGGAACCCTACCAGCTGGACCTGCCGCGTGCGCCCTGGCCCATTGGCTAGATCTGTTTGCTGCAGGCCGTGACGGCCTGCGCCGCAAGCTCTCGGCCCCGGCGCGCCGCTTGCGAGAAAACAGCGCAAAATCCGCCCGGGCCACCGTTCTGTTGATGACTCCAATACCACGGTCTCTATGATTTTTTCTTGTTTGATCAAGGGAATGAGACTGCATGATCAGCCGCGCCAACACGGTGGCCTTTCACGGCATAGACGCGCGCCCCGTCGAGGTGCAATGCTCGCTGGTGGCAGGCCTTCCGGCCTTTGCCATCGTGGGCCTGCCCGACAAGGCGGTCTCTGAGGCGCGTGAACGCGTGCGCGCCGCCTTTGCGGCCATGTCAATCGCGCTGCCGGCCAAACGGATCACCGTCAATCTCTCGCCTGCAGATCTGCCCAAGGAGGGCAGCCATTTCGACCTGCCCATTGCCCTCGCGCTGCTGGCCGCCATCGGCATCATCCCGCCAGAGGCGGTGGCTGAGACCGTGGCACTGGGCGAGCTGTCGCTGGACGGGCTGTTGATGCCAGTCACTGGCGCCTTGCCGGCCGCCATGGCTGCGGCCGCTGCGGATCGTCACCTCTTGTGCCCGAAAGCATCGGCCGCCGAGGCCGCCTGGGCGGGGGATGCGCTGGTCATGGTGCCGCGAGCCTGATCGAGGCGGTCCGGCATTTTTCTGGCGAGATGCCGCTTGCCCCGGCGCGCCCCGGCGAAGTCCTCTCTGACAGCCACCCCCGCGATCTGCGCGACATCAAAGGCCAGGAACAGGCGAAACGGGCCCTGGAGATTGCCGCCGCCGGGCGGCATCATATCCTGATGACCGGGCCGCCGGGGTCAGGAAAATCCATGCTGGCGGCGCGTCTTCCCTCCATTCTGCCGCCGCTGTCGGCGCAAGGGGCGCTGGAGACCTCGATGATCCACTCGCTCTGCGGCATGATCAAGGAGGGCGGCATCAGCCGCAGCCCTCCGTTTCGCGAGCCGCATCACACCGCCTCGATGCCGGCGATTGTTGGCGGCGGACGCCGGGCGCATCCCGGCGAGATCAGCCTCGCGCACAACGGCGTGCTGTTCATGGATGCGCTGCCCGAATTCAGTCGCACCGTGCTGGAAACCCTGCGCCAGCCGCTGGAAAGCGGCGAGGTGATGATCGCCCGCGCCAATGCCCATATCCGCTACCCCAGCCGCTTTATGCTGGTGGCGGCGGCCAATCCCTGCAAATGCGGGTATCTGGCCGATGCCGCCCGCGCCTGTGCCCGCGCGCCGGGCTGTGGCGCCGATTATCTGGGACGCATTTCGGGGCCGATGCTTGACCGGTTTGATCTGCGCATCGAAATACCACCGGTGGATTTTCGCGACCTGGACCTGCCGCCCACCAGCGAGGGATCTGCAGAGGTGGCCCTGCGTGTCGCCAGCGCCCGCGAACTGCAGAGCCAGCGCTATCGTGACATGCCAGAGGTCTGGCTCAACAGCGATGCCGAGGGCGAGGTTCTGGATCAGATCACCGCCCTTACGCCCGACAGCCGCGCGCTGTTGCTGCGCGCCGCCGAGCGTTTTGGCCTGACAGCGCGCGGCTATCACCGGGTGATGCGGGTGGCGCGCACCATTGCTGATCTGGCCGCGCAGCATCAGGTTCAGCGCAGCCATGTGGCCGAGGCCCTCAGCTTTCGCCTGAACAACTAGCCTGAATAGCTAGAGGCTTGAGGCGAGAACCGGGAGCGCAGCAAGACAGCGGGCTGAAAGTCGGCCCACACTCACCTCATGCGCTGCAGGTTATCGCTGCGCGCAGCGCCCCTCGATGGCCAGCCAGATTTTTTCCGCGATATTCACCTCGTCAAAGCGCTCCAGCTCCTGAATGCCGGTGGGCGAGGTGACGTTGATCTCGGTGAGATAGTCGCCGATCACATCGATGCCAACAAAGACCTGCCCCTTTTCCTTGAGCAGCGGCCCAATGGCGGCACAGATTTCAAGGTCGCGCTCGGTCAGGCCGATCTTCTCGGGACGGCCACCAACATGCATGTTCGAGCGGGTCTCACCAGCCGCAGGCACCCGGTTGATGGCACCGACAGGCTCGCCATCGACCAGAATCACCCGCTTGTCGCCATTGCTGACGTCGGGCAGGAATTTCTGAACAATCAGCGGCTCGCGGCTAAACCCGGTGAACAGCTCGTGCAGCGAGGTGAGGTTGCGGTCATTGGCATCCAAACGAAACACCCCGGCGCCGCCATTGCCATAAAGCGGCTTCAGGATGATGTCGCCGTGGCGCGCCTTGAAGGCCTTGATGGTTTCAAGGTCACGGGCGATGGCAGTGGGGGGCGTCAGATCCGGGAAGTCCAGCACCAGCAGTTTTTCCGGAAAATTCCGCACCCAAAACGGGTCATTCACCACCAGACAGTCGTCCTTCAGGCGGTCCAGAAGATGCGTCGAGGTGATGTAATGCATGTCAAACGGCGGATCCTGACGCAGCCAGACCACATCATAGTCGGCCAGATCCACCTCTCGCATTTCCCCCAGAATAGCAGGCGTTCCCGCCACCCGCTGCACTGTCATATCCTGACCGCGCGCGGTGATCTTGCCTTCCTGATAGGCCAGCTGGTCGGGGAGATAGAAAAACAGCTCATGCCCCCGCGCCTGTGCCTCTTCCGCCAGGCGGAAACTGCTGTCGGCGTTGATGTCGACACCCATGATCGGGTCCATCTGAAAGGCGATTTTCATGCGGCTTGTCCCTTTTGCTTTGGCAATAGATGGCGCAGCTGCGACTGAGGTTCAATATGCTAAGTTCAACAACACCCTGTGCGTTCATCCCTGGCCATAGGCATTTTCCAGGATCTCGACCGCGCCATCGCGGCTCACCAGCACCACGTCGATGCGCGCCTCGCTCAACCCGCCCAGCGGTTGCTGCTCCAGATATAGGGCCGCTGACGCCTGCACCCGCTGCATCTGGCCCTCGGTGATCCGGGAGGCCGCCGCCGTGATGCTGGGGCCGGTCTTGACCTCGGTAAAAACCAAAAGCGCGCCGCGGCGCAGGATGAGGTCGATCTCACCACCCGCACCGCGCCAGCGCAGCTCTTCGACGGTATAGCCCTGTGCCTCATAGGTGCGCGCGGCCTGCGCCTCGGCCGAGCTGCCCGCAAGATGTGCGCGCAATCCGGTGGAGGCGCGGCCCTTTGCCATCTCAGTCTTCTTTCGCCAGCTTCAGGGCCATCTGATAGACCTTGCGGCGCGGCATCTCATGCGCCTCCGAGACGATGGCGGCGGCGTCTTTGACCGAATTGTCAATCAGGGCGGCGCGCAGATCGCTCTCGATGTCGCCATCGCTGACCACCACTTCGCTCAACCGGTCCACAAGTATCACGATTTCACCCTTCACAGGGGTTTCCACCAGACTGGCGGCCAGCTCCACCAGCGGCAGGCGGCGGACCTCTTCGAATTTTTTGGTCAGCTCACGACACAGCGCCGCCGGGCGATTTCCCAGCACATCGGCCATATCCGCGACCGAGGCCGCCACCCGTTTTGGGGATTCGTAAAAGGCAAGTGTTCCGGGAATCGCGCTCACCTCTTCCAGCCGTTTGCGCCGGGCCCCGGTGGCATTGGGCAGAAAGCCTGCAAAAAAGAACGCGTCCGTCGGCAGGCCCGCCAGCGCAAGGGCCGTTGTCACGGCGGTGGCCCCCGGCGCTGTGGTCACCAGATAGCCAGCATCTGACGCAGCTTTCGACAGGCCATATCCGGGGTCGGCAATCAGCGGCATCCCCGCTTCTGAGGCATAGGCGACAGATTTTCCCGCCTCCAGGGCGGCCAGCAATTTGGAGCGCGCACCCACTCCGCTATGATCATGGTAGGCGAGAACCTGTCGATCCCGCAGCGGCACCCCATGAATTTCCATCAGGCGACGCAGCGAGCGCGTGTCTTCGGCCGCGATCAGATCCGCCGAGGCCAGCACGTCGAGCGCCCGCAGCGTGATGTCACGCGCGGTGCCCAGGGGTGTTGCCACAAAATACAGTCCCGGCAACAAATTGACGATCTGATGATTCACGCTGGACCCGCCTTTTTGGTCGTTTATTATCGCCCCAGAACCAACACGGCGCAGAAGCGCCGGACAAGGGGAGTTTCAAGTTCATTATGTTTGCTGTTTTCAAACGCGCCCGCAAGGCAACATTGGTTGCTGTTGCGGCACTTTCGACATTTGCATTGACCGCCTGTGACCCGGCCTCTCTTGGGGGTGGGCCATCCATCAACACCTCAAAGCCGGTGCCCGTTGCCCTGCTGGTTCCGCGCGGATCGGCACAGTCCGGCGACAGCGTTCTGGCCCAGAGCCTGGAAAACGCCGCCCGTCTGGCGATTGCAGATCTCAAAGGCGTGCAGATTGACCTACGCATCTATGACACTGCCGGCGATCCTGCCCGCGCCGCAGCCGTAGCCACCGAAGCCGTAAATGCCGGGGCACGTATCATTCTGGGACCGGTCTATGCCGAGGCCGCCAATGCCGCCGGAATTGCCGCCGCGAAAAAGGGCGTCAATGTTTTGGCCTTTTCCAACACCAGCTCCATTGCCGGGGGCAACGTCTTTATCCTCGGGCCAACCTTTGACAACACGGCCCGCCGCCTGACGACCTATGCCAAAGCGCAGGGCAAAAGCCGGATTGTGATCGCCAGCAGCGCTGACTCTGCGGGTCTGGCGGGTCAGGCCGCCATCCGCAACGCTGCCGCGCAGTCGGGATCAACCATCACCAGCAGCATCGGCTATGAGCTGTCACAGAAAGGCGTGATCAACGCCATTCCGGAAATTCGCGCAGCCACAGGCGGCGGTGCCTCGGATGTATTGTTTCTGACCGCCACCACGGCCGGCGCTCTGCCCCTGCTGACACAGCTGCTTCCCGAAGCCGGTGTGAAACCCGAAGACATCCAGTATGTCGGCCTCACCCGCTGGGACGTGCCTGCGCAGACCCTGGCGCTTCCGGGAGTTCAGGGCGGCTGGTTTGCCATGCCAGATCCCGGCACGGCGCGCCGGTTCCGCGATCGCTATGAGGCCACCTATGGCGCGGCACCCCATTCTATTGGCGGGCTGGCCTATGACGGGATTGCCGCGGTTGGAGCGCTTGTTGGCGCCGGTAAATCCGACGCTTTGACCGCTGGAGCCCTGACACAGGGTGCCGGCTTCCTGGGCACAAGCGGCATCTTCCGTCTGCGCCCCGATGGCACCAATGACCGCGGTCTGGCCATTGCAACAATTACAGATCAGAAAGTTGTCGTCATTGACTCTGCCCCCAGCCGCTTCACAGGCGCCGGACTCTGATCCAGCCATGACAGCACAGCCCGACCAGCCCGGCCCCAGCCTCAAAGCCGGGCTGATCTGCGACTCTCTGGCCATTTTTGACCCCGCAGGGATCCAGGCCAGGATCGCCGAGCTGGCGCAGACCGTCGCGCGGGACTCACTGCGCGGCGAAACCGTCAAACTGCTGAGCGCGGCCAACAAACAGGGCCGCGCCACCATTGCTGAGGCCTTTGCCAAGGCGCCCTTTTCGGCCCGCGCCCTGACGCAGTCTTACAGCTACCTGACCGATGGGCTGGTGAGGACAGCCTTTCATGTGGCCAGCACCTATCTGCACCCGATTGCCAATCCGACCTCCGGCGAGCGCATCGCCCTGATCGCCGTTGGCGGCTATGGGCGCGGTGAAATGGCGCCCTTCTCGGACGTCGATCTGATGTTCCTCACCCCCTATAAGATCACCGCCTGGGCCGAGAGCGTTATTGAATCGATGCTCTATATCCTGTGGGATCTGCGCCTCAAGGTGGGTCACTCAAGCCGCACCATCAAAGACTGCATTCGGCTGGGGGCCGAGGATTTCACCATCCGCACCGCCATGATGGAGCAGCGCTATCTCATCGGGGATCGTGATCGTGCGTATGAGCTGGAAGACAGGCTGCGCAGTGACCTGTTCTCGCGCGATGCAACTGAATTTATTGAAGCCAAGCTTGCCGAACGCGACGCGCGCCACCTGAAACAGGGCGAGCGCTATATGGTCGAGCCCAACGTAAAGGAAGGCAAAGGCGGCTTGCGGGATCTGCAGTCGCTCTACTGGATCGCAAAATATGTCTACCAGGTGCAGGATGTGGCCGAACTGGTGCCGATTGGGCTGTTCTCGCCGGAAGAACTCGACAGCTTTACCAAGGCGGCCAATTTCCTCTGGGCGGTGCGCTCGCATCTGCATCTCGCCACCGGGCGCGCCACCGAGCAGCTCAACTTTGATCTGCAGGTCGAGGTCGCCAGCCGCATGGGCTTTAAGGACCGGGCCGGAGGGCGCGGTGTTGAATTCTTCATGCAGGAATATTTCCGCCACGCCACAAGGGTGGGCGATCTCACCCGCCTTTCTGCTGACCAAGCTGGAGGCAAGCCAGCAGAAAGGCGCGCCGCTGCTCGAGCGGATTTTCCGCCGCCGCCCCCGGGTAAAGCCCGGCTACGAGGTGATCCACAACCGGCTGGATGTGGCAGATCCTGACGCGTTTTTGACCGACAAGCTGAACCTGTTGCGGATCTTCGAAGAGGCGCTTCGCACCGGCATGCTGATCCACCCGGACGCCATGCGGCTGGTCACGGCCAATCTGCATCTGATCGACGACAGCATGCGCGCCGACAAAGAAGCCTGCCGGATCTTTCTGGATCTGTTGCTCAAGCACGGCAATCCCGAACGCGCCCTGCGCCGGATGAACGAGCTCGGCGTGCTTTCGGCCTTTATCCCCGAATTTGAACCCATTGTGGCGATGATGCAGTTCAACATGTATCACTCCTACACCGTGGATGAGCACACCATTCAGGTGATCTCAAATCTCACCGCCATCGAGAAGGGCGAGCTGGAAGAAGAGTTGCCGCTGTCGTCGGAAGTGATCCGCAAGGGGATCAACCGCAAGGTGCTGCTGGTGGCGATGCTGCTGCATGACATCGGCAAGGGGCGCGAGCAGGACCATTCCATTCTGGGCGCGCAGATTGCCCGCAAGGTGGCGCCGCGTCTTGGCCTCAACAAGGCGGACAGCGAGACGGTGGAATGGCTGGTGCGCAATCACCTCCTGATGTCGGATATGGCGCAGAAGCGCGATATTGCCGACCCCCGCACCGTGCGCGGCTTTGCCAAGGCGGTGCAGTCGGTGAAACGGCTGGACCTGTTGTTGGTGCTCACGGTCTGTGACATTCGCGGCGTGGGGCCGGATACCTGGAACAACTGGAAAGCAGCCCTGTTGCGCGCACTCTATAACCAGACCCGCGTAGCGCTGGACAATGGCATGGAGGCCTTGAACCGTGAGCATCGCGGTGCCGCTGGCAAAAAAGCGCTGCGGGCAGCCCTGCCCGAGTGGAGCAAAGCCGAGCTGAAGCGCGAGACCGGGCGGCACTATGACCCCTATTGGCAGGGGTTACACGTCACGGCGCATGTGGATTTTGCCGAGATGCTGCGTGAGCTTGAGGCGCTGAATGACCCTGGCGAAGTGGTCATTCGCCTGCACCCGGATGATGATCGCGACGCCACGCGTGCCTGTTTTGTCATGGCTGACCATCCCGGAATTTTTGCCCGCCTTTCTGGCGCTCTGGCTCTGGTCGGGGCCAATGTTGTGGATGCCCGCAGCTTTACCACCAAAGACGGCTATGTGACGGATGCCTTCTGGATTCAGGATGCGGAGGGCCACCCGTTTGAGGCCTCCCGCCTGCCCCGGCTGACCCAGATGATCCTCAAGACCCTCAAGGGCGAGGTCATCACCGGCGAGGCTCTGGAATCGCGCGACAAGATCAAGAAACGGGAAAAGGCCTTTAAGGTGCCGACCCATTTTCCATTGATACGAGGGCTCGGAGATCTACACCATCATCGAGGTCGACACCCGTGACCGGGCCGGGCTGCTCTATGATCTGGCCCGCACCCTGGCGGGCGCCAATGTCTATATCGCCAATGCGGTGATTGCGACCTATGGCGAACAGGTGGTCGATACCTTCTATGTCAAGGATATGTTTGGGTTGAAGTACCATACAAAGTCAAAGCAGGATTCCCTTGAACGCAAACTGCGCGAAGCGCTCTCTGAGGGTAGCAAACGGTCCCGCTCATGAAGCCCGTACGTCTGCTTTCGGGCTTTATGCCGGTTGGGTTCTGGACCCTGACCAGCCGAATCCTGGGCTTTGCCCGTGAGATCATGATAGCCGCCTATATCGGCCCCGGCCCGCTGCTCGACGCCTTTGTCGTGGCCTTCCGGCTGCCCAATATGTTCCGCCGTTTCTTTGCCGAGGGCGCCTTTAACGCAGCCTTTGTGTCGCAGTTCTCCAAACGCCTGGAGAGCGGCGAGGATCCGCGTGGCTTTGCCCAGGACGCCTTTAATCTGCTGACAGCCGCTGTTCTGGCGCTGGTTGGGATTGGCATGGTGTTTATGCCCGGACTGGTCTGGGTCACCGCCGAAGGCTTTCATGGCAATGAGCGCTTTGATCTTGCGGTTGGCTTTGGCTACATCGTTTTTCCCTATATTTTCTTCATGTCGCTGGCGGCACTGTTTTCCGGGGTGCTGAATGCCACTGGACGCTTTGCGGTGGCGGCGGCGGCCCCTGTGCTGCTGAATATCTTTGCCTGCGGTGCCATGATGCTGGGGGCCGCTCTGGGCGGTGAGGTGGTCAACTGGCTGGTCTGGACCATTCCGGTGGCGGGCGTGGCACAGCTGGCGCTGGTCTGGCGTGCCTCCAGCAGGGCCGGCATACGCTTGCGGCCAGGCCTGCCCAAACTGACCCCGGCCATGCGCCGCCTGATGCGCGTGGCCCTGCCAGCCGCTCTGGCCATGGGGGTCACTCAGGTCAATCTGGTGGTCGGACAGCTGGTGGCCTCGGATATTGAAAACGCGGTCAGCTGGCTGTTCATTGCCGACCGGCTATATCAGCTGCCGCTTGGGGTCATTGGCGTCGCTGTGGGGATCGTGCTGTTGCCCGATCTCACCCGGCGGCTGAGCAACGGCGATGACAGTGGCGCGCGCGCGGCCCTTACGCGGGCCGGAGAGTTCTCTTTGCTGTTCACCCTGCCCTCGGCCATTGCCTTTATCGTGGTGCCACTGCCGCTGGTCTCGGTGCTCTATGAGCGCGGCGCCACCGGCCCCGAAGACAGCGCCGCCATTGCGCTGGCCGTGGCAATCTACGGCGTTGGCCTGCCCGCGTTTATCCTGCAAAAGGTGCTGCAGCCGCTCTATTTTGCCCGCGAAGACACCCGTAGCCCCTTTTATTATGCGCTGTTTGCCATGGTGGTGAATGCGGGCCTTGCGATTGGCCTTAACCGTGTGGTGGGCTGGATTGCCCCCGCCATTGCCGCCTCTGCGGCGGGCTGGGCCATGGTGGCGCTGCTCTGGCTTGGCGCCGGGCGCATGGGCGACGCGGCGCGCTTTGTTGCCCGCTTCTTTCGCCGCACCTTCCGCATCCTGCTGGCCTCGCTCACCATGGGTGCCCTGCTGTTTTTGGCGGTGCAACAGCTCGACTGGCTCTTTTCCCTGCCAAGCTGGCGCTACCTCGCCCTGCTCGGCCTTATCCTTGGCGGCGCCGCTGTCTTTTTTAGTGCTGGTCACTTTCTGGGCGCGTTCCAACTGTCCGAGCTGAAGGCCTCTGTGCGTCGCAACAGATCCGGCACGAAATGATCCTGCCCACCGGCACGCCACAGGTGCCCGCGCCGCGCGTCAGCGCGGCGCCATGCCCAACGGAATGTGGCATTTTTAAATGCCGCCAAGACGGGCGGGAGCCCCACCTGACTGATGCGATCCGAACTGTTGTGATCCCGCGCAGGTTTTAGTCGCGACGGATATTGCGGCGAATGCGGGCCCAGCCGCCGGGCGCCAGAAAGAACGACAGCCCAAAACCAGTGGCGAAACCACACAGATCAGCCACCCAGTCTTTTTGGCCGCCAAACAACAGACTGAACAACAGCTGTATTCCCATCAAAAAGGCAATCAGCGAAAAGGCACGGCTTTGTTGCGCCCCCACCAGCGACAATTGCCGCCACAGGATATAGGTAAAGGCCCCAATCAGGCCATAAACGGCCGGGAAGCCGCCGATCAGCGGCGCAGGCGCATTCATCAAAACAGCATAGCCAAGTGCGCCACCAATGGCCGAGAGCACAAAAATGATAACCATGGCCAGATCGCCCATGACCTCGCCCACCATCTTGCCCATGGCCAGCACAAAGACGCAGACAAACAGCGCATGGGTAAAGGCACCATGCACAAAGGCATAAGACAGGAACCGGATCAGATGTTCGGCCGGCCATTGCCCGGTCTCTGCCATCCACCAAAAGATCTCGGACGAAAAGGCATAGGACTGAAAGGCCTCCAGCCGCCATCCGATCGCCTCGGGGCCCCCAATGATGCCACGCATCCCCAGCGAGAACGCCGCCTCAATGCCCATGATCACCAGCACCAGCGCCACCACCGCGGGCGGCAGTGGGTTGACGGGAGAAATATTGGGGTCGCTGCTCATAATCTACCTACTCCTTGATCTGTCCCATTCATTTGGCCCAGTAATATGCCCCAGTGATTTGGCCCCTGGATCTGGCCCACCATCTTACCCAGTGATCCGATCCATGCCTTTTAGAGGCCTGACAGCGGCTTTCGCCCGCATTCCACGGCCTGCCTGTTGACGCTGCCCAAACCCATGGGTAAGCGACTAGGGTCCATTATTCCAGACGGGAGTTTCGCCCTCATGAGCGATACGACATTCACGCCACGCGTTTTTTCCGGCATTCAGCCTTCCGGCAACCTGCACCTGGGCAACTATCTTGGTGCCCTTAAGCGCTTTGTCGACTGGCAGGCCCGCGATGTCGAGAGCATCTACTGCATGGTTGATCTGCACGCGATCACCGTCTGGCAAAACCCAAAGGATTTGCAGCAATCCACCCGCGAGCTCTGCGCGGGCTTTATCGCAGCCGGGCTGGATCCGGAAAATTCGATCCTGATCAATCAAAGCCAGGTGCCGGAACACGCGCAGCTGGCCTGGATCTTCAACTGCGTCGCCCGCATGGGCTGGATGCAGCGGATGACCCAGTTCAAAGACAAGGCCGGCAAAAATGCCCAAAACGCCTCGCTTGGCCTGTTTGCCTACCCGGCGCTGATGGCGGCGGATATTCTGGTCTATCACGCCACCCATGTTCCGGTGGGTGAGGACCAAAAACAGCACCTTGAGCTGACCCGCGACATCGCCGCCAAGTTCAACCACGACTACGGCGTTGATTTCTTCCCCATCACAGAACCGGTGATTGAGGGCGCAGCCACCCGCGTCATGTCTCTGCGGGATGGCTCAAAGAAAATGTCAAAATCCGATGTCTCGGACGCCAGCCGCATAAATATGACCGATGATGCCGACGCCATTGCCAAAAAGATCCGTAAGGCCAAGACCGATCCCGATGCCCTGCCCTCAGAGGCCAAGGGACTGGAAGAGCGTCCCGAGGCGCGCAATCTGGTCAATATCTTTGCCGCCCTGAACGAGCAGTCAGTGGATCAGGTTCTGGCAGATGTTGGCGGCAAACAGGTCTCGGAATTCAAGCCGATGCTGGTGGATCTGGCGGTGGCAAAACTGTCGCCGATCTCGACCGAGATGGCGCGGCTGATGCAGCACCAAGATGAGATCGACAAGATCCTCACCCGCGGTTCCCAACGCGCCCGCGCCATCACCGCCCCCATCCTGCGCCAGACCTACGAGATCGTCGGCATGGTGCCACCGGTCGAAATCTGACCCAGTCAGAATATGGTTGCGTAATACAAACCCGCCCGGCTCACCCTGGGCGGGTTTTGCTATTGCCGCCGCCTGCTTTCAGCCGGGCGCGACCTCAACGCACAGCTTTGACGCACAGTTTCAACGCAAGGCTTCAACGCACAGCTAGCCCCCGCGCCCAGTTCTCCCAACTGCGCTGCGGTTTATACCCGCGCGTCTCTTGAGCCAAATTCTATGGGGCCCTATCGTAAACCAGTCGGCGTGCCTCAAATGCCAAACGTCAGGAAAGGAACATGCAGCATGATTGCCTACGTCACCGTCGGCGCAGATGACATCGCCCGCGCGAAACGGTTTTACGCGGCCTTGCTGCCTGCACTTAACTACGGCTTAAAGGAGGGTCCCGAGGGGCTAAGCTATAGTCTGCCGTTACAGCCGGGACAGTCACAACCCGGTCAGTCGGGCGCCCTGCCGGATTTCTACGTCAAACCAACCTTTGATGGAAATCCGGCCACGGCCGGCAACGGTGCTATGATCGCATTTGAGGCCAGCAGTCAAAAGCAGGTTCGCAGCCTTCACTCCGCCGCCCTTGCGGCAGGCGGCAGTGACGCGGGCCAGCCGGGCTTTCGCAGCTCTTATGGTCCCCGTTTCTATGTTGGCTACCTGCGGGATCCTCAGGGCAACAAGATAGCACTGTTCTCCAGCAATCCAAAAGACCCCGGGCGGGACAACTGATACAAACCACAGGGCCAAAACAATGCACCAAAACAATGCGCCAAAACACGGCACCCCCGCGCTAAAGCCCGCGCACGCCATTCAGGGTCAGGTTGGCGACCAGGTCGGCATAGTCTTCGCGCGCCTGTGGGCCAGCCCCGGAATTCCACATGTAGTACCAGTTCAACATGCCAAAGACCGACATGGTGGCAGCGCGCAATTTGGCAGGGTCTTTGTCAAACACATCGGGAGCGACGCTCTGCAGCGTGTCGCTGAGAAACTGCACCATCTCGCGCTGATAGGCCCGCAGGAGTTTTTGCTGCTCTTCCGGCAGCGCCCCCATAGCCCCTGACTGCACCTTATGCTCATCGTCGGCGCCCTGATAGGCCAGCAGGATCTCTGCCACCACCTGACGCAGGGCGTCATCAGGCGACAGATCCGCCACCTGGACGCCGCAAACCCGGTCGCGCAAGGCGCAAAGGTAGGCATCAAGGAGGCCGAAAAGCACGGCATCCTTGCTATCATAGTAGTGATAGATATTGGCCTTGGAGATGCCGCATTCACGCGCCAGCTGGGTCATTGAGGCCCGGTCATAGCCCGCCTCAGCAAAGACCTTGGCCGCAGATTTCAAAATCTGGGCGCGCTTTTCGTCGTGATCTTTTGCAATGGTGCGGGCCATGGCCTGATATCTCTCTTCTGATTAATCCGCGACGCGGTTGTCGACGACGCGCTTGGCCTTGCCCTGACTGCGTTCGACCTCGCCGGGGTCGCCAACGATGATCTCGGTAGAGACGCCAACCATATCCTTAATCCGCTTGGTCAGCATACGCGCCGCTGCGGTTTTAGACATCTCGTCGGTGGCGTATGGTGTCGCCTCGACCAGCACCCGCATCGCGTCCATACGACCGGCTTTGTACAGCTCGATCTGGTAGTGCGGCGCCAGACCACCGGTGGCCATCAGCTGCTCTTCGATCTGGCTGGGAAAGACATTGACGCCGCGCAGGATGATCATGTCATCGGACCGGCCCGTGATCTTTTCCATCCGCCGCATCGTGCGCGCGGTGCCGGGCAACAGCCGGGTCAGATCGCGGGTGCGATAGCGCACCATCGGCAAGCCCTCTTTGGTGAGAGTGGTAAAGACCAGCTCGCCCATCTCTCCGTCCGGCAGCACCTCGCCGGTCTTTGGATCAATAATCTCGGGCAGGAAGTGGTCTTCCCAGATCACCGGCCCATCTTTGGTCTCGACGCATTCGCTGGCAACCCCCGGCCCCATGATCTCACTGAGGCCATAGATATCCACCGCATGCATATCAAAGGCGGCTTCCACTTCGCGGCGCATGGCGTCTGTCCAGGGTTCGGCCCCAAAGATGCCCACCTGCAGCGAGCTTTTGCGCGGATCAATGCCGACCTTGTGAAACTGCTCAAGGATGTTGAGCATATAAGAGGGGGTCACCATGATGCCGTCGGGTTGGAAATCGGTGATCAGGCCCACCTGTTTTTCGGTCTGGCCGCCCGACATTGGCACCACGGTCGCGCCCAGCTTTTCAATGCCATAATGCGCGCCCAGCCCGCCGGTGAACAAGCATAGCCATAGGCGTTATGCACCATATCGCCGCGGCGCAGGCCCGCTGCGCGCAAGGACCGCGCCACCAGATCCGCCCAGTTGGAGATGTCGCCAGCGGTATAGCCAACTACGGTGGGCTTGCCGGTGGTGCCGGAGGACGCATGCAGGCGAAGGATCTGTTCGCGTGGCACTGCAAACAGCCCAAAGGGATAGTTGTCGCGCAGATCGTTTTTATAGGTGAAGGGGAACTTTGACAGATCCGAAAGCTGCTGCAGATCGTCGGGGTGCACACCGACCGCGTCAAAGCGCTCTTTGTACATCGCAACGTTGTCATAGGCATGGCGCAGCGACCACTTCAGGCGTTGCAGTTGCAGGGCGCGGATTTCATCAATCGAGGCAATTTCGATCGGGTCCAGCTCAGCCTTGTTCGGGGTCAGATCTTTCATGGCTTTTTCCTCACCTATTCGTCAAACAACTGGCCCTTGATCGCGCGGGAAAGCCCGCGAAACACTGCGATCATCTGGCCGTTTTGATTTTCCACTGTCACGTCATAAATCCCGCTGCGCCCGGTCAGAGAGACCTCAGAGGCGCGTGCAACCAGCCGGTCGCCCAGCTTGCCGGGGGCGGTAAATGTGATGCTGTTGCTCTGGGCCACAGTCGACTGATTGCGGCTGTTGCAGGCAAAGGCAAAGGCGCTGTCCGCCAGCATAAAGGTCACCCCGCCGTGGCAAATGCCGTGACCGTTGCAGTGATGCGGCTCTACCGTCAGCTCCAGTGTTGCGGTGCCTTCGTTGATCGCAGCAATCTCCATCCCGGCCCATTTCGAGGCATTGTCGCTGGCCCACATGGCAGCGGCGGATTTTTCGGCGCGTTGTTTGGGTGTCATGCTCAACGCCCCTGAAACTTTGGCGCGCGTTTTTCCAAAAAGGCGCTAACGCCCTCGGCATAATCCGCGCTTTCACCGCAGGTCTTCATAGCGTCCGCCTCTTGCTCCAGATGGTCGTGCAGCGTGGCGACGGCGGCGTCCTGGATGCAATGCTTGCTCAATCCCAGCCCCAGGGTGGGGCCATTGCCCAGCTTTTCCGCCATAGCGCGGGCCTCGCCCATCAGGTCTGCGTCTGGCAGCGCCTTCCAGATCAGCCCCCAGTCTTCGGCCTGCTGCGCGCTCAAAGGCTCCGCCGTAAAGGCAAGCCCCTTGGCGCGGGCTTCTCCCAGCAGACGCGGCAAATGCCAGCTGCCACCGGTATCGGGGATCAGGCCAACCTTTGAGAAAGACTGAATGAATTTGGCGCTCTCAGCGGCAAAAACCATATCACAGGCCAGCGCGATATTGGCCCCGGCTCCGGCGGCGACGCCGTTGACGGCACAGATCACCGGGAAGTTCAGCGACCGGATAAGCCGCACCAGCGGCGCATAGAAGGTCCGCACGGTTTTGCCCAGATCGGGGGGGCCGTCCATCTTGCTGGGGTCGCGGTCGCCCAGATCCTGGCCGGCGCAGAACCCCCGACCGGCACCGGTCAGCAGGATCGCCCGTGCGCCCCCATCCCGCGCGGCCTCTATGGCGGCGCGCAGGGCATAGTGCATCTCATCGTTGAAACTGTTGAGCCGATCCGGCCGGTTCAGAGTGATCTCCACCCAGGCGCCGTGATCCGCCACCAAAATTGACTCGGACATGTCTCTCTCCCCTTTTCGGGCCAGATTGCGGGCCTGGCGCCATCGCAGCAACAGACCCGTCAAACCCCGCTTGACAAATTTCTTGCATAAACCGACCGGACGGTCAATATATCAATCAACGTGAATTTGAGGCGCCGCCTCGGGGCACTGTCTGGCCGAACACTGTCTGGCCAAGCACTGACAGCGCCCGCATCAGGAAAGAAAAGGACAAAGCATGAGCCTGCTAGACATATCCAGTTTTGCCGCCGGTCAATGGATTGCCCCCGGCGCAGGGGCCCGCAGCATCGCCAGCGCCGTGACCGGCGCCCCCCTTGCGCAGGCGGGCAATGATGCGCTGGATGTGCAGGCGATGCTGTCTTATGCCCGCGAGGTGGGCGGCCCTGCCCTGCGCGCCCTCACCTTCCATGACCGCGCCCGCATGCTCAAGGCGCTGGCGGCCCACCTTGGCCAGCACAAACAGGCGCTTTATGATCTCAGTTTCGAGACCGGCGCCACCCAGGCCGACCATATGGTCGATATCGACGGCGGCTGCGCCACAATGTTTGTCTTTGCCTCCAAGGGCCGCCGCGAGATGCCCGACGCCAAGGTCTATCTCGATGGCGAGGTCGAGCAGCTGTCGCGCAACGGCACCTTCCTGGGCCAGCATATCTGCACGCCGATGCAGGGCGTGGCCGTGCATATCAACGCCTTCAGCTTTTCCGGTTCTGGGGCATGCTGGAAAAGCTGGCCCCCCCCCTGCAGGCCGGGGTGCCCGCGATTGTGAAACCTGCGACTGCCACCTGCTATGTCACCGAACTCGCCGTGCGCCTGATGCTCGACAGTGGCATCCTGCCTGCCGGTGCTCTGCAGCTGGTCTCTGGTGGTTTGGGAGATATGCTGGACCATCTGACCATGCAGGACATCGTCAGCTTTACCGGCTCGGCCCAGACCGCGCTGATGCTGCGTAAAAACCCGGTCATTCTGGAAAACTCCATCCGTTTTGTCGCGGAACAGGACAGCCTCAACGCGTCGATCCTGGGACCGGACGCCACGCCCGGCACGCCCGAGTTTGATCTCTTTATCAAAGAAGTCAGCCGCGAGATGACCACCAAGGCGGGGCAGAAATGTACCGCCGTGCGCCGCATCATCACACCCGAAGCCCAGTCTGAGGCCGTAATCGAAGCTCTGTCAGCGCGGCTGAGTAAAGTGCAGATTGGCGATCCCCGTCTTGAGGCCACCCGCATGGGGGCGCTGGTGTCAGGTAGCCAGAAACGCGACGTGCTGGAAAAGGCGGCGATCATCGCCACCGAGGCAACCCGCGTCTATGGCGATCCCGATGCTTTTACCGTTGTGGGTGCCGCTGCCGACAAAGGCGCCTTTGTGCCGCCGATGCTGTTTCACTGTGAAAACCCCGATGCCGCCCAGCGCGTGCATGACACCGAGGCCTTTGGCCCCGTCTCAACCGTGATGGGCTACCGCGATCTGGAGCATGCCGTAACCCTGGCCAACCGCGGCGAAGGCTCGCTGGTGGCCTCCTGCATTACCAATGATGCAGAAGTGGCGCGCGAGGTCGCACTGGGGGCCGGAGCCTATCACGGACGGATCTATTTCAACAACCGCACCTCGATGCAGGAAAGCACCGGTCACGGCTCACCCCTGCCGCATATGGTGCATGGCGGCCCCGGACGGGCCGGCGGCGGCGAAGAGCTCGGCGGTATTCGCGGCGTGAAACACTATATGCAGCGCACCGCCATTCAGGGCAGCCCCGACATTCTTGCGGCCATCGGCGAGCAGTGGGTTCCCGGCGGCACAGAAATCCCCGCCCCCGCGCATCCCTTTACCCGAAAATATGGTGAGCTGGCGCTTGGCGAGACCCTGAACAGCCCCTCGCGCATTGTGACGCTGGACGACATCGAGCATTTTGCCACTTTCACCGGCGACACCTTCTATGCCCATATGGATGACGCCGCCGCCAAACGAAACCCGTTCTTCCCCGGTCGCGTGGCGCATGGTTATCTGCTGCTGTCCTTTGCTGCCGGGCTGTTTGTCGATCCTAATGAGGGTCCGGTTCTGGCCAATACAGGGCTGGATAATCTGCGCTTTATGAAGCCAGTGTCGGCCGGTGACAGCATCAAGGTGCGCCTGAGCGTGAAGAAAAAGACACCCCGCAACGACGACTACGGCGAGGTGCGCTGGCATGTCACCCTGACCAATCAGGACGATGAAAAGGTCGCGGAATACGAGCTGCTGACCATGAACGCCTTCTAAAGCAGTCTTTGCACAAAGCATTTGCGCGCCGGGCTGGTCTAACTGGCCCGGACGCCCTAGATTGAGCGGATGAATAGCGCGCACTCCCAATGGTTTGAGGCAAGCATCGCCCAGCTGAACGATCTGCAAAACCTGCGGGTCTGGTCAATCATCGTGTCGCTGTTTGGTGATCTGGCGCAAAGGCCCGGTGATCAGATCAGCGGCACAACCCTCACCCGGATCATCACACCCATGGGCATAAAGCCCGAAGCGATCCGCGTCGCCCTGCATCGCCTGCGCAAAGATGGCTGGATCGAAAGTGAGCGCTCGGGACGCGCCTCGGTGCATTACCTGACCGGGTTTGGCCGCAGCCAGTCCGCCGCCGTGACGCCGCGCATCTATGCCCGCAACCCACAGGTGCCTGAAAGCTGGCATCTGCTGGTCGCCGAAGAGGGCAATGGCCAGGGGAGCGGACGGAGTAGCGGACAGGGTAATGGCCCGGACAGGGGACAGAACGCGCTGGAAGAGGCGCTTTTGCTGCCGCAATATATCTCGATCAACCGCAGCACAGCACTGGGACATGGCACAGTGCCAACCGGGCTTGACGATCTGTTTGTCGCAGTGGTGTCCGATCTGGACGCCCCACGCTGGTTGCAGGCGCGACTGTTTCCCGATGATTTGGTGCAGGCCTGTCAGTTGCTGCTTGCGGCGCTGCGCACGATTGCGCCCCCGGCTGATATTTCTGCGGTGCAGATTGCCACCCTGCGCACCCTGATCGTGCACCACTGGCGCCGTATTGCCCTGCGCCACCCTGACCTTCCCGACAGGTTCCATCCCACAGATTGGAGCGGTGAGACCTGCCGCGCCCTTGTGTTTGACCTGCTCGACAGATTGCCGAAACCGACCCTAGAGGCGCTGGATCAATCCCCCCCAACCCCCTAGGCCCCTAGGGTCTCTCTATACCGGAGTTCACAATGTCCGCCCTCAGCAGCCTTGCCCTTATGGCCCTTGCCGCCCCCGCAGCGCTTTTGGGTGCAGCCCACCTCAAAACCCGCAAACTGGCACGCGAGGCCCGCGCGCTGGTGCCGCCGGTTGGACAGTTCTGCGACACTCCCCATGGGCGCATCCACTATATCGACATCGGGCCGCGCGACGCCCAACCTCTGGTCATGATCCACGGGCTCAGCGGCCAGCTGCAGCATTTCACCTATGCTCTGGCGGATGCGCTGGCCCGGGACTACCGTGTGATCGCGCTGGACCGGCCCGGCTGTGGCTATTCCACCCGCGCCAGTGATGCGATGGCCCGCCTGCCGGAACAGGCCAAAACCCTGCTCAGCTGCCTGGACAGTCTAGACATCAAACAGCCCGTGCTGGTGGGGCATTCCCTGGGTGGCGCTGTCTCTCTGGCGATGGCACTGCAGGCGCCTGAGAAGATTCGCGGCCTGGCGCTGCTGGCACCGCTCACCCACCCTGCGCCGCAGGGGGTCGATGCCTTTAAAGGCCTGATCGTACACACCAGTCTGATGCGCCACCTGATGGCACAGACCGTGGCCGTCCCAACCGCCAAACGCACCGCCGCGCCGATACTGAGCCAGATTTTTGCGCCGGAATCCTGCCCCGACGATTTCCTGCTCAAGGCAGGCGGCGCGCTGGGGCTCAGACCCGAGAGCTTTGTTGCGGCCTCGGCGGATGCCTCGTTTCTCTATCCCGCGATTGAGACCCAGGCAGCGCGCTACGCCAATGAGCTCTCGGCACCGGGCGCGATTCTGTTTGGAGCGCAGGACGCCATTCTGGACGCCACCGCCCAGGGCAAATCCATGCAGGCCTATGGGCTTGACTGTCAAATCGCCCCCGAGCGCGGCCACATGCTGCCGATTACCGCGCCCGAGCTGTGCGAAGACTTTATCCGCGCCACCCTTGCAAAATTACCCGCACCCCAGCAACCGGTTGACGAATAACGGATTTGAGCAGAGAGGCGAAAATATTTCACCCAAAACAGAATTCTGCTGCATTTCCAACTTGACCCCATCGGCTCCATTCCGTAAATCGCCCTTCACAGACAGTGGCGCGGTAGCTCAGTTGGTTAGAGCGATCGACTCATAATCGATAGGTCGGGAGTTCAAGTCTCCCCCACGCCACCACTTTTCCCCAAAAAACCAATAAGTTCTCTTTCCATGCCCTCGTTAGGGTCGGTATAGATATCCATATGACGCAGCACAGCCCTGTCCAGAATCCTGACCAAATTCTTGCGTTCGATGGTGGCGGAACCCGCTGCCGTCTTGCTCTGGCACGGGGCTCCGAGGTTGTGCGGGTTGAGACCGGCCCGGCCAATGTCTCCAGCAATTTTGATTTGGCCGTCGCACAAATCCAACTGGGGCTGGCGCAACTTGCGGCCACATCAGGCCTCTCGCCCAAAGCTCTGGCCGAAACACCCGCCTATCTGGGTCTTGCGGGCATGATCAGCCCCGAGATCGCTGCGCGTCTGCGCCAAGCACTACCGCTATCGCGCACCCGTATCGAAGACGACAGACCCGCAGCCCTACGCGGCGCGCTAGGGGTGGCGGATGGCGCGATTGCCCATTGTGGCACCGGCTCATTCCTCGCCAGCCAGATCAATTTGCAGCAGCGCATCATTGGCGGCTGGGGACCGCAGTTGGGCGATCAGGCCTCGGCGCAGTGGCTGGGACGGATGGCGCTGACAGCTACCCTGGATGTGGTCGACGGGCTGGCGGCTCCCTCAACGCTCAGCACCGCGATCCTGGCGCGCCTGCCAAGCCCGGCCCGTATTGTGGCCTTTGCCGCCTCGGCCAGCCCAAAGGATATGGGCGCCTTTGCCAGAGAGGTCACAGAGCATGCCACCAGCGGCGATGGGCTGGCGATTGACCTGATGCGCCGTGGGGCCGACTATATCGCAGCACAGCTGTTAAAGATCGGCTGGTCTCCGGGCGCGCGCCTCTGTCTCACCGGCGGGCTGGCCCCGCAGTATAGCCGCTATCTGCCACAAGACATGCAGCAGGCCCTGTGCCAACCCGAGGCGGAACCGCTGACAGGTGCGCTTGCATTGGCGCGGGATTTTGCGACCCTGCGCGCCACATGACGCAGGCGGGTGTCTTGTGGCGCGGGGTTTGGGCCAGCTTGGCTGGGCCCCGGGTGGGCAACGCCCTCAAAATCGGATCAGAAAGACGGGATGAGCGTTACAGAATGAGGGAGACAGACACTCTATATGGGGGCGGGGCCATATTTGACGGCCAGACCCTGCACCGGGACCTGGTCGCACGATTTAGCGCCGGGCGGCTGACCAGTGTCTCAGAGGCAGACCGCGCAGCCGAAGGCGAGACCTATGTGGATCTCGCAGGCGACATCCTCAGCCCCGGTTATCTGGATCTGCAGGTCAATGGCGGCGATGGCATCATGCTGAATGAAGCGCCAAGCTGCGCCGGGCTACAGCGCATCGCAGCCGCGCACCGGGGCCTGGGTGCGGTGCAAATTCTGCCCACCCTGATCACCGACACGCAAGAGAAAACAGCGCAAACCATTGCGGCGGTGGTCGAGGCCCGCGCCGCAGGCCTGCCCGGAATTGCCGGGCTACACCTTGAGGGGCCGCATCTGTCGCAGGCCCGCAAGGGCGCCCATGACGGCGCGCTGATCCGGCCCATGACACAGGACGATCTGGAACAGCTAGTGGCAGCCGCAGCCCTTTTTCCTGTGCTCATGGTCACGCTGGCCCCCGAAAACGTCACCCTTGCGCAGGTCAGAACACTGCGACAGGCCGGGGTGATCCTGTCGCTGGGCCATACGGACGCGTCGTTCGAGCTGGCGATGGACTATGCCGAGGCGGGCGTCAGCTGTGTCACCCATCTGTTCAACGCCATGAGCCAGATGGGCAATCGTGCCCCCGGTCTGGTCGGCGCCGCGCTCAGCTCACCGGGGCTATGCGCCGGGGTGATTGCCGATGGGATACATGTCCACCCAGCGACACTGCGCGCCGCCTGGGCCGCCAAGCAGGCTTTGGCCGGAACGACTGGACAGATCTATCTGGTCAGCGACGCTATGGCACCAGCAGGCAGTGATATCACCTCTTTCAGGCTCGAAGGGCGGCAGATCTCGCGCAGCCATGGACGGCTGACGCTGGCCGATGGCACGCTGGCGGGCGCGGATCTTGATCTTACCACAGCCCTGCGGGTGCTGGTTGAACACTGCGATATCCCTCTGCAACAGGCTCTGACGGCGGCCATCACCACGCCGCGCCACGTGATCGGACAATGGGCGCCGGGCAGCACTGCCCTTGGCATGGCAGAAACTGATTTTATCAGAATTCAAAGCGATCTGTCCGCAGCGCAGCCTGTTCTGGATTTGCCCGGCTTAGAGGCGCCTGTTCTGAGCATGTAGTCTTTGCGCACCTGACGCTGTTGTTTGCCCTGAGCGCTACAAAACGTTCTCGCTGCGTGGAAACTGATCCACCCATTTGCGCACATTGACCACATCAAAATAGACCGAAATCAGCGCCGGCAGCACCAAAAGCACCAATACCATCGAGGCCATCAGCCCAAAGGCGACAGAGACCACAACCGGCACAAGGGTCTGCACCTGCGGGCTGGTCTCAAACAGGATCGGCACCAGCCCTGCAATGGTGGTCGAGGTCGACAACAGGATTGGCCGGAACCGGGCCCGCACCGCATCCAGTGAGGCCGCAACATAGTCGTCGCCCTCAAGATGGGTCTGAAAGAAGGTGAGGAACAGGATCGCATTATTGACCACAATGCCCGCCAGCGAGGCAAAGCCGATCAGACTGGGCATCGAGATATCCATTCCCAGCGCCCAATGGCCCCAGATGGTGCCGACCAGTGCAAAGGGGATCGACAGCATCACCACCACCGGCAACGAATAAGAGCGGAACTGGAAGGCAAGAACCATATAGACCCCCACCAGCCCAAGCAGCAGAAGCTTTAGCAAAGACGCCTGTGATTTGTTCTGCTCGGCCGTGGCACCGGAAATCCCGACCTCGACGCCTGGGAAACGCTCTTGCAGCTCTGCTGCCAGCGCAGTGCTGATAACGGCCGAAATCTGCGCCGAGGTGACGGTGGTCGTGTCGATCTTGCCCCGAATACGCGCCAGGGCTTTGCCATTCTTGCGGGTGCTCGTGGGATAGCCCTGGGTCAGGGTCATCTCGGCAACCTCGGACAGGGCGACCAGCTTGCCATTGCCAACCAGAATGGGGAACCGCTCCAGCTCAGTCAGATGGGAGACCGTATCGTCCAGCTTTACCCGCACCGCCATATTGGACTGGTTAGAGCGAAAACTATCCGTCTCGGTGCCTTCAAACGCACTGCGCAGCTGGTCGGACAGCCCCTGCGGCGTGAGCCCGGTGAGATAGCCATATTCATTCAGCGCCAGCTGCACTTCTTGCCGGCCGCCATAAAAGTCCTGAAAGGCCTCGACCACATCAGAACGCTGCAAAAGACTGTTGCGCAGCGCGGTTGAGGCCGCCTCAAGCTCTTCCAGATCATAGCCCGTGAGCTCTACATCCAGATCAAAGCCGCCGGGGCCCATTTCCGACTGCGAGAACGAAGACTGGATCAGATCGGGGATCGGTCCCGCCGCCAGCCGCCAGGCCTCAAGCACGTCATCTGCCTGCACATTGCGCTGCGCGCTGGCCAGGAGATCCACGGTAATGGTGGCGGTGTTTGACCCATTGTCATAGACCTCGGAATTCACCGCATAGCGCACCAGTACCCGTTCAACCAGCGGTGCACCGCCTTCGGTCTTGGGGGTAAGCTCGGCATCGACCTCGCGCAGCCCCTGCAACAATTGCTCAACCGTGCTGACGGTATGCGCCCGGGATATCCCCGAGGTCAGCGAAAACCGCATGGTCAGCGTGTCGCTTTCGGTCGAGGGAAAGCCGATCATCTTGACCGAACCCGAGGCGATCAGGCCAATCGACACAATCAGCACCGCAAAGACCGAGCCAAGCGTCAGATAGCGCAGCTTTACCAGCATGGCCGCGATGGGCAGAACGCCGTGTTCTTTGACCCATTCAAGGCCCCGCGCTGCGAGGCGGATTTTATGCGCCTAGGTTTTGTGCCGGGTTTTGAGACGGGCTTTGAAGCTGCGTCGTGATTGAGGTGATGCGGCAGAATGAAGAACCCCTCAAACAGAGAGATCGCCAGGGTGATCAGCAGCACCATGGGAATAAACCGCAGGATCTGGCCCATATCCCCGGCCAGAAACAGCAAAGGCCCAAAGACACAGACCGTTGTCAGAAAGGACGAGACAACGCCGGGCAGGACCTCCATAGCCCCCCGGGCCGCGGCCTCGGCTGGCCCCACGCGGGCGCGCCATTTGTCGATGTTTTCCGCGATCACAATGGAATCGTCCATGATCAGTCCCACCGCCATCAACAGGGCCACAAGGGTGATCATATTGATGGTGATGCCAAAGACGCTCATGGCAAACAGCGTGCCCAAAAATGAGACCGGCAGGGCGGCTGAGATCGACAGGGCTTCGCGCAGGGAAAAGAACAGCCACATGGTGATGAAGACCAGCACCAGCCCCACGGCGATATTCTCGGCAATCAGGTTCAGGCGTTCTTCGACCAGTTCGGTCATATTGTTGGTCACGGTGATGCGAAACGGCGCGGGATAGGCGGCGCGCTCGGCGTTGAGCCCCGTCTCTACCGCCTCAAAAACACGAATACTGTCGACCTTCTTGGATTTCGGACACCGAGATAATCGCCGCCTGATCGCCGTCAATAAAGGAGGCGACATTCTCATCGGTATCCATCATGCGGACCTCGGCAAGGTCGCGCAGCCGCACAAAACTGCCAGAGCTGTTTGGCAACACGATCAGGTCTTCGAGATCACTTTTGGTGCGGCGGGTATTGGCATAGCGCAGCACAATGCTGTTTTCATCCAACTCAGCATTACCAAGCGGCTGGCTGAGACTGCGGGCCTGGATCGCATCGACAATATCGCGGGTCGACAGCCCGTAGCGATACAGGGTGTCCTCGTCAAAAACCACCTGCAGCTCGCGGTCGGTAATGCCCGACACAGAAATGTCAGCCACCCCCGGCAAGGCCTGCAACTGATCCGCCAGTTGGTCGGCATATTCGATCAAGCCCTGTTTGCTCGAGATTCCCGAGACGGCAACCAGCGCCACCAGATCACTGCGCGCCAGTATCTCGACCGTTGGCGCCTCGGCATCCGTGGGGAAGTCATTGATGCCCGACACCGCTGAGAAAACATCGTTGAAAAACAAGGTGAGATCGCCGCCTTCTTCCAACTCTGCCGTGGGCGTGGCCATACCATCGGTCGACAGGCACGTAAGCTCAGCCAGGCCGTTGGTGCCTGTGAGCGCGCTTTCTAGCGGGCTGCAGATTTCTTCGTCCACGTCCCGCGCCGAGGCGCGGGGGTAGATCACCGTGGCCCCCACGGTTGAGGCGGTAAATTCCGGGAAGGTTTCGCGCTCAAGATTGCCGAGCACCCCGATCCCCAGAATACACAGCAGAACCATCATCAGGTTTGACGCAACCGGGTGGCGGACAAAAAAGGAGATCATATCAGTTGCCTTCACCCAGGGTCGCCGCGGGTATCAGCACCAGCTTCATACCGGGAACCGGCGGGCTGGGCTGGCCCAGAACCAGGGTCTCGCTGCCGTCCAGCCCCGCCGTCACGATCACCTCGCTGCCAATGATCTGGCCCGTCTCTACCTCTCGGATCTCCAGTCGCGCGGCACTGCCAGAGGGACTGCCAGTCGGGCTGTCAGAGGGGCTGTCAGGCGGGCTAACAGCCAGATAGACAAAGGGCTTCCCCTGATCGCTCATATGCAAGGCATGGCGCGGCACGGCTATACTGTCGGCACGGGGCATGCTGGAGAAGACCACGCGCACAAAACTGCCGGTATGCAGCGGC
Source organism: Pseudophaeobacter leonis (assembly GCF_002087335.1). Classification (GTDB taxonomy): domain Bacteria; phylum Pseudomonadota; class Alphaproteobacteria; order Rhodobacterales; family Rhodobacteraceae; genus Pseudophaeobacter; species Pseudophaeobacter leonis. The sequence continues at coordinate 110,974 of NZ_MWVJ01000006.1, forward strand.
GGGGGGCGCACACCCGGGCGCAAGACCAGCGGGTGGCTACTCTGACGACAATCCCCATGGTGCCCGTCTCTGAATCCATCGTGCCGCGCAGCCGCACAATCTCGGCCTCCCCGGCGGCAAAGGCCTCTGTGCTCGACAGCTCAACCCGCGCGCTCACCCCAGAGCGTTGCAGGGCGGCAATAAACTGGCTGGTGTCAAAACTGCCGTCCTGCAGAAACGCGGTGGCAAAACTGGCAAAGACAACGGGGCCAAAACTGCTGGGCTGAATCTCTGCCACCACTTCGGCGGCGGCTGTGCTGTCCAGCGACAGCAGGTTGTCGCCCGTGCCGACAAATTGCCCCACCTCCGCGTCCATGCTGGCCACCCGGCCCCGAAAGGGCGCTATGATCGTGGATTTCTCCAGTGCGCGCTCTGCCTCGGCCAGTTCGGCCTGCCGCACCGCCAAAGTCGCGCGCAGAGCATCGCCCTGAGCCGGAAAAAGCGACAGTGTATTGGTCAGATTGGTCACCGATGTCTGCTGCGACAAAAACGACTTTTCTGCGGTGTCGACATTGGCCTGCGTGCCCGCGCCCCGCTTCCAGCAGTGACTGAATGCGGGCCAGCTCTGCTTCGGCCACCTTGAGGATGCGCTGCTCGACCAGCAGCAACCGCTGTGAGTTTTCCTCCTGGCGGCTCAGCTCTGCAAGATCGGCCTGGACCGCGGCAATATTGGCAAGGGTCTTTTGCCGCGACAGCTCATTGTCGGTCTGGTCGATCTCGATCAGAACCGCACCGGCCTCGACGATGCTGCCGGTGTTCAGCCCCGGCAAAACGCCTGTGACCCGGCCCTGCACCTCGGCAAGGGCGGCCCAGCTGTGTTCGGCCTCGACCCGGCCAAAACCCTGGGCTGTGGCGATGATCGTCCTGGGGGTAACCGCCTGCACCCGCACGGCCAGCGCCGCTTCCGGCGGCGCGCTCACCTCAGGGTCCGGCCGGGAGGTCATCCAGACGAAAGCCAAAACACCCAGCACGACAGGCGGAAGAACGAGAAGAGGGCGGAGGTTCATAAAGGCTTCTTTCTGACTGTGACCAGTTCTGCAGCCCCCGCAGAGCAAGGGGCAACCCGTAATACACGCAGAACCAGATGTGTTCCGTCGCCCCTACTGTGCGCTTTTTCAGAGAAATTGCCACCGCAGAAACCTGATGCCCTTCCAGGGGCGATCTGTTTTTCTTTGGCGCCCTGACAGCGCTGCGCAGGCAAGATACCCTTTCACGATTTCGCAGAGGAGATGACGCCGGAATACCACTCGCAAGTCACTCGCAAGCCTCCCAAAAGTCTGCGGCCTCATTGACCATTTCCTGTACATGCCCAGAAAATTTCACAATAAATTCAATATATTGAATTCGAATTTCTTGACGCAGGAATTCGCGTATCTTTGTGCTGGAACAAACTTCGGCTATGGCGACCTCGCTAGGGTTGCCCCAGATCCTGAAACCGAATCTGGCGAGCAATGCATCCTTTCTCCCGATATCCCCCGCGGCGCGGCACCGGAGCTTTCCGCCGCCTTGCGGGCTGTGTGACGGTGCTGTTGTTTGCGGTGCAACTGCTGCTGCCCAGCATTGGCAAGGCCGGTGCGGCAGAGACATGGATCGAAATCTGCAGCGAATTTGGCGCGATCGAAATCCTGGTGCAGGTCACAGAGGGCAATGCCCCGTCTCAGGACTGCCCAGACTGCGACATCTGCCTGATGTGTGCTGCGCAAAATGGTCTGTCCCGCAGCGTCGCGCGCCCCGTGCTTAGCGCTGTTTGGATCACCCGCGTGACAGCACAGGGGCACCCCATCGAGACGGCGTCAAACCCGGCGCAGTTTTGGCATGACGGCCGGGGACCGCCGCGCCTGACCCCAGATACAATGACACGCGCATGCGGCGCGGCCATGGCAACCACTCAAGGTAAGGAGGCGGTGCTTTGGAGCTAACGCGCACTCTTTGTGGCTGGATGACAGCCCTGATGATTTCTCTCGTGGCCATTGTCGCCCCGGGGCCGGCCCAGGCAGATAGCCTCGCCTCCTTCCTCACAGAGCTCACCCCTGCAGATCTTTACCCCGGTGCCGATGCCTTTGGCCCGATCCGCGCGGACGTGCCGGTTGCTCCGATCCTGCGGGGGGGCGACACGGTCGCCTACGCCTTTCTGACCTCGGATTTTGTCGGCACCACCGGGTATTCCGGCAAACCGATCCACGTGGTTGCAGGCATTGACACCGAGGCCGTGCTAACCGGCGTCAAGCTAGTGAAACATTCCGAGCCGATCGTGCTCATCGGTATTCCCAACTCCAAAATGGTGAACCTGACCGAAAGCTATACCGGGCTGGATCTAAAGGCAGAGGCGGCCACCGGCGGCGAAGCCCATGACCTCGATATTATTTCCGGCGCCACCGTCACCATCATGATCATTGACGACAGCCTGGTACGCGGCGGCATCAAGGTTGCGCGCGCATTGGGTCTGGGCGGCCTTGCGCCCAATCTGGCCACCGGCCCCACGCGCGCCGTCGACATGGCCCAGCGCGAGACATCTGACTGGCACAGCATGGCAGGCGACGGCACCACCCGGCGCATGACACTGGACATCGGCCAGATCAACGCCGCCTTTGAGGCCACAGGGGACCGGCGCGCCATTCGGCGCCGGGAACGCGGCGCAGCTGACGGCACCTACATCGACATGCATGTGGCGCTGGTCTCGGTGCCCGCCATTGGCCTCAGCCTGCTGGGCGAAGCCGAGTACCAGAACCTCACCGATTGGCTGGAAGAGGGCGAAGAGGCCATTTTGGTGCTGGGGCGGGGCGTCTATAGCTTTAAGGGCTCGGGCTATGTGCGCGGCGGAATCTTTGACCGTATCCAGCTGATCCAGGGCGACAACTCGGTGCGCTTTTTTGACAAACAACAGCGTCGGCTGGGCGCGCTTGCGACCCCTGACAGCCCCAGTTTTTCCGAGCTGGACATCTTCAAGATCCCTGCCAACGCCGGGTTCGACCCGACTGAGCCCTTCCGGCTGCAGCTTTTGGCGCAGCGGGTGGTCGGTGCGATCGACAAGACCTTCCTGACCTTTGATCTCGGCTACAAGCTGCCGGAACACTATCTGCTGCCCCTGGCCGCCGCGCCTGTGGTGGTCGACAGCGCGACAGATGAGGCGGCTGCAAAATCTGCGCTCTGGCAGCGGATCTGGCGCGACAAACAGATTGAGATCGCCGTGCTTGGCGTCATGCTGCTGGTGCTGACCGGGGTCTTTTTCTTTCAGGTTCAGGCCACCAGGAATGCGCGTGCTTTTTACTGGTTCCGCATTGGCTATCTCAGCTTTACCCTGGTGTTTCTCGGCTGGTACGCCAATGCGCAGCTTTCCGTGGTCAACCTGATGGCGCTGGCGGCTAGCTTGCGGTCGGGCTTTACCTGGGACGCCTTCCTGATGGACCCGCTGGTGTTTATCCAGTGGTTCTCTATTGCGGCGGCCCTGCTGTTTTGGGGCCGTGGCGCCTATTGCGGCTGGCTGTGCCCCTTTGGCGCGCTGCAGGAGCTGACCAACAGACTGGCGCGCGCCCTCAAGGTGCCGCAATGGACCCTGCCCTGGGGGTTGCATGAACGCCTTTGGCCGCTGAAATACATGATCTTTCTCGGGTTGTTTGGCCTCTCGATGGTGTCGATGCCGCTGGCAGAAACCTACGCCGAGATTGAACCCTTCTAGACCGCGATCATTCTGAAGTTCGCGCGCGCCTGGCCCTTTGTCGTCTTTGCTCTGCTGCTGTTGCTGGCGGGTCTGTTTGTCGAGCGGTTCTACTGCCGCTACCTCTGCCCGCTGGGCGGCGCGCTGGCGATCCCGGCCCGGATCCGCATGTTTGACTGGCTGGAAAGCTACAAGGACTGCGGCAGCCCCTGCCAGACCTGCGCCAATGAATGCCCGGTTCAGGCCATTCACCCCACGGGTGAAATCAACCCGAATGAATGCGTCAACTGTCTGCATTGTCAGGTGCTGTACCAGTCGGACACCAAATGCCCGGTGGTGATCAAAAAGATCAAACGCCGTTCCAAGACCGGCAGCCCGGGCCCCAATCTCCCTCCTGACCTCAACCTTGGCCGCCCACCGGCCAATCACCCCAACGCGAACAAGACACCTGTTTCCTAAAGGAGGACACCATGTCTGAAGACCAGAAAAACGACCTCTCCGTCACCCGCCGCGGCCTGCTGGGGGCAACCGCCACCGGCGCCGCCCTTGCTGCGACCGGCGTCGGCAGCGCCATGCTGGGCGCAACAGCTGCTAACGCTGCGGGCAATGCGGCCAGCCTGGCTCCGGGTGAGCTGGACGAGTATTATGGCTTCTGGTCCTCGGGTCAGACCGGCGAGCTGCGCATTCTGGGTGTGCCTTCGATGCGTGAATTCATGCGGGTGCCAGTATTCAACCGCTGCTCGGCCACCGGCTGGGGCCAAACCAACGAGTCGCTGAAAATCCTGACCGAAGGCCTGCTGCCCGAGACCAAGGCCTTCCTTGCTGCCAACGGCAAGCAAACCTACGACAACGGCGATCTGCACCACCCGCACATGTCCTTCACCGATGGGGTTTATGACGGGCGTTTCCTGTTCATGAACGACAAGGCCAACACCCGTGTGGCCCGTGTGCGCTGTGATGTGATGAAATGCGACAAGATCATCGAGATCCCCAACGCCCATGACATCCATGGGCTGCGACCGCAAAAATTCCCGCGCACCGGCTATGTCTTTGCCAATGGTGAGCACGAAGCCCCGCTGATCAACGACGGCAAGATCCTCGATGAGCCCGCGGAATATGTGAACATCTTTACCGCCATCGACGGCGACGAGATGGCAGTGGCCTGGCAGGTGATCGTGTCTGGTAACCTCGACAACACCGATTGTGACTATCAGGGCAAATATGCCTTTTCGACCTCCTATAACTCGGAAATGGGGATGAACCTGGCCGAGATGACCGAGAGCGAGATGGACCATGTTGTGGTCTTCAACCTGGCCGAGATCGAAAAAGGCATCGCCGCCGGGGACTATCAGGAGCTGAAGGGCGTCAAGGTTGTCGATGGCCGCAAGGGTGCGGGCAACAAATACACCCGCTACATCCCAATCCCCAACTCGCCCCACGGTGTGAACGCCGCCCCCGACAAGCGTCACATCATGATCAATGGCAAGCTGTCGCCCACCGTTTCGGTGATCGATGTGGAAAAAGTCGACGCCCTGTTCAATGACGACGCCGATCCACTCTCGACCATCGTGGCAGAGCCCGAACTGGGGCTTGGCCCGCTCCCCACCGCCTTTGACAATAAGGGCCGCGCCTATACCACCCTGTTCCTCGACAGCCAGATTGTGAAGTGGGACATTGCCAAGGCGATTGAGGCCTATGGCGGCGGCGACGCGGATCCGATCCTCGAGAAGATCGACGTGCACTACCAGCCGGGTCACAACTCTACCTCGATGGGCGAGACCTACGAGGCCGATGGTAAGTGGCTGATCTCGATGAACAAGTTCTCGAAGGACCGCTTCCTGAATGTGGGGCCACTGAAGCCCGAGAACGAGCAGCTGATCGATATCTCTGGCGACACCATGAAGGTGGTCCACGATGGCCCCACCTTTGCCGAGCCGCACGACAGCATCATCGTACACCGCTCAAAGGTGAACCCGGTCAATGTCTGGGACCGCAACGATCCCACGTGGGCAGAGGCCCGCGCGCAGGCCGTGGCTGATGATGTCGATCTTGACGACTATCAGGACAGCATCATTCGCGATGGCAACAAGGTTCGCGTCTATATGTCCAGCCAGGCGCCAAACTTCAGCCTCGAAAGCTTTACCGTCAAGCAGGGCGATGAAGTCACTGTCTATGTCACCAATCTGGATGATATTGATGATCTGACCCATGGCTTTTGTATGGCCAACTTTGGCGTCGCCAGGAGGTCGGCCCGCAAGCAACTGCCTCGGTGACCTTTATTGACGAACGTCCGGGCGTGCACTGGTACTACTGCCAGTGGTTCTGCCACGCGCTGCACATGGAAATGCGCGGCCGGATGTTTGTTGAACCACGGGGGGCCTAGGATGCGCTGGCTCCTGCTCACAGCAGCCCTGCTGATCGGTGGCGGCGCTTGCGCCGCCGACTGGCAGGTGCCCAACAGGGCCGGAGCCATTGCTCAGACGCTCGCTCAGGCGGCGGACGGCGATAGCCTTCGTCTGGCGCCTGGCACCTATTTTGAAATCCTGACCCTGGACCGTCCGGTCACGCTGGATGGTCAGGGCCATGCCACCATCGATGGTGGCAATCAGGGCAGCACCATCACGGTGACCGGACCCGGGGTTATCGTTCAGGGCCTCACGGTACAGGGGTCTGGCTCGGATCATGAAACCATCGACAGCGGTATTCAGCTGACCAAGACCGCCCGGGCACCAGTGATCAAAGGCAATATTTTGCTGGGCAACGTTTACGGGGTGGATATCCACGGCGCGCGCGACGCACTGGTCGCCGACAATGTGATCGAGGGCCGTCAGGACCGCCATATGAACATGCGCGGCAATGGCGTCTACGTCTGGAACGCCCCCGGTGCCATTGTCAGTGGCAACGACATTCGCTGGGGCCGCGACGGGGTCTTTGTGAATTCCTCCAAGCGCAATATTTTTCGCGACAACCTGTTTCGCGATCTGCGCTTTGCGGTGCACTACATGTATGCCGACAACTCTGAGGTCACGGGCAATGTCTCAATCGGCAACCATCTGGGCTATGCGGTGATGTTCTCAACCCGGGTCAAGGTCAGCGATAATGTCTCGCTCAACGACCGCGACCACGGCGTGATGCTGAACTACACCAACAAGAGTGTGATCACTGGCAACTACGTCAAGGGCGCCCGCAACAAATGCACCTTTCTTTACAATTCGCACAAGAACGATTTCTCCGACAACTGGTTCCAGGGCTGCGGCATCGGCATCCACTTTACCGCCGCCAGCGAAAACAACCACATTGTGGGCAACGCCTTTGTCGGCAACCGGCATCAGGTGAAATATGTCGCCTCCAAATGGGTCGAATGGTCCGAACAGGGGCGCGGCAACTACTGGTCCGACAACGCGGGCTTTGATGTTGATGGCAATGGCATCGCCGATGCGCCCTATCGCCCAAATGACAGCATGGATCATGTGCTCTGGACGCAACCCGCTGCCAAACTGCTGATGGGCTCCCCCGCCGTGCAGCTGGTACGCTGGTCGCAATCGGCCTTTCCCGCCCTGTTGCCCGGTGGCGTGATCGACAGCAACCCCCTGATGCGCCCGGTGAAACCCGTGGTCGCCAACAAGGTTGACAAGGATGGATAACACCAACGACACCCGGGTTCTCGAGATCACCGGTCTCGACAAATTCCGTGGCACCACGCAGGTGCTGCAGGGGATTGACCTCACCCTGAGGGCCGGTGAGCGGCTTGCTCTGCTGGGCCATAACGGTGCTGGCAAATCGACCCTGATCAAGGCAGTGCTGGGCCTGATCCAGACCGAAGGCGGCAGCATCAGCATTTGCGGATCGCGCCCCGGCACAGGCGCTGCCCGCACCCACACCGCGTTTTTGCCCGAAGCCGTGAGCTTTCATCCCGCCCTGACCGGCCATGAGCAGCTTTTGATGTTTGCCCGCCTCTCAGGCGAGACGGCTGATATCAGCGCACTGCTGCAGCGCGTTGGCCTGAGCGAGGCGATGCATCGCCGCATTGGTACCTATTCCAAGGGCATGCGTCAGCGGCTAGGGTTGGCGCAGGTACTGCTGGGACGGCCAAAACTGGCCCTGTTGGATGAGCCCACCAGCGGGCTGGACCCGATCTCGCGTCAGGATCTTTATGCCATCATTGATGAGCTGGCCGCTCAGGGCACTGCGGTGCTGATTGCCTCGCATGCCCTCACCGAGGTCGAGGCCCGCACCGACCGCATTGCCATCCTGCGCCGCGGCGTAAAGGTGGCGGATGACACCCTTGCCAACCTTTCGACCAACGCGGGCCTGCCGGTAAAGCTGCGCCTGCGCGCCACAGAGGCCCAGGCGGATCAGCTCGCGCAACAGACCGGCGGGTGCCGCATCAATGGCGCCTCGGTCGAAATCCGTTGCGCGCCGCAGGACAAAATGGCCGAGCTGCGCCGCATTGCCGCCCTTGGTGATGTGGTGGTGGATCTCGATATGGTGCCGCCGCGGCTGGAAGATCTGTACCGTCACTATTCACAGGAGGAGCCGAGCTGATGCGTATCCTTGCCATGACCCGCTCTGAACTTTTGATCCTGCGCCGCAATCTGTGGATCTTTATGGCCACGCTGATCATGCTGGCCTTTGCCCTGGCGCTGTCGTTTGCGGGCTCTGCCCCCACCGGCACGCTCGGCGTTGATATGCTCACCATCTCGGTGGCCTCAATGACCACCCTGTCGGTTTATCTGGCACCCCTTTTGGCCCTGATGATGAGCTTTGATGCCATTGCAGGCGACCGCGAACGCGGCTCTCTGGCCCTGTTGCTCAGCTATCCGGCCGGCCGGGGTGAGATCCTTGTGGGCAAATTTCTGGCCCATCTGGCAGCGCTCTCCATCGCCATGGGGATTGGCTTTGGCACCGCCGGCGCCATAGCCGCCTGGTTTGGCAGCGCGGGGGCCGACAGCCTTGTGGCGCTGGCCCGTTTGGTGGCGACCTCAATCCTGCTTGGGGCCGTCTTTCTGGTGCTGGGCTATGCCATCTCAGCGCTGGCCAGCAGCACCACCTCGGCGGCCGGTCTGTCGGCCGGGCTCTGGCTGGTCTTTGTGGTGCTCTTTGATCTGGCCTTGTTAGGTGCGGTGGTGATGGACAGCGGCGGCGCCTTTACCCAAAGCGTCTTTCCCTGGGTGATGGTGGCCAATCCGGCGGATGCCTTCCGGATCTGGAATATTGCCGCCTCTGAAAGCGTCGCCCTTGCCAGTGTCATGGCAGGTGCTGCCTCGGCCCTGCCCGGTTGGGCGGCGCCACTTTCGTTGCTGGCCTGGCCCGTGGTCGGCTTTGTTCTGGCCCGTGCCGCCTTTGGAAAGGTTGAACCATGAAACGCCTCAGCCTGCTCAACGTCCTCTCCCTGTCGGCTTTTACACTGGTGGCTTTTGCCCTGTCGGCCTGTCAGGAGGAAGAGGCCAAACTGCCCCCGGCTCCCGTTGAGCTGACCGAGGTGGCGCTCAGCTATTTTTGCCAGATGAACATCGCCGAACATGGCGGCCCCAAGGGGCAGATCCATCTTGAAGGCTTTGCGGCACCGCTGTTTTTTGCCCAGGTTCGCGATCTTGTCGCCTACCTCAAAGGGCCCGAGCGCGACGCCGATATCACGGCGATCTATGTCAGCGACATGGGCGCAGCAATCAGCTGGGCCAAGCCGGGCAGTAACAACTGGGTTGCCGCCAATGAGGCGTTCTTTGTCATCAACAGCCCTGTGGCCGGTGGCATGGGAGCACCTGAAATTGTGCCTTTTGCCAGGGCTGATGACGCCGAAAAATTCACCGCCCGCTATGGTGGCCGCGTCACCTCGCTTGCGGATATCCCCGCCGAGGCCGCGCTGGGACCGGTGGATCTGGACCAGACATTGGAGACCCCCTCATGACCGCGCCTTTTTCCCGCCGCCGCTTTCTCAGCATTTCTGCCGCAAGTTTTGCCACTGGTCTTGGTGCTGGCCCCGCAATTGCCGACACGCCTCAAATGGCCCAGTTGCAGGCACGATGGCAGGGGCGCGCCATGGGGGCAGCCGCCCAGATGACGATTTTGGGCATGGACCAAACCCAGGCCGCACCGCTGTTCGCCCGGATAGAGGCAGAGCTTATGCGGCTTGAGGCCATCTTCAGCCTGTACCAACCTACCTCACAGCTGGTCCGCCTCAATGCCAGGGGTCATCTGAGCGCCCCCGCGCCGGAACTGCTGGATGTGCTCAGCCTCTCGGCCAGTTTGAACGCCGCCACGGACGGCGCGTTTGATCCAACCGTGCAGCCGCTCTGGCAGGCGCTGTCGCTTGGCACAGAACCCGTGATCACTGGCACCGCTGGCTGGAAACACCTGCGCTATGACAGCCAGGAGGTACGGTTTTTGCGCCCCAACATGGGCCTCACACTGAATGGGATTGCACAGGGCTATATCACCGACCAGATCGCCGCCCTGCTCCGCGCCGAGGGGCTGAAAAACCTGCTGCTGGACATGGGCGAGATCGCCGCGCTTGGCCGTCGCCCAGACGGGCGTGGCTGGCAGGTTGGTGTCGTCTCTCCAGACACAAGATTGCAGTCAAAGCTGAGCCTTTCTGACCGCGCCCTGGCGACCTCTGCCGCTGCCGGAACTCTGGTTGGAGACGCCCAGAGCCATATCCTGAACCCGCATACGGGGCTTGGCGCTGCTGCCGGCCGCATGGTCTCGGTCAGTGCGCCAAAGGCTGCGCTGGCTGATGGCCTGTCCACTGCTCTTTGTCTGTTGCCTGCCACGGCAGCGCCCTCGGTGATCCGCCAGTTTGCCGGGGCAAGGCTGGAATACCTGGTCTGATTGCAGGTCTCTGGTCTGTTTTTTGCAGCTTGCAGCCCGCTGCCTTTGTTCATGTCACAGGATCGCTCACAGGCAGGCTCACAGGCAGGCTCACAGGCAGGCTCGCTCAAAACAGGGCGCGCACTTTCTCCAGGGTGGCCGTATTCACCGCAACGCCGTCAACCGCTGCCCGGGCGCGGGCGCGAGCGCGGCCATCTCCGGGCAAACGACTGCCCTCCTGCGCGCGCATTGTTCCTACCAGGGTTGAAAGGCGCGCGGCAAAGCTGTTGCCAGAGGTGGCGCCGGGGTCAATCGCGATGAAGAACTGCCCGGTCCTGGGCGGGCCACCCACGGGGCCAGAAAAGGGGCTCGCCTCGGTGCCCAAAGAGGCCCCCGTCATGGCGGCGGCCATCATTTCAACCATCAGCGCAATGCCGACGCCTTTGTAGCCGCCCGAGGGCACCATAGAGCCTTTAAGCCCCAGGTCAGGATCGGTGGTCGGCTCTCCCTCGGCATCCAGCACCCAGCCAAGGGGCACCGGTTTGCCCTCGCGGGCGTGTTTCATCACCTCGCTTTTGGCAATGGTACTGGCGGATTGGTCAATCAGCACCAGTGCTTCGCCATCCGGGCCGGGTGCTGCGATCGAGATCGGGTTGGTGCCCAAAACCGGCACAGCCCCGCCCGAGGGTGCAATAGAGGCCGGCGCATTGGTGAACCCGATGCCCATAAGACCCGCCTGCGCCAGACGCTGGGTATGCACGCCCAACACACCGCAATTATAGGAGTTCTTCCCCGCCAGAACCGCCACGCCCTGTTCGCGCGCCAACGGGATCAGAGCCTCAAATCCCGCATCAATAGCCGCATGGGCAAAGCCCGTGGCGGCATCAACCGCAACGACGCCGGGTCGCGGCTGGCTCAGCACCGGCCTTGCCATGCCGTCGACCTTGCCGCAGGCGACATGACCCGCATAGATCGGCACATAGGCAAGCCCGTGCGAAGCGACTCCATCGGCCTCGGTCATCGCGGTTGCCACCGCCAAAGGCCGGGCGCTGTCGGGCGCGGTTCCAGCGGCCACCAGCGCCCGATAGGCGAGGTCTTCGTTGTCACGTAGGCTGAGGGTTTCAGTGGCGGTCATCTGGGGATTTTCTCTTTTTTAGCAGGCAAAAACAGGGGCGCGGGCGCGCCCAACAAGCAGAGGCGCGGGCGCCCCCAAAAATACAGAACCGCAGGCGCACCGCCTGTTTGCAGCAACCCGCCTGTTTGCATCAATCGGTGTCACTCAGGCCGGCACCGGCGCCCAGAAGACGTGAGCTTTCCGTGGCAGGCGCATAGGTCCGACGCGCAAAACCTTGCAGGCTTTGCCAGGCGACAGGATCCACCTCGGCCCGCAGCACCGGCGCGCGCGCGCCTCGCATCTCGGCCGCAGCGGCGCAATGCAACGCATCGGCATGGGGCGCCAGAATTGCCGCGCGCGCGCCCTGCACCGCGAGGCGCTGCCCGTCTGTGGTGAGGCACACCCCCTGCCAGGAGACTGCAACAGGCCCCCGCAGGCGCAGCGCAGCGCCAGCCGCAAACGGCACCAGCAAGAGCGGGAAGGACACATTTTCCATCGCGATCCTCTGGCCTGCCTGCATCCGCACCGCACAGTCGCTCATGGCGGCGCCGGCAATCAGCGGGCTCATCCGGCCGGCAGGGGCAGACCAGATCCCGCTCAGCGTCGCAGGCGAGAGATCAACCGCAGGCCAGCGGTCGTTCAGCGTCAGCAGCTCTGCCAGCATTTGCGCCCCCGGAAAACCAAAGGCCGACAGCCAGCGGGTGCTCTTGGCCACCTCTTCCGCAAGCCCCCAGGCCAGACCAGCACCGCGACCGGCGCGTTTGCTCATGGCCTCTATTTCGTTCAGCGAATAGCTCACGCCCTCAGCACTCCCCCGCCTTTCCGGCAGTCTGCCCGACAGTCTGTCCGGCAGTTTGGCCGCTCTCTGCAAGCTCTGGATAAATCCAGAAATCTCCATCGCGGCTTGCGAGCTCCTCTGGGTAGGGCGCGTTGCCATACATACAGATCCGCACCCAGCGATCAGAGCGGGGGTCAAAATGCATCGCGCCAAAAAATGCCAGCTTGCAGCGCAGCATGTCGATGGGCTGCACATCCTGGGAAATGGTATTGTCGCGGATCTCGGCATAGGGGGCACGATTGGCGATCTGCGCCCGGCGCACCGAATGGCGGTGCTCGGGGTGGCGCAGCAGGAATTCGGCAATCGCCGTCTCATCTGGCCAATGCGCCAGCGCCGCAAAAAGCTGCGACGCATCGCGGCCCGGCGCCAGGGGCTGTTCGTATTCTTCGACAGGCTCTTCAAAGCGCTGACCCAGACGTGGCTCAAGCTTTTCCTCGGAGACATACCAGGCCCGCGCTGTATTGGCGGGGACGCTCCAGTCGATCCGAAGCGCCCCGCCCTAGATGTCCCACAACACGTCACGCAGGCAGGCCACGGTCATGGCACCGGCAATGCGAAAGGTGGCGGTATTGTCCGCCGGCAGTGTGTCAGCCAGATCATCGACCAGATCGCCATAGGGCTCCAGCAGCAAAGAGACCAGCCATTCCTGCCCCTCAACGCTCAGGGTTGCAGCCCCCCATTGATACAGGTCGTCCCAGGGCTGCACTACTGCCAGCCCCACGTCGCTGAGACGGGCTGTGATCCGGTCAATGTCCGCCTGCAGCGCCGCAAGCCGCTCTCGCTGGGCGGGATGGTCCGAGTGCCACTTGGCGACGGATATCCGGCTACGGGCATAAAGATCATGAAAGGTCGCGATCTCGGCCGCGCGGGCGGTTTGCACACCGCGCACCCGCTGCAATGCGATCTCGCGCGCCGCGACCCAATTGCTGAACAGCACCGGGTGGTTAAGCAGGAAAGGCGCCATGCCAAGCCCGGTGGAATTGCCGACCCCCAGGCGACGGGCAATTAGTGGACCAAGCCGTGCGGCCTGCCCGCCAGCAGCCCTGGCACGCCGATCCGCCATATGCTGCACCAGATCCCGCACAAAGGCGCGGGTCAGAAACACCGAGAGCATCTCGACCTGAAAGGGGGCTGCAAATTCCGCGCGCCCGGCGATCATCCCCCTATCTGCCGCCCCCAGTTTACCCGAGCCATAAACGGCCGTGGTGCGCATCAGATAGCCTACCGCCTCAATCTGTTGCAGATCCGGCTGCGATCCTGCAGCAAGACGCGACACCACATGTTCCCACAGCCGCACCGAGCGGTTGGCGCGCGACACCGACAGCTCTGAGCCGGTGACGCGGCCCGCCTCCTGCAAGGGGACATTCTGTGACAGACGGGCAATGTCGGCGGCAGTGGGAACACCGTCGAACAGGGCAAAGGTGCAGTCCCAGGCGGTGGCAATCACCCGGTCCGACCGCTGGTCTGCTGGCAGATCATGGGCAAAGGCCACCAAGGAATAGCTGCGCTCTGGCCCATGCGCGCTATAAACTGCCTGGCCAACGCCATTGTCTGAAATGTCAAAAACAGGACAGTCAAAACGCCAGGCCTCGCGCTTCATCCGGCGGGTCAGAATACGCATGAAGGACAGGCGCGACTGGTGAAAGGAGCCAAGGCGGAACAGACGCATCACCACTGCCGGATCACGCAGATCTGGCTTGATTGCATTGTCTTCGACTGCCGTCATCCCGCTCTCTTGTTTTCAACTTTTCGGTTTCGCGCCACCGACCCGCCGCAGATTTTGTCCCGCCTGTGAGACCATGAGAGGCTCTATTGCTCGCTCGCTGCGCCAAAATTGTCCTGGAAAAAACGGTACCAGTTGCCGCCCATAATCCCAGAGATTTCTGCCTCGTTGAGGCCGGTGGCCTTCAGGCCCGTCTCGATATTGCCAAAATCGCGGTTGTCCGCGAACCAGCGCGGCATAGGTGGAAACCCCGGCGCGGCAGCAGAGCCCTCGCCGTAGTCGGGCTCTTTGCTTCCAGCGGCCAACCCGCATCCATTCAACAATGCTGTCGGGCTGATCCTGGCACAGATCACTGCCAATCCCGAGGCTTTCGGCGCCGTATTTTTCAGCCGTGCGGGCAATCATGTCGCAAAAGCTCTGGAGAGAGCAGTCGGATTTGCCTTTGAGATGATGCGGGTAGAGCGAAAACCCCAGCATGCCGCCGCCCGCAACCACGGCCTGAATGACGGCGTCTGTCTTGTTGCGCAGCGCCGGTGACCACTCAAAGGGGTTGGCATGGGTGATGGTGATGGGACGCTCGGAAATCTCCGCCGCCTCAATGGTTGAACGGTCGCCGGAATGGCTCATATCAATCACCAGACCAACCCGGTTCATCTCTTTGATCACCTGACGGCCCATGCGGGTGATGCCCGCGTCTTCGGCCTCGTAGCAGCCCGTCGCCAGCAGCGACTGGTTGTTATAGCTGAGCTGCATGAACCGCGCGCCCAGTGTGTGCAGGATCTCGACCAGACCAATGTCGTCCTCAATCGGGCTGGGGTTTTGAAAACCAAAGAACACAGCGGTGCGGCCGGTTTCCCGGGCAATGTCCACATCCCCAGCCCACAGCCCCCTCATGATCAGATCCGGGTATTGTTCAAACCAGCGGTTCCAGCGTTCAAAATTCAGCACTGTCTCGCGAAAATTCTCATGATAGGCGATGGTGACGTGGATCGCATCGACGCCGCCTGCGCGCAGCTGGCGAAAGATCTTTTCAGACCAGTTGGCATATTGCAACCCGTCAATTCTAAAGCCGGGCTGCCTCATCCCGGCGTGCCTGCGCTGATATAGGCGGTTTTGACTGTGGTGTAGAACTCGGCAGCGGCTTTACCCTGTTCGCGCGGCCCATAAGAGCTGTCGCCGCGGCCACCAAACGGCACGTGATAATCCGTGCCTGCGGTGGGCAGGTTGACAGTGACCACTCCGGTGCGGGCATTGCGGCGAAAATGCGTGGCCCGCGCCAGGTTCTGCGTCACCACCCCGGAGGTCAGGCCAAAGCTGGTCTCATTGACCACGCTCAGCGCCTCGTCATAGCTGTCGACCTTGATGACGCTGGTCAGCGGCGCAAACATTTCCTCGCGGTTGATGCGCATATCGTTGTGACTGTTCAGGAACACGCCGGGAGACATGTAAAACCCCTCATGCGGCAGATCCAGTCGCTGCCCGCCACAGGCCAGCTCAGCGCCTTCGGATGTGCCAAGCTCCACATAGGCCAGATTTTCTGCCAGCTGCTGCGCGCTCACCACCGGGCCCATCTGGGTGGCGCTGTCCAGCGCATGGCCAACCGTCATGGCCCGCGCGCCTGCCACCAGTTTGTCGACAAAGGCGTCATGCACCGAGGCCTGGACGACCAAACGCGACGAGGCGGTGCATTTTTGACCGCTGCCGCCAAAGGCTCCGCCAAGCGCAAGGCTCACGGCCAGATCCAGATCCGCATCATCCAGCACCGCCAGCGCGTTTTTTGAGCCCATCTCCATCTGGATCTTGGTGAAATTTTGCACCGCAGCCGAGGCAATCCCCCGTCCCACCGGCACCGACCCGGTAAAGGAGATCGCATCTATTTTGGCGCTCTCGACCAGCTTTTGACCAATGCTGCCGCCTGCCCCCATCACCAGACTGAACAGACCCTTTGGGATGTCCTGGCGGTCAATGATTTCAGCCAGTGCCACCGCCGAGGCAGGCGTCAGATTGGCAGTCTTCCAAACAACCGCAGTGCCATAACACAGGGCCGGCGCGATTTTCCACGAAGCCGTAGCGGTGGGAAAATTCCAGGGGCTGATGATGGCGACGGTGCCAACGGGCTCGCGGCGCACATCAATCTCGACGCCTTCGCGCACCGAGTCGGCGTTCTCGCCCAGCTGGCGCAGACATTCGGCGCCGAATAAGTAAAGAACTGACCGGCGCGGTAAATCTCGCCGCGCCCCTCCGCCAGTGGTTTGCCTTCTTCGCGGCTAAGCAGCCGCCCCAGCTCGTCAGCGCGGGCCATCATCTCGGATCCTATGGCCTGCAAAACCGCCTGCTTGCGCTCTGGCCCATAGGCGGCCCAGACGCGCTGCGCCTCTGCTGCCCTGTCCAGCGTCGCCTCCAGCTGCTCCGCCGAGGCCTGCGCATACAGGCCAACCAGATCTGACAGCTCCGAAGGATTGCGGTTCTCGATCTCGCTCTCGCCAGCCAACCAGTCGCCGGCAATCAGGTTTTTATGGAGTTCGCTCATGAGGTAGGGCCCGTTTCCGTCAGAATGCACTTTCACAACACACTATGGACTCACGAATTTATTTCGCTCAAACTCAAACTAATGAAGTTGATTTCAGGAAAACTGAAATGCCGATCAAGATTGAAATGCTCCGCTGCTTTGCTGTCGTCGCCAGGCACGGGAATTTGAGTGAGGCCTCGCAGCAGCTTGGGCGCAGCCCCTCGGCGGTCTCAATGATGCTGAAACAGTTCGAAGACCATCTGGGCGAGCCACTGTTTGAGACGGACCGCAAAAGCAAGTTGAGCCCTCTGGGTGCCTTTGTGCTGGAACAGGCCGAGCACGAGTTGCGCCAGTTTGACAGCACCGTGCAAGCCATCGAACGCTTTGCCAAAGCGCGTCAGGGACGGGTCCGGATCGCGGCCGTTCCCTCGGTCGCCGGAACCATCCTGCCGCAGGCCATTTCACGCTATAACAGTGATTTTCCCGAGGTGATGATCGAGCTGCGCGATATGGACTCGGCCTCGGTGCTGCGCGAGGTGACCCGCGAACGGGTGGACATCGGCATTGCAACTGCCAGCCAGTACAGCGGCGCCTTGCACCAACAAGACCTGCTCTCGGATGCCTTTGGGCTGGTCTGCTCGGCCCGCCACCCGCTTGCGGGGTATCAGCGGGCTCTGACCTGGGCAGATATCGCGCCACATCGCTTTATTGCCAATGAGCTCTCGGCCCAGATCCCGGCCCCGGCCTCAAAGCAGCTGCATGAAAACGCCCTGTTGAAGGTGCCCACCATGACATCGATCCTCGCCATGGTGCAGGCCGGGCTTGGGGTGACAATTTTGCCAGAAATGACAGCCAAACTGGCAGAAGCCTCCGGGCTGGTCTTTTGTCGTCTGGCTGATTCCCAGGCGCGGCGACAGATCCACCTGCTGCGCCGCGCGACCCACCCGGCCTCTCCGGCAGCGCGGCAACTGGAACGCCAGATTGTCGCCACGGTCACAGAGCTGCAGCGGCATAAACATCCGGCCACCATTGCCCCAAACCCAAAGACATGACGCCCTGGCCTCGTGCTCTCCTCGTGCTCTCCTCGCCCTCTGCGATTTCTGGCTGAAAGGGGGCAGCCACATCGCTCGGAACAGTTCCTCAAACGCACAATATTCCAATACAGCGGCGCAAAATGTGCAAAAAATGATCAGTCTTCCCAATGCGATACCCAATCTGGGAAAGCATCCTTGCTATACGAGCGCATAATTTTTACCCTTTGGACAAGATCCAGCAGGGATCCGCTTTTTAACTCGGGGGAATTTTCATGACAAAATCCGCATTTGTCGCGTTGTCGCGCCGTCATTTTCTGGCCACCAGCGCCGCGACGGGTCTGACGGCGGAGATTGGTCTTGCCCCGGCGCGACTGCTGGCCGCAGAGCCGATCAAGGTGGCCGGCATCTACACCGTCCCCGTTGAGCAACAAGGGGTGAGCCGCATTCATGTCGCCGCACTGGCCGCGCAGGACCGGGGCGATATCAGCTATACCTATTCTGAAAACACCTCGAACTCGGACTATTCCCGCGTGATGCGCGAATATGCCGAAAGCGGCTATAAGATGATCATCGGCGAGATCTTTGGCGTCGAGGCCGAGGCCCGCGAAGTCATGGCCGACTATCCGGATGTGGCCTTTCTGATGGGCTCGTCCTTTAAGGAAGACGCCGCCGTTCCAAACCTTTCGGTTTTTGACAACTACATTCAGGATGCGGCCTATCTGTCGGGTATCATCGCCGGATCCATGTCGAAATCCGGCAATATCGGCATGGTTGGTGGCTTTCCCATCCCCGAAGTGAACCGCCTGATGCACGCCTTTATGTCCGGCGCACGTGACATGAACCCGGAGATGAAATTCCAGGTCTCCTTTATCGGCTCCTGGTTTGACCCACCCAAGGCCAAGGAAACCGCCTTTGCTATGGCCGAGAATGGCGCAGATGTTTTGTATGCGGAGCGCTTTGGCGTCTCGGATGCCGCCAAGGAAAAAGGCCTGCTGGCCATTGGCAATGTCATCGACACCCAGTCCGACTATCCCGACACCGTGGTGGCCTCGGCGATCTGGCATTTTGAGCCCACGCTGGACGCGGCAATTGCTGCCGTGCAGGCAGGCACCTTTATGGCCAAGGACTACGGCCCCTATTCCTTTATGACCAAAGGCGGCTGCTCGCTGGCACCCTATGGCACATTTGAGGGCAAAATCCCGCAGGCCGCATTGGAGCTGGTGGCGTCACGCACGGACGAGATTAAAAATGGCCCCTACACGGTGGCCATCAACGATGATGAGCCCAAATCCTCGTGATCCGGGCCTGATCGCATGAGCAAAAATCCAGAGGCGCAGGTTGTCCTACGCCTTCAAGGCATTACCAAACGCTTTGGTCCGGTCACGGCCAATGAGGATGTGAGCTTTGATCTGCATCGCGGTGAAGTCATCGCGCTGCTGGGGGAGAATGGCGCCGGCAAGACCACTCTGATGAACTTCCTCTTTGGTCAATACACCGCCGATGCCGGATCGGTCACGCTGTTTGGCCAGCCCCTGCCCCCCGGTGCTCCGCGTGCGGCGCTGGATGCGGGCGTCGGCATGGTGCATCAGCATTTTACCCTGGCTGATAATCTGGCTGTCTGGGAGAATATCGTTCTGGGTGTCGACCACCTGTCAGGCCTCTCCTTACGCCCCCGCGAAGTAAAGGCGCGCATTCGCGCCCTGTCCGCGCAGTTTCATCTCAAGGTGGACCCAAATGCCAAGGTCGCGCGTCTCACCGTTGGCGAACGCCAGCGGGTCGAGATCCTCAAGGCGCTGTACCGCGACGCAAAGATCCTGATCCTCGATGAGCCCACCGCCGTGCTGACCCCGCAAGAGGCCGAGGCGCTGTTTGCCACCCTGCGTGAGGCAATCGCGACCGGGCTGTCGGTGATCTTCATCAGCCACAAACTACACGAGGTCATGGCCATCTCGCACCGGGTGCTGGTACTGCGCCACGGCAGGCTGGTGGCAGAGCGCGCAACCGAACAAACAGACCGTGCGGAGCTTGCAGCACTGATGGTTGGCGCCGAGGTCTCGTCGCCCAAGATAGAGGCCCGCGCCGCCGGTGCCGCGTTGCTGTCGCTGCGCGCGGTCTCGACCCCAGATCACGGGGCGGCGCCGGGACTAAAATCCCTCAGTCTTGAGCTGGCAGCGGGCCAGATCACCGGGCTTGCCGGGGTCTCTGGCAATGGCCAGGCCGCGCTGTCCGATCTGATCTCGGGCCTGATCAGCCCCGCCCAGGGCGAGATGCTCCTGGCGGATGAGGCCCCAGGCCGTTGGTCGCCGCGCACGGCCATTGCCAGCGGCATTGCCCGCATTCCCGAGGACCGGCACAAGACCGGCACCATTGCCGATTTTGACCTGACCGAGAACGCCATGCTGGAAACCTATGCCAGCCGCTTCAGCCGTCGCGGCTGGATGGACTGGGCCCGCGCGCGCGCCTTTACCAAAGAGCTGATCAAGGGCTATGATGTGCGCTGCCCCGGACCCGACATTCGCATTCGCCTGCTCTCGGGCGGCAATATGCAAAAGCTGATTCTGGGCCGCGTGCTGGAAGAAACCCCGCAAATCATTCTGGCCAACCAGCCCGTGCGCGGTCTTGATATCGGGGCGGTAAACTATGTGCATGCAGAGCTGGCCCGCGCCCGTGATCGCGGCGCCGCCGTGCTGCTGATCTCTGAAGATCTGGATGAAATCATGCAACTCTCCGATGTGATCCATGTGATCTCCGAAGGCCGTCTCAGCCCCGGCTTTGCCCGTGGCACCATGCGCCCCGATGAGCTGGGCGCCTGGATGGCCGGTCATGGCTTTGATGCGGAGGCCCCTGATGCGGCTTGAACCTATTGCGGCGCCCAGCACGGCCCGACGCCTTGTGCCACCCGCGCTGGCAATCCTTGCAACCTTTCTGGTGGCAGCGCGGCTGGCGATGATTGCAGGCGGCAATCCCTTTGCGGTGTTTGGCCTGATCCTCACGGGCGCTTTTGGTTCAAAATTCGCAGTGCTGGAAACCCTCTACAGTGCCACACCGCTGATTTTACCGGGCTGGCCATCGCGGTCGCCTTTCGCGCCAAACTGTGGAACATCGGGGCTGAGGCGCAGCTTTATGCCGGCGCGGTTCTCACCGTCATTCTGGGGACGGGAGCACTTGGGCTGCCCGCCTATCTGATGCTGCCGCTCTGCGGCATTGCCGCCATGCTGGCAGGAGCCGCCATGCTGCTGGGGCCTGCACTGCTGAAAACCCGGCTGGGCGTGGACGAAGTGGTGACAACGCTACTGTTCAATTTCATCTTTCTGCTGTTTGTCTCCTACCTGCTGGAAGGTCCGCTAAAGGATCCCATGGTCATGGGCTGGCCCAAATCGGCGCGGCTCTTGCCTGAGGCCCGCCTGCCGCGACTGGTTGACGGGCTACGGCTGCACTGGGGCTTTGCGCTGGCGCTGCTGGCCGCCCTTGTGGTCTGGGTAATCAATACCCGCACCACCCTGGGCTACGAGATGCGCGCTGTCGGTCAAAACGCCGAGGCCGCCGGTTTTGCCGGCATCCCTGTCACTGCCGTGATCCTGAAAACCGCGCTGCTGTCTGGCGGGCTGGCCGGGCTTGCAGGGTTCTCTGAGGTCGCTGGCCTCAAAGGCTCGCTGACACTCGATCTCAGTCCCGGCTTTGGCTACACCGGCATCGTTGTTGCCATGCTGGCGCTGCTGCACCCTCTGGGAGTGGTGCTGGCGGCGCTGTTTGTTGCAGCAATCTTTGTCGGCGCCGACAGTATGAGCCGCGCCGTGGGTGTGCCCAGCTATATCGCTGACATCATGCTGGCCTCGGCCCTGTTGTTCATGGTGCTGGCAATCCTGCTGACCAAATTCCGTGTGCGGAGAGACTGATATGGATCTTTTCGATATTCTGCTCTCTGCCAGTTTCTGGGCCGCTGCCATCCGCATTGCATCGCCCCTGATCTTTGCCACCCTGGGTGAGCTGATCTGCGAGCGCGCCGGGGTTTTGAACCTTGGTATTGAGGGCATTATGGTGGCCGGTGCCTTTGCTGGCTGGATCGCGGTCTGGGCCGGCCTGCCGCTTTGGGGCGGGGTGGCTGTGGCGATGCTGACCGGCATGATGCTGGGGCTGGTGCATTCCATCCTCAGCGTGCCCTTTGGTCTGTCCAGCATGTGGTGGGCATTGGCCTGACGCTGCTGGCGACATCGCTGACCTTTTACACCTACCGCGTTGTGCTGCCCGAGGTCTCGTCGCCGCCAAAGATCACCGCCTTTCAACCCTATGAGGTCCCGTTTCTGTCGGATCTGCCACTGGTCGGCCCAGCGCTGTTCTCTCAGACACCGCTGACCTATGCCGCCTTTGTGCTGGCAGCTCTGACCGCGCTGGTGCTCTATCGCACGCCCTTGGGGCTGGCGGTGCGCGCCGCCGGAGAAAGCCCCTCGGCGGTGGCCGCACAGGGGCTGTCAGTGACCGCCATCCGCATGGGGGCCGTGATTGTGGGCTCTGGCTTTATGGCCGTGGGCGGCGCGTTTCTGACGCTGTCTGGCTTGACAGCTTCTTTTTTGACATGGTCAACGGGCGCGGCTGGATCTGTATCGCGCTGGGGGTGTTTGGCGCCTGGAAGCCCGGCAAGGCCGTCATGGGCGCGATATTGTTTGCCGCCTTTGACGCGCTGCAGATCCGCCTGCAACAAACAGGCATTGGCGCTGTGGTGCCCTATCAGGTGTTTTTGATGATGCCCTATTTCCTGTCCATTCTGGCGCTGGTGCTGATGTCACGCCGCGCCGAAATTCCCGCGGCCCTGATGGTGCCGTTCAACAAGGGTGAAAGATGATGTTTGACCTGCTGATCAAGGGCGGCAGCCTGCCCGATGGCACCCAGAGGGATATTGCCATCACCGGCGACCGTATTGCCGCCATCGCGCCCAGGATCGACGCCGAGGCACGTGAGGTGATTGAGGCGACCGGTGATCTGGTCGCGCCGCCCTTTGTGGACCCGCATTTCCATCTGGATGCCACCCTGTCCTACGGGCTGCCACGCATGAATGCCTCGGGTACTCTGCTGGAAGGCATCTCGCTGTGGGGAGAGCTGCGGGATCAGGCAAGTGTTGACGACATGGTGGCGCGCGCCCTGACCTATTGCGACTGGGCCGCCAGCCTCGGGTTGCTCACGATCCGCAGCCATGTGGATACCACGCCGGACCACGTCAATACCGTTACCGCCATGCTTGAGGTGCGTGACAAGGTCAAAGACTACATCGATCTGCAACTGGTTGCCTTCCCGCAAGACGGGCTTTATCGCGCGCCCAATGGGCGTGAGAACCTGCTGCGCGCGCTGGATATGGGGGTCGAGGTTGTCGGCGGCATTCCCCATTTTGAACGCAGCATGGCGGATGGGGCTGCCTCGGTGCGCGACCTCTGCGAAATCGCCGCCCAGCGCGGCCTGATGGTGGATATGCACTGTGATGAGAGCGATGACCCGATGTCGCGCCATATCGAAACCCTGGCACAGGAAAGCCAGCGTCTGGGACTGCAGGGACGGGTTGTCGGCTCGCATCTCACCTCGATGCATTCGATGGACAACTACTATGTCTCAAAGCTGCTGCCGCTGATCGCCGAGGCCGGGATTTCGGCAATTCCCAATCCGCTGATCAACATCATGCTGCAGGGCCGCCATGACACCTTTCCTAAACGCCGCGGGCTGACGCGGGTGAAGGAAATGCAGGCGCTTGGCATTCCGGTGGGCTGGGGGCAGGACTGCGTGCGTGACCCCTGGTATTCACTGGGCACCGGCGACATGCTGGATGTCGCCTTTATGGGGCTGCATGTGGCGCAGATGAGCCACCCGGACGAGATGGCGCGCTGCTTTACCATGGTCACAGAGACCAACGCCCAAATCATTGGCGCGCAGGACTACGGGCTAAAGATCGGAGCGCAGGCCTCAATGGTGGTACTGGATGCCGCAGACCCAACCGAAGCGGTACGTCTGCGGCCCGCCCGTCTGGCGGTTGTGTCCAAGGGCAAGGTCATCGCCCGTACGCCGCGCGGTGACGCCAGCCTTATGCTGCCGGGCCGACCTGCGAGTGTGCGGCGGCGGCATGGGGTGGAGTAGCAGGGTGTTATCTGCCGACCCAATGATTATCGCAGAAATCCTCTTATCCAGCGTGAAGTCGAAATATGCGCCCGTTATTCCTATTCCCCGTATGTGTAGACGAAAAAATCACCGCACTCACTCAAGCCCTTTTGCCCCAGACCCCATGGTGAATAGGGACGCCAACGTCCAACCTTATTGAGACGGTTGCTTTGGAAATTCAGTTCATCAATGCTCCATGGGGGAGCTTGCCCCGCGTCCAAATGGGCGTAGAGGCCATTCTCCAAAGCGGCATATCGAGATTGAGCGAAGATATGCACCACGAACTCCCCCTCCTTGGGGTAGTACCCATTGATGCGTTTGGCGATAATATTTGCAGGATAGCAGGTTGATGATTGGTCATAGGTTCTGATTTCGACCCGAGATTGGCATAAATCAGTCTCGTTCACATCCCTCACAATCACACAAGGACCGCTGCTTGCATCATACGTTGCACTAAAGGTTTCTAGAATGATCATCCTATTGGTTAGCGATCTAAATGCGGTGCCAACATTTTGTTGTTCAACGCCACCGCCCCAAACCCTGAAAAAGACATGGACCTTGTAGGTCAAAAAGACTGCCAACGCCAAAAAGGAACAAAGGATCAGTACTACGGATTTTTTCATTTATTTCTCTGCTATTTAACAGGCACGACACAAAATATGGTGTGCCATTGAATAACAGGCTTGCTGACCTCCACAAAGGAACAAAGGCTGTGGTCACGCCCGCAGACGCGCCCTGCCCTCTGTGACCTCTCAAACCCCCAGATACTGATCCGTCAGATCCGGGGTCAGCGCGTCCATGCGGCCGGTCCACACACTTTGGCCCCGGTTCAGGATCACCGCGTGATCGGCGATCTGGGCGAGTTCCTTCAGGGTTTTGTCGACCACCAGAATGGACATGCCGGTCTGAGATTTCAGCTGCGCGATGGCGGCCCAGATTTCCTGACGCACCACAGGCGCCAGACCTTCGGTGGCCTCGTCGAGGATCAGTAGGCGCGGGTTGGTCATCAGGGCGCGACCAATCGCCAGCATCTGCTGCTCACCGCCGGACAGAGAGGCCGCCTTTTGGGTCCGGCGTTCGGCCAGACGCGGGAAAAGTTGTGCCACCTTGGCAAAATCCCAGTCACCCGGGCGGGCAGCAGCCGTCAGGTTTTCCTCAACCGTCAGCGGCGCAAAGCAACGCCGCCCCTCGGGCACGAGGCCAATGCCCAGACGGGCAATCTGGTGCGATTTTAGCCGCCGCAAATCGGATCCGGCAAACTCCAGCACCCCATCCGAGGCTGCCAGCATGCCACAGATCACCTTGATCGTCGTGCTTTTGCCCATGCCATTGCGCCCCATCAGCGCCAGCACCTCGCCCTCATTGATGGCGAGGTCGACACCAAACAAAGCCTGCGAAGGGCCATAGGAGGCCGTGAGGCCGCGGACTGTCAAAAGGCTCATGCCAGCTCCTCTTCGCCCAGATAGGCACGGCGCACCTCTGGATTATTGCGAATCTCATCTGCGGTGCCGGTGGCGATCACCGCGCCATAGACCAGCACCGAAATACGGTCCGCCAGGGCAAAGACCGCATCCATATCAGGTTCCACCAACAGGATCGGCGCCTCCTGGCGCAGCGCGTCCAAAAAACCGGTCAGCTCTTTTGAGCCACTGGCGCCAAGTCCCGCCATGGGTTCGTCCATCAGGAACAAACGTGGTTTCAGAGTCAGGGCCACCGCCACCTCAAGCTGGCGCCGTTGGCCGTGGCTCAGATCGGCGGTGCGTTGCTGTGCAACGTCCTGCAGGCCGACGCGTGACAGGGCGTCATGGGCAGTTTCCAGCAGGGCTGCGTCCCTCATCACGTTTCGAAACAGACCAAAGGCGCGGCCGCGTGCGCCCAGCGCCCCCAGCACCGCGTTTTGCAGCACAGAGAACTCCATCGCCAGCGACGAGATCTGAAAGGTCCGTCCCAGCCCCATGCGGGCCCGCGCCACGGTATCAAGCACGGTGACATCGCGCCCCAGCACCTCTATGCGCCCCGCATCCGGGCGCAAGCCTCCTGAGATTTGCTTAATCAGGGTGGATTTCCCGGCGCCATTTGGGCCGATCAGCGCGTGGATTTCACCGGGGCGCAGATCCAGCGAGACGTCATTGCTGGCCTTCAGCGCACCGAAGCTTTTGGACAGATTTTCTACTTTGAGAACGGGATTAGTCATGCGCCACCTCCCGACCCAACAGGGGCTCCAATAAGGCCGCCACGGGCAAACAGCACCATGCCCAGCAGCAACAGCCCCAGGAAGATCTGCCAGTATTCGCTGATACCGCCCAAAAGATGTTCCAGCAGGATATAGACCGCAGCACCAACCAATGGCCCATAAAGCCGCCCCACCCCGCCAAGAATGACAAAGATCATGATCTCGCCGCTGGTGTGCCAGCTCAGCATCGTCGGGCTGACAAAACGGTTGAGATCGGCAAACAGAGCGCCTGCCAGACCGGTGATGGGACCAGAGATGACAAAGGCCACCAGCCGCAGCTTGAACGGTGCCAGACCAACGGTTTCAACCCGTTCTTCGGATTGACGCGCCGCTGAAAGCGCCAGACCAAAGGCCGAGCGCGCCAAACGGGCGGAAAACCACAGGGCCAGACACAAGACGCCAAAGGCCACGGCAAAGAACTGGATTGGGTCCAGCGTATTCAGCCCCGGCATCTCGTTGCGCACCCAGATCGACAGGCCATCTTCGCCGCCGTAGGCCGACCAGCTGATGGCAAAATAATATAGCATCTGGCAAAAGGCCAAGGTGATCATGATGAAATAGACCCCAGAGGTGCGCAGCGACAA
Source organism: Pseudophaeobacter leonis (assembly GCF_002087335.1). Lineage (GTDB taxonomy): Bacteria > Pseudomonadota > Alphaproteobacteria > Rhodobacterales > Rhodobacteraceae > Pseudophaeobacter > Pseudophaeobacter leonis. Next base: position 137,648 of record NZ_MWVJ01000006.1, read on the forward strand.
GGCACCAATCACCAGCGCGCCGGAAGCGCTGGCCAGCACCGCCGTGAGCCAGATCAGCGGCATCTGATTGCTGCCTTCAAACAGAAAGGGCCAGCTGAACAGCGGCTCATAATTCTGCGCATGCGAGGCCAGAGTGCCCATGGCATAGCCACCAATGCCAAAGAAGGCCGCGTGGCCCAGGCTCACCAATCCGCCCAGACCCAGGGCAATATTGAGGCCAACCCCGGCCAGCGCCAGAATGGCTACCTTGGTTGCCAGCGTGATGATAAAGGGCTCTTGCAGCCCCCAGGCCAGCAGCGGCACCGCCAGCAGCGCCAGCAGCATGGCCGCGTTAAACAATCTTTCGCGCCCCATGTTATGCGCTCCCTCCAAATAGCCCCGATGGGCGCACCAGCAAAACCGCCGCCATCAGGATATAGATCAGCATTGAGGCCAGCGAGGCCCCCAGCGAGGCGGCATCCGCGGGCTCAAGCATCAGGGCAAACAGTCGGGGCAGAAACACGCCCCCCAGGGTGTCGGTCAGCCCGACCAGCAATGCGCCAACCAGCGCGCCCTTGATAGAGCCGATGCCGCCAATGACGATGACAACAAAGGCGAGGATCAACACCGGCTCTCCCATGCCGACCTGAACCGACTGAATGGCGCCGACCAGCGCACCGGCAAGCCCCGCAAGCGCGGCCCCCAGCGCAAAGACCACGGTGTAGAGCTTGGAGATATCCACGCCCAGCGCGGCGATCATCTCGCGGTCGGCCTCACCGGCGCGGATCTGCACCCCAATGCGGGTGCGGGCGATCAGCCAGAACAGCCCGGCTCCCACCACCAGCCCAATGGCGATAATCGCCAGCCGATATAGCGGGTACTGAATACCAAACGGCAGCGTCACCGGCCCGGACAGATAGGCTGGAACATCCAGAAACAGCGGAAAGGAGCCAAACAGCCAGCGGGTGCCCTCAGAGAAGATCAGGATCAGCGCAAAGGTCGCCAGCACCTGATCCAGATGGTCGCGGTCATAAAGCCTGCGAATAACAGTGACCTCAACCAGCGCGCCGGCGGCAGCAGCGGCGGCCAGCGAGGCGATCAAAGCCAGCAAAAACGACCCGGTCAGCCCGGCCACAGCGGCGGCTGCAAAAGCCCCCACCATATAAAGCGAGCCATGGGCGAGGTTGATCAACCCCATGACACCAAAGACCAGCGTCAGACCAGCAGCCATCAGAAAGAGCATGACCCCGAACTGTAACCCGTTCAGGACCTGCTCAAGAATGAGAATAAAAGACATGGGGGTTCTTTCTTGTGTCGGGGCTGCGCGCGGCACAGCCCCGACTTTCAAGGTCTGTTACATTTTGCACTCAGACGCATAGGCGTCAGCGTGATTGCTCAGACCGGTGGCGATGATCTTGTTGGTGAAGATATCACCTTCCTGGATCACTTCGCGCACATAGATGTTTTGCACCGGGTGGTGGTTGGGACCAAATTTGAAATCCCCCCGAACGGAGTCGAACTCGGCAGCCTCAAGGGCGGCGCGGAAGGCGTCCTGGTCCTTGACATCTGCCTTGTCCAGCGCGCTGAGGATCAGGTTGGCCGTGTCAAAACCCTGGCTCGCATAGAGCGAGGGCAGACGGTCATATTTCGCCTGGAAATCTGCAACGAAGGCCGCATTGGCCGCGTTGTCGATGTCTTTGTTCCACTGAGAGGTGTTCTTGATGCCCAGCGCCGCTTTACCGACCGCCTGCAAGATCCCCTGATCAAAGCTGAAGGCCGGGCCCACAACGGGCAGATCCACGCCGCTGTCGGCATATTGCTTGAGGAAGGAAATCCCCATGCCACCGGGCAGGAAGAAATAAACCGAGTCGGCACCAGAGGCGCGGATCTGCGCGATCTCGGCGGCATAGTCGGTCTGGCCCAGCTTGGTGTAGATCTCTCCTGCCAGTTCACCGCTATACATGCGTTTATAGCCGGTCAGCGCATCTTTGCCCGCCGGATAGTTCGGCGCCATAATAAAGCTGTTCTTCAGGCTGGCATCATTGGCATAGGCGCCTGCGGCTTCATGCAGGTTGTCGTTCTGCCAGGCCACGTTGAAATAATTCTTGTGGCAGCGCTTACCGGCCAGCGCCGAGGGGCCTGCATTTGGCGACAGGTAAAACACATCCTGCGCCGTCGCGGCAGGAATAACGGCCATCGCCAGGTTGGACCAGATAATGCCGGTCATGATGTCGACTTTTTCCGACTGGATCATGCGATCGGCAATCTGCACCGCACTTTCAGGTTTGCGCTGATCGTCCTCGATCACCACCACAATATCGTCGCGGCCTGCGGCCTCGATCGCCAGCATAAAGCCATCGCGCACATCAACGCCAAGCCCGGCACCGCCGCCCGAAAGCGTGGTGATCATGCCAATTTTGGTCTCGGCCTGCGCCGCCATAGTCTGCGCCGACAGAGCCAGCGTCGAGACGGCCGTTGCCATCGCGAGTGATTTCAGAAGTTTCATTTCAAACATTCTCCCATGTTTCTCGTTCTTTTTGCCCCACGTTGACCGCAGGTTGCATGGCGTCACTATTCCCGCATCAGCCGGGAGACGCCAGTTTTTCTTCGCCCGCTCTCGCTGCGCCATCTTTGTGGAACTTGGCGAGAGCAGTGAACGCGCCGCCCAGTCTGGCCAGATCATATCACGCCAGACCGGGGGCGGTCCTTGCTCAAAACTGTAGGCGGCATTTGCGCATTATTTCAAGGTTAAAATATTGAACCCTAAAATACTGGGGGTTTTGGGCTCTGCCGCCAAAGGGAGTATACACTCTTAACCTGTGCATTTTGTGTGATCTGAACTGATCGGATCTTAGGGCACAAACCCGCAAACGCACCCTTTCACAGGTCAAGACTGCGGCGCGCGGCCTAAGGTCGGGCGCATCGCAACAAGACACAACGGCGGGGAAATTATGGCAATACTAGCTTTGGGTTGGGGTATTTTTAGCCCTGGGGTTGGGGCTGCGCCTCGCTGTGTTTACAGCCAATAGCCAGGGTAGCATACGCAGGCACAGCACCGCAAAGGACAGCGTCCACAACACGCCCGACAGCAGCACCCAGTCGACCCCGAACTGTGGCGCAACATTTCCCGCCACGCGGGTAAGGGCTGCCAGCAACAACAGTATAAACCCAGCGGTCAACCCCGGTCCCGCCACCAGATCCCGCGCGGTATGGCCACTCGACGCCCGCATTATCACGGCCATTGTCATGCCGCCAACGGCTCCGATTCCCAACAGATGTACCGCGGCGATCCTGGCCATCACGCCAATGGCGGCAAACCCGGACACCAACAGCCCCAGCGCCACAAAGAGATATGCGAAATGCAACATCACCAATAAAGGCGAGGCCAGCACCGCCAGACCGCGCCAGCGCAACAGGCGCAGGCCGTGCAGGGCAGCCGCCACAAACAGCAGCAAACCCGATAAGAGCGCCTCGGGTGCAAGCACCCACCCCAGCAGCGCCACAGCGCCTATGCCCAAAGAAACGCCGTCAAATCGGGAAAATGCAACCGGCATAGGCACATCGCGACCGCGCTCCTTTGCCAGCCAGTTTCGGGTAAAGCTGGGAATGATGCGGCCTCCGATCAGCAGGATCAAAAACACCAGCAGTGCGAGTCCCAGACGACGGCCATAGTCAGACACGCCGCCCAGCATGATCTCAAGGTGAAACAGGATATTGGCGCCGCCAAGCAGCAGCACCGGCACCAGAACCTTGAGGTTACGCCAGTTCTGTCCGGCAATGACTTCGCGCGCAATCATCAGGGCCACCAGCAGCAAAAATGCACTGTCCAGCACCAGGATCACCCCCTGCGGCACCCCCTCACCGCCCCAGAGCACCACCCGTCCCAGCAGCCACACCATAAACAACGTCGCCAGCGGCCAGCCGCGCAGGGGCATGCGCCCGGTCCAATTGGGCACGGCTGTGAACAAGAACCCGGCCAGCACAGCACTGCCGTAGCCAAAGATCATCTCGTGAATATGCCAGTCCACCACCGGGAACGGCCCCTGATAGTCCAGCCTGCCCTGCCAGATCAGCAGCCAGAGCGGCACCACCAGCAGCGCAAAAACACTGGCCCCGGCAAAGAACGGGCGAAATCCATAGGAGAACAGGGCGGGACCAGTATAGGCTGGGCGGGGTGTCATAAACGGGCTCCTCACAGGACTGACCAGCGGCAGGGATCCTGGCAGCAACAGCAGCCATTTGCCGGGACGGGCAGCCTGAGGCGGGCAGCCTGGGACGGCTACCGGGTATTTTATAAGCCCCCCCTATGGGCTAAAAGCACGGACAGAACCTTGTCCCATCGCAAACTCAGGCGCAAACGCCTGCAACACAACAGCAGCCCAGGAGCGCCTTTGACCCAACTCGACGCAAGCCTGCTGAAAGACCTGCCGCCCTTTTCGCAGCTGACCCGGTCGCAAATCCGCGAGATCCTCGATCAGGCGACGGCAAAGCGGTATGAACCCGAGACGGTGATTTTCCACGAAGGTTTTGAGGTGGATCGGTTTTATCTGCTGCTGGATGGCTATTTGCGGGTGGTGCGCACCACGCCCGAAGGGGAACAGATCATTGTTCTGCACATCTCTCCCGGTCAGCTGTTTGGCATAGCCCCCGCATTGCAGCGCGACACCTACCCCGCCAGCGCCATTGCCGCCTCGGATTCGCTGGCGCTGGTCTGGCCAACCCGCTTGTGGCAGGAGTTCACCCAGAGCTATCCCGGCTTTGCCACCGAGAGCTACAAGACCCTGAGCGCGCGCCTCGGAGAGATGCAGACCCGCATCACCGAGCTGGCAACGCAGGCGGTAGATCAACGGGTTGCGGCGGCCCTGCTGCGACTGGCTGAACAGTCGGGGCGCGCGGTGGGAGGCGGTGTCGAAATCGACTTTCCGATCACCCGGCAAAACATCTCCGAGATGACCGGCACCACCCTGCACACCGTCAGCCGCCTGCTGTCGGCCTGGGAAAAGGCTGCAATCGTCAAATCGACGCGCAAACGTGTCGTGGTAACAGATCCGCAGCGCCTGCAGGTGCTGAGCGGGACGCCGCGATGACAGGCTGGGCCGCCTTTGCGCTGGCAATGGCCGCGTTTCTCGGCAGCCACTTTGCGCCCCGTATTGGAGGCCTGCGTGAAATGCTCATCGCGCGTCTGGGACGGCGGGTCTATTTTTCCGCCGATGGATTTTTGTCGCCGGCGCTGCTGGCCTGGGGGATTATGGCGGCCGGGCGCGCGCCCCATGTCGAACTGTGGCCGAAGCGCCCTGGATGCGCTGGCTGGCCAACCTTGTCGTTCCCCTAGCTTTTGTGCTCGCCAGCTGCGGCATGGGTGTGGCCAATGCCAACACGCTTGGGGGCGCCAGAGAAACAGAGTTTTATGCAACCAATCCCGGCTTTGCCGCCGTCAGTCGCCATCCGGTACTGGTGGCGCTGCTGCTTTGGGCCCTCGTGCATCTGGTGGTCAACGGCGACCTTGCGCATGCTATCGTCTTTGGCAGTTTCGCAGCCTTCCCGCTTTTGGCGATGTGGGTATTTGACAAAACGGCCGCCCGTCTGCTGGGCGCCAAATCTGCGGAGCTCTTTTCCCATAGCGCCTGGTTGTCGCTGGCGCCGCTCTGCAACACGGGCTGGTGGCGCAAATACCTGCGCGCCCTGTCTCTGCGATGCGCTATTGGACTGATCTGCTGGCTGGCGGCATTGCATCTGCACGCGGCCGTGATCGGGGTCTGGCCCTTTCCATAGGGATAGGGCCGACCGCGCGCAGCATCGGGCTGCCAGCGCCCTAGCGGCTGTGTTGCTGCAATCGCTTAAAGCTCATCGAGATATGCGCCCGCTGAATATGCGCAACCGCCTCAAGATCACCGGACTGCAGCGCCAGCTGAATAGCCTCCAGCTCATGCTGAAAGATGCGGAACTCGGCCTGCAGATCCAGCTGCGCCTCTTCTGCCGCCCGCAACCACAGGCGTTTGGTCTGAAAGTACAGTCTCTCAAGGGTCTGGCGCAGCGGCATATTCGCCGTGAGCTGCGACAGCGCCTGAAACACATCAATATCAACCTGGGTAAAGGCCCGCGCCGTGCCAGAGGTGACAATTTCCGCGCCGCGCGCCACCAACTGGTCAAAATGAGCGATAAATCCTGCGTCCGGCATCACCGGGTCAAGGCGCGCCGTCAAAACGGCCAGCTCGACGCGCAGACGATAGACCTGTTCCAGCTCGTCAAGGTCCGCATCGGTAACCAAAGTGCCAACCCCGTGGTGCGACTGCAACACACCTTCGTCCTCAAGCCGGGCCAGAACCCGGCGGATCGGCGTGCGGCTGGTGCCAAACTCCTCAGCCAGAGCTGCCTCGGAGAGACGGGTGCCCGGCAGGTAGTCCAACAGGCAAATCCGCTGGCGGATCTCATGGTGCATCAGGGCATGACGGTCGCGCACCGAAAGGCCTGTGTCGCCCAGAATATCCTGTGCCGGCAAGGTTTTTCAGTCACCTAGAGGTATCTCCCAAGTCGTTGCAACACCGACAGGCATTGATCGAGCTGATCCACCGCCAGATACTCATCCGCCTTATGGGCCTGATTGATAGAGCCGGGACCGCAGACAACCACATCCATGCCAAGAGCCTGAAAAATACCGGCTTCGGTGCCAAAGGCAACCAGATCGGCGCCATTGGCACCGGTCAGCTCCGACATAATCCGCTTGGCCTCGTTTTGATCCATTGGCTCAAGACCTGCGACCTCGCCAATTGTCTCGAGCGTTATGTCTGCCTCTGGGTGGGTCTGGCGCATCGCGGGCAGCAGTTCAGTCTCGCACAGCTGGCGCAGGGCAGATTTGACAAAATCGGCGTCCCGGGCGCTGACCGGGCGCATTTCCCAATCCACCTGCGCCTTTGAGGCAATCACGTTGTGGGCAACCCCGCCCTGAAAAGCGCCGACATTCACCGTGGTCCAGGGCGGATCAAAGCGGCTGCCTGCGGGCGCCATCGCACGCAAGCGCTGTTTCAGCTGCAACAGCTCTGCCACATAGCGCACCGCATATTCTACCGCGTTAACCCCCAGATCCGGAGCCGACCCATGACCTTCGAGCCCATGAAAATGCGTGCTGTATTCATAGCAACCTTTATGGCCTTCGATCACCCGCATCTCGGTTGGCTCGCCAATAATGGCCACCCCCGGCGTCAGGCCACGCGCCTTCAGGCTCTCGGCCAGATGCTGGGCGCCAAAACAGCCAACCTCCTCATCGTAGGTAAAGGCAAAATGCATCGGGCGTTTGCTGACCTTTTGGGCATAGACCGGCGCCATCGCCAGAGTGGCTGCGATAAACCCCTTCATGTCGCAGCTGCCGCGACCATAAAGCCGGTCGTCTCGCTCGACCAATGTGAAGGGATCGCTGGACCAGCTTTGATCCGTCACCGGCACCACATCACTATGGCCGGACAGCAAAATACCACCATCCACCTCGGGGCCCAGCGTGGCAAACAGGTTCGCCTTACGGCCGCAGGGTGAGCTGGTGAGATCGACCCTGGCGCCGCAGTCTTCCAGCAATCCGGTCGCATAGGCGATGAGGTCCTGATTGCTCTCGCTTGACACAGAGGGAAAGGCGACCAGATCGCGCATGATTTCCTTGCTGCGTGCCAGCGCCTGCATCTGTCTCATGCCTTCACAAAGAGCTTGCGCTCAACATTGCACAGAGGCTCTGCCGCGCCGCTTTCGGTGATGAGAATGGTCTCGGTGGTCTCCAGCCCCCAGGTCTCCATCCAGAGCGCCGGCATGTAATGAAACACCATACCGGGCTGCAGCACCGTCTGGTCCTCAGAGCGGATCGAGGCACTGCGTTCGCCCCAGTCCGGCGGATAGCTAAGGCCGATGGGATAGCCGCAGCGCCCCTCGCGGTGAATACCGTGCTTTTGCAACACGCCGATAAAGGCATTGGCGATATCACAGGTGCGATTGCCCGCCCGCGCCGCCTCCAGCCCGGCTGCGATGCCTTCAAGCTGCGCCGCCTCGGCGTCCAGCACCTCTTGCGGCGGGGCGCCCAGATAGACTGTGCGGCACAGCGGCGCGTGATAGCGGCGATAGCAGCCCGACAGCTCAAAAAAGGTCGCCTCACCGCTGCGCATTGGCGTGCCGTCCCAGGTGAGATGTGCGGCCGTGGCATCCAGCCCCGAAGGCGTCAGCGGCACAATCGCCGGGTAGTCGCCCCAGATGTCATCCACACCGGTGATGCCCGCATGAAAAATATCCGCCACCAGTTCATTCTTGCGCAGGCCCGGCTCGGCGCGCTCAAGTGCAGTGGCCATGACCTTTTCGGTGATGCGCGCCGCCTTGCGAATAAAGCCAATCTCGTCTTCGGATTTTATCAGACGCTGCCAGTTGACCAATGCGGTGGCATCCAGCAGCTGCGCCTGTGCAAGCTCTTCGGCCAGCACCGCATGCGCCTTGGCCGAGTAGTAATAATTCTCCATCTCGACACCGATGCGGCCCCGCTCAAACCCCAAGGCGCGGATATGAGCTGCAAGATCCTGCATCGGATGGCACTCGGTGGATTGCACATAGTGGTCCCCGTAGCCGTGGATATGGTCCGGGCTCATCCAACAGGTGCGCCCGGCGCCAATACTGTCCATATAGCGCCCCCACCAGACCGGCTCGCCCTCCAGCCCCAGCAAGACCCCCTGATGCACATAAAACGACCAGCCATCATAGCCGGTCAGCCAGGCCTGGTTTGACGGGTCGGTGACAAAAAGCAGCTCGATCCCGGCCTGCTGCATAGCGGCGCGGGTCTTGGCAATGCGGCGATTGTATTCAGCGCGGCTGAAGGGGGCATTTCCTTGCGACACTGGGCGGTCCTTTCTGACAGATGAAAATCATTGATGTACACAACATCAAATTTGAAATGGCATTCTTGAAAGATTACTGGCAAGTTTCGCGATAAAGGCAAGTGATTCATTTGCTGTTGTACACAAATGCGTGCGACCCACGCGACAACCATGGGGAAATATGATGCTGAAAAATGAT
>NZ_MWVJ01000059.1 GCF_002087335.1 Pseudophaeobacter leonis
CAACGGCAACACGTTGTTTTTCCACAGAATGGGCGGAATGCTGAAGTTCGCTACGGTTGCGAGATATACTGAGACAACAGGCAAAGCGGCCCTTGGATTTTCTGCCGTTAACGTTTGCTGCATCGTAGAGATTTTACCCTCTAGGTTGCTTGACCTGCCGATCTGGGTGCGCCAAAAATGAATCTAGGCAGCATAGAATACAAAACTTTCGGCAGGATATTGATTTGACAAACGAGATTGACCCAAACGCAGGTGTCGCGGCGACTACTGCTACGCTAATTAAAGATTTCTTTAGTGCCGTGTCTGGTGGGGTAAACACCGCATTCTGGAACAAATACCAAAAGTACTTCCCGCAGTTTGAGCAACACCTCTCAGAAATCTATGATAGAGTGAGCAAGGTTAAAATTCTTTGCAGTCAAGATGCTCCTACCGATTTTGACTCTATCTACGTTTGCCCTTCGCTGCAGCACGACGGCAACATTTTGGATGATACTGACTTTCTCGAATTGACCCATGCAGGCTCCAATTTAGTTGTCAAGAGTCATGGCGGTTCGGGGAAAACTTTCCTTATGCGGGACCCTTGGCTTAGCATTTTTAAGGCTCCAAAAGGACGCGTGCCGATCCTAATAGAGTTGCGCGGACTAAACCAGCAAACGACAGTCGACCTTATGGCATATCTGAGGGCATCTGCCGTGAAAGCGGGCAGTATGTCACAAGAGGTGTTTATTGAATTTTGCCGAGAGGGTAGGTTTATCTTTCTCTTTGACGGCTTTGACGAAATTGAAAAAGACCAGCGAGATACCATAGAAAAGCAAATTTTGGATATTTCCTATAAGTTTCGTAAATGCTCAGTTGTTGTTACAGGAAGGCCCAATGACAGATTCTCCAGTTGGTCCGAGTTCAAGACCTATAGTTGCTGCCCGTTTACCTACGGCCAATTCTCAGAGCTAATAGAAAAAGTTCCATTTGAGGTTAGCAGTAAACGCAAGTTTCAAAAGGTCGCAACAGAAAATTTTTTCAATAAGCATAAGGATTTTCTATCAAATCCATTGCTCGCCCAAATGATGTTGATGACTTATCGGGATAATGCGGAAATCCCGTCCAAGTTGGCAATCTTTTACGAAAACTGCTACCTCACGTTGTTTTTAAGACACGACGCTCTCAAGGAACAGTTGAGACGGCCCAAGTTGCTTGATCAAGACGAATTTCGGCGTCTTTTTTCCGTTTTTTGTTTTTTCTCCTATGTTAAGTCGAAGCCTGATTTCTCGGAAGCTGAAATTAGGCAATTTATTGGGAAATCTATTGAGCAATGTAAGTTCCCTGTGTCGGTAGACAATGTGCTTGACGAATTTCTTGAAACAGTAAACCTGATTCAGAAGGACGGGACGAAATACCAATTCATTCATCGTTCGTTCCAGGAGTACTTCGCGGCGCACTGCGCTGTTAGGGTTCTTTCTGAAAAAAGTCGAGATATATTATCATTCTTTGCAGATCGTCGGGCTGATACTGTTTTTGAACTAGCTTTTGAGCTCCATCCCGACCTAGTGGTTTCGAATTATCTCATCCCAGAGTATGATGTTTTGTCTAAAGCAGGTTACTTTGGGGATGAGGCTGGCAAGCGTGACTCATTTGAGGAACTGAATAAGATATCATTTAGTGTTGACCATTATACCCGAAAGAATACTCAAAGAAGCCTCCGTACTTCTTGGGGGCCCGATAGCAGCTATGAAGTATTTTCGCAGGCGGTCGAGCGGGCGTTCGGCATGCCAACACATTCCGATGCAATAGATCACGTTATCTTTTCATTACATGATAAAGGGAATGTTATTTTTGAACCCCTTGCGGGTTCACCGATTGCAAAAGATACAGAAGTTCGAGCGCATATTTATTCCGACGGCAAGATGATATGCGCAGAAATAGAAACCGACCGGGACTATAAAAAACGACCCAAGATACTCAACGAATTGGGGAGTAAACTGCAGGAAAGTTCCGGTGACGACTTTAAAGAGATTGGTAATATGTACAGAAAAAGGAGGTCAATGATCGAAGAACAAATGAAGCGAGTAGTTCAAGATCGGCAAGGGTCTTCTGAACGAATCGCCGCCATATTTGGGATTTAGGTTGCAGGGTAGCCATGCCGATTAAGGCATTAGGTTACGGCCGAAACTTTGAACAATGACAAGCCCGCAGTCGGGTCACCGGGATCACTTCAAAAGCTGAACGTTGCACGAAAGTCCGAAATGCGGGCTGCATCTGCAGAAACGCGTTGGGTTGACGAATGACTGGTGTGGGCCGTCCTTACCGGGGGCGGTGACACCCGACGGGCAAAATGCCGCGACCGGTCTAATGGCGGTTGAGAGCCCAAAGAGACCAATGTCTCGAGGTGGACAAATGGCTGCTAGGTATAACAGACGAGTAGAGGGGGGAATCGGCAATGCCATCACCCACTCTCAATGGCGCGTGAAGAAGATTCCGGCTGTGACACAGTGTGTTGCATTAGGCTTGGCTCACTACAATAATGACCGAGTTATGTTTCAACCAATAAGAAGACGACATGCATGGCGAAGTTAAAAGAAACCCAGCTTGACCTCATCAAGAGATATGTCTCTCATCCCTCGGGCATGGGCTACGTCGCAGATTTTTCCAATCAAACATTTTCGACTTGGTTTCGAGATACTTGGAACGTTGATATTGATGATCCAAAATATGAAATTGATGGGACATCAAAGGGCAACCGCTTGATCGCTTTTTGCCGACAAAGTGACGAGACGGCCGTTTATAGAGTTCTCAATAGCCTACGCCAAATGGCGCATGATCTCGAGATAGAAAAATCAGAAATTGTTAAGATTAAAGACGTCAAAGCGTTCGATAAGCTATTAGAGATCATTGAACAGAACATACCGAAAAATACCCAAGATGAGGTATTAGAGGAACTAGTGCTTAAGAACGTCACCAGACGCCAGTTGCTCTCAAAAGCAAAATCCAACGAAGTAAGTTTACTGTTGGTCGGCGCTACGGCTTTAGAAAACCTGTCGGCCTTTAGGGAAGTCGTAAGGTCCGACAATTTGTGCGCCGTAGAAACCCCCGAAATCCATAGCAAGCTTCTGGAACTAATCGACGCTCTAATAGAACACATTGAAAAACTCCTGAATATTCTCCCATCGGCATCGGTTTCCACAACCGACAAGGATGGCGATGAAATAGTCAGTTGGACGCAACGCTACGTGAATGGCGCACTTCCGAAACTCCAAGAGTATTTTGCACCTGAAAGGTTGGGGACGACCTCGGTTCCCGTAGGAGTTATTCTTGCTTGCGGCGGGCTTGGCTCGTTGCTTACGGGCTTTAACCTGATCGGCTTCGGTGCGGGAAGCGTAGTCGGGAAATTAATCGTAGGCGAAATGAAAAGTGGAGCAGCAGCAGATCAAATCACCAAACGGCTTGATGTGGATGAATGATCCGGCGGCGGTTGGCTTGAGCCGTGTCAAGGATATCACAACGGCGGCCGAATGACGTATGCATTTAATACGGCAGCTTCGTCACGCACTGCGTGAATTCACTTGCCACCTGCCACCTGTTTTTGCGGTTGGGACGAATGTCCGCAATGACGGGCTGCACTGCGGCATGATGCCTAGGTGGTCAAGATCCGGTATGGGCCGAAAGCTATGCGTAGTTTTGTAAAGCACGTGGTCGCTTCAGGTGATGATCGGATAGATCAGCCCTCCACTGGTTGTACGGCCCGCTGATAAAGATGCCATGTCGTGTGGCCAAGGATTGGCAGGGTAAAGATCAGGCCCAAAAACGCCGGAACCAGCGACAACAGCATAGTGACCGAGATGATCGCCGCCCAGGCAAGCATGACCATCGGGTTCTTCTTGACGACGCGGATAGACGTGAGCATCGCGGTAATGAAATCCATTTCCCTATCGAGCAACATAGGCATGGCTACGACGGTCACCGAGAATAGAACTGCCGACAGAAATGCGCCGACGCACGTGCCAATGGCAAGGAAGGTCCAGCCCTCCGGCGTGAAGAATATGGTGTTCAAGAAACCGTCCAAATCCGAAAAGGACGAATCTTGCAACACGATCACAAGCACTGTCCGAAACTGGTAGAACCACACCCAGAAAATGAACAAGGTGACAAAGGCCATCCAGCCCATCTCGCGCTTGCGTTGATTGGCCATGACGGTGAGGATTTCAGACCAGCCGAAACTCTCTTCATTCTGCAGTCGGCGGGACATTTCATAAAGCCCGGAGGCAGCGAAAGGTGCGATCAGTGGAAATCCTACTGAAACCGGAATGATCATCCAGACCTTTCCGAGCCAGACCAGGCACCAAACAACCAGGATCCCGAAAACCGCATAAAACAGACCGAAGAAACCACTCATGACTGGGCGAGCCAGAAAGTCGGAAAACCCGGCCTTAAGCGACGCTTTGATATCATCCGCCGTCACCTTGTTGGCCTCAGGCATGGCGGACGGCTGCGGCGTCAGATTGTCCGGTAGAGGGGGGCCTGTGGTCTTGGATGTCATGTGCACTGCTCCCAAATCAGGCCATTGCGCTGGTCCGTTGGCCATAGAAGAAGCGATGAAATAGACATCCCCCTTCCGCACACAACTTTGCATGAAGTCCGGCAAACGGGCAAGGTGCGAGCATCGCAGTGAGGTCCCGCATGGCCAGCTTCGAAGGTTGGCGAGGCCACGCATTTGCAGCGAATGTTCGGAATGATGGGCCGCAACGCAGCATACTGAAGGCGAGGCGAAGGTCCGGATGACGCCCTGTCAAATGTCGGGTCGTCGCCTTAAACGCAGCGATTGGAGTTTTGGAGAGTTCTGTGCACCGCGATATGCTGCCGGTTGAGCGCAGTTTGCGCTCCGGGTCGGCATTTATCGCAAGCGAGATGCTGCCCCGTTTAAGTGGTATTTAACGGCGATCCTAGGGCGCCGCCCTCCCTACGGTTTTCAGCTGGCGGGGGGGGCCGCGGGAAAGGAGGGCAAAAAAACAGCCAAAATGCACAATCGGTATCCAGGTGAAGAGGAGTTTCCCGGTTTGCTAAAACTGGTAGCCAAAAGGACGGAAGCCACAATCTGGCATCCCTGCCGATTGGTGGATGAGGGTTTACAGAAACAGATCGGGTGCCGCTGATCTTTCGGACAGCGCAGCTCGGCCGACATGCGTTCCACAGTCCGGATGTGGGCGTCAACTTCTGCGGCAATGGCTTAGGCACTGCTGAAGACTATCCGCTGGCAGGGGGCGCCCGGCAATGGCCCGAGGCTGAAAACCGTGGGCCCGGGCCAGCCAGAGCCTCGCAGAGAAGCGAAAGGGAGGCGTGCTTGATCCAAGTCATTCTGTTCTGCCGAAGGGGTCTTAGACTGAGGGCAGCGTGGTAAAGCGGAGTTCGCTCAGATGGAAACGAATACCTTGCCTGGGATGGATATGTCCTGCGACACAACCGGCTGTTGCCCAAGGTTCAGCCCCGAAGGCTGGGACGGGCGCCAGCTGCATTTCAGGGACAAGCTGTTTGTCAGGGCAACGACCCATAGTCTGCTGCATATCCCCCTGGACATGGGGAAGGTCTTTACGAGAGTGCAGACGCATATCGAAAACGCCGGCGCCCAGGATCCGGACAGTTACTTGGTGCTGAGCCGTGATCTTTCTTCGTCCGAGGGCGAACACTTCTTCGCGGTGACGTCCGAGGTCCCGGATGAGAAAATGGTGAGGCTGAGCGGCGACTTCATCACGCGGGTATTCGAAGGACCTTATCGCAAAGCCAAGGACTGGAAACATGAAATGGAGATTGCCGTTCAGGCTGCGGGCAAGACGGCGGGACGTATTTTCATGTTCTATACCACATGCCCGCGCTGTAGCCGGGCGTATGGCAGAAATTATGTCATCGGCATCGCCGAGACCAATCCATAACGTAACCCTAGGGAGAAATGGCCATGAAAATTCCTGAACTGGATATTCTGATAGACCGGTTGGAAAGCCAAGCGGATCTGACGGTCGCGGATTTTGACAGTGTCGTACACGCCCTGGCCTTTCTGGCCCCGCATGTTGTGCCTGCGGATGAACAGGCTGCCCAGCGGATCGGCACAGCGGACGGTGCGGTGCAGCTTGCCGGTGCGGCCTTTCCGAATTGGGTTGTGCATATCCGCGGCCGCTCCAGTGGCAAGCAGGGCCAGTGGCACTGTTCGTTGCGGGAAAGTGACAGCAGTGACAGCGATGCGGTGATCGGCTTGGGGCAGTCGCCGGTGCTGGCGCAGTCCATCCTTGCGGCCGTTTTGCGGTTGGCGATGATCCTGAAGAAGGACTGACGGTGCCGCGTCCGGCCTTTGGCGCAGTGGACAAAAGCACTGTCAGCAGGGAGAATGAACCGGTGCCCGAGATCCTGACCATCACACTGAACCCCGCCGTTGACCTCGCGACCTCGATCGAACGGGTGGTCGCGGGGCCTAAGCTGTATTGCGCCACCCCGCGCATCGATCCGGGGGGCGGGGGCGTCAATGTGGCCCGGGCAATCCGCAAGCTTGGTGGCAATGTCACAGCGCTGGTGGCGGTGGGCGGCGCCATGGGGGAACGGCTGCTGCAGCTTCTGGCGGATGAAGACGTCCCGGTGCAGGCCGGCCGGGCCGGGGGAGAAACACGCCAGAGCTTTGCCGTGACAGAAACGACAACCGGCGAGCAGTTCCGGTTCAGCGTTCCCGGCGAAACGATGAGTGGCGCCGACAGCGACCGCCTTCTGAGCGCGATTGCCTCTGCCGCGCCTGCAGATGGCTATGTGGTTCTGAGCGGCGGCGTCACGCCGGGTCTGCCCGATGATTTTCCGCAGCAAATTCTGGCGGCGATTGCGCTGCGGAACGCCAGGTTGGTGGTCGATACCTCGAAGGCCGCGCTGTCGCAGCTGATCACCGCGCCCTCTAGTCCGGTGCATCTGTTGCGCCTGGATCAGCGCGAAGCGGAGCTGGCCGCCGGACGCAGGCTAAAGACCGTTGAGGACAGTCTTGCCTATGCCGAAGAATTGATCGCGCGTGGTGTGGCCCATATCGTGGCCGGTGGGCGCGGAGCCGAAGGCTCGATTCTGGTCGCGGGCCTGGTCGCGGGAAAGCAGCGGTTTTTCTGCAGGGCGGCCAGAGGTGTCTGTGCGCAGCAAGATCGGGGTAGGGGACGCCTTTACCGGCGCGCTGACCTTTGCCCTGTCGCAAGCCCTGCCGCCGGATCAGGCGCTGCGCTGGGGCGTTGCGGCTGCAAGCGCGACGGTACAGACCGAGGGCACGGCCCTGTTCGAGGCCGAGGCCGTTCGTGCGCAGTTGGAGCACTGCGCGGTCCAGAGGGTTTAGTCGGCTTCGGCCTCGACAGCATTGCGCAGGACCTGCACGAAACTGTCAGGCGTGACCGAAATGCTGTCGATGCCGAAGCCGACGAGGCGACGGGCGTAGGCCGGGTTATTGCTGGGAGCCTGGCCGCAGAACCCCACCGTGGCCCCCGCCTTGTGCGCCTCGCGGATGACTGTTTCGATCATCCACAGCACTGCGGGGTCATCTTCGCGGAACAGCTCTGCCAGCGCTTCTGAATCCCGGTCGATGCCCAGCGTCAGCTGTGTGAGGTCGTTCGACCCGATGGAGAACCCGTCGAACCTCTCGGCAAACTCCGCCGCGCGCAGCACGTTGGAGGGGATTTCGCCCATCACATAGGCCTTGAGCCCGTCCTGACCGCGCTTCAGCCCATGTTCCGCCATCACCTCCAGCACCCGGTCGGCCTCTTCCGGGGTCCGGCAAAAGGGGATCATCACGATGACATTTTTAAATCCCATCTGCCCGCGCAGCCGCGCAATCGCCTGGCATTCCAGTGCAAAGCCGTCCCGGTATTTCTCTGAATAATAGCGGGAGGCACCGCGAAACCCGATCATCGGATTCTCTTCGGCGGGCTCAAAGTCGCGCCCCCCGAGCAGGTCGGCATATTCGTTGGTTTTGAAATCACTCATCCGGATGACCACCGGCTTTGGGTAGCAGAAGGCGGCAATCCGTGACAGGCCATGGGCCAGACGGTCGACGAAATACGCGCTCTTGGGGCTGTAGCCCTCAGTAAGCTGTTCGATCTGTGCCCGCGTTTCCGGGTCTGTGACGCGGTCGAACCGGGCGAGCGCCATCGGGTGGACGCGCACCGTGTTGCTGATGACAAATTCCATCCGCGCCAGACCGACCCCATCCACCGGCAGTCGCCACCAGCGCAGAGCCGCGCCGGGGTTTGCGAGGTTGAGCATCACCTGTGTGTGGGGGCGCGGCAGATCTTCAAGGGTCTCTTCGCTGACAGAAACCTGCGACACCCCTTCGGTCACCACGCCGTCTTCGCCGCCCGCGCAGGAAACGGTAACATCCTGCTGATCATGCAGGATCTGCGTGGCGTTGCCACAACCGACAATGGCGGGCAGGCCCAGTTCCCGGCTGATGATGGCAGCATGAGAGGTGCGGCCGCCGTGGTCTGTCACGATGGCGGCGGCCCTTTTCATGATCGGCATCCAGTCGGGATCGGTGGTGCCGGTCACAAGAATTGATCCGTCAACGAACTGGTCGATATCGGCCGCGTTTTCGATCATGCAGACGCGGCCGGCGACAGCGGCACTACCGACACTCAGTCCGGTCAGCAGCGCAGGTCCCGGATCCTTCACTGAATAGGATCTCAGCGCGCCCGGACTGAGGCGGGACTGAACGGTTTCAGGCCGGGCCTGTACGATATAGATCCTTCCCGTCACCCCGTCGCGGGCCCATTCCATGTCCATGGGCTGGCCATAGTGGTCTTCGATCACCTTGGCATATCTTGCCAGAGTCAGGATTTCATCGTCACTTAGGACGAATTGGGCGCGTTCAGCCGTGGACGTGGGGACATTGCGTGTGCTGCCATCGCGGTCGAGGATCATTTTGACGGCTTTGTCTCCCAGTCTTTTTTCCAAAATCGGTGTCAGACCGGGGGTTTCCAGGAATGGTTTGAAGACTTGGAATTCGTCGGGGTCCACGGCCCCTTGCACGACATTCTCGCCCAAACCCCAGGCGGCGTTGATCAGAACCGCGTCGGGAAACCCGGACTCCGTATCAATCGAGAACATCACACCCGCCCCGCCGGTATCGGCGCGCACCATCTGCTGAACCCCCACCGACAGGGCCACCTGCATGTGGTCGAAACCATGGATCTGGCGGTAGGAGATCGCCAGGTCGGTAAATAACGACGCATAGCATTTCTTGCAGGCCACCAGGAGAGCCTGGCCGCCGGTAATGTTCAGATAGGTCTCCTGCTGTCCGGCAAAACTGGCCTCCGGAAGGTCCTCTGCTGTTGCGCTTGAGCGAACGGCCACCGGGCAGTTCTCATCTCCCGCGCTCTGGCCGAGCCTGCGATAGTTGGCAAGGATTTCCTCTGCCGTCTTGGCGGGCCAGTCCCCGCCCAAGATCAGGGCGCGGATCGTCTCTCCAGCGTGCTGCAATGTCGTCCGTGCGGTAGCCAGCGCCTCCAGTTCCGCGGAAATCCTGTCATCCAGCCCGTTAAAGGACAGATAGCTGCGGTAGGCATCGGCAGTGGTGGCAAAGCCCGGCGGAACATGGACCCCCTTTGAGCCAAGCGCACGTATCATCTCCCCCAAAGACGCATTCTTGCCCCCGACAAGACCGGTATCAGAGCGTCTTACTTCGTCTAGACCGACTGTATGAGGATTGGATCGGGCCATGTCATCTCTCCGAACTATGCAAAGTTGGCCTTACGATACCGTAATAGCCGACAGGGCAATTGATTCAGATCAGCCTCCTTCCCTAGCCCGATGGGAGCGACCATTCGCTAAAGAGGGGGAAGGCAGAGGCGGCTCCCGAGCATCAAAGCCTGCGAAAACGTGGAGATTAGCTCCCAGCGCAAAGCAGGTCTCGCCCACTTGAAAACCGGTTGAACTTCTACAACAGTCGATAAGTCGGCGTAAGGTCTTCACAATCCATCTTCACCGAGTTGCAGCACAACTGTGGCTAGAGAAGATCGTTAAAGGCAACCGCTTGGTCTGCGAAGACCAACAGGTCGATATCAATCAATCGGTCGCTGCCTTCATAAAACCCATCCGCGCCACCGTTGGCGGAATCCGTGACCCTCAGCCATATAACGTTCTCACCACGACTTGAGTCAAAAGACGTTTCAGCTTCGAAGGTATAGTCGGCAAAGTTGCCATCGAACACCGCACGGTCTTTGGCAGAGGTGCCTGATACATTCCACGTATGTCCATAATAGAGGTCATCGCCAAGACCACCATAAAGCCAGTCATTACCGTCCTCACCATAAAGGGTGTCATGACCAGTTCCGCCGCGCAGATCATCCCCACCGTCGGCCCCAAAAAGCTTGTCGTCGCCGCTTTGACCCAGCAGGGTGTCGCGCCCGTCGCCACCGTACAATGTATCAGCGCCAAGGCCACCGAGCAGCAGGTCGTCGTTACCCATCCCGATCAACTTGTCGTTGCCGCCCTGACCGACAAGCACATCAGCACCATCTCCACCACGCAGCTCATTACTGCTCTGAGACCCAAGCTGGATGTCTGCCGTCCGCAAAGACTGGCCATCAAAGGCGGCAAAACTCACCTCGGAAGAAAGCTCCGTAACTGTGCCATTTCCACTGACTGCAACGCGACCGCCGCTACCCCGGCTAAAGTCAAAGGTATCGATGCTGCCATCAAAATATGCATAATCGTCACGTGGTTCGCCCGCCAAAATGTCTTGCGCTGAAAGCTGCTGATGAAAGATCGCAAAATCTCTGATTGTGCCATCGAAATAGCTATGAATATTGTCCGTTTCACCGGGGGTATTGCTCCAGCCGGAGGCCCCAACAATTACCGCCTCGGTGTTCTGGCTCCAGTCCACCCGAAGGTCACGATCATAGGCAATTCTGGCACCATTCAGATACAGCTCTACTCCGTCACTGCCAAAGTTGAGGCTGAAATCGTAGGATATTCCCGTTTGGATCGCATTGCTTGCAGTGAAATAGTATGACTCTGACGCGTCTTGGAAGCGCACAATCAGTTTGCCGCTGTTATCGATATAGGCAGACAGATGCCCGCCATTGCCGTTGCCGGACGCGTCCTTTGAGAATAGTGTCTGGTAGTTGGAGAGGCTATTTGCAGAAAACTGGAATGCAATTGTACCATTCCGCAGCGCCAGGCTGCTCGTATGGTCCAGGGCCAGGGCCGCGCGATCTTCTGATGAAAAATCGTGATTGCCAGCCAAGCCCAACATGGGGGATTGGTCTCCAACAAAACCAAAATCATCTGCGTTTGGCAGGATTGAGTTTGGCACGGTAATCGG
>NZ_MWVJ01000060.1 GCF_002087335.1 Pseudophaeobacter leonis
CCACTCCAACCTCTATATCGGCGGTTTCCGCACTATCGATGACATCGGCCACACTTATGGCACTTTGGCGGCCACTGGCGTGAACGTCCTGCATGACTGGGCCGTTGGCGTTGATCGCGACGCCAAGACTGTTTCCTTGGCTGGCGGCGGCTCTGTCCCTTATGACAAGCTGATCCTTAGCCCCGGCATCGACTTTGTTGATGGCGCAGTAGAAGGTTGGGACATGAGCGCCCAGAACGCTATGCCCCATGCGTATAAGGCGGGATCACAGACCGAGCTTTTGAAGTCTCAGATCATGGCCATGCCTGCGGGCGGCACCTTTGCAATGGTCGCGCCGCCCAACCCATATCGCTGCCCTCCTGGTCCGTATGAGCGGGTCTCGATGGTGGCGCATCTGTTAAAGGCTCACAATCCGACGGCAAAGATTATCGTCGCTGATCCAAAAGAGAAATTCTCGAAGATGGCCTTGTTCCAAGAAGGTTGGGCAGACCACTACGGCGGTATGATCGACTGGATCGGGGCGGGCTTTGGTGGCGGAGAGGTTTCGGTAGACCCCAGCGCAATGACCCTTACAATCGATGGCGAAGTCACGAACGTGGACGTCTGCAATGTTATCCCGGCAATGAAGGCGGGGCAGATTGCACATTCGGCGGGTGTCACTGACGGAAATTGGGCGCCAGTCAATGCCGCGGACATGGGCAGCAAAGTGGACGCAGATATCTATGTCCTTGGCGATGCCAGCCAGCAAGGCGATATGCCTAAATCGGGCTTTTCGGCCAACAGCCAGGCCAAGGTCTGTGCAAACGCTGTCCGGGGTGCTCTGACCGGTTCAAAGGTCTTCCCGGCCAAATTCTCCAATACATGTTGGTCGCTGATCGACACCGACAATGGGGTCAAAGTTGGGGCGACCTATGAGGCAACTGAGGAAAAAATCGCAAAAGTTGACGGTTTCATTTCACAAACCGGAGAGAGCGCCGAAGTCCGAAAGGCGACCTACGAGGAATCCGAGGGCTGGTATGCGGGTATAACCGCAGACATGTTTGGCTGATAAATTGGCGGGGCTGGTCTCAGGACCGGCCCCGATCCAATTCGGGGAAATAGGCGCCAACAGATTTTGGTTTCGACCCGACGATTCAGGCGCTGAGATACCAATCAAATGGATACGACAATCAACAAGACGCGCTTTCGTAGTTTGCCAAAGCCGTCGTTGGTTCGGCTGTAGCGAATTGGCGCTTCGTCCGCACCTTACCAGTTCCTGCGTTGCGCAGCGAAGGTCAGGTCTGTCACATCCGCTCCTTTTCCCTTGGGCCCGGTTTGGGTTGGCTAAGAACGTTTTCCAGGTCCACGGGATTGATGACAATGGTGAGGTTGCATTCAACCGAGCACTTAGGCGGGCGCAAGTTCTCACGTTCTTTGAACGTCTTGAGCCATGTCTGGTTGGTATCGAGGCATGTGGGACGAGCCACCATTGGGCGCGTGAGCTAATCAAATTGGGCCATAACGTGAAGCTGATCCCACCAGCCTATGTGAAGCCGTACGTCAAACGTGGAAAGTCAGATGGCGACAGCGCTCAAGGCTGTCTACACCGCTGTGGACGCCGATGTGGCAGAGGCTGCGCTGGCCGAGTTCGAAAACAGCGATCTCGCGGCCCGATACCCGGCCATTGCGCCGAGCTGGCGGTGGGCTTGGAACGAGGTGATCCCTTTCCTGGATTATCCGCCTGCAGTGCGCAGGTTGATTTACACGACCAATGCGATTGAGGCGTTAAACTCGAAAATCCGCCGGGCAGTCCGAACCCGTGGCCATTTCCCCGGTGATGACGCCGCAGCAAAATTGATTTATCTGGCGCTGAATGCTACATCTCAGGAGTGGAAGCGCTCAATACGTGAGTGGCACGCGGTTAAAAGCCAGTTCGCAATCATGTTCGAAGATCGCTTCCCCATGACGTAACCAAACGCGTCAGAGCACAGAATTCCGCACAGTCTCAGCTGTTGCAGGAACCTGCGATCAAATCACCTTCCCAGTGCCCTGGTACAGCGCGATCTTCTACCTCCGCAGGCCGCTCACAGATCGAAACATCATCGTTGAACTTCCCCAAACCGCTCCGCTTCAACGTGGCATGACGTGACCGCCTGATGGACCGTGTGGCATGTAAATGCGCCTGGAGTTCTTTCTTTAGGACGCCCCGCGTCTGAATGAAAAGGCTCCGGTAGATCGTCCCCCTCTCGGGACATTGCTGTGCAATGCCCTGCCGGTCAGTGCATGCGAGATACGTTTGTCTTCCTCATCAGGATGTTCGCGCATGAGCCAACCTGCAATTTGTTGCGGGGACCACTTGCGATGCAGCTTGGTGGATATCATGCGGCAAAGATAGTCGTTGCCGACTAGCTTACAGGGCTTTGGACGGTGCGCTCGATCCCAGGCCTTCGCGTCGGAACCTGGCTGCACGGTAATGTTTGGTGCCGCCATTGCGGCGAACTTCACGGCTGATAGTTGAGGGTGCCCGGTGAAGGTTGCGCGCAATGGACCTCAGCGACTGCTTAGCTACAAGGCCCCGTGATATCTCTTCCCGCTCACCGAGTGTCAGCGCCAACCGAGACCGCGCCCGGGCTATTGGTCTGATGCCACCAGTGCGCTCAAGTACTGGATAGATAGACGAAGATCCGCGATCAAACACACGTCCAATCGAGCTCATCGACTCTCCGCGCTGCCACCGACCCCATATCTCCGCCTTCTGCTTCTCTGAGAAAAATATCCGCTTCCGATAGGCCATGAGTTACACTCCATCTTTCCAAAAAGACTAAAGTGTTGCGTCCATCCGTTGAAACCGCCGGACGAAACGAGCCGAATTCTCGCTGCGCGCTCTCGCAGCAGCACGATTTTTGCTGCATCAGCGCGGACTCGAGTATTTCGATACGGCGCAAAAAACCGGCCATTCACATAGAACGCAGAGAGAATAGGGCGTAGGATCAGGTAGCGGGCTATCCCGCTGTTCAGATGGCAGAAACGGAGGTCTGCTCCGCTACGCTTTGTAGGCTTTCAGAGCCTAGCCACAAACATTTTCACGGCGGGATGTAGATGAACGTTATTGTACTTGGAGTTTTGGGTAGTCTCGCCGCTGGCCTGATGACCGCGATCGGAGCGTTGCCAATTCTGATTGGCAAAACTGTTTCGCGCAAACTGAACGACAGTTTGCTCGGGTTTGCGGCTGGTGTTATGCTCTCCGCCTCATACTTCTCGCTTATCATTCCGGGACTGGAAATTTCTGAGGAACAATATGGTGCGGGAGCAATCCCGGCACTGATTGCAGTTGGTGGAATCATCCTTGGTGCCGCATCCATCTACTTATTGGATGAAAGAGTGCCGCACCGGCACTTTACCAAAGGCCTTGAAGGTCCAGAGGCCGTCTCTGTTCGAAAGATCTGGCTTTGTAATCGCGATCACGCTGCACAACATTCCCGAAGGCCTTGCCGTCGGCGTTGGTTTCGGAGGCGGCGACATTGCTGCGGCGATATCTCTCGCGGTCGGTATTGGGTTGCAGAACGCGCCGGAGGGTCTGGCAGTCGCGCTGGCACTTCAGTCCGAAGGATACTCAAAAAACTACGCTTTCCTCGTCGCTGCCGCGACAGGACTGGTCGAGCCGGTGGCAGGCTTGGCCGGAGTTGTTGCGGTGAGTGCCTCCCAACTTCTCTTGCCATGGGGGCTGACCTTTGCAGCAGGTGCGATGCTCTACGTGATCAGCAATGAAATAATCCCCGAAACACATCGGCACGGCCACCACAAGGGTGCCACAGCAGGCCTGATCGTGGGTGTGGTGGTCATGATGTTTCTGGACGTCGTGTTTGGCTGAACATGCTTTTATCAGTGCCTTGGGCTCGCTAACTGGGAAGCCATTCGAACGAGGTGCTCAATGAGCCCCCATTGTTATCCCTAGTGCCGTCGCAATCCCCCCACCCAACACGATCAGTGAGAATTTGCGCGGTTCACGTTCGGCCATTGGAAGCAAATGCGTAGCCCCGACATAAAACAGCGCTCCTGCAGAGCCTGCCATCAAGTTGCCCAAGAACGGTTTATCTATGTTACTGATCCAACCATAGGACATAAGTGTTCCAAGGGGCGTAGTTGCAGCTGCCGACACAAGGGCAAGAACGAGTGCCTTCCTGTCGCCAAAGCCGCTGCGCAGCAAGAGGACATAGGTGATGATGCCTTCGGGAAATTCATGCAGCACCATGCCGAGTGT
Source organism: Pseudophaeobacter leonis (assembly GCF_002087335.1). Classification (GTDB taxonomy): domain Bacteria; phylum Pseudomonadota; class Alphaproteobacteria; order Rhodobacterales; family Rhodobacteraceae; genus Pseudophaeobacter; species Pseudophaeobacter leonis. Next base: position 4,241 of record NZ_MWVJ01000060.1, read on the forward strand.
GGACACAACACCAGTGAAAAAGCTGACAGTGATGTGACGGAGTACATCACGCCGTCAACGAAAGAGTGGAACCCGATCCCGAACATGGCAACCAGGCCAATGGCATAGTCCGCTGTGGTTGGTTTGTCGCAAACCTGTGTTGTCAGAAACCGGTTCATAAAATGCATCACGAGGTAGCCGGTCAGCATGAAGACAGGGCCCTGGGGGCTCAACTCAAGGCTTGTTGGCATCAGATGTAGGAAAGACACGGCGATCAAGACGCCCGCGGCGAAACAGGCAAAATAGACGGCATTTCGGCGCCCCCAATCGCTGAAGCGCCGTACAGTCAGGACCCCAATGGTTGTTACGAGACCGGCAAGCAGGCTTGCCCACACTGCAAAAGGGATGACTGGTGAAACGACCAAGTCCTCAGGTCTTTCGGTTGGTGCGCCTCAGCGCCTCACGAGACAAGCCGCCCTGCTTGGTGGGGGGTGTTTCACTTGTATCTATATCGCCAACAAGCATATGCAGGGCCTGCAGTATCTGCTTCAACACCTCACCATTTCGCGCTGGCATGCCTTCGTCTTCGGCGACACTGACCTCACAGGCATCATACTCCCATCGCCGCAGGATCTCGATCCTTTGCGATGTCGTAAGGCTTTCATCGGTCAAAACGTCCTCAGGCATATCGAATATGGACGGCGGATCAAGAATGGCTTTGGCAAGGCGCTTTTCGTCCATCATGCGTTCCTTGCGCTGAGTATTGTCAGCACCTCTTTCGTCGGCCCTGTGAGCACGCGTTCACCTTGGCCAGCAATATCGCTGGTACCATCCGCCAACGACTTGGCCTCGGCGATATCTGCCAGACTCGCGCCCGTCGCTTCAATCGCGGCAAAATCGTTGTCGTCCAGAACCCCAAGCATGTCCTCGGCAGCTGCCCGTGTAACGTGGCTCATTGAATATCTCCTCTACTTCAAGCCAGGTTCCATCTCTGGCTTCCGCCTGTCATGGACAACCTGAATTTTCGATCTCTGAGTTATGGTAGGGCACGGCGGGGCGTCGCCCCTTGATGTATCTCAATGCATTCGCCTTTCAATTGCATATCATGACATAAAAAATCGATAGCCACGAATGGAATGGAGACCGAAATGGCCGAAGCAGAACCCAAGTCGGACGACAGCAAGACCACCTATATCAATACTCCAGAAGCGGTCGGCGTTTTTTATACATTCGAAGCGCAACAGGCCGCATTTTACGATCTGCGTTCGGTAGGGTTTCATCATTCCGACATCAGCCTTCTCGGTAGCGATGAGGCTCTGCAAGAGAAACTTGGCAAGGCCTATTGGCGCGCGTCCGACCTTGAGGACGATCCGAAAGCGCCCAGGGCTCATTTCGTATCCGAAGAAGCGATCGGCGAACTTGAAGGGGCCATCACAGGTGGGTTTTTCTTTGTGGGGTCGGCCATCGCAATGACGGCGATGCTAACGCCTGCGAGTACCCTGGCGGCCTCCATTGCGGCCGTCGCCATCGGCGGCAGTCCCGCCGCCGTCATCGGCACACTTTTGGCGCGACGCGTTGGAAAGCATCATAAGGAATACTATGAAAATCAAATTCGACACGGCGGTATCCTGATGTGGGTCAGAACGCGGGACAAGGAAAGGGAGGCCCTCGCCGTGAAGATCATGAAGGGCCATTCCGGGCGCGATGTGCACCTGCATGGCTGGAGCGAGTGAAGGTGGCGCGGGAGCCCGACACCGAGACCAGTTTCCCCAAAGCATATGCTCCTGACCACAACTCACCAATTCCAGCTGCATCATCATGCGTGCCAATCCGCAGTGGTGACTGTCTGTAGAGCAATCGGCTGAAAGCAACTATCTTAGAAAGACGCACAAAAATGCAATTTTTTCCCAGTTCGACCGAAACCGGCAGTCCGAATGTCGCTGCATTCTACGAAAAGACGACCGGTTCCTGGCAATACGTGGCATGGTGCCCGGCAACCAGGGCTGCTGTCATCATCGATCCAGTGCTCGACTTTGATCCGGCTGCCGGTGCGACCTGGACAGCGAGTGCAGACGAGATCCTGCACTACGTGACGTCCGAGGGGCTCGAAGTAGAAGGGGTGCTCGACACGCATCCGCACGCCGATCATTTCTCATCAGCGGCTTATCTCAAGGAAAAACTTGGTGGGGTACCCAAACAGGCAATCGGCGAACTGGTAATGAAGGTGCAGGAAATCTGGTCGGATTTCTACGCCGATGACAGTCTGAACGGCCGTGACGACTACTGGGACCGCCTGTTTAAGGCGGGTGATACTTTTAAAGTCGGCAAGTGCGACGTGGAGGTATCGCTTTCGACCGGTCACACCCTGGCTTCCATCACATACAAGATTGGCGATGCGGTTTTTGCCCATGACACCTTCATGGCCCCCGATAGCGGAACATCGCGTGCGGATTTTCCTGGTGGTTCCTCGTCTGAACTATGGGACAGCCTGCAGGCAATCCTCGCACTGCCCGGCCAGATCCGCGTTTTCGTTGGCCACGATTATTGCAAGGGCGGCCGGGCCGAGGCCTGCATGGCAACCGTTGCGGAGCACAAGGCGTCCAACATTCACGTCAAGGACGGTACTACAAAGGAAGAGTTCATTTCCATACGGGATGCGCGCGATGCTACGCTGCCTCTTCCCGGTCAAATGCTTTATGCGCTGCAGATCAACATTCGCGGCGGGCGCCTTCCCGAACCCGACCCTCAGGGCCGCGCCGTGCTGCGTGTGCCACTTAATCGTTTTGCTTCGAAGATTGCATCGAACTTCGAGCATTCGGCCAGAGAATAGGTAAGCGGGTAGGTCGGGCGGTGGCCTATATCACATTGATATTGTCGAAATCTGCTCTCCATCATCGTGTTCGTAAATCAAAGTAAGAAAGTTTTCTGAAATGCCAGATAATGAAACAATGAAATACCTCCAAAAAGCCTTGCACATGGAGCTCACGGCAGCACATCAATATCAGCTGCATGCCCATGTGCTCGATAATTGGGGGCTGGACAAACTGGCCGCCCAAATGCGGTCGGAAATGCAAGAGGAGCTGGGTCATTCTGATCTTTATATAGCGAGAATTATGTTCTTTAACGGCAATCCCGATTTGAAATTCTACAAAAAGCCTGTCCAGGCGGATAACCTCGTTAGCATGTTTAAATCTGATTTGGCCGACGAATTGGAAGCAATCGAGTTTTATACCGCCGCCGCCCAGCACGCAATGAAGACGGGTGATATCGGATCTCGGACGCTCTTTGAGCAGATCGCACTTGACGAAGAGGGGCACAAAGGTTGGCTTGAGCTCCAGCTCAGTTTGATTGAGCGGCTCGGTGAAAAGGCGTTCAGTGCGAAATACGTTTCCGGAGTGGCTTCAGAAGAATAGTTGGTCTGAACAATGATCCCCGTATACGCGACCGTTATTCCCATTATCGCTGCCTTCAATGACCTGTGTGGATAGCGCCTGCATAGCAAGACATTTTTGAAGAAGATTTAGCACTGGTCAGAAGCAGCGGTGTGTTCCCACTGCCCGGCAGGCGATTGCGCAGCAATCTGCCGAGAGGGGCCTGTTTGCGCGGCGCACGCGGCCGCTGGCCCTCCCTCTCAGCGATGCAAGAATCGCCTGCCGGGCTGTGGATGGTTTCCGCAGGCAAAGTCCCAAACCGCTTCTCGGACAAGTGATGTCCCTGACATTGGACGGGGTGTCTTGGGAGACTGGCTGACTGTGCTCCATCATTTCAATGGTCATGCTGTCTCTGGTGTTCTGTTGTCCTCATATTACGCCGCGTTGGGCCGGTAATGCTGGTTCTTGGTCAGAACTGCCCAAATGATCCGGGCTGTTTTGTTTGCCATTGCCACAGTGGCAAGACGGGTTGGCTTGCGCTCAAGCAGAGCCCGCGCCCACGGATCAACGCGCTCCGGATGTGTTTTCACCTGCCTCAGTCGCGAGGTCATGCCAGTGACCAGCAGCCGTATGATATATCGGCCGCCCATCTTGGAGATACGGCCCAGCCTTTCCTTGCCACCACTTGATCGATTGAGTGGGGTTAGACCCAACCAGGCTGCAAATTCGCGGCCGTTCTTGAACTGGCGGGCACCACCTGCTGTTGCGACAATTGCGGACGCGGCCACGGGGCCGACACCCGGAATCGGCCGAAGTAGCATCACGCGAGGATCCTGCTTGGCTTGGACCTGACAGACCTTGCGCGAATGCACCGATAGGAAGCAAAACAATGACCACGCTACGGTCGCAACATCAACGCGGAGGGTGCTCCCGGTCCGTTGTTCATAGAAGTGGACAATTCCAAAGGGTGGGTCGTGGCTCAGAACCGACCTATTCCCTCCAATTTTAGCTTTAAGGATTAGTTAAATAATTTACCCGATCCTCCAAAGGAGTCTGTGCGTTCGGGCTGCCTACGATGAAGTTTCCACCGCTGAATATATGGAACAAGAGTATGGCCTACACGAAATCCAAAGATCCGCGCCCAAAGTGCCTGATCGTCGAAGATGACGAGTTTGATCGGTTGATGATGTTTCGAACTGCAAAAACTGCAATAAACAACTTTGTCATCACGGCAGTGACCTCTTTGGAGGCTGCCCGACAGGTGCTCATGGCAGGACCGGCTTCCCTTATTCTGCTGGACAACTCCTTGCCTGATGGCAAGGGTTCCGACTTTGCTTTGGGACTGGCGCAGTCACCAAGCTTGGCTGAGACCCCGATCATCATTGTTTCTGATTGGCCCTCTCCTTTCATGTGGGACAAGGCCAGTGCCGCGGGTGTCAGACGTGTTGTGACAAAGTCGGACCTCAATCCCAACCTGATCTGTGAGATATTGAGGGCTTCTTGAAGGCCAAATGGCGCAACTCTCTTGGGCGCCACGAGGCGTAGCGATGGCAGTGCTGAGGAGAACAACCTGAACCGGCTTGACGAGGATGGACGGCGCACTGCTCAATAATATCTGGCAAAATTTCATCTCGGAGTTTTTCCGACCACTCAGAAACCTCTCCGCCTGTCAGAACAAGGGTCTCAATCTATGTTACGTGCAGCCATGGGTACCTCGACTGAATGCAAGAACTGTACCACGCCCGAAGCGGTGAATATGATTACCCACAGAATTGGGCATGATCTGCGCGCGCCCCTTCGCGCTCTGAAAATCCTCCCGGAGTGGATTTCTGAAGAGTTTGAGAGCGCAGAAACTGATATTCCCCCAAAGGCCCAACAGTTTCTGGAGATGATCACAAGCAAAGCCGTCCAAATGGAAGGATTGTTGGCAGGGCTTCTGGAATACGCACTGGTCGCGGACCCGGAGGCGACGGTAAGTTGCGTCGACATTCCTGCAGAGATCGATGAAGTGGCCCGTAGATATCTCGCCAATGGTGCATATGAGATCGAAGTTGCCCCGGAATTGTCAACCTTAGTGTTAATCCGCGAAGATCTTTCTGCTATCTTCAAGCACTTGATATCAAACGCTGTTTTGCACAACGATCAATGCGATTCATATGACCGCGTGACAGGTCGGCTACACGACGCAACGGCGATCTTTTGTGTGGAAGACAATGGGCCCGGCATCGAAAGGGAATTTCACCAACGCATCTTCGAACCCTTTGCAATACTGAAACCCCGGGATGAGGCCAGAGGTAGCGGGTTGGGATTGGCAGTTGCCCAAAAAATTGCCGGCTGTTGGGGTGGCCGCATCACTGTAAGGTCTGAATTGGCAAAGGGGTCTCGTTTTCAGTTCGAATTTCCGGTTGAGGCTTGCGAATTAGCATCAGAAGAACTCGTGCCTGCCGAGATCCAATGCAAGGGGCTGGTGCTTTGGGCAAACACTCAGGAGAGGCACCCCGAATGAAGTAGTCCTTTCCTATGTTTGGGAAAGCGATTGCCCAATAGGTCAGCATCGGTCCACTGGCGGCCTTTGCCTGAAGGGTGATCAATGAACTTCCTTTTGAAAATATGTCTGCCTTGAAAACGCCCCCTCCAGCTCGAACGGCTCAACAGCTTGGCTCGTCCGTTGCTTAGGTTCAAGCATCCGCCGCAGAGACCCGTTTGATCCGCTCGAAGCCTGAAACTGGGACCGAACGCCGCGTCGGCATGACGGGCAGCTTCGGGCTTATTCTGTTGAAAAAATCGCGGTTTTCGCGGCACTGCATCACAGGATGAATGGCTTCCGCCTCGATTTCACAGGACTGTTCTGGCCTGACCAGGGTTTGGAGCCAATTTGGCTAACTTTTTGAGGTTCTGGGCGGTTGCGGCGAGGATAAATTCGTCATGAGCGCCACATGGTCCACGTAATCTGAGCCGACCTAAGCCGTGAATGCGTTTTAGATGGGCGAATGACATTTCGACTTTTTTGCGCAGCTTGCATGAGATGGCATATTGCTGGGTTTGCGATAAAGCGCGTGCGACATTGCGAGAGGCCTCATAGATGGATTGCGTAACTTTACGCTGTGGCGATTTGGGACAACAACCTTCTTTTAGATCGCACAAATCGCAGTCGGCTTTAGGGGCTCGGTAACGAATTGTCTCATCTTTGTTTGCGCCAGTTGTTCCTGTTTTATATGCACGTAGCGGCTTTCTCAGCTCTTTGCCACCGGGGCAAATATAAAGATCATTGTCGGCATCATATGTGAAGTCAGCACGTTCAAACGTGCCATCCTTTCGGCCAGGTTTATCCCCTCTCATGCATTTTCAATGCATTGCCGGGCAATGAATGACAGGAATATGCGGTGCGATCCCACGCTTCTCAACAAGCCACTCCAACATTGGGCCGGATCCATACGCCGTATCTGCAATCAGGCGCTCGGGCTTCAAGTCATGTACCGTTTTCACACGATCAATCATGGTTTTGACGGCATCCACCTCAGCTTGACGGACAGACCGCGTAGGTTCCACATCAAGGATGACTGCGTTGTCTGTATCGATCAAATAGTTCGTGGAATACGCAAAAAATGCAGACCCACCACGTGCTCCCGTCCACTGCGATGCTGGATCTGCATGTGAGATGAACTTTGGAACCACGGGGCTGGCGGCCCCAAACGCTGCATCATCAAGTGTTTCCAAATACTCGCGAACCGCGCGCGGAGCATCATCTGGATTGATAGCCTCAGGGTTCCAATCAGCCTTCGGCGTGGAGTGTTGGCGATTGGCATCGGCGGCAATAATACTTGCGCCTGCAGCGTATCGCTGCCCGCTTGCGAGACCTGCATCGATGCATTGCGCTACAACGTTTTCAAACACATGCCGGAGTAAATCACTATCGCGGAAGCGACCATGCCGGTTCTTGGAAAACGTCGGATGATCAGGAATAGCATCTGTCAAATCCAGCTTGTAAAACCAACGATACGCCAGATTGAGGTGAACCTCATCACACCAGCGCCGTTTAGCACCAATGCCCATGATATAGCCAACCAACAACATGCGCATCATCAGCTCAGGGTCAATCGAAGGACGCCCGGTTGAGCTATAAAATTTGGCCAAATGCCGACGCACGCCAGACAAGTTAATGATGCCATCAATAGCCCGCAGGACATGGTCGGACGGGCTATGATCCTCTATCGAAAAGTCATAAAACAGCGCGCTTTGTGCTTCTTGCCTCGGCCCCAACATCGCTCCAGCCTCCCATATCAATAAGGAAATTGAATCAGTCAGATATCCCTAAATCAACAAGAGTTTTTCAACAGAATAGGCTGGGACCGGTCATTGGTATAGAGCTTTCTCAAGCAAGAAAAAAGCAAAGTGATCGCCCCGGCCAGCACGAAGCCAGCCGAGGGTGTTGCTATTTAACCTTCCGGGTCAGCACCTATTCCGCCAACCATCGTCAGTAGTCGCCAGTAGTCGTCAGCATCGTCGAAGCCCAGAGCCCGAGCAGCGAGATCTTCAGCACCCTCACGAGAAAGGCCGCCATCGTATTCAGCGATAGCGGCCCTCTTTTCGAATGCGTCTATGTCCGGTGCCGTCATGAATCCGGTAGCCTGATCTGGTCTACAATGGCCCCCAGAAGTCTAGAGACCTCTTCAGCGCTCGGCTCCGCATAGGGTCGTGGTCGTATCTTCTGATCGACCCAAAGGCGCTGACGTCAGGCACGCGGCCCTTTGGACTGCCCCCCGAAACAGTTTCTCAGGACAGGCGACGCAGGAAGCCGTCGCGGGCGACTGTGATCAGCAGCCGGTCGTGGATCTGGCGGTCGATCTCAAAGCTCCCGTTCTCCCTCAAGTAGGACTGGATTGCAGTATGGGGATTATCCCCCTTGCCCCAGGGGCGGTCGCTGTATGTGTCGGGTGCCATATCCTCGATCAATGTGTCAAAGACCACACAATAGCTGCCTTCAGAGGCGAGCGGTGCATAGGCGTGCAACTCCTCTAAAACGTGCTCATGGGTGTGGTTGCTGTCCAGGCAGACAAGCACTTTCTTGTAGCCCTGTGCGATCTGCTTGACCTGGTTCACCACATCGCTGTCCACCGAAGAGCCCTGGATCATCTCAATTCTGGAGCGCATGGGGTGCGCGTCGATCGCGGCGCGGTTCTGGGCGCGGATATCAATGTCGATGCCCAGCACTTTGCGTTTGGGCTGGTTGGGGTCAAAAATAGTGCCTGCTTCGATCGCCTCGGTCATCTCCAGCAGCGCCAGCATGGAGGCGGAGAAAATCAACGAGCCACCATGGGCAATACCGGTCTCGATAATCAGGTCAGGCTTGATGTCGAAGATCAGCTCCTGCATGGCAACAATATCCTGCGGATACTGAATGATCGGGCGGCCCATCCAATGGAAGTTGTAGGAATACTGCGCCTTGGCGGAGGCCTGCAGGAAATCCATAGCGGCTGATTGCAGGGCGGTATTGTCCCGCATTTCCTGAGTACGTTCAGTGATTTCAGTCTGGAAGGGGGTCATTTGTCATCCTTTCAACAAGGGGCAGTGGCAGCGCCGGGCGCTGTCGCAATAGGGGTGGGAAGAGGGCGGTGCGGCGCGGGGTCGCGCTGTCCGATCACGCAGGGCGGATCGTCAGGATTGTCAGGGCGGGTGCCGAACTGCAGCAAATCGCGGCGGCCGTAACGGTCGGCGATCTGTTCGGCCAGGCTCCGCACGGTGATGCCGGTCTGCGAGCAGATATTGCTCACACCACTAAGGTCCGAGAGAGCATCTGCCACCAGCATTTCAGCCGCCTCGGACACCTCGAGGAAATCGCGGATCTGGCGGCCAGAGGTCAGCGCAATGGGCTCTCCTTTGGAGAGGCTTTCATGCAGTGCGGCCACCAGGCGGCGGGGGTCTTCACCCTCGCCGTGGAGGTAAAACAATCGTGCCCAAAGGAAATCCACGCCAGATTGTGGAAGGTTCTGACCCAGGGCGAGGGCGCAGGCGGCCTTGGCGGCCGCATAGGGCGATTGCGGGTTCAGCGGGCTGTCGGGCCCCACACTGCGCGACACTCCCTGTGGGTTGCGCAAATCATATTCAAGACAGGTCCCAACCCCGACAAAGCGGCGCAGCTGTGCCTGTGCTGCTCCCTGCGCCATAGCCAGCGTCCCTGCCAGACAATCGAGATTTCGCGGTGAGGTCTGGTATTTTCCCGCCTCGGCATACCAGGCCATGTGCAACACAAGGTCTTGATCCTGCATCACATGCGCCCACCAGTCAGAGCTCTGCGCAAAAAGATCGTCGACCGGGATCAGTCGGTCCTGTGGGCCCAGGATGGGGATGCGATCATCACTGCCGCAGCGCACCACATGGGACAGCCGGTGGCCCGCGCTGTGCAAGACACGCGTCACGGCCCGGCCGACAAAACCGGTGGAGCCGGTCAGCAGGATATCCCGAGCGGGCTCACTCATGGGAATTTCTTCAGCAGATTAGCTTCAAGCATATGGCCCAGGGCCAGGGTGCTGGCCTGTTTTGCAAGAGCATCATCCTTGCACCCAATATCAAAAACCAGGTCTGTCTCGCAGATATCTTCGGCACGGCTCACATGGCGCACCGGCAGGTTAGCTATGTCGTTGAGCTGCTGCACGGCTTTCTGCGGGCAGTCGCCTATGATCACCACACCTTTGGCCTTTAGGGTGTCAGGCAGTTTCACACATACAAAGTAGATCACCGCCGAATTGCGTATATGCTCCATTGGTACCGGCAAATTATTGACCCATCCGCGTCCCCGCAGCCGCGCGGCCAGCGCGTAATTTTCCAACGGATCTCCTTCGCCCGACGCCAGTCGCAGCTGAAGCGCCTTGGCCATCCGCTCCACCGGCAAATTCGACACGAAGGCCGCAACCTGTTTGTGCCGGGTCAGCCCGCCATGTTGCAGGGCAAGACCATACATATAATCCACCCCGCCGCGGTAGATGTCCCAGGCGCTCATCACATCGCGGATCCCTTGCTGCGAACGATTGTCCCCAGGAAAGTGCCGGCTGATAGAGCTATAGAAGGGTGTGCTTGCATAGATCAGGTCACCATAGCCAAGGTATTCGCAGGGAATCGTGAAGGCCCAGAAGGCAAGATCGTTTATCATGGGCTGCAACGCCCGGAAGGCCTCGCCGCGCAGGATGCAGATTTCGGAAAAAATTGCGTGTTCGGCAACGTGCTCCATGAGCTTGGCGTAATTTCCCTGCGGGATTGTAACGTCTTTCGACTGTTTGTAGCCGTAGCTCGTGACCTCGTTCTTGACCAGATCTAGCACCTCCCAGGGCGCATAGAGCCCAGCGGCCTGCGGGTTGGCCTCCAGTTGCGTGATGCTGTCGACCAGTGCTGCAGGTTTCAGCCGGTCATCATCACCGAGATAGACCAGATATGTCCCTTTGGCCGCGCGCATAGTGGCACTGATGTTGCGGACCGCACCCAGGTTCTCGGTCTGACGCAGCACGACCAGCGGCAGCCTGTCACAGGCCGTCTGCAACAGCTCCAGAGTATTGTCGCTTGAGGCATTGTCGGAAATCACGACTTCCACGGCAAAGGGCAGCTCGGCCACCACCTCTTCCAGGTGATAAGCAGCCGTGGCCAGATAAGATGCCCGTTGTAGGTCGGTATGCAGATGCTCAGTTTTGGCGACAGCATTTTCTCTCTCCTGTAGTCATGTGCGTCATGCCGAAAGCGCGGCCGCTGACGCTGACAAGGGGACGGAGGGTTGGTCCAGACGTTTAGGGTAGGGCAGGATGGTCCAGAACGTGGTGCCATGCTCCTGGGACAGCCAGGCCAGGTCGCGGGCGATCTCATCCTTGATATTCCAGGGCAGGATCAGCAAATGCTGCGGCGGGGAGCTGTCGAGCGCAGTGGGGGGCGCACCGGGACATGGCAGCCCGGCAGGTAGCGCCCCTGTTTGAAGGGCGCCGCATCGCAGATAAATGGCAACAGCCGGTCGCTGATGCGGGGATAGTTGAGCAGGGTTGTCCCCTTGGCTGCGGCGCCATAGGCGGCGACGGTTTCGCCTTTTGCCTTGCAGTCCAGCAGGAAGGAGAGCAGCGCTTCGGCTGCCTGGTCCGCCTGACCCTGCAGATCGGTAAAAAAGGCGCCCGTGGTGATGCCAACCGCGCGCTCCTGATCCAGAATTGCCTCCACGGCCGCAGTTGTTGCATGGTCCGCCGGTGTCCGGCAGCCCCAGACACGCAAACTGCCGCCGTGGGTAGAGAGCTGCTCGACATCGAAGATGCGCAGGTTGGCGGCGGCAAAGATCTGTTGGACCGTCGTCAGCGAAAGATAGGAGAAATGTTCGTGGTAGACCGTGTCAAATTGGCTCTGTTCGACCAGTTCCAGCAAATGCGGGAACTCCAGCGAGATCACGCCCTGTTCTGCCAGAAGCTGTTCCAGCCCACGGGTGAAATCATTGATGTCCGGCACATGGGCATAAACATTGTTGCCGATGATCAGATCGGCTCCGCGCTTGCGTTCGTCACGCAGCGTCGTGGCCTCGGTTGCACCAAGAAAAGGCCAGCCGACTGTCAACGCCCTTGCGCGCGGCGATCTCGGCGGTGCTGGCTGTGGGCTCGAACCCGAGGCAGGGAATACCGGCACTCACGAAATTCTGTAAAAGATAGCCATCATTCGAGGCGACCTCTACGACAAAGCTTTCGGGTGTCAGGCCAAAACGATCAATAGCACTGTCGACGAAACGTGCCGCATGGGCGCACCAGCTGCTGGACGTCGATGAGAAATAGACATAATTTTCGTCGAACAACTGATCCGCAGCGCAAAAATCCTCGGTCTGGACCAATCCGCAGCTTTCGCAGAGCAACAGGCGCAGAGGGAAATGCACCTCCGGTTGTCGCAGCTGCTCTTTTTTCAGATAGGCGTTTGAGGGCGGAGCATGCGCAAGGTCAAGCACAGTGAGAGAGAGCGGCGTTTCGCAATGGCGGCACTGCATCACAAGGCCTCCTTTATGTGGGTCAGAAAGGGCAGGGCGTCATCGCGTTCAGACAGGGCGGTGACCGGCAGCGGCCAGTCAATTGCGACCTCTGGATCACGGTGGGACAGGCCCGCCTGATGATCTGGGCTGAAGGCTGTCGAATGGCTGTAGTGCAGCATGACCCCTTCGCTCAGGGTTTGAAAACCATGTGCAATGCCCTGAGGGATATAGACTGTGTCAGCGGCCGTTCCGTCCAGCTCTAAGCTGGTCCATTGCCCATAGGTGGGCGAGGCCGGGCGCAGGTCCACCAGTACGTCATAGACCCGGCCCGCCAGACAGGTCAGGAGCTTTATCTCGGCAAAGGGCGGGGTCTGATAGTGCATCCCGCGCAGCGCGCCGCAGGCGAGAGTGCGCGACAGGTTGGTCTGAACACCCACTGGGTTCAGACCGGCAGCTGCCAGGGTCTCGGCACAGCTCAGGCGGGCGAAACTGCCGCGGTGGTCCTGCAGCGGTCGGGGGCGATAGTGAAACGCCCCGGCCAGCGGCAGTTCTGTAAGGGCAGAGTTTGCCATCTTTCAGTGTCTGGTCGTTCTGGATGGCCACCGCAGGATCCTTGGATGTAGCCGGGGCTTTTGGTAATTGGGGTGCGCAGAATGGCAGTTGGGATTCCGGGCATTTCCAGGTTTTCCAGGGCGCCTTGCCACTGCTCCAGAGCTCTTCCAGATGCTTTTTGTCACGCATGGTATCCATGGCGCTCCAGAAGCCGTGATGCTTGTAGACCGAGAGCTGTCCGTCGCGGGTCAGCGCTTCCAGGGGGCCCTTTTCCCAGACCGTGTCCAGGCTTGTGACATGGTCCAGCGCCTCTGCCTCACAGACCAAGAAGCCGCCACTGATCCAGTTGTTGTCGCCAGCCGGCTTTTCCACGAAACGGCTTACGGCCGTGCCTTCAGTCTCGATGCTTCCGAAACGGCCCGCAGGCTGCACGGCTGTAACGGTTGCGGTGCGCCCCTCGGCCTTGTGGAATTCTATCAAGCGTTTGACATCGATGGCCGCGAGCCCGTCGCCGTAGGTGACGCAGAAGCGGTCGCCCAGATGCGGCCGCGCCAGCGCAAGGCGGCCGCCGGTCTGGGTCATCTCGCCGGTGTCGAGCATGGTAATGCGCCAGGGTTCGGCATTGTGGCTCAGTATATTAAAATCACCGGCGGCCAGATCCACCTGCACATCGGCATTATAGAGCAGATAGTTGGTGAAATATTCCTTGATCATATGACCCTTGTAGCCGCAACAGATCACGAAATCCGTGAGCCCATGGGCGCTGAAGGTTTTCATGATGTGCCACAGAATCGGCTTACCACCGATTTCGATCATTGGCTTGGGGCGCAGATGGGATTCTTCACTGATGCGGGTGCCCAGACCACCGGCTAGAATAACAACTTTCATTTTGCGTTCCTGCCTGAAAAAAATGCCTCGTTACGTTCAATTCCTACAAGTACGCAGTTAATTATTCGTTGATTTGTAAAAAGTTTTAGGCTTTCCGTCCGCCCGATCTGTAATTGCGATATTTCTAATTTAGTAAGAATTGTACTCTAGCTTTCGACCATCAGATGCTTCCGGGGCGACCCGAGTATGCATAGCTGACTGCTCTAAATAGTGAGGTTTCCATGGCCGAGACGCAATCGCACGCCTGCCCCCTGTGCAGCAGTGATGTGACCACCGTGATTGAACGCAGGCTTAATGTGCCGACTCTGCAAAACGTCACGCTGCCGGATCGCAAGAGCGCGCAGAATTTCAGCTGTGGAGCACTGACCATGGTGCAATGCAGCGACTGTGGCTTTGTCTGGAATGCTGCCTTTGACGCCGGGCTGATATCTTATGACGGGGGCTACAACAACGATGTCTCCGCCTCTGGGTTCTACCAGGCGCATCTGTGCGAGATGGCGGATCGGATTTTGGCCTCAGTGCCGCCGGATCAGGACATACACTATGTGGAGATCGGCTGCGGCGAGGGCGATTTTCTGCGGCTTTTACATGACCGTTCCAAAGGGCGCGTTGTTTCGGCTGTCGGGTTCGACCCGTCCTGCACAACCGCGTCCCCGCTGCCTGAGGGGGTTGTGATCCACCGCTGTTTCTTCACCCCGCAGGAGGTGTCGAAAATACCGCCTCAGGCCAATGTCATCTGTTCACGCCACACAATTGAGCACGTCAGCGATGTGCAGGGGTTTGCCGCCAATCTATACGCAGCCATGGCGCCTGGTCGGCAACTGTTTGTGGAAACACCGGATGTCGACTGGATCCTGCGACATGGCGCCTTTCAGGATTTCTTCTACGAACACTGCGCGCTTTACAATCCACGCTCCATGCGCAGGCTTCTCGCTGCCCATGGGCTACAGGCCCAGGTCAGCCGGGTCTATGACGACCAGTACATGTGGATCGAAGCCAGTATGCCTGCCGCAGCCCCAGCGGCTGCTCCCAATGACGCACCCCGCGACGCACCCCGCGACGAAACCAGCGCGGCGCCCGCAGACCTGGGCCAGCATTATCTTGCGCGACGGGACGCGCTGCTCGACCAGTGGGCCAAATACCTGGGAGAGCGCCGCCAGACAGGCGGCGTGGCCATTTGGGGGGCGGCCTCAAAAGGCGTGACATTCAGCCTGCTGATGAACGCCCGTGCTGCGGGTCTGATCGACCTGGGCATTGATCTCAATTCGGCTAAACAGGGCTGTTTCATGCCCGTGAGCGCCACGCCGATTGTTGATCCCGCCACCGCCATGGCACAAGGCATAGCAACGGTTGTGGTCATGAACCCAAATTACGAGGCCGAGATTCGGGCCCAGATCGCTGCCATGGGCTGGCAGGCCGAGGTGGTGGTGCTGAACGACCGGGACAGCGCGCCGGAGCGCCCCGAGGCCTCAGCAGAGCTCTGCCAAAAAGCGTCTTAACCCGATACCCGACACGAACCACCCCGACACGACCCTGACACGACCCAGACTGTGGAGACCAGAGTATTGCGCACCCCCGATCCCAATCCCAGCGAGGCCTTTTGGCGGGGCCGCCGCGTGTTTGTCACCGGGCATACCGGCTTCAAGGGCAGCTGGCTCACCGCTTGGCTGTTGCAGATGCAGGCCCAGGTGTGCGGATTTGCGCTGCCTGCGTCGCGCGAGGGTGTGCCACAAAGCGGCACGCACCAGAGCCCCTTTTTGAGGAACTGGAACTGGCCACGCGGATTGACCATATCACAGGCGACATTCGCGATGCCGAAGCTTTACGCAAGGCTGTTGCCGACTTCGACCCCGAGGTGGTCATTCACATGGCGGCCCAGCCGTTGGTGCGCCTGTCCTATGCCACGCCGGTCGAGACCTATGCCACCAACGTCATGGGCACCGTACATCTGCTTGAGGCCTGTCGCATGGCGGCACCTTCGCTGCGCTCTGTCGTCGTGGTGACCAGCGACAAATGCTACGAGAACCGCGAACAGATCTGGGGGTACCGGGAAAGCGATCCCATGGGGGGGCATGATCCCTATTCCAACTCCAAGGGCTGCGCCGAGCTGGTCACCGCAGCCTATCGCAACTCTTATTTTCAGCATGCCACCGCGCAACAGGACGGGGCGCAACAGGACGGCGGGCAGCCCGTGGCGGTGGCCTCGGCGCGGGCGGGCAATGTGATTGGGGGAGGCGACTGGAGTCTGGACCGCCTGATCCCGGATGCCATGCGCGCCTTTGCCGCCGGTGACAGTCTTTCACTGCGCCATCCGGCGGCGCTGCGTCCATGGCAGCACGTTCTGGATCCGGTCGCGGGCTACCTGTTGCTGGCCGAGCGAAGCTGCTCAGGGGCGGGGCAGCTGTCGCAGGGTTGGAATTTCGGCCCGCCGGACAATATGACACTGAGCGTCGAAGAGGTGATCTCGGCCCTTGGAGACAGGCTTGGCCCCGGCTTTGAGTGGCGCCAGGAGGCAGGAGACGGGCTGCACGAGGCGACGCTGCTGCGCCTCGATTGTGCTGCGGCGCGTGAATATCTGGGATGGCGACCCCAGCTGGATGCTGCCGATATGTTGGCCTGGACTGCCGAATGGTACCGAGGCCGCCATGGAGCGCAACGTGCAGATGTGGTGGAGCGGCAGATTACCGAGTATCGCAAAAAACTGGCCCAGATTGGCTCTGCACCAGCCAAAGATCACAGCGGCGCGTCTCACATTCTGGCATGATGCCCGCAGGCGGCTTTAGCGAGACAGGGTTGAGCTGCGCCCTCGGTAAAAGGGCGTAAAATGTGCCGGATGGGTCCCTGGGCAGCACCTTTGTTCAGAACAAATCCGGCGCCCGGCTTGGGCGATCAGCGCCTCGCTTCAAATCTCCTAAGTGCTCTCTTTGAACGGGTGCAATCTTAGCCTTTTTCCATATGCTTAAGTGACGAAGTACTGGCACGGCCCTGGGAGGAGGTCGGATTTTCATCCGGCAGATCGACCGTCGCCTTCGGTGGTCTATTGGCACAGAAATGAAGTATCCCAAACCGAGCAGCGGGTGCAAAGAGTAGCTTAAAAAGGTCGGATCCTGTCCAATAATTGCGGTGTAGCCCAAATCCCATTGTTTTTGATTGAAGCTTCTCTACGATACCTGTGATGTAGCACTCAGTGGGGCGGTGATGAGCGGATTGGATATTTTTGCGGGGATCGTGCTGATCGTACTTATCTGTACTGCCCTGGCTATTTTTGTTTTTCTGGCGATGTTGCCGGGGCGTATTGCGCGCGAGCGTAATCACCCCCAGCACGAAGCTATCAATGTTGCAGGTTGGTTAGGCGCTATTGCGCTTGGCATATTCTGGCCTCTTGCTCTGGTCTGGGCCTTTTATGTTTCGCCAGATCAGAAGCTCCCTTCCAGCGAAGCAAAGGCGGCCTCATGATTGTTTTCCTGACATTGATTTATGTGGCTGTTCTGTTTGTGTTGATGCGCGTAAAAGTTTTACCCAACACAAAACCGGTTTGGGCCACCACTGGCCTATGGATGGTTTTGTTACTGATCTTTCTTTTTATTCCAATGCAATGGGGCGCTCCGACGGGACCTGTGCGCATCATGACCCGCGTGGTGCAGATTGTGCCGAATGTTTCTGGGCAAGTCGTCGAAGTTGTCGCTGAACCCAATGTGGCGTTGAAAAAGGGAGACATTCTTTTTCGCATTGATCCCGTGCCTTTCCAGCAGGCACTGGACATTGCCAAGGCCAACCTGGTGCGCATGCAGGCGCAGTCAAAACAGGATTTGGATGCCCTGGCCACGGCACAGGCGAATTTGCGTCAATCTGTTGCCCGCAAGGTGCTGGCCCAGTCACGCTATGACGATGACAAGAGCCTGGTAGACAGCGGCACCTATTCGGAAAACAGGCTTGAACGTCGTGCCAGCGATTTGGCTCAGGCAGTGGCGGCAGTGGACCCGGCACGGGCTTGGTCATGCGCGCTGAAACTGAATTGGGCGCGCTTATGCCGAACGGTCAGGTTGCCAAAGTCGCCGAGGCCGAAACGAAACTGGAGCAGGCAGAGTGGAACCTGGATCAGACCATCGTGCGGGCGCCCGGCGATGGGTTCATTACCAATCTGGCACTCGCGGTCGGACAGAGGGTGGTCAATTTGCCCTTTGCGCCCTCGATGGCGTTTGTCGATACCTCCGAATCTGCACCCGTCGCACAGGTTCACCAGATTTACCTGCGTCATATCAAGCCAGGTCAACAGGTTGAAATTGCTATGAAGACCCGTCCAGGGACGCTCATTTTCGGAACAGTGGATCGTGTTCTGCCGGCAGCCTCTGGTGGTCAGGCGCAGGTTTCAGGCTCAATTGCCGCTGCCGCGCAGGTGGCTCCAGAGCCCTTCTTGGTGCGGATCAAAACAGACGAGCCCGAAGACGCCGTTTACCTGCGCGCGGGATCAGTCGGCACTGTGGCCATCTATACTGAAAGTGCCGGCGCCACCCATGTCATCCGTAAGGTTATGATGCGTATGAGCGCCATTCTGAATTTCCTTCGCCCGGCTTTGTAGTTTCGAAACCACTGGCGACTATAGCTGGCGAACTGTAGCTGGTGGCCTGCAAGTGGTCGGCCTACAAGTGGGGGATGAGCGTCGCTCGGCTTCGGCTATCGCGCTTTTGGAAGGCGATCCCAGCCGCTCTCTGTAGCGTACCGGCGGGACGCCCATTGTCTTGCGGAATTCGCGGCGAAAGGTTTCTGCAGAGCCAAAGCCACCAACGTCCCAGACGTCCGACAGCGGGATGGATCCGTTCTCAAGCAGCTCTGCCGCGCGCGACACCCGCTCAACCTTTAGCCAGTTTAACGGTGTTGTGCCAACTTCCTCGTGAAAACGCCGCGCCAGCGTGCGTGCGCTTGTGGCCGCCACATTGGCCATACGCTCGATCGGCCAGTTCTCGTCAATAGCGCCACGGATGCGGTCTTGCAGGGCTGCCAAACTAGAGCCGGCACGCGCCTTTGGTTCCGGGCGCGGCACAAATTGACGCTGGCCACCATCCCTTTGGGCGGGCAAAACAAGCCGTCTTGCAACGGATGCTGCGGCCTGCGCTCCGTAATCCTGCCGAATGATATGCAGGCCCAAATCCAGGCCAGCGGCGGAACCGGCTGAGGTATAAACGCGGTCTGCCTCAACGAATAAAACATCGGGATCAACCTCCACATCGGGGTAGCGCGCAGCCAGCGTGTCAGTATAGCGCCAATGGGTTGTCGCGCGTTTGCCATTCAGTAGTCCAGCAGCGGCCAGCACAAAGACCCCCGAACAGATTGAGGCTACACGCGCGCCCCTGCGATATGCGGCACGCAATGCAGCACACAGCGCCTCTGGCACGGGGGTGTCCGCGCCGCGCCAGCCCGGAACGATGATCAGGCTGGCGTCAGCCAACAGATCAAGATTTTCGTCTGCATCCAAAGTGATGCCCCCAAGGGCGCGGATGGGCCCCGGTTCCGCCTTTACGGTCGCAAACCGGTACCAGTTTTCGAACTCGGGTCGCGGCAGCGCGAATAGCTCGACCGCTATGCCGAACTCGAACGTGCACAAGCCATCATAGGCGATGGCGCAGACCAGCAGTTTTTGTGGCGACGCAGAGGCAGGTTTTGTCATGTTGGCAGAATCTGTGTGAATGTTGTCCATTCTGCCAGTATCGTGATTTTCCCTTTGATGGCAAGTCTAAGGGATCACCCTGAAACCGAGGACCTGACCATGACACTCCAAACTGACTTGCTTGCCGCCATCGAGACCTATTTTGACGCGATCCATCACTGTGACACCACAAAGCTGAACGCAGTGTTCCACCCGCAGTCCAGCCTGTTTGACGCAGACAACGGCACAGTATTTGTAGAGCCGATTGACAGCTTCAGCAGCGATGTTGCGGGGCGCATATCGCCTGCCAGCACGGGCCAGCCCCGTGAAGCCGAGGTGCTGATGATTGACCATCTGTCTCCCCTTAGCGCCACGGTCAAAATCCGAATTCGGGCACATCAAACTGTGTTTGTCGACCATCTTGGCTTTGTGAAGGGGGCGCAGGGTTGGCAGATCGTGTCCAAGATCTGGCACCTGAAAGCACCGTTGAAGCGGATCAGCTCGCCTGACGACAGCCGATTGCAAACACTGCAAAATTGGAAAACCCCACACAAAAGGATTAGGAAATGGCCAAGATGAACGCAGTTGGATGGTTCGACATAAATGTCGATGATATGGAGCGGGCCGTGGCCTTTTATGAGGCAATGCTCGGGGCCAAACTTGACCCAATGGTTGATCCAACAGGCGAGACCCAGATGATGAGCTTCCCTGCCGAAATGAGCGCCTACGGCGCAGGTGGAGCCCTGACTAAGGCCCCCTATGCCGCTCCTGGCATCGGCGGGACGGTCCTTTACTTCATGGTCGAGGATTGCGCAACTCAACAACAGCGTGTGGCCGAAGCCGGCGGCTGTGTCGTCAGACCAAAGTTCTCAATCGGAGATTTCGGTTGGGTTCTTTTGTGCAAGGACACCGAAGGCAACATAGTGGGCTTTAACTCGATGAAGTAAGAGCGCCAAACAAGGATATAGGGCGTGGCGGGTTTGCTGGTTACTTCAGTTCAATACGCCACTTGCAGCAGGTGGAGCTTTCGAGCCCGTCTGCTATTCAAGATCGTTCTGAATAGCTTAGGCTGAACCGAACCCACGGTGAGAGATACATTTATTTTAAGTTCGCTGATAAAATGGAACCCTCAGCTAAGTTGCTGTGCAGGGTCGCAGAGTGGGTTTTCATCTGTCACGGGGCTCTGTGGCCGATGAAAACTCCGCCGACCGAAGACACCCCTGCCTGTGTCAGACCCTTTGGAGAGAATGCGGATATGCCAGTCGAAAAAGTGAATACTCTTGTGGTCGGTGGTGGGCAGGCAGGCATCGCGATGAGCGAGCATCTGAGCAAGGCCGACATTCCCCATCTGGTGCTGGAGAAAAACCGCATCGCCGAACAATGGCGTTCGGGGCGTTGGGACAACCTTGTTGCAAACGGCCCAGCCTGGCACGACCGGTTTCCGGGGATGGAGTTCAAAGATGTCGACCCTGACGGGTTTCCGGCCAAAGAGGTGGTTGCGGACTATCTGGTCGACTACGCCAAAATGATCAACGCGCCGGTACGTGCAGGCGTCGAAGTCACCAAAGCGGAGCGCATAGCGGGGGCAGGCGGTTTTCGGGTTGAGACATCGCAAGGGGTGATTGAAGCGCAGAATATTGTCTGTGCGACGGGTGCTTTCCAAAAGCCGGTAATCCCGCCGGTCATACCTGAAACGGCACAGGTGTCTCAGATGCATTCCTACGACTACCGCAACCCTGACCAGTTGGCCCAGGGGGCGGTGATGGTTGTGGGAGCAGGATCGTCTGGCGGCCAGATCGCGCGCGAGCTGATGGAGGCGGGGCGCAAAGTCTATCTGTCTGTTGGCCCGCATGACCGCCCGCCGCGGTCCTATCGGGGGCGCGACTTTTGTTGGTGGCTGGGGGTGCTGGGCCTGTGGGATGTGGCCGCGATGGCACCTGGAACCGAGCATGTGACCATTTCCGTCAGCGGCGCCAAGGGTGGCGAGACGGTTGATTTTCGCAAACTCGCTGCTGGTGGCATGACCCTGGTGGGACGGACCGAGAGCTACGCGGATGGTGTCGTGAGATTTGCCGCTGATCTGTGCGAAAACGTTGCAAATGGCGATGCCAACTACCTTGCGATGCTGGATGCGGCAGATGCCTATGTTGTACGCACTGGCATTGATCTGCCGCCTGAACCCGAGGCGCGGGTCTTTATGGCTGATCCCGAGTGCATGACCATGCCGCTGACAGAACTTGATCTGGCCGCCGCAGGTGTCACCACAGTCATTTGGGCAACCGGGTTTGCGCGGGACTATAGCTGGCTCAAGGTCGATGCCTTTGACGCGCAAGGCGCGCCCAGGCACCAGCGCGGCGTCTCAGTTGAGCCGGGTGTGTTCTTTCTCGGGCTGCCCTGGCAGTCGCGCCGTGGATCGTCGTTTATTTGGGGGGTCTGGCATGATGCGAAACATCTGGCGGATCATATCCATACGCAGCGCAAGTATCTCGACTATCACAAAACGACGCTGGAAAAGCAGCGACACAAGGCATGAAATGACGGGCGGCTTTCGCCTGTCAAAATTCACGGTTTAAGATCGGACAGCACTCAAATGGCTCATACGCGTATACGCAAGTTCAACACCTCTGATACCTACCCAGAACAAAACCTCGACAATGATCTTTGTCAGGCCGTGGTGACCCGCGGCGGCAGTACCGTCTATCTGCGCGGCCAATGTCCGCAGAACCTTGAGGATGCGAAAAACATCGCAAGCCATGATCCGGTCGAACAGACACACAAAGTGATGCAAAACATCCAGCAGCTGATCGAAGAAGCCGGCGGGCAGATGGAGCACCTGGTCAAAGTCGTGGTCTATATCACCGATGTGCGCCACCGCGAGGCCGTTTACCGCACCATGGGGCAATATATCAAAGGGGTTCACCCGGTCTCGACGGGGTTGGTGGTGCAGGCGCTGGCGCGTCCTGATTGGCTGGTTGAAATTGACGGCACTGCCGTCATTCCGGATTAAGCCGATGACATTTTCACTGGTCGCCCGCTGTGCCGAAACCGGAATGTTGGGTTTGGCAATTTCATCCTCCTCACCCGCTGTTGCCGCGCGGTGCTCTTTTGCGCGCGCAGGCGTGGGCGCCGTTGCGTCGCAAAACGTGACGGATCCCTCATTGGGGCCTGCGACGCTGGACCTGATGCAACGTGGCCTGTCTGCACGCGCCGCCGTCGATGAGGTCATTCGCAGCAGCCAGTTCACCGAATACCGGCAGGTGATCGCCATCGACAAAGAGGGGTCTTCGGCTATTCATTCCGGGCCAAATTCGCTGGGCATCTGGACGCAGGCCAGCGGTCTGGACGTGGCCTCGGGGGGCAACCTCTTGGCCAACGATAGGGTGCCGCAGGCAATTGTAGACGGGTTCATGGCCTCAAAGGGACATATCGGCGACCGTTTGATCGCGGCTATGCGGGCGGGTCTGGCAGCGGGCGGTGAGGCGGGTCCAATCCATTCTGCAGGCATGAAGATCGTCGACAAAGTCAGCTGGCCGGTTGCCGATCTGCGCTGTGACTGGACCGAGGACTGCCCAATCGAAACATCGCCGCCGCATGGCAGATCTATAAACCCCAACTGGATGCCTACATCCAGCGGGCCTTGGACCCGCGCGAAGCGCCCTCTTACGGCGTGCCCGGCGACGTATAAACAGAGAGTTGAGACATGCTTGAGTACACCCTTAGCGATTGGAAATCCCGCGCAGCAGCCCTGCGGTTTCGCAATCAGGCCTTCATCAACGGAAAATTCGTAGACGCTGCATCGGGCAGGGTTTTTCAAAGCATCAATCCCGCGACCGACGCCGTTTTGACTGAGGTTGCAGAATGTGATGCCGAAGACGTGGACCGTGCTGTCAAGGCCGCGCGCCAGGCGTTTGAGGCGGGCAGTTGGTCGCGGGCGGAACCGGCGCATCGCAAGGCCGTCATGTTAAAACTGGCCGATCTGATCCGTGAAAACCTCGCGGAAATGGCGCTGCTCGATAGTTTGGACATGGGTAAGCTGATCACCGATGCGGTGACGATTGATGCCCCCGGCTCGGCACATTTTTTTCAATGGTATGCGGAAGCCATCGACAAGATTTACGATGAAGTCGCCCCAACCGGGCCCGGTGATTTGGCGCTGGTGCGCCGGGTCCCATTGGGGGTTGTCGGGGCGGTGACGCCGTGGAATTTTCCGCTGGATATGGCAACGTGGAAATCGGCGGCGGCGCTTGCTGCCGGGAATTCGGTTGTCCTAAAACCGGCGGAGCAGTCTCCACTCTCTGCGTTGCGGTTGGCCGAACTTGCCTCAGAGGCAGGGGTGCCTGACGGGGTGTTGAATGTGGTTCCCGGATATGGTGCCACAGCTGGGAGGGCGCTGGGCCTGCATATGGATGTTGATTGTCTTGCCTTTACCGGCTCGACCGCCATCGGCAAGGTCTTCATGCAGTATTCCGGCCAATCCAATCTGAAACAGGTCTGGCCGGAAACAGGTGGCAAAAGCCCCAACCTTGTGTTTGCCGATTGCGAGAACCTGGATGCGGCCGCTGACATGGCGGCCTTTGGCATCTTTTTTAATCAGGGCGAAGTCTGTTCGGCCAATTCACGGCTATATGTTGAGCGGTCTATCAAGGATGAATTTGTCGAAAAGCTGATTGCCCGGGCGCAGGGGATGCAGCCGGGGGACCCGCTGGATCCGGCCTCCAAAATGGGGGCGATTGTTGATAAAACGCAAACCGAAGGCATCATGCGGTTTGTTGAAGAGGGGAAGAAAACCGCCAAGCTGGTCACGGGCGGTGCGCAGGTGGCGATCAACGGCAAGGGGTCGTTTGTGCAGCCGACGATCTTTGATGATGTATCACATGACGATCCGCTGGCGCGCGACGAGATTTTTGGCCCCGTGTTGTCGATCATTCCATTCGACGATGAGGCGGACGCGGTGCGCATGGCAAACGACAGTATCTATGGGCTTGCTGCGTCTGTCTGGACAGATAACCTGAGCCGGGCGTTGCGGGTGTCAGAGGGGTTGATGGCGGGTACGGGGTCGGGCAACACGGTTGATGCCTTGTCGGCAATGACGCCATTTGGGGGGATGAAGCAGTCAGGATTTGGTCGTGATCTGTCCCTGCATTCGCTGGACAAATACACAGCACTCAAGACAACATGGATAAAATATCAAACCTGAATAAGTCACTCCGTAGGGGACAGACAAAATGCCACTGCGGTTCACATTGCGACAGCTTGAATATTTCGTCGCCGTTGGCGCCTTGGGGTCAATCGCGCAAGCTGCGGAAAAGGTGAACGTGTCATCGCCGTCGATTTCGGCGGCAATTACGCAGTTGGAAAAAGAATTCGGTCTGCCATTGTTTGTGCGCCAACACGCGCAGGGGCTGTCGTTGACGCAGGCAGGGCGGCGCATGATGGAACAGGCAGAGCATATTTTGCAAGCCTCGGACCTGCTTGTGGATCTGGCGGGCGACATTTCCGGATCCGTGCGTGGCCCGCTGAACATCGGCTGTCTGGTTACCTTTGCGCAGGTTGTGTTGCCCGCCGTCCGGCGCAGTTTTGAAGCAGAGTTTCGGGAAGTACGTATCCGGCAGCTAGAGTTGAACAAATCCGAGATTTTCAGCGCGCTGCGCCGTGCAGA
Source organism: Pseudophaeobacter leonis (assembly GCF_002087335.1). Classification (GTDB taxonomy): domain Bacteria; phylum Pseudomonadota; class Alphaproteobacteria; order Rhodobacterales; family Rhodobacteraceae; genus Pseudophaeobacter; species Pseudophaeobacter leonis. The sequence continues at coordinate 29,308 of NZ_MWVJ01000060.1, forward strand.
GATTGACGTGGCGCTGACCTATGATCTTGATCTGCCTGCAGATCTGGTCTTTGAGGGGCTGCTTGAACTCCCGCCATATGTCATCGTCGCCCCGGATCACCCTTTGGCGCAGAACAGCTCGGTTACGCCGGTAGAGCTTGTGCAACATGCCATGGTGCTGCTTGATCTGCCGTTTAGTGCCGAATATTTCATGTCTTTTGTTGCCGGGCTTGATATCAAGCCGCAGATTGCCGAGCGTACAAAAGACATGGCCGTCATGCGCAGCCTTGTGGCAAATGGCTTTGGCTATTCCATCGCGAACATTCGCCCGTTGAACGACCTGTCACCAGATGGAAAACCGCTAAGGTTCATTCCGCTGCAACAACCTGTGCGGCCCATGCGGATGGGTCTTTTGATGCCTACGGATGCGGAGCGCGCAAATGTCATCCGTGCCTTTGTCGCCCATTGCAAAGATCAGCGCGGGGCCGGCAGCATTCCTCACCTCACGGTTTAAGGCAGATCTCTGCGGCTTAGCCTTTTCCTAAGCGGCGATTTTGCAAGCACGTCTTTCGGTGTCTGGTCAGTGCGTTATCGTGATCCCGACCAACTTTTGAGGAGGCGGAATTGCGCGACCCACGCTTTGATATTTTGTTCGAACCTATGGCCATCGGTCCTGTGGTCGCCAAGAACCGGTTCTATCAGGTTCCCCATTGCAACGGGGGCGGCTATCGCGATCCTTCTGCGGCGGCAGAAATGCGTGCCGTAAAGGCCGAGGGCGGCTGGGGCGTCATTTTCACCGAACAGTGCGAGATGCACCATACCTCTGAAATCACACCTTTTATCGAATTGCGCCTGTGGGAAGACAAGGACATTCCCATGTTGCGTAAAATGTCCGAGCGGATGAAAACGCATGGCGGTTTGGCAGGAATCCAATTGGCCTATTCTGGCATCAATGGGCCGAACCTTTATACCAAAGAGGTGCCTCTGGCGCCTTCGGCAATGCCGATCCGGACCTTTACCAATGATCCTGTTCAGGCGCGTGCGCTTGATAAAAGCGACATCAAGGATTTGCGCCGTTGGTTCGTCAATGCCGCAAAGCGCTCTAAGGCGGCTGGATTTGATCTGATCTGCCTCTATGGCGCGCATGGCTTCGGGATTTTCCAGCACTTCCTGAGCCGGGCCACCAATCAGCGCAGCGATGAATACGGCGGCAGTCTGGAAAACCGCGCGCGCTTCGTGAACGAGGTGATTGGGGACATCAGGGATGCGGTTGGTGATACCATGGGGATCACCCTGCGGGTCAGCCTTGATGAAACCATCGGTGATCTTGGTTTTTCCAACGCCGAGCTGCGTGATTTTATCGAGATGAACAAAGACCTGCCCGATCTGTGGGACCTGGCCCATGGCACCTGGGAGGATTGCTCGGGGCCGTCACGGTTCAAGGAAGAAGCCGCGCAAGAGCAATTGGTGCGCGGTATTCACGAGCTGACTGACAAGCCGATTGTGGGCGTCGGGCGGTTCACCAGTCCGGATGTCATGGCCAGGATGGTCAAGACCGGAACACTGGATTTCATCGGCTGTGCGCGCCCCTCGATTGCGGATCCGTTCCTGCCCAAAAAGGTCGAAGAAGGCCGCATTGAAGACATCCGCGAATGTATCGGCTGTAACATGTGCATCACCGGCGACATGACCATGTCGATTAGCCGCTGCACGCAAAATCCGACTTTCATGGAAGAGTGGCGCAAAGGCTGGCATCCCGAAAAGATGAACACCAAGGGCGATAGCAATAACGTGCTGGTGGTCGGGTCCGGCCCCGCCGGGCTAGAGGCTGCATGGGCGCTGTGCCGCCGTGGTTATGATGTGGCCGTGGCCGAAGCCAAGACCGAAATTGGCGGTCGTGTGGTGCGCGAAGCCAAGCTGCCGGGTCTTTCGGCATGGGGGCGTGTGGTCGACTATCGGCAGTATCAGCTGTCGCAGCGTGCAAACGTCGATATCTACCTTGAAAGCGAGCTGGACGCCGACAGCATCCTTGAATTCGGCTTTGAAAACGTTTGTATCGCGACGGGTGCGAAATGGCGCGCCGATGGTGTTGCACGGCAGCACGTCGTGCCCATGCCCATCGCATCCGGGGCCAAGATCTATACGCCGGATGACTTGATGGATGGCACTATCCCCCAGGGAAAGGTCATCGTGTTTGACGATGATCACTATTACATGGGCGGCGTTCTGGCCGAACTTTTGGCCAAGGCTGGCGCAGAGGTGACATTGGTGACCCCCTCGGCCTATGTGTCGGACTGGACCAATAACACGTTAGAGCAAATCGCAATTCATCCGCGTCTGGTGGAGGCTGGCGTCGACATCGTGCTGAACCGCGGCATCAGTGAAATCCATGCCGGATACGTGGTCAGCAATTGCGTCTACACAGATCGCACCCAGCAGTTTGAATGTGATGCAGTGGTTATGGTCGCATCGCGCAAAGAGGAAAACGCTGTGTTTGAGGACCTCAAGGCCCGCGAGGCCGACTGGGCGGATGCGGGTCTCAAATCGGTCAAGATTATTGGCGACGCCAACGCGCCGGGGCCCATCGCCTGGGCAACCTACGCGGGCCACCGCTATGCGCGCGAACTGGATGGCGACGACATTGGCGATGCATTGCCGTTCCGCCGGGAAATCACCGAGCTGGCACTGGATTGACCCCAAAGCAAGAGAGGCACAAATCAGAGCATGACACAGACTTTGGACATTCTTGAGCGCTTGATCGGCTTTGAGACGGTCAGCGCCAACTCGAACCTTGCGTTGGTTGACTATGTTCAATCCTTTTTGATCGAGCGCGGCTTTCAGGTGCACCGTTTGCCAGATGCTAGTGGGCAAAAGGCGGGGCTTTTTGCGGTGCTTGGCCCCGCTGGCAAAGGGGTGCTGTTGTCGGCGCATTCCGATGTGGTGCCGGTGGCAGGGCAGGACTGGAGCCGCGATCCTTTTCAGCTGCATGTCGATGCTGGCCGTGCCTATGGGCGCGGCACCACGGATATGAAGGGCTATCTGGCCAGCATGCTGGCGCTGGCCGACCGGGCCTCAAAGGTGACGTTGCACGAGCCTCTCAAGATTGCGCTGTCTTATGACGAAGAAATAGGCTGCGTTGGTATCCAGCATATGATTAGCGAGTTGGCGTGCACAATTGGGGCGCCACGGGCGTGTTTTGTGGGCGAGCCGACCGAAATGCAGGTTGCGGTGGGACACAAGGGCAAGGCGGCATTGCGTGCGGTCTTTCACGGCCAAGCCGGTCATTCAGCGCTGGCGCCAAAGTTTTTGAATGCGCTGCATATGGCCGGTGATTTCCTTGCTGAACTGCGCAGGGTTCAAGATACGCTGGCGATGGTTGGTGCGCGCGATGAAGCCTATGATATTCCCTATTCAACCATCCATGTCGGGCAGCTTTCGGGGGGCACCGCGCTGAATATCGTGCCGGATCGCGCGGAGATGTTATTTGAATACAGGCATTTGGCCGCTGATGTGCCGCAGGATATTCTTGGGCGCATTCAAAATGGCGCCACCAGTGTTCTGGAACCATACCAGCGACGCTTTCCAGCTGCCGCACTCGAGATTGATCCCTACAACACCTATCCCGGGCTGGAGGTTTCGTCTGATGCAGAGGTTGTCCAGATGGCGCAACGTCTGGCGCAAAGCAATAGCACGACCAAGGTGGCATTTGGCACCGAGGCCGGGGTCTTTGACGCATTGGATATCCCAACGGTTGTCTGTGGTCCCGGCTCAATGGAAGGGCAGGGACATAAGCCGGATGAGTTTGTGACGCTTGAGCAGCTCGCCCTGTGTGATGGCATGATGGACCGGCTGCTAGAAGAGCTGGCGGCATAGGCATACCTCTGAGGGGGTTTTCAAACCGGCGAAACTTTGGGCGCATGCGCCTTAATTTTATTGCTCACCTTAGACTAAGGCTAAGCAACGCTAAGAGACACCGTTCTTAGAGAAGTTGCCTGCCGTTCGTATGCTTTCCTTAGTCAAGCTCAATAGGGAAGTAGCCATGTCAGACAGCAGGCAAATAGCGATTGATGTGCGCGGCGCCGTAAAGCGGTACGGAGATTTCACTGCCTTGAAGACGATCTCACTGTCGATCTATGACAATGAGTTTTTCACCCTGTTGGGTCCTTCTGGCTGCGGCAAGACCACATTGTTGCGGATGATTGCCGGATTTGAGGAGGTGACCGAAGGCGAGATACTGCTGTACGGCGATGCAATCGCGAACCTGCCCCCGAACAAGCGCCCGATAAACACGGTCTTCCAGAATTATGCGCTGTTTCCACAGATGAGTGTTTTGGACAATGTCGCCTTTGGGCTTGAGATGCGCGGCCAGTCAAAATCTCAGGCCCGCACCGCGGCAGCTGAGATGCTTGAGCTGGTGCAGCTTTCTCAATTCGCGGCGCGCAAGCCCGCACAGCTGTCAGGGGGACAGCAACAGCGGGTTGCCCTTGCACGCGCCCTGGCGCCAAAGCCCAAAGTTCTGCTGCTGGATGAGCCGCTCTCGGCGCTTGATCTCAAGTTGCGCAAGGCCATGCAGCTTGAGCTGAAGCACCTGCAGCGCGAAACCGGCATTACCTTCATCTTGGTGACCCACGACCAGGAAGAAGCGCTCACCATGTCCGACCGCATCGCGGTAATGTCTGCGGGTGAGTTGCAGCAACTGGGCGAGGCCCGCAGACATTAAGAGCGTCCGCGCCACCGGTTTGTCGCCGATTTCATCGGAGAGACCAACCTGCTGGAGGTCTCGGTTGACGCCATCCATGCCGGACGCGCGACATGCCATCTTGGGGGGGGACATGAGCTGAGTTGCAACGCGGTGGAGGGGATAAACGCTGGCGCCAAGGTCCATATGTCTGTCCGGCCCGAACGGCTTTTTATGTCCGAGCAGCCAACGGATTCCGAAGGGCTGAAAGGCACAGTGCGCGAGAATATATTTGTCGGCACAGACATCTCGACGCTGGTTGATCTGGATGAAGGCCCGAATTTCATCGTGCGCACCTCAAATTCGGATCGCGGCAACAAACGCATTTTTGAGCCCGGCTGCGAAGTCTACGTCAACATGGAGATGGAGGCGGCCCGCCTCCTGGTTGACTGATGGCAGGCGGAGCAGCGAGCGGCGGCAGCGCCACCACAGACACCTACAAAGAAGCCCGTAACTGGCTGTTGTTGCCTGCCTGGGTGTATCTGGGGGCTTTTGTCTTAATTCCGGTCATCATGATGTTGATCTATTCATTCCTGACCAAGGAATTTCGCGGCGGCATTATTTGGGACTTCAGCCTCGCCGCCTATGGCCAGTTCTTTTTTGATCGCGGCCTGTTTGGCGATGAGCCCGCCAAAATTGAATGGACCTACATTACAATTTTTTGGCGTTCCATCTGGCAGGCGGCGGTTGCGACCTTGCTCGCCCTGGCGATCGGATTTCCCACCGCCTATTTCATCGCAACCCGCCCGCAAAAGGCACGCCCGATGTGGGTTTTCCTGATCACGATTCCGTACTGGGTCAACCTGCTGATCCGCACCGTGTCGATGAAATTTATGTTGCGCGACACGGGGCCGCTGAACGATTTCCTGATGGGGACCGGGCTGATCAACGACCCGATCACGATCATTAACACCAACTTTGCAGTGCAACTGGGACTGTTCTATTCCTACCTACCGTTCATGGTGCTGCCGATTTATGCCTGCGTCGAGCGCTATAATTTTAGCCTCAGTGAAGCCGCCGCAGATCTGTATGCCTCTAAATGGGTCACTCTGCGGCGCATCCTGCTGCCGGCAGTCAAACCCGGTGTGATCGCGGGCTGTATCCTCGTGTTTGTGCCCTCGATGGGCTCGTTTCTTGCGCCGGATCTGCTGGGCGGGGCCAAGAACTTTATGATCGGCTCGCTAATCGAGGAGCAGTTCAAAGGCAACGCCGGGAACTGGCCCTTTGGGGCCGCGGCTTCGATGGTTCTGCTGTCGATGGTTCTGATTATCCTGATGGTATTTGCCCGCCAGCAAGCCAGGGCCGAAAAGGAGGCCAGCTGATGCGCCCACTAATGCGTCGTTTTATGCACCAGTCACAAACTGACATCAAAACCCTGCCGGGGTTTTACACTGTCACCCTTCTGTGCCTTGTGATCCTCTATGCGCCACTCTTGGTGGTCACGGTTTATTCCCTGAATGACAGCACCTCGATCACCAACTGGGAAGGCGTCAGTTTTCGCTGGTATGTGGATGTCTTCACCGGCCCCGAAAGCCAGAAGTTCAAGATCGCGGCGTGGAATTCGTTTACCATCGCAATAGCCGCCGCCACCATAGCCGCCACGATTGCAACACTGGCCGCAACCGCGATGGTCAGAGGCGGCAAATTCAAGCTGCGCACGGTCTCACTTGGTCTGATCAGCCTGCCGCTGATGGTGCCCGAAATCGTGCTGGCGGTCGCCACGCTGATCTTTTTCAACGCGATTGATTTCACCCGCGGATATGCCACAATTCTGATCGCGCATATCGCTTTTTGTATTCCCTTTGCCTACTTGCCGATTTCGGCGCGGATGCAGGGCATTGACGATAGCTATGAGCAGGCCGCGCAAGACCTTTATGCCACCAAACGGCAGGCCTTTACCCGTATCCTGCTGCCAATGATGATACCTGGGATCATCTCCGGCTACCTGCTCGCCTTTATCGTTTCCCTGGATGATTTCATCATTACCAATTTCGTCAAAGCCGCCGGTGTTGAAACCCTTCCGACGGCAATCTTTGGCTCCGTCAAACAAGGCATCAAACCAAACATCATGGCGATTTCAACGATGTTGCTTGGTGTCTCGATCCTCCTTGTGACGATCTCGTATTTCGTAAGCAAAACCGACAGCAAAAAATAACCAGCAGATGGAGAGAACAATGAAAAACCTACTGAAATCCGGCGTCGCGGCTCTGGCGCTCAGCACTGTGGCATCCGCTGCCGCCGCAGAGGGCAAAGTGGTGGTCTACCCCTGGTTCGAATACATGCCGCAAGAGCTGGTTGACAAGTTCACCGCCGAAACGGGCATGAGGTGGTGATCGACACCTACGATTCAAACGAGGCCATGCTGGCGTCGCTGAAGGCGGGCGGCATGGGCACCTATGATGTCGCAGTCCCTGGCGACTATATGGTCAAGATCATGGCAGGCGCCGGATTGTTGGATACGATGGCAGAGGGCGAGCTGGCCAACAAAGGCAACATCGCCGCAGAATGGGCTGACCCAAACTTTGATCCCGGTCGCCAGCATTCGATCCCCTACCAGTGGGGCTCTACCAGCTTTGCGGTGAACCGCGATGTCTATACTGGTGACATCAACAACACTGATATTCTGTTCAACCCGCCAGCTGAGCTGCAGGGCAAGATCAACGTGCTCGACAGTCAGGGCGAGGTCATGGCCTTGGCGGCGCTGCATATGGATATCCCGCAGTGCAGCACGGACCGTGACCAGCTCAAGGCGCTGAATGCAATGCTGCTGGGGGCCAAGGCGAACTGGGTGTCGTTCAACTCGGACACGGCCAAAGAGGTGCTGGTTTCAGGCGATGCCGCAGCCGGTATGATCTATGACGGTTTCAGCGCCAAAGCCCGCGAGGAAGGGGCCAATGTGGAATACGCCTTTCCAACGCAGGGCTACATCGCCTGGATGGATAATGTCGTTTTGTTGAACGATGCCCCGAACCGGGAAAATGCGCTGAAGTTCATGGATTTTCTGCTGGTTCCCGAAAATGTCGCGCAGCTGACCAACTGGACACGATATGCTGCGGGTGTCGAAGGTGTCGCGCCGCTGCTGGACGAAGCGCTGCGCACCTTGCCCGAGGCGAACCCGCATGAGGGGGCTGGCCAGGCGGTGTTTATTGATGCCTGTGACGAAGAGGTTCAGGCGGTCTATGATACCATCTGGACAAACCTTAAGAAGTAAGCAGATGGCGGCCTGGCTATCTTTTGCCTTTTGCAGTTTCCAGGCCGCCGTGGTGTTGCCGCCGTCTCAGGATCCGTAAACCGGAGAGCGCAGCCGCTCGTTCTCTTGCTGCGGCCGCTATAGTGCCTTGAGACGCCCTGCGTCCCATCAGAGCTTCAAGCGGCCTTAAGTTCACGTCACCCTCTTGGGCCTTGCGTCTCTGAAGAGCCAGGTCTGGCTCTGTGCTTTCCCAGCTCTAGGGGCGGAGCCCTTCACAGGGCGAGGCTCTGCTTGTGTGGGATTGCTACATATTGATGCGGCAAATTTGGATGTATCGCCTATCGAACCACCCCCGGGGCTGTGATGTGATCTCAGGGTGAGCCTTTGTGATGTGGCCATAGTGTGATTTGGCCAAAGGCTCAGGCACCTTGACCAAAGGTTCGGACAACGGGGACTTCTAAGGGAGAAGAAAATGCAAATGCTCAAGAAACGAGGCGGGCTTTCCGCGCTCGCAGTTTTGTTCAGTTTGGCGGCAACGGCAAGCTACGCGCAGAGCGACGGGGATGCAGACAAATGCGCGGCGCTGGCTAATCACCGGATCGATGGCGGCTTTGTGACCTCGGCCCAGATCATCGCGGCAAGCGATAAACTGCCCGCCTATTGCGAGGTGCGTGCAACCGCATTGCCCGCAATTTCATCGAAACCCGCCTGCCTCTCTCGGGCTGGAACGGCAAGTTTTATCAGGTCGGATGTGGCGGCTGGTGCGGCATTCTTGGGCGCAGCGATGCCGGTGGCCGGTGGGTCAACGCGATGGCTCCAGGTCTGGCAAAGGGCTATGCAACGGCCACTTCAGACAGCGGCCATCATGGACTTTCGGTGGTGGACGGTGCCTGGGCAGAAGGCAACGGCCATGCAGAACGCGACTGGGGATGGCGCGCCATCGGTGAGACCTATCGCGTGTCGCAGGATCTGATCCAGGCCTTCTACGAAGAAAAACACGACAAGGCGATTTTCCAGGGCTGTTCAACAGGCGGGCGCCTGGCGCATATGGCCTCGCTGCGTTAACCGGAAAACTATCAGGGTATTATTTCGGGTGCCCCGGCGATGAATGAAACCGCGCTTGCAGGTGCGGCGATTGCCTGGATCGTGCAGGCCAATACCGGCCCGGACGGTCAGCCCATTTTGAAACCGGGCAAAGAGACGTTGATTGGCGACGAAGTCATGCGCCAGTGTGACGGGCTGGACGGGACCACAGACGGGCTCATTTCGGACCCGCGCCAATGTACGCCGGATGTGTCGGCCCTGCGGTGCGAAACCGGCCAGGATGCATCTCAATGCCTGAATTCGGATGAGATTGCAGTGCTGGACAAGTGGTATCAGCCTGCTGTCAATTCGGCCGGCGAAGAGCTGTTTCCCGGTGGTGTTCCTGCCGGATCTGAGCCGTTCTGGTGGCTTTGGATGACCGGAAAAGAAGACGGAACCTTGCCTTTGAACCCGATGTTCGGCCAGTCATTTGGTGCCTATCTGGCCTTTGATCCCGATCCCGGTCCGGATTGGAAAGTGACCGATTTCGACTTTGACAAAGACCCCGCGCGCATGAGCCGGGCGGCCGAGAATTACAATGCGGATTCTCCGGACATTTCAAAATTCCGGGATGCGGGTGGCAAAATGATTGTCTGGCATGGCTGGGCGGATGCTATCGTTTTTCCGGGGAAAACCGTGGAATGGTATGAGCAGGTCAAAGCCAAAGCTGGGGGCGAAGATGAGATTTCGAAAAATGTCGCACTCTTCATGATCCCGGGGATGGATCATTGCGGACTTTGCCCGGCGCGGGCGGTATTGTGATGGAAAGCATCGATCCCTTTGCCGCGCTCGAAGGCTGGATGGAAACGGGTGAGACGCCCATTTCCATTGCGGCAGGAAACTAAAGAAACCTGCGGAAAACCCAGTCTTTGGGTTTTCCGCGCCCTGTTTCAGCCAGCCCTGTTTCGGCCTGTCTGTGTCTGCAACTGTCATGTGTGGTTGATGCGTCCTGCCCCTAAGGTACAACAGTCAAAGGGACTACGTTCAGGGGTGCTTTTGAATGACGGAATCTTCCCATTCAGCAAGAAACTTGCGCCTCTTTAAGGTGTCCAGAAATGTCATCAACGCAGGCTCCAACGTGATCGTTGCGCGCTCATCGTCATTCAGCGTCGAATTCAGCGGCGGCCGCGGAAGGCTATGTGCCTCCGTTCCTGACTGCAGAGCAATCAAGTGCCGGAGGAATTCCGACGCTTGTTCGGGATGCGGGGCCTGGCTCGAAACCATGGCTGTCCGCATCATTGTCGTCGGGAAATCCGAAGGCAGGATGACTTCGATGCTGTCTTTCATCTCAACACGGACGGTCGCGTAACTTCCCAACACATTGTATGCAACTGCGAGGGTGCCATCGGCCAATCGTCGATCATGCTGCCCGAGCAACAATACAATCGCACGTCCAATGCGCCCATGACCTCCATCAGGCGCCAATAGGTTTCAGAGGCGCGCGCGTCCTGGGTTGCGAGCAGGTATCCAAGGCCGGAGTCTCTCACATCATAGGTGCCAACCCGGCCGTGAAATGTTTCGGGCCGTGCCCGCAGGGCTTCGATGAGCTCTTGCCGGGTTTTGGGGATCACGTGACCCGCAAAGGCCGCGCGGTTGATCACAATGGCCGCAGGCTCGGACGTGAAGGCCAAACAGACTGTGACGCCATTGCGCCCAGGCCGGATGAGGCACATCCGAAACCGGGCGCGCCAGCCCGTCATTGGCGGCTTTCAGCTGCAAATCCATGGCACTGGAAACGACCAAATCAAATGCTTCCGGATTTGCCCGGAATATCTCGTTGGTATCGTTGGTTCTCATCTCCAGATACTCAACGCCAATATCGGGGTATTGTGCCACGAAACTCTCGATGACAGGCGCAAAGAAGGAGGTATCAGTCGAGGAGATAATCCGCAGGTGGAGCGCTGTTTCCTGCGTGTTGAACAGGCGCTGATCTTCCCAGTCCTGCGCAACAAGAGCCACTGGGATGACCCAGAAAATTATAGCGATAACAATGCGCATGCGCCGCCTTTCGTCTGGTTTGACAGGTGTAAATCGCCGCCGTGGGCGCGTGCCACGTCCATTGCAATCGTCAGGCCAAGGCCAGAGCCGATGGTGCCTTCGGCGTTTTTCCCACGTTTGAAGCGCGCTGCGAGTGTGATGAGCTCTTCACTGGGAAAACCCTTTCCACTGTCACACACACAGATTTGGACGTCTGGTTTGGCCGAGACACTGATATCGATCTTGCCATCGCTGGGGGCGTATTTCATCGCATTATCAATCAGATTTCGAACTGCATTCTGTATCAGGACCGGATCGCCTGAATAGGAAACCTTCGCCTCACTTTGCAGGCATATCTCGAGGGCTTTCATGTCGGCAATTGGCGTCAGGCTCACCACCAGTTCATGGACCAGTTCAACCAGATCAATGTCCTGTCTCTCAAGGTGGTCGGCGCGAAAGGTGATCATGGCATGATCCAAAAGCTGGACTGCAGCGCGCGAGCTTTCGTCGATGGCGCGGATCATGGATCGTACTGCCTGCCTGTTTTCTTCCCTGTCGACGCGTTGCAGCGTTGCTTCTGCATAGGACCGGACGGTGGCAAGCGGTGTGCGCACGCGGTGGGCTGCTTCTGCGATAAAATCCTCTGACTGGCTCAGCGAATAGTCCAGCCGCCCCATCAGTGAATTTAGGGAGGTGACCAGCGGCATCATCTCGGAGGGGACCGGTTTTTCGAACGGGCGCAGGTCTTGTGGTCCACGTCTGGTGATCGAATGCGCCAGGGCCTTTAGCTGACCAATCGTCGTGGATGTCGCCCAAAAGGACAGGATGGCCGCAAGCGCAAAAAAGCAGGCCCCGAACAAAGCTGCAGTGCGGGAAATCTGGGCCAGTGTGCCTGACAGGGCATCCTGGGTCTGCGCCAGTGCGACGCGAATTTGGATACGCCTATCACTGCCAATCAGGGTGCGGTTTGCACTGACGACGCGGACAACTTCGCCCTGATACAAAACAGAGTAAAAATCTCTTTCGCGACCAGAGGAAGGGGGGAGCGACAGGTCACGATAGCCAGACAGAAAGTGATCATCCTGGTAAATGGCGTAAAAAATCCGATCATCAAGCGGAGTGCTGAGCATCGAAAAAGACGCATAGGGAATATCAATCTCAACCTCGCCATTCCGGATCGATGCCGCATCCAATATCGACGTAACCGAGGCTCCCAGAATGCTGTCCTGTCCCTGTAGGGCAACCTGGGTTGCGTAATTTCGGATGGCAAAAAACAGCAGCAACCCAAGGATTGCCGCGCCACTGATAAGGGTGAAAGCCAAGCGGTTTCTGAGGGAGCCGGAGGTTTGCAAGCTAGGCGTCATTGTCGAGACGATAGCCCAGCCCGCGCAGGGTGGTGATCTTCAGATCTGAGGGGTCCAGGTGCTTGCGCAAGCGGGCGATATAGACCTCGATTGCATTCTCCGAAACGTCATCGTCGTATGAAAACAACCGGTCGGACAGCTTTTGCTTTGAGAATATTTGCCCGGGCGCGTTGATCAACAGCTCCAGCAGGCGCAGCTCCCGATTGCGCAGTGTCACGGGCTGACCCTGCACGGCCATACTGCCTGCGACCGGATCAAATTCTACCCCGCCTGACCTGATGATCGTCTGGGATTTGCCAGCCCTTCGACGCAAAACCGCGCGGCAACGTGCTGCAAGTTCGGCGTGATCAAACGGTTTTGTAACATAGTCATCAGCCCCCAGATCAAGTGAGCCGATTCGATCCGAGATCTGGCTGCGCGCGGTCAAAACGATCACTGGCGTGTCCAAATCACTGGCCCTGTGTGTCTTTAAAAAGGAGCGCCCGTCGCCATCGGGCAGCATGATGTCGAGCAGTATCAAATCATATTCACCGGTTTCCACAAAGGCGGTAGCATCCTTCAAATTTGAAGCATGTTCAACAACATGCCCGTCCAATTGCATGCGTGAGGAAATTGCATGTGCAAGCTCTTGGTTGTCTTCAACAAGGAGAAATTTCATGGATGGTGACTGCCATTTATCGGGGGTGTCAGGTCGGTGTCAGGTTAACGTGTTTTAGTCCTCTAAATTGAGCCGCAGAGCGGTCAGTTGTCAAACGGGAGGATAACATGACAACATTTAGCATGGGCCGCAGGGCCCTAATCGCAGCGGCTATGGCCGCGTTGAGTTTTGGATCTGCCGCACAGGCGGACGGCCAAAAGGTTCTGGACAGCATTCACTTTCTGATCCCCGGCGGTGCTGGTGGCGGCTGGGACGGCACCGCACGCGGCACAGGTGAGGCGCTGACAAAGGCGGGTCTCGTGGGCTCGGCCTCTTATGAAAACATGTCAGGCGGCGGCGGCGGTAAGGCCATCGGCTTCTTGATTGAAAACGCCGCAAGCAACGAAGGCACGTTGATGGTCAACTCCACGCCCATCGTGATCCGGTCGCTGACCGGCGTGTTCCCACAAAGCTTTCGTGATCTGACATTGGTTGCAGGCACGATTGGCGACTACGCCGCAATTGTTGTGGGCAAAGACAGCCCTGTCAACAACATGTCAGACCTGCTGGCGGCCTATGATGCAGATCCTTCGGCAACGGCCATCGGTGGCGGCTCGGTGCCGGGCGGTATGGATCACCTCGTTGCTGCAATGGCCATGGAGGCCGCAGGCAAAGACGCTTTGGATGTCAAATACATCCCTTATGACGCCGGTGGCAAAGCCATGGCGGCCCTGCTGTCAGGTGAGATCGCGGCCTTGTCTACCGGTCTGTCAGAGGCCATCGATCTGGCGAATGCTGGCGAGGTCAAGATCATCGGTGTAACAGCCGACGCGCGTGTCCCGGCGGCTGCTGATGCGATGACCATGAAAGAGCAGGGCATCGACATGAGCTTTGTGAACTGGCGCGGCTTCTTTGGCGCACCTGGCCTGTCTGCTGAAAAGACCGCCGTCTATCAGGAGGCGATTGCCAAAATGTACGACACCCCTGAATGGGAAGAGGTGCGGGCACGCAACGGTTGGGTGAACATCCATAACTCCGGCGACGACTTCAAAACCTTCCTTGAGAGCCAAGAGAAAACCATTGGTGATCTGATGAAAAAACTGGGCTTCCTGTAAACGGAAACCTGTTTGGCAGAGCGCTGCGTCGCTCTGCCAATCTGAATTTGGGGGGGGCAAGATCATGGCTCTTGATCGTTGGATCGCACTTATCTTATTGGGCATCTGTCTGGTTTATGGCTACACCGCCTGGTTCACGATGGACGCAGGCCTCGCTCCTTTCATGAAGCGCAACCCGATCTGGCCCAGCACCTTTCCCAAGGTCCTGTCGATCCTTGGTATTGTCGCCTGCCTTATCATCCTGTCCGGCGTGGAAAAATCTGAGGTAAAAATTGCCGAGATCGACTACCGCCGCCTGCACGAATACAAGCTGGGCCAAGCGCTCTTGCTGCTGGCACTGATGGTTGCTTACGCGCTGTGCCTGCGCCCCGTCGGCTTCCTGCCCTCGACCACTGCTTTCCTGTTTCTTGGTGCGTTTATCCTGGGGGAGCGCAAGTGGGTTCTGATGCTCAGTGTCGCTGTCATTGCGACGATGATCGTCTGGTATCTGGTGCAACAGGTTTTGGGCATCTACATGCGCCCGCTGCCCGGATTTTTTGGAGGTTGATATGCTAGAGGGTCTTCTTATTGGTCTGCAAACGGCCATGTCATTCCAAAACCTTGCGATGGTCATTGCGGGGTGCCTCATTGGTACGTTCATCGGCATGTTGCCGGGGCTTGGCCCAATGTCGATCATCGCGATCATGATCCCCATCGCGATCTCAATGGGCGACCCCTCTGCTGCTTTGATCCTGCTTGCAGGGGTCTATTACGGGGCCATCTTTGGCGGCTCCACGTCGTCAATTCTGCTGAATGCGCCCGGTGTTGCAGGCACGGTAGCCTCCAGTTTTGATGGCTACCCCATGGCGCAGCAGGGCAGGGCAGGTAAGGCGCTGACCATCGCTGCCGTCTGCAGTTTTGCCGGGGGCACAATTGGGGCGATCCTGTTGATGATTTTTGCGCCGATGCTGTCGTCTGTCGCCCTGCTGTTTCATTCTGCCGAGTATTTTGCGCTGATGGTGGTCGGGCTTTCAGCCATCGCGGCCTTCGCGGGCACCGGCCAGGTCGCCAAGGCGATGATCATGACCGTGTTTGGCCTGATTTTGGCCACGGTCGGCGAAGGCGCTCTGTTCAGTCTGCCACGCTTTACCGGGGGGGTCATGGACCTGCAGTCGGGCTTTGGCTTTATCACCCTGGCCATGGCCATGTTCGCCCTGCCCGAAGCCTTGTTCCTGGTGCTCAAACCTAAAGACGCGGGCAGCGTTGAAGCTGACATCACGGACCTGCGCATCACGCGGGTCGAGGCCCGTTCCATTGCGCCAATCATCGGACGTCAGTCTGTCCAGGGTTTCTTTATTGGGGTTTTGCCCGGTGCCGGCGCGACGATTGCCAGCTTTCTGGGCTATGCCGTTGAACGCAATCTGGCGACAAAAGAAGAGCAGGCCGAGTTCGGCAAAGGCTCAATCACAGGCCTCGCAGCTCCCGAGACCGCAAACAACGCCGCCTGCACTGGCTCCTTTGTGCCGCTGTTGACGCTGGGCATCCCCGGCTCCGGCACCACAGCGCTCCTGCTGGGGGCTCTCGTGGCCCAAACGTCTCGCCTGGGCCACGGCTGATGATTGACGAGCCGCAGATTTTCTGGGCTGTGATCATGTCGATGTTCATTGGCAATCTGGTCCTGCTGATTTTGAACCTGCCCCTGATTCCCTATATCGCCAAAGTCCTGTCGATCCCGCGCAACTATCTGATCCCGTTCATTTTGTTCTTTACCTTGATGGGGGCCTACATTGGTCAGAACAATGCAACGGAATTGCTTATCCTTGTGGGATTTGGCGTCTGTGCGACAGCTTTGAAATTCGCAGACTACCCTTTGGCCCCTCTGTTGATCGGGTTCATTCTGGGTGGCATGCTCGAGAACAACTTTGCGCGTTCGATGCAACTTTACGACGGTGTTTCGTTCATCTGGGAGCGGCCTATGACGCTTGGTCTGCTGGTGATCGCTGCGATCCTGATCCTCCTGCCCAGCTACCGGGCAAGGCGGGCGCGGGCGCGTGCTGAGGGGGTTGCTGATGGTGACTAAGGTGTGGGTGTTTGGCTGAGCCGCAGCCAGGCGCACAGGAAGCTGAAGGGGATACTGAGATCTCAACTCTGTGAGGCCTCAACCCTGTAATTTGCCGGCAAGCTGTTCGAGATGAGCTTTCGGGATCGCGCAGTGAACCTGCGCAGCCAGTGACATTTCGGAATGGCGTTGACGCCATTGTCGGCAATGAGGCCCCGAAAGGGGTTCCGGGGCTTTGCTGGAGACTGGAAATTGTCGCGTCATCCACGGCCAGATTACAGGCAATCCCTGCGGATGTTTCTTCGGCCAACAGGACCTCGACCAGCTCTGAAACATTCAACAGGTTCAGGCGTTCCCGCAATGTCACCCACAGATCAATACGACCCGCTTTGAGCTTTTTGATGTTCAGCTCTTCCTTGGGCGTGGACACGATATTCATGCCTGCGTCGGTCATGAAGGTTTCGGTGACGTCGCTTGTGTAGGTGCCGATGCTATAGGCACGGGCGTCCGAACCTTGATCCGGAACACAGGCCCAGCTCGGTCACAGGCCCAGCTCTCAGTGGTCCAGCACTCAGGGGGCCAGCTCTTGGTGGCGCAGCTGCATGGATTGCATCGCCATCACCGTCCTTCGCTCGACGCAGAGCCTTTGACACTTTAGCCTCACAGCTGTCCTGCGGCGGTGCAGCGCGAGGGGGCGTATTACGAACAGTTGCAGGCTGGAACATTGCCCGAATGTGGACTTTGGCTGAAACTTCAAGTAGGGTCACCCACTAGAAAAACTGCGATACAGGCTAAGCCGCTCACTTTGCCCGAAAGCCCACTGCCCCCACAACATTGCGATATGACCGGCTGCCCCCCGCATTCGAGGTGTTGGCAGGCACGTGAAACTGCACTTGGAAACAGATAAGAAATTGATGGAACGGACCACGCAGTGCCTGCTCAAGGACCTGATAAAGGTAGGGGGTTCTCTATGCTTGCTTCAATGGACTCGCTAGAGTCCTATTGCTCAACCTTGGCAGAGTTCGCCAAGGTTGGTCGCATATCGGTCTGGCCGTACGGGACCGGGCAGCAGGATCTGTCGTGCCTGTTTGAATGGAACGCCGACAGTAGCGCCGACAGCAAGGTCCGACCACAAGGCCGTAAAGTTGCCAATACGGTGTTCCAATCCTTATGGACGGCCCTTGAGGCGCAGGGCAGTCGTGGCCTTTGACGATGTCAGCATCACCGCTGAGTGCGCCGCACTTGCGCAATTCTTCCTTTCGGAGAATGAGGTGCGCTCGGTCCTCGCATGCCGCCTGGGATCTGCCGACCAGAGCCTCGGAATTCTTCTCCTCGAACATACCGGCATGCCGCGCATATGGACCGGTGAGGACAAGGTCCTCGCGCAATACGTCGCCAGTCTGATTGCAACCTCTTTTGACAAGACCCGCAACCCGGCCTCTCAGTCCAGCGACAGTGTCGCAGGCCGAAGATCCTCGTATTACGATAAACTCGTATTCGATCAGTACTGGGAGATGGATGCCGAATTCAGGTTGCAGAACTACCTACCCGGTGCTGCGAATAGCGCGCGGGATTTGGGTCAGGTCAAGGGGTTGAGGCTGTGGGAGATGCCACAGATTGACCCCGCGAACGGGTCCTGGAACGAATTGCAAAGGGATGTTGCAGACCAGAGAAACATTGACGACTGCATCTTTGCATCAGTCAACACTGCAGGCGAAAGGATCTTTCTGGAGCTTTCCGCGCGGCCATCATATGCGCAGGATGGGGATTTTCTGGGATATTTCGGGGTCGTACGCGACATCACAAAGCGTGTTATTCGGGAGCAGGATCTCAAGTCCAGTGAGAATAAATACCTCAATGCGGCGCGGCTGGCGAATGTGGTGACATGGGTCTGGGATGAAGTCGAGGCGCGTATCACCTACTGCTCTCCTGAGCTTGCCGAGATCTATGGTATTGCGCCGGAAGAGTTGATGAAAAGGACCGTCGCGCAAAAGCACAATGATGCTCCGGAGGGACCCAGCAACGGGTTGCAATACGAAAAAAATCTCAGCTGGATCCACCCGGATGATCGAGACCGTTACCGTGCGGTGGTTGAGGGGGCCTCCAAGGCTCAGACTGGCTACGATGTTGTCACCCGGATCATTCGTGACGACGGTGGCGTTCGGGTTCTTCACGAACGCGGTGAGCCGGTTTTCGACATCACGGGCCGATTGATCGAAACGACGGGTGTCCTGCTGGATGTGACGGAACAGGAAGACAGAAAATCGGAACTTGAGTTGAAACGCGCCCAACTGGAGAACCTGATGGACAATATTCCAGGCGCAATCTACCGGGTGAAGAATGATGAAAACTGGACGCCAATCTACAAAAGTGCAGGATTTGACACGCTGTTTGATCCTGAACTGCAAAACAGCCAGGACGGTGAACGTTTCAGCATAGATTACGGCTCGATCTTTGCAGAAAGCGACATGAAGACCATGAACGATGCCGTCGCCAAGGCTATTGCGAACGGCACCGAATTTTCCTTTGAGTATCCCGTCAAAAGGCGCGATGGCAGCGAAATCTGGCTCAGTGAACGGGGCCGGCCGGTCATCGCGGAAAATGGGGAGATTGAACTTGAAGGAGTGCTGATCGATGTCACCGAAAAGCACAAGGTCAAAGAGGCATTGGCTCAGGCGCAAAAAATGGAAGCCATCGGAAAACTAACCGGTGGAATTGCCCATGATTTCAATAATCTTCTGGCAGTCACCCTGGGAAATCTTGAGCTGCTTAAAGATGACGTAAGCAATCCTGACCATCTTGAATTCATTGATAAAAGCATCGCTGCCACTCTGCGCGGCGCTGACCTTACCAAAAACATGCTTCTGTTTGCGAGGCAGGCACGTCTTGAGCCCACCAGGGTTAACCTCAACACTGTCATCAAAGACACCCATAGCTGGATCAGTCGGGCCTTGCCGGAAAACATCGAGATCCACACCTCTCTCAGTAGCGAGTTGTGGGAGGTTTCGGTTGATCAAAGCTCTACCGAAAGCGCCTTTCTGAACCTCATATTGAACGCCCGGGATTCGATGCCGCAGGGTGGAAAAATGACCATCGAATCCCGTAACATCGAGAGAGATCAGGACTTTACGGATGCAAGCGGTGAGCTGGTTGAACAGGGCAGATATGCGGTTCTTTCGGTCACTGATACCGGTCACGGCATTGCGAAAGATGAGTTGGGGAAAATATTTGAGCCCTTCTACACCACCAAGGAAGTGGGAAGCGGCTCCGGGCTTGGCCTCTCTATGATTCAGGGCTTTGTCAAACAAACAGGAGGATCGGTTCAGGTTCATTCAGAGCCGGGGGTCGGCACGACGTTCAGGATATACTTCAGAGCGCTTGAGGCAGGCGGCGCCGACTTGTCCCAACCCGCAGCGCAGACCGAGGCGGCACCAGAACATTTTGGGGCAAAGGTTCTTGTTGCCGAAGATGAGCCAGAGGTTCTGGAGATCATCCAGAGAACGCTGCAGGGAATGGGATGCCTGGTTACGCCTGCGGCCAGTGGCGATGACGCGCTGAGGATATTCCAGCACGATTGTGACTTTGATTTGCTTGTGACCGACATTGTCATGCCGGGCGAGCATATGGGAACGCACCTGGCAAAGGCCGCGCGCGCATTGAAGCCGGATCTGCCTGTGATCTTCATGTCAGGCTACGCAAACGAGGCCAAGGCCCACGGGAACGGAATGCGTCCCGAAGATTTGCAGCTGAGCAAACCGGTGCCAAGAAATGAACTGGTTGCAGCCGTCAAACAGGCGTTGAAAGCCGTCGAACACCGTCCATTCAGAGAGATAGGAGACCAGTCTTGACGTTTGGCTGCGATATCCTGTCAACTTAAAGGTGCAATGGCTTACTTTTGACAATTCAGATTTGGAGATTGCTATGCCCTTTTATCATGACCTCAAAGACTACGGCCAAGATACGATCTATCCAGACAAGGCCGCCTGGATTGCCCGCCGCCTGCTGACCCTGCGCTACGATCTGGCACAGGCAATCACAAAGACGAGACGTCCCAATTCCCTCATCATCGGCTCATGGAATATCCGTGCGTTCGACGGCGGCATGCCCCGGCTGGATGAGAGCTTCCACTACATTGCTGAAATCATTGCAACCTTCGATATTTGTGCCATCCAAGAGCTGCGCGCTGATCTCGCACCGCTCAAGCGGCTCATGGCTCTGCTCGGACCAAACTGGGATTACTTCGTCACTGATGTAGGCAACCATGAGGGCGCAAATTACGAGCGTATGGGGTTCATCTACAACAAGGACAAAGTGTTCTTCCGCAATGTCATCGGTGAGATCGTGATCCCTTCTGACGCGCTAAGCGATGGCAGCCAGATTGCCCGAACGCCCTTTTTTGCCGCCTTTCAATCCGGCTGGTTTCGCTTCACGCTCTGTTCAAACCATATCATATATGGCGACGATCTTGGCATGCGTGCGCAAGAGATCACGGCCATCACAAACGCCCTGGTGAAACGCGCCAAAAAGGAAGACCAGTCTTTGTCTTTCTTGGTGACATGAACATTGAAAGCCGCGATGGCGAGGTCTGGCAGGCCCTCATCGACAGCGGCATGACGGTGCCGCATTTTGAGGCGACCAACATGAAGGGGGACAAGTTCTACGACCAGATCGCATATACCGAAAAAGGGGCCTCTACCCGCAAAACCCGCCTGCTGCGCCACGGGGTGTTCGACTGGCGCAATGCGGTCTTCGGCCCTGCGCAGCCCCGTGACCCAGCGGCGCCGGATGATCCTGAATTCATAACCCGGATAACCGATGCCGAGCACCGCGCGCACTACGAGCCCATCAACGCAGCAACGCGTACGGACTACGGAAAATCCCCCTACGCCGATTTCGCGTCGCAATATGCCACCAATTTCATGACCTTTGAGATGTCAGACCACTTGCCGATCTGGGTCGAGCTTGAGGTCGACTATTCCGACGCCTACCTCGCGCGCTTTCTCATGGACAGCTGATCGGGTCAGGCAGTAGGGACGAAAGGGGGCGGAATACGCCGGTCGTGCGTCTTGCGCTATTCTGGTTTTATAACGTGTCGCTCGCGCCATTCTTGGCCCGCGCAAGAGCAATGCATTGCCATCAGGGATGGAAAAATGTACTGAACAAATTAAGCGACTACGCCTTCTATATGTGTTTGGCCATTGCTCTGCGCCATAGATTTCGATCTCGCTCCCACAATGAAGGTGCTGAAATTTGCTGATAAACAGCCGGTTTATTCGTCCGTCACATCAACACCAAGATGACGCAAAACGCCTTTGCCTGAGGGATCCAGTATGACGTCGCAAAGTCGTGCAATCCTGTTGATGATAAGTGCTATTTTTTGCTTTTCGATCATGGATGCAGCGGTCAAGGCACTGGCGCCTGATGTTGGCGTGCTGCCGGCACTCTGGGCGCGCTATACCGGACAGATGCTGTTGGTTTTGGTCCTGGTGCTGCCGCGTCTGAAACAGGTGGTGCGCAGCCGATATCCGGGGCTGCAATTTCTGCGATCTATCCTGCTGATGCGCGCGACCGCGTTCTTTTTCACCGGTTTGAGCCTGATCCCCCTAACGGATGCGGCGGCGCTGATGTCGACCAATCCGGTTCTGATCACCCTGGGCGCTGCGATCTTTCTTGGCGAGTCCCTTGGCATACGCCGCGTTGCGGGTATCGCAGTGGCGCTGGTTGGAGCGACGATTATCATGCGCCCCGGTAGCGATGTCTTCAGCCTGTCTGCCTTGTTCCCTCTGGCGGCCGCCGTCTGCTATTCAGGCTACGCATTGCTGACGCGGCGTGTCGGAGCCGACGAAGATGTCTGGACGTCGCTTTTTTACACGGGACTGGTCGGAACCGTGTTGCTGAGCCTTGCGGTGCCCTTCAGATGGCAATCTCCGGATCTGGCCGGTTTTGCCTTGATGATTGCCATCGCGCTGGCCGGAACAATTGGACAACTGGCGTTGATCAAGGCCTTTTCGCAAGGCGAAGCCGGGATGTTGGCACCTTATTCCTACACAGGACTGGCATTTGCAGCTTTCTGGGGCTTTGTGTTTTTCTCGGAAGTACCAGATTTATGGACGGTCTTGGGCAGCTGTGTGATCGCAGGAGCGGGGCTTTATGTCTGGCACCGCGAAAACTACAAAAAGGCCAGGTTGCCTGACCGCAAATGACGGCCCGGAGCCTGCGTTCGACAGACCTGGATGACAGCGGGCGGGCTGATATTCTGGGGCACAGGTAAATGCTGTCTTGCAGGGTGGCAGCGCCAAGCCTACGGTCACTGTATGCTTTGCGAGACCGAATTCCTGTTTAAGTTTGGCCTGAGACGCTGGCAGGCTGGTTGATTGTACTGACGCGGGTCGCCCTATGCGGGGCCATGAAACGGGAGTTTTCCATCTGGAGAATGTCTCATTTAAGGTATCTGATGGAGAAATTAGGACGGTTTTTTCTGGTTCGACCGTATTGGCTGATCGTCGTTGTTGTCGTTGCACTGGTCGGTCTGCCCACCGCGATCTGGCTTGATCTTCGCAACCTGTCGGATGAAACGCTGCGCCGGCAGGCGAGCAGCCTCAATGGAATAATCACCTCCGTCAGGTCCTATTACGCCAAAAACGTCGTGGCGCGGGTGGTGAATTCTGACGCGGAAACACAGGCCCTGCACAACTATCTTGACGTAGTTGGCGCGATCCCAATACCTGCAACGCTGTCGCTGGAACTGGGCGCTGAGATCGGCTCGCGTGAGGGCGATGTCCAGTATCGCTTTGTTTCGGATTATGCCTTTGCCAATCGCCCCCCGCATATGCTCAACAAATTTGAACGGGCTGCCTTGAGCGCGTTTCGCGCGGACCCGCAGGGGGCGCAGTACATTGTCAATTCGACAGGCAATGTGTGGAACCGCGAAATTACCTTGGCGACCCCGGTGATTATGGCAGGCGGAGGCGTCAGTTGCCACAACTCCCATGCCGAGAGCCCCAAGACGGATTGGCGCGTGGGCGACATCCGCGCCTTGCAGACCGTCACCGTGCGTCAGCCGGTGACGCTCAATCTGTGGTCCTTTAAGTGGTTGCTGCTGTATTTCGCCATCGCCGGAACCATCGGACTGCTTTTTGCAGCGATGCAATACAAGCTTGCAGGCCGGTTCAGCAAAATGAACGACGAGCTGACTGCAAACAATGAGTTTCTTGCGGGGGTGTCGCTGAAGATCTCAAAGTACCTGTCGCCACAGGTCTATAAGTCGATCTTTTCGGGGGACAAGGATGCTTCAATTTCGACCGAGCGGAAAAAGCTGACGGTCTTCTTTTCCGACATAAAGGATTTCACCGCCACAACAGAACGTATGCAGCCAGAAGAGCTGACAACGTTGTTGAACGAATACTTCACAGAGATGTCCCAAATCGCCGAGGCGCATGGGGCCACCATCGACAAGTTCATTGGCGATGCGATTGTCGCATTCTTTGGCGATCCCGAAACCAAAGGCACCACCGAGGATGCGCGCGCCTGCGTCCGCATGGCATTGGATATGCAGCGACGGCTGTTGGATCTGGGCAAGGTCTGGAACCAAAAGGGATTGGAGCACCCGTTCAAAGCCCGCATGGGCATCAACACGGGGTTTTGCAACGTCGGGAATTTTGGCTCCAGCGAGCGGATGGACTATACGATCATTGGAGCCGAGGCCAATTTGGCCGCACGTCTGGAAAGCATTGCAGAGCCGGGAGGCATTGTTCTGAGCTATGAGACCTATGCCCATGTGCGTGACATTGTTGAGGCCGAGCCTTCTGAGCCCGTAAGCTTTAAGGGCATCGCCCGCGAAATTATCCCCTACCACATCAAGGTTCAGGCACCCGCAGCGGATTTGGCTGAGGCCTTGCCGGGGGAAGAGGGCGATAGGCTGACGGGGGATTTAGGCGCTTTGGATGAAACTGCGCGCGCCAGGCTCCGCGCGACCATTCAAGACGCCCTGCACAAGGCGCGCCCGCCGCATAGAGCTGACTGACGGGGATGGCTTTACCGGCCCCACAACGGGGCTCCCGCCAACAGGGGCCCCGTCATCAGAGATCTGTTTCGTCAACAGCTGGAGTGCCGATGCAGCCTGCGGTTTGGCGCGCAGAATGCGCCTTGGTTTAGAGAATACGTCCGCTTGTTTTGGGGAGTAAGTCTGTTGAGCGAGCAGCCCGGATTCAGGGAGGAGAACACCCGGGCTGCTGCTTCGTTAGGCTCTCCTGATCCTAGGGTTTGAGTGCTTACCGAGGGGTTAACGCCTTGAACGTTTAACGCACATTTTATGATGCATAGGTTTTTGCCCTGCCGAATCCCGTCGCATCCTGTCGCGTCCTGTCGATATCGGCGGCATCGCTGCAGGCTTTGGCCGGGGGTGAATTGCACCTCGCTTCTGGGGTTGAGTATCGGTATAGACAGGGTTGACAGAGGGCGGCGTGGGGACTCTTCTGAACCAGGAAAGGGCAGGGCGAGATGTCCAAGAGACTATTGATCATCGGGGCCGGCGAATTTGCCGATATCGCCTATGAATATTTCACCGTCGATAGCGACTATGAAGTTGTGGGCTTTGCCGTTGAACGAGAGTACCTGACCGAAGACACCAAATTCGGCCTGCCGGTGGTGGCGCTGGACGAGGCAGACGCGACCTTTGACCCCAGGGATACAGAGGCGCATGTGGCAGTGACCTCAACACAATTGAACCGGGTGCGTGCCCGGCTGATAGGGGCGGCCAGGGCCAAGGGCTACAGGCTGGCCAGCTTTATCAGCCCGCATGCCTTTGTCTGGCGCACGGCCGAGATCGGCGAGAATGCCTTTATCTTTGAGGACAATACGATCCAGCACGGAGTCAGGATCGGAGATGGCTGTGTGCTGTGGTCTGGCAATCACATCGGTCACCAGACCCGGATTGGCGACCACTGCTTTTTGTCGTCGCATGTGGTGATCTCGGGCTATTGCTCCATTGGAGCCAGCTGCTTTTTGGGGGTGAACGCCACCTTTGCCGACAATGTCACGCTGGGCGATGACTGCTTTGTTGGCATGGCGGCGGTGGTCAACAAAAGCTTTGAGGCAAAGGGCCTCATCCTGAATGGCCACCCGGCAGAGGCTTCAAAGGTCTCGTCCTACCGCTACTTCAGGATCAAGGTCTGAGATGGTCTGGCGTAAAGAGGGCCTGGTCTATTGCCCCGAAGCCGCGTCAAGCTGGGCGCAGCATTCCTTTATGACGCCCTGTCCCTGGATGCGGGACGACGAGACAATTCGCCTGTTTGGCGGCATGCGCGATGCGCAGGGGATCAGCCGTATCGGCTGGATTGATGTGGATGCCACCGACCCCACCCGGGTCAAAGCCGTGTCGCCAGATCCCGTGCTGGATCTTGGCGCACCAGGCATGTTTGACGATAATGGCGTGATCCTTGGCGATGTGATCGAGGTGGCTCCGGATGAGCTGCGAATGTATTATGTCGGCTTCCAGCTGGTGGCCAAGGCCAAGTTTCTCGCCTTTACCGGCGTGGCAATCAGCCGGGATCGCGGCGAGAGCTTTCAGCGACTGCAACAAACTCCGGTCATTGATCGTTGCCCTCAGGGACAATTTATCGGCGCGCTGCATTCCATCGCACAGCTGGAAGATGGCAGTTTTCGCGCTTGGATCTCTCGGGGGCATGGCTGGCAAGACATCGACGGACGGCTGTACCCGCAGTATGATTGCTGGACGCTGACCTGTGCTGATGGGCTGCGGTTTGACAACAATCAGGCGGTGCAGATCATTACGCCAAACGCGCAGGAATACCGCATTGGCCGACCGCGAGCGACGCAGCTGCCAGATGGCTCATGGGAGCTGCGGGCCACCTCGGACACGCTGTCCAAACAATACGAGAGCTTTCGGTTCATATCCCCTGATGGCGTCAGTTTCAGCCGCACCGATGAGGTTGAGCTGCCCCGCGGCGATACCGGAGCCTGGGACAGCGACATGACCTGCTATCCGGCAAAGATCACAACGCCTGCGGGCGCGCAGTACCTGTTCTTTAATGGCAATGACATGGGACGCACAGGAGTGGGTGTCGCCCGCTGGACAGCAGCATGACTGAGACCCTGACGATCCGCCGCTACGGGGCCGGGGATGCTGAAGTTTGGAACAGGTTTGTGGCGCAGTCGCGCAATGGCACCTTTCTGCTCAACCGGGGCTTTATGGAGTATCACGCGCATCTGTTTGAGGATCATTCCATGATCATTGAACGGGGCGGCAAGGTGCTGGCGCTTTTGCCTGCCAATCTGGCCAAAAAGGTCGCTGGTGACCAGGGCCCTGCGCGCCAGTTGCACGCACATGGCGGGCTGACCTATGGCGGGTTGATCTATGGCACTGCGATGTCTGCGGCGCTGATGGTCGAGATCATCGCGGCGTTGCGCCAGAGCCTTCGCAGCCTTGGTATCTCAGAGGTGCTGTACAAACCGGTGCCGCATATCTTTCATCAGGCAGCCAGCGAAGAGGATCTCTATGCCTTGCTGCAGGATGGGGCACGTCTGGTTCGTACGGATCTGTCATCAGCCCTGGCGATTGGCGGCCCGGTTGCCTTTTCCAAATCAAAACGCCAGGGCGCGCGGCGGGCCGAAAAGGCAGGGTTAAGCGTCCAGCGTTCAGAGGATTTTGCCGCGTTCTGGCAGATCCTGACAGCGCGTCTGGACGAGGCGCATGATGCCGCGCCGACCCACAGCCTGGCTGAGATTGAATTGCTCAAGGCGCGCTTTGACGCTGAAATCCAGCTGTTTGTCGCCCAGGGCGATGACGCAGTGCAGGGCGGGCTGGTGGTGTTTGACTGCGGCCAGGTGGTGCATGTGCAATATATGGCAACCACCGAGGCAGGGCGCAACAATGCCGCTCTGGATCTGATCATCGAACATCTTGTGACCGAGGTTTACGCGGATCGGGCCTGGTTGAACTTTGGCATTTCGACCACCGATGCAGGGCGGAATTTGAATGTGGGTCTGTCGCGGCAAAAAGAGATGTTTGGTGCCCGTGGCATCCTGTTTCAACACTACGCCTGGGATCTGTCATAACCCGAGGGACGCAGCAGGCGGATCGCTGGATGTTTTTTCCGCGCCAAAACAGGGGCTGTTTATGGCGCGGTGGTTTGGCGGCTGCGTCTTAGGTTCTTTCCCATCCGGCGGCGTTCTGAGATCAAGAGCCGCAGCGCCAATACGGGCTGCGAAACATGCCTGAACAAAAAGGCCATCAGCGGCAGATCGTTGGCCTCTAGCCGCAGCTGAGCCTCGTTCAGGCAGTGTTCCAACACCGCGAACACCGCATGCGTAGGCTCTAGACCGGCCGTTTTGGCATCTGCCTGGCGCAGTTTGAACGTATTGCAAATACGTGTGAGCTCACGGTGGCGATGCGCGGTCCAGTCGGCGCGGTTTTTGAGTGTCGCGGCAGCTTGCTGATGCCGACCTCGGTGCGGTAGGCGACCAGCGGGGCGTCAATAAACCCAACCCGGTCCAGCAAACTGGCGCGAAAGCCAAGGATCAGATCCTCAAAAACGCCCAGATTGGGTACTGGCCCGAAAAATGTCGAACAATTCCCGCGACCAGCAGGCCGTGGCTCCGATATAGAGCGACTGGGACCTGGCCGCAGCGCACAGATCGCGGGGCTGCTGCAGTTGTATCCCTGTGTGGCGGCTGTCGTCCTGCACGCCGTGCTCTGTCAGAATGTCGACACGGGCGTGCACCAGCAGCGGTTTTTGCGCGTCGAACATCTGCAGAACCCGCGCAACCCGATCCGGGTAGGAGACATCGTCGCCAGAGCCCGCAATATGGATGTCGCCCTTTGCCATTGCGATGCAGGCATTCAAATGCGGGTTCACGCCCATGTTCCGGGCGTTTTGGTTCAGGGTGACCAGATGTGGCCCTGAATAGTTTGCAGCGACCTTCTGGATAATTTCCCATGTTCGGTCGGTCGAGCGATCATCCGAAATCAGAATTTCGACCGGCTCGCAGTCCTGCGCCAAGGCTGCACTGAAGGCCTCCTCAATATAGGCCTCCTGGTTGTAGACAAGGAGGATAAAGGACGCCCGGGGATTGGCTACCATTGGAAGTTCCTTGCAGGCATTCACGGATCCAGTACCAGTTTGCCCCGTTAATAGGCAGGCATCGGGACATGTCAAGCCGGTAGGCACGCGCGAGATGGGCTGCTTCGTGCACGGGTCTCTTCAGGTTTTGCGAGGGCCCGCCAGACGCCGCTGACCGGATGTGCTGGGTGACATGTTCCAGATAAGGAGCGTTGGTTTGATCGCGACCCTGTAAAATGGCTGAGGTACTGGCCCGGCTCACAGCTCTCACGGCCTTGCCTGTTTGGCAGGCATAGATAGATACAACGGCCTAGGTGGAATCATGGAAACCGGACTGGCTTTCCCTATTGTTGAAAAGGCAAAGCCTTGGTCTTTCAGGGGTATTTTCATTAAAATTGGAATTGGAAAGAGGCGCAGAGAGGGACCGCCTGGCCGCGAATGCGACCCCTTGATCAGACCATTGCGCAGCGGGTCCTGATCCAAGGCTCTTTCACTTGCCAAAGTCCTGTTTCCGCTATTCGGAAGGCTTTCGCAAACAGGGAGGATATTATTTTGTGATCTGTTTCAGGAGTTTATGGAACTTTTACGATTGAGGCTGCGCTTTTGGAAAGTGCGGTATTTCAACATGGAGCGCCTGGAGCCTGAAACGGGCCCCGAAACGGGACCTCAAGATGGCCCTCTGGCCTGCCTTGATCAGGCACAGGCAAGAGGCGCATGCGCTAAGGTCAAAAACACTCAGAAGCTGAGTGTCTGCATTAAGGTAATCCTGTATTAAGGAGACTATGGTCCTGTGCCCGTATAGGTTTTTTTGAGGAGCGAAACATGAAGTTCGGAATTGCAGCAATTATGTCTGCGTCATTATTTTCTCTTTCGAGCACCGCAATGGCAGCCGAGGTCAAGGTAATGGCAGGTGATCTGCCTCCTATGGTTCAAAAAGACGGAACCGGGCGGGAAGCCGAAATCATTTCGACCGTGCTTGGGCATTGCGGACATACAGCGGTTTTTGTTGTGCAGCCTTTTACCCGTCATTGGCAGTCCTTTGAAAGTGGCACCGGTGATGCCGTTGCGACCGTGCCTGTTGGAATGCCAACTGCCGGAACGCAAACCCAATCTTATATTTCGTACCAGAATGGGGTTTCGTATTTGACCTCTTCCGATCATGAGGCAGCGTCTCTGTCTGACCTGAATGGCTGGAACATTGTCGCCTTTGAGGGCGCCAGCAATATTATTCCGGGCCTTGGCGGCGAAACTTCCGCGTTCAAATCCTATCGTGAAATGGCGGATCAGAAAACCCAGAGCAAACTGCTCTATGGCAAGCGCGTCGACGGTATCCTGGGCGACGGTATGCTGTTCGCTGAGTTCGCGCGCCAGCTGCAGGAGGCAGGGGCCTCTGCGGGTGTCGATGCAAGCCAGGCCATTGAATTTCGAGCAATTTTTGAGCCAAGCCCCTATGCTATGAGCTTTAGGGATCCGGCAATGGCAGCCGATTTTGATCGCTGTTTTTCTGAGCTGGATCAGGCCGGGACAATTGCCGAAATCAACACAAGGTGGACAGACAAGTATCGTGCCGCTTTGGGCGACAACTACATGTCTTACTAAGGGTGTACCGCTGTTCTTTGACCTGTTTGCATAAACAGAGATCTGAACAGCGGCGCCTTCTCTTTTAGCCAGAGCCACAGCAAGGCCAAACCCGGTCTGGAGCGTTTGCGAGCCGTCGCATGCTTTGCCAGAATGCTACGCAGACCAAACTATCGCAGCAGACCAGCCCCCACAATTGGAGCAGAAAATGATACGCCGGATAAAAAGCCTTTTGGTATGTCCATAAAGAAGAAACTGCTCCTGCCAATTTTGGCCTGCATCGTCGTTTCAAATGTCGCCTATACGGTTTTTTGGGCGTCAAAACACAGCAGCGCATTGATCGAGGCTTTTGATAAAGAGGTGCGATTGGCACAACGGTTCGTCAATCCGCCTGTTGCTGCTGCGGTTTGGGATTTTAACAGTGACGCCGCCCTCGGGGCCATTCAGGGTGTGGCCGAGATGAAAACTGCACTATTCGCCCAGGCGGTTGTGGACAATGCAAGTTTCGCCGAAGTCTTCGTGAATGAAGAGCGGCGCGAAGAGTTTACACAAGAAATTGCGACCATTCTGGCAGACGAGAGTGCTGAAAAAACGATAGAGATCAACAAGGTCGTCTATGTGAAGTTTCCGCTGGTACTGGCTGATGGAACCTTGGTCGGGCAGATGGTGATGGGTTTTGACATCAGCGGCATTCATGAAACCGTGTCATCTCTCTATATCCAATGTGCCATTATCGGTCTGGCTGTCGTGCTGCTGATTGGGGTGATTGTCTACCTGTCTGCGGCCTCCGCTACGCGTCCGCTGGATCGCATTGTTGACCGGATTGACACCCTGCGCAGTGGTGATTTGGAAAGCCTGGTCCCTGAAAAGCGCCGTAGTGATGAGGCTGGGGCGTTTGGCGGCTGCGGTTGTCGAATTTGTTGACGCCATGCGTGCCAATGCGGACATGGAAGAAAAATCCCGTGCCGATGCGGCTGAACAGGCCGGTGTGGTTGTTGAATTGGCAAATGGCCTGAACAACTTGTCCAAGGGCAATCTTTCGTACCGTATCAACAAAGAGATGAGCCCCCAATATACCTCCCTGCGCTCTGACTTTAACAAGACCGCAGAAACGCTTGATGATCTGATTGGCCGGGTTCTGGTCACCATTTCGCAGATGGACCAGCAGATTGGCGAAATGGCCTCCGGGACGGATGATTTGTCGCAACGCACCGAAAATCAGGCTGCAACTCTCGAAGAGACGGCGGCTGCAATGGACAGCATTACCTCAAGCGTCCGCACAGCGACCACGCAGACAAAAGAGGCGAAGGCACAATTCAGGACACCACAACCGAAGCGCTGCGCAGTGGCGACATCGTGAAACGTACGGTGCAGGCAATGAAGGAAATTGATGAATCCTCTGAACAGATCTCTGCGATCAACAGTGTGATAGATGATATTTCCTTCCAGACCAGTCTCCCGGCGCTGAACGCCGGGGTAGAAGCGGCCAGAGCCGGCGAAGTTGGCCGTGGCTTTGCGGTTGTTGCCTCCGAAGTACGCTCGCTGGCGCTCAAATCGGCCAATTCGGCCAATGAAATTCGTGAACTCATTCGAACCAGTTCGGAAAAGGTAAAAGTGGGTGTGGAATTGGTCGATGAGGCCGGTAAGTCTCTGGATGAGATCATTGCGAAAATCCAGTCGGTCTCCGCGCTTACGACCCAGATTGCAGCCTCCTCTGGCGAACAGGCCTCGACGATCTCTGAGATCAACGCAGGCATGATAGAGCTGGACCGGGTCACGCAACAAAACGCCAGTATGGTGCTGAAGTCGAGCGATCAGGGCAAAAGCCTCCAGCAGGCCGCCTCTGAGCTGGCGGAACTTGTGGCGGGGCTGAAACCTTCGGCACAGGGGGCTGTCACGGAGACGCAGGCTGACAGTGGAGCCGAGACGCACAGCGACGCCGGTTGGGGAGACGAAGGCTGGGACGATGGTTTTGACCCCCAGGGCTTTGATCAGGACAAAAAGGCGGGCTAAGCCCCGCCAGGCGGCGCAGCAGGAGAGCTGCTCGCGCCCGTAGCTTGCCTGTGGGTTGCCTGAGTTTGGGCGGGCTTGACCTGATAATCTCTCCAAGTCACGCGCTCAACTGAGCGCTCAGGTAAGTGCTTCGCCTAAGACTGCAGCGCGCGACGATATTGATCGGGCGCGCGCTGCTATTACGGTCTGTCAAAAGAGTGCCTGTAAACCCCACGATATCTGGGGGGCGACAAGGAGGCACTATGAAGCTGAGTTCAAACTGGAAAACCATTTTGTTCGGATCCTGGTCTGTCTGGTGCATCACCGCAGGCCTTATCTCGCTGATGGGTTTTTTCTTCGCCCTTGTCAGTCCCGGCCTTCTGGGGTGGAATTCACTATATTTCGCAATCACATCGGCGGTTTTTCAGGCCCTGGCTATTCCTGCCCGGCTGATCCTGCAGAGGCGGTTTTCGGGGTTGTCTCAATTTCGCAGTGACCTCAGCGGCATGGTGAAAACCCGCAGGGTGGGGGCGATCGCCGGCAGTGGTGTTGCGCTGGCGGCTGCGATCACCTTTATCGGCGGCTGGGAGGGTCTGCGCACCGAGGCCTACCGCGACGTGGTCGGAGTCTGGACCGTTTGCTACGGCGAGACCCGCGGCGTGCGCGCACAAGATCGCTACAGCGAGGTCGAGTGTGATGAGAAACTGGCGTTGCAGATCACGCGCTATGAGGCCGCGCTGGATAAATGTCTCCGGGTGCAAGTTCCTTTGGGGATGAAAATTGCTCTGGTCTCCTGGACGTATAATGTCGGGGCAGGGGCTGCCTGCAGCTCTACCTTGGTGCGCAAAGCCAATGCCGGAGATCTTGCCGGAGCCTGCGACGAGCTAAAGCGCTGGAACAAGGCGGGCGGGCGTGTCTGGCGTGGCCTCACCAGGCGACGGTTTTCGGAAATGGAAATGTGCCATGCTGCCCTGAGAGAGGCCGGCCTGAGAAACACTGGCCTGAGAGAGCCCGCATGATCCCGTTCTGAGCGCGCGCGCGCTTCCGGCGCTGACGCTCGCGCTCGCTCTGGCAGGTGCCGGGTGGTGGCTGATTGATGTGCTCTCCGACCGGACCCGGCTGCGCGGTGAGCTGCGGCAAACGCAACCCCGCCTGACGCAGGCCCATGCCGCGCTGGAGCGCGCCGCCGATGTCGCCCGCATTCACCGTGCGCATCTGTCCCGTGCGGCCAATGAGAGCCGCCGCTGGTCTGATCTGTTCCATGAATTACAACTGATGGAGGGCCGCGATGCGCCTTTGTCTCCTTTGCTTGGCGCCACTGCTGAGCGCCTGTTCGCAACCGCTCCCTGACCCAATTCTGCAGCCGCCCAGTGTGCCGCAGGATCTGCTGGAGCCTTGTCCCGGATACACGGGTCTGGTGCCGCGCACAGAAGGACAGCTCTCGGATGCTCTGCTTGCCGAAGCGCAGGGGCGGGCCTGTGCCAATGGCAGGCTTGCGCCCCTGGCTGAGATCCTGACAGACCCGGAACACCCGCAAGGCCATCCCTAGGCATTCACTGGTTCTCACCGGATGAAACCTGTTGCGACGGAAGGGAACTAGGCGCAACGCCTGCGCGCTGGCGATGAAGCCTTGACCTCGCTCACGCGGTGCTTAACCTTTGGGCAAAATCAAAGGAAAAGTTATGATTGGATATGTGACTGTTGGCGTCTCGGACATGGAAAAGGCCAAGGCGTTTTACTGCGATCTCTTTGCCGACCGTGGTGCAAAAGTAATTATCGATGCCGGACGCATTGCGATGATCGGAGCAACCCCAAAAGAGCCGATGATCTCGGTTTGTGTTCCCTATGATAGCAATGACCCTCAGCCGGGGAACGGAACCATGGTGGCGTTTCGGGCCGAGAGCAAGGAAGAGGCGGATGCGCTTTATGCCAAGGCAATTTCTCTGGGGGCGAGCTGCGAAGGCGCGCCAGGTCAGCGTATTCCGGACCGGTTTTACGGGGCCTATGTGCGTGACCCTGACGGCAACAAAATGACCTTCTACGTCTTTGGCTGATGCGCCGGTGATGCTGGCCGGCAAATTTGCCGCATTCGCGAAGATCTGATCGGGGCTGGACCCCGGACCGAAGTCCTGCGTGCATACCGGCGGGCTTTTGCGGGCCGCAGGGAAGGCGGCCTTGCTTGCCAGCGCCCTGGTTTGTGCCTAGGACTGATCCAGTCCTGCTCATTTGAAGTGATCCCTTTATGTTTGATCTTGGTGTTGTTGTTCTTGGGCTTTTTTGCCTGATTTTTCTGCTTGGTGTGCCCTATCTTCTGTGTCACATGCGCGGCTTAAGACGCGCGTCGGTGCTCTGGAGGCTGAACTGCAACGCCGCAACGCGGCTGCGGCTCAGGACCTGACCTCAGATGAGGCGCACAGCGCCAAGGCGGCGCCACCGGCTGCCAAACCCGCGACGCCCTGGGGCGAGGCCCAGTCGGTTCAGGCGGCCAAGGCGGTCCAGTCGGCCACTGAGACTGCTGAGGCTGCGGTGGCGGATGGGAATGCGGCGCAGATCCAGCCAGACCACAAGAGCCCTTCTGGTGATCTGACTGATACCGCGCCAGAGGCAGTGCTGCCTCCCCGGGCTTTTGTTTTACGGCAAGACCTCCTTGAGGGATTAAAGCTCTGGTTGCGGGAAAACTGGGTGCTGGCAGCCGGGGCAGCCTCGCTGGCGCTGGCCGGGGTGTTTTTGGTGCAATATGGCGCGGAACACGGCATGCTGACCCCGTTCTGGCGGGTCATGGCAGCTCTGGCCTTTGGCATTGCGCTTATCGCGGGCGCCGAGGTGATCCGACGGCGTTTTGGCGATGAAACAGAGGGCGCGGCGCAGTATCTCCCCTCGGCTTTGGCCGGAGCCGGGCTGATTACTCTGTTTGCCGGGTTGCTGTCGGCGCGGGTGATGTATGCGCTGATCGACGCGGGGCCAGGCTTTGCAGCGCTCTGTCTGGTTTCGGTGCTGGCGCTGGTTCTGGGCTGGTTCTATGGGGCCTTGCTGACCGCTTTGGGCATACTGGGAGCCAGTGCGGCACCGTTTCTGGTGGGGGGGCAGTCGCAGGTGCCCTGGATGCTCTATTACTATTTTGCCCTGATCGCACTGGTGGGGCTTGGCGTTGACACGATAAAGCGCTGGGCCTGGATTTCTGTCCTTGCGCTGGTGGCCCCGCTGACCTCATGCCTGTTGCTCTATCTGTCTGGGGCGGGTGAGCTGCATTTCCTGTCAGCCCTGCTGTTGATTGCGGCCGCCACCCTGATCATTCCGGAACGCAGCCTGTGGCCACGCCATCATGGAGCCGCGGTCTTTGATCTTATTGGGACGCCTCAGGGCAGGCTTCAGGGCGGGCGTAAGTATCCCGAGTTCCCAACCCGGTTGTCTGCGGCCATTGTCTGTGTGCTCAGTGCTGCGGCCTTTATGGTGGCGCTTCAGGCCGAACAAGCTGCCGCAGTTAGTCTCGCGATTGCGACATTGTCCGTTCTGTTGCTCGCCACGTTGATTTGGCTGCGCGCGGCGCCAGCCCTGTTTGATCATGCGCTGGTGCCCGGGCTGGTGCTCCTGGCTGTGATCCTGGTCGAAGGTCTTGGCTTTGGCCCGCTGTTCCTTGAGTTTCAGGCCGCGTTGCAACGTCCGCCCGAGACCGCGCCCCCGCAAACGGTTTGGGCTCTGGTCGCCATTGGCGCGCTGGGTTCGGTCCTGGCCTTTCAGCGTATGCGGTGGACATTGTTTGCGACCGATGCTGAAGGCGGCGCCAAAAGCGCGCAAAGATCACTGTTCTGGGCCCTTTCGGCGGCGGTTTTTGCCCCGGCGCTGGTCCTGGTTCTGGAGTTCTCCTGGGCGCCCGCTGTGGTGCATGGCACCTATCCCTGGGCTGTGGTGGTCTGGCGCTTGCGGCGCTGATGACGCTTTTGGCAGAACGCTGCGCCCGTGGCCTGCAACAGGCGCTGCTGGCCCCGTACGTGAACCTGCGCGTGGCACTCTTTGCCATTGCCGCGCTGACGCTGATCGCCTTTGCCCTTTTCCTGCTGTTGTCCAAGACCGCCTTGACGCTGGCGCTGGCGGTTATGGTGCTCCCTGGTGGTTCTGATTGACAGAAAGTTTGACCTGCCCGCGTTGGGGGGCTTTGTGCTGGTTGGCGTGGCGGGTATCACCTATCGGCTGGGGCTGGACCCGGGGGTCGCATTGGCGCTTGCGCGGGACTACACGGACCAGAACGTCGACTACGTGACGCCTCTTTTGCAGATCATTCTGGCCTATCTTGGCGGTCTTTGTTTGTTGAGCCTTGCCGGGATGCAGGCGCGCTTGGCGCGCGAAAAGACGGCGCTGGTGCTGGAAAGTGCGGCCGCCACTATTGGCGCGGTTTTCCTGAGCATTCTTATCCAGCGGCTGCTGCCAACAGAGATGCGCGACAGTCATGCCGGTCTGGGGCTGCTGGCGACGGTCTGGGCTGCCTCCTGTCTTAATCAACTCTATAGGTTGCAGGCAAGCGGTCGGTTCTCACGGTTGCTGCGCAGCCTGCTGGCCCTGATCTATGGCGGTGTTGCGCTGCTGAGCATTCTGGGGCTTTTTGTCCTGAGCAACCCCTTTCTGAGCTCGTCTGAGCGTGCTGTCGGGCCGCTGATCCTTGACAGTCTGGCTGCGGCCTATCTGCCGCTGGCGGTGGTCTTTGGCATCGCCGCCTGGCAGCTGCATGCGTTTCGCCGTTCGGTGCGCGCTGGCTGTGCCGTAGCGGCCAGCTTGCTGGCGGCCTTTTATGTCGCGCTTGAAATTCGCCGGTTCTGGCGGGGCGATGATCTGAGTCTTCCGGGCGTCAGTGATCCTGAGCTCTATTCCTATACTGTGGCCATGTTGCTGGCCGCTGCTGGTCTGCTGATTTTGGCCTTCTGGCGGCGCTCGACCGCTCTGCGCAAGTTGGCTATGGCCGGGGTGGTGCTGACCATTGCCAAGGTTTTCCTGTTGGATATGAATGGCCTGTCTGGGCTGACGCGGGTATTCTCATTTATGGGGCTTGGGTTGGCACTGGTGGGTCTTGCCTGGCTTAGCCGGGTCATGACGGCGCAATGGCAAAAGGGCGAGACGCCGGCACCTGAGCCATAAAAGACCTGTCTTGACCTGTCAGTCGAACCGGCCAGCTTGCCTACCAGTTCAACCTGCCGAGTGAGCTGTCCTGGCAGCCAGATTTCCGTACGGGGTTTTCTCTGGTCGCGAAGCGTAAGTCCCGTCTGGCAAGTCCTGTCTGGCAAGTCCTGTCTGGGAAGTCCTGTCTGGGGGCTTCCATATCGAGATCTCGCGCAACAGGTGCCTCTCCCAAAGAAGGGCCCGCTTGATATGGCGGGGGATTCTCTGGGAGAGGCGGTGTGTATATCTGGGCAAAGGTTACTTGCCAGCGTCCAGTGTCTCAAAGGTCAGACCCGCTGCGGTGCGCGGTGCAAAGCCTTGCCAATGGGTGTGGTCCGCAAGCTCTTTGTCGGCATCGTCTTTCGAGATGACACCATCTGCCGCGCGGGTGACAAGCTCCAGATAGCTGGCTTTGCCGGCATCAGATTTGAGGTGCAGATCCATAAAGGCGGTGGCGAAATGCTGGGTGATGTTGTTCATCCGGTTGGTATCCCAAACCGCATCCGCATAGTGGTCAAAGGGGGCATAGCCCAGGCTCTCCGAATGCGCCCAGCTTTCGATTGGCGCGGGCATGGGGGCGGCGGCATTGTGGTTTGCGTTCTCGAATGTCAGCAGGTGGCGATTGGTATTGACCATGCCTTCAAAGATCTTGCGCATCGCGGCATAGATCGAAACATCATCGACGCTGCCTGCCATCATCATCAGCGGCTTTTTGACGCCGGCCAGGCCAGTAGCATCCCAAAACCCGGTGTTCATGCCCCAGGGACCGATGGCAATGACGGCTTTGACGCGCTCATCCACAATGGCCGCATGGCTCTCGGATCCTGCCTGGTGACGGGCCAGCAGCCCGGCCGGGGTACCCCATGCGTATTTGGTCGAGGCTTCGGTGACGCCAGCGCCGGCAAAGATCAGCGCGCCATAGCCGCCCATCGAGTAGCCAATGACCCCGGTCTGGTTGGTGTTGATGATTGCGCCCAGGGGCCCCTCAAGCGCTTCCATCTGGTCGATGACAAACCGTTGGTCGATAGGGCGGTTCAGCAGGGTAGAGCCAAAGGCGGCCTTGTCGGAATAGGTGCTGTCGCGGTGATCAATCGAGACGGTGACATAGCCTTTGGTGGCGAGGTTTTCGCCCAGGTGAGACATCAGGAAGCGGTTGCCGGGATAGCCATGTGAAATCACCACCAGAGGGTAGCTTTCGCCACTTGGCAGGCGTGGCGTCGCGGGCGGCGCGGCCCGCAAGAGTGACCTCGGTCTTGCCATCGCGCAGGATGGCACGGTAGCTGCCGCCCGGCACGGTGCCGGCAGCGGCCGGATACCAGACCTCAACCGTCAGGTCGCGATCATAGACCGGCTGGGCTTCATCCGTTGTGTTCAGGATATCGTTCTGGCCCGGATTGGTGAACTCCAGCGTCTGCACGCCGATGGGATGGGCCCCAAAGGCGGCCAGTTCCGGCGCGTCCGGGCGGATGCGGTCGATACGGTTCTCTGCATTCGCCGCCGAGGGCAGGGCCGTGGCAGCCAGGGCGCCCGCAGCCAGTGCAAGGCCTATCCCTGCTGTGGTACTTCTCTTTGACATGTTGCTCTCCTAAATCTTTGTATCTTTGACTATTGCGGTACCGAGTGCTGGCGGGACTGCGCCAGTTTAGGGATGCGATGTAACAGCTTTGTCTGCTGCCGGGTGTCTGTGCTGCGCTCTTGCAGAGCAGCGGCCAGAGGCACGAAGGGGCACGAAGGGGTTCGAGCCAGCAGGTTAAAAGACCTGCCACGGCTCGCCTGCTAAGCCGCAGCGCAGGGCGCGTTGGACTACAAAATATGAGGTGGTCGCGCGTCACCTGAGAGCAGATGACTAGGCGGAGGGGCGTTTGGTCAAGATGCGGCAGGCCGCATAAGGGAGTAACGCTGCGTTTCACCTGATGGAATATTTCCGGGCCGACAGGTCTGAGATGCCTGTCTTATCTCACGCGACTGCTGGGACTAGGGCACAGCAGGTGCGGGGCGGGGGCAGTCATTTTGGCTGCTCTCCTGCTGGTAAGAGGGTGACATTTCCCTTGTTTTGGTGCTGTTATAATGGTCAAAAGTGATAATTTTGATCATACCAATGTTGCAGGTATTCCTATGGCACAGCCTCCTTTGAGACAGCTCCCTTTGACACAGGCTCCTTTGCGACAGACACCCTGGCTGGGGTTTGCTATCGATCGTTCCGCCACAACACCCGTGTTCGAGCAGATCTGTGCCGCCATCCGCAGTCAGGTGGCTTCTGGCGATATGGCGCTGGGCAGTAAACTGCCGCCAACCCGCGTTTTCGCCACCGAATTGGGGGTGTCGCGCTCCACAATCGTCACCGCCTACGAGCAATTGGTCGCCGAAGGCTATCTGAGCAGCCAGCAAGGGTCAGGCTATCGTCTCTGTGCATCCGGGGAGGTGGAGCTGGCGCAAAGGTCTGACAAGACCAGGAAGCTACCAGGTTCGGTGCTGCACCCACAGGTGCCTCTAACGGCTGACACAGCGTCTGAGGCCGCCAGATTGGCAGGCGAGAGGGCGCAGGACACGGGTGGTGGGCCTTCTGTCGCCCAGACTGATATAGGCCTGCGCCCCTTTCGCGCTGGCAACCCGGACATGCGGCTGTTTCCCTATCGGCAATGGGCCAAGACAGTGGCGCGCATCTGCCGCTCCAATCCGCAGCCCATGTTTGTCGGCAGCGGCGGCTTTGGCTCTTTGCCTCTGCGCCAGGCCATCTGTGATCATGTGGCGGAATGGCGCGGCATTTCAGCCCGTCCCGAGCAGGTCGTTGTGACGGCGGGGGCGACAGATGCGCTGGAGATCTGCCTGCATACGCTCAGCAAAGCCGGCGACAGCACAGCGCTTGAGGATCCGGGGTATAAGCCCCTGCTGTCCTTTATTCAGGGGTTGGGAATGAAACCTGAATATCTGCGAATTGACGAGAATGGTGCGGTTTTGCCCGCAGAGCCGACTGCCTCTCGTCTGGCCATATTGACCCCCTCGCATCAGTTCCCCCTGGGCGGCGCGATGTCTCCGTCCCGGCGGCTGGAGTTCATTCAATGGGCCGCCGAGACAGATGCCTGGATCATCGAAGACGACTATGACAGCGAGTTTCGCTACGCGGGTCGGCCAATCCCTGCAATGGCCGGTTTTGACCAGCTGCACCGCACGCTCTATATTGGCAGTTTCTCCAAGATCTTTTCGAATGCGCTGCGTCTTGGCTATCTGATCCTGCCCCAGTCGCTGGTGCAGCGGTTTCACCACGGCATTCAGCGCTTTGGCCCAAAGGTCAGCAGCATGCCGCAACAGCCGCTTGCGGAGTTTATCAACAGTGGTGAGTTTTACCGACATCTGCGCCGGGTCAGGCGGATCTATGCAGAGCGCCGCCGGTTCTTGCTGGAGCGGCTGCAGCAGGATTTCAACGCCTTTGGCTATTGTGTTGATCATCAGGCGGGCATGCAGGTGGTCTTTCACCTGACCTGTGGTCTGCGCGATGATGTGATATGTGCACGTGCTGCGGAGCTGGGGCTCACGATTGACGCGCTGTCGGGGTTTGTGCAGGGCGCAGTTGGGCGAGACGGGGGCTACAACGGGGCGAGCAACGGGGCCTACAATGGTTTGGTGCTGGGCTTCTGCGGCTACGATCAAACAGAGCTGGATCAGGGACTGCAACTCTTGCAGCAGATTTTTTAAGGAAACTCAAATGTAAGACGCCGCCGCGGGCCTGGATTTTGTTCGTTTTGTCGCGCGCGTTGCATCGGGAGGAGACATCGTCCTCTCCCGCTATGCGCATCGGGATTTGTTGACGTTTCTTCGATCATTTCCGTGACCTATTCTTTTCCGCAATTCGAGCTACTTTTTTTCTGTGCGGACTATGCACAGAAATGTGGAAATAAGAGAATCTTAGGACACCTCAGATAGGCAGGTATTCAAAATAGC
Source organism: Pseudophaeobacter leonis (assembly GCF_002087335.1). Lineage (GTDB taxonomy): Bacteria > Pseudomonadota > Alphaproteobacteria > Rhodobacterales > Rhodobacteraceae > Pseudophaeobacter > Pseudophaeobacter leonis. Next base: position 70,166 of record NZ_MWVJ01000060.1, read on the forward strand.
TCCATTGAAGGACCTTACGAAAATGCCACAGATGTTGTTCCGGTTACCAGTGCGGATCTATGCCCTCTCAGCCCTCGCAGTTGTTTTGGCTGCAATGCTGACCTTTGTCTTGTTGTCCCGTGCCGTGGATAACGCCTATGAGATGCGTGCCAACGAGCTCGACAGTATTGTTGATGTGATGCTCAGTTCTCTTTCTGATCTGGATGAACAGGTGCAGGCCGGTACCCTTTCTCTTGAAGAAGCCCAGGAGTTGGGCAAGCAGCAAGTCGAGCTCCTGCGGTTCGGCTCGGCCGGCTATTTCTTTGCCTTTGACCGCAACAACTTAATGCTGGCACATCCGACTGCCAAGAAACTGATCGGCAAGGATCAGTCGGCCTATGAGGATGTGAATGGTGTCCGGATCTTTGAAGAGTACAATAAGGTCATTGATGCCAATGGTGCCGGTCCTTTGATCTACCACTTCAACAAACCGGAATCTGACGTCCCCGAAGCCAAAATGGGCTACGCCAAACTCTTTGAGCCTTGGGGGTGGGTTGTTGGGACCGGGGCCTATGTCTCTGACATCGAAACCGAGTTGGGCTTTATGCGCCTGACCGCAATCGCTGCCCTGGCAATCAGCCTCGCTATTCTTGCTGTGGGTGCTGCCGTGATTACCCGTAGCGTGACAAAACCTGTCAATGCGCTGAAACACCGGATGCACACGATGGCCGAGGGCGATACGGATGCCGATATCCCAGCCACCGAAAACAGAAGCGAAATTGGCGATATGGCGCGCCAAGGTGGATATTTTCCGCCAGTCTATGATCCGTCAAAAGGAGCTGGAAGGCGAACAAAAAGAGCGCGAGCGCGAACAGGCCGAAGTTGTGTCGACATTGAGCACCAGCCTGGCGTCACTGTCGCAGGGTGATCTGACCGTCAAGAATTGGCGATGATTTCCCGGCGGACTACGCTCAGCTGCGCCGTGACTTCAATCAGACGATTGAAACGCTCGGTGGTACAATGGCGAAAATGGTCGAAGCCACCACATCTATTCGGAACGGCGCCAATGAAATCAGCCATGCCACCGATGATCTGTCGCATCGCACCGAGAGCCAGGCGGCGACACTGGAAGAGACAGCTGCCGCGTTGGACGAGCTGACCGCCAGCGTGAAATCCGCCGCTGACGGCGCACGTAGCGTGGAAAACACCATGGAAGCCGCCAAGAAAGAGGCCGAAGTCAGTGGTGAAGTGGTGCAAAGCGCTGTCTCCGCGATGACCGAGATCGAGCAGAGTTCGAACCATATCAGCCAGATCATCTCGGTGATTGATGACATCGCCTTCCAGACAAACCTTCTCGCCCTCAACGCGGGTGTCGAAGCGGCACGCGCCGGTGAAGCCGGTAAGGGCTTTGCTGTTGTGGCCTCGGAAGTCCGGGCCCTGGCGCAGCGCTCTTCGGATGCGGCAATGGAGATCAAAACCCTTATTGGAGACAGCTCTAAACAGGTTGCACGCGGTGTGGATCTGGTTGGCAAGGCAGGTGAGGCCCGCGACAGTATTGTGGGCCAGGTCAGCCATATCTCTAAACTGGTCTCGGGCATTGCCGAAGGTGCTGTGGAGCAATCTACCGGCCTGAATGAGATCAACACAGGTGTGACCCAGCTGGATCAGGTCACGCAGCAGAACGCAGCCATGGTTGAAGAGGCGACAGCTGCTGGTCATTTGCTCAATACTGACGCGTCCAAGCTGGCTGATCTGATCGCAATCTTCAAGGTTGGGAGCACGGCGTCCGTAACTCGGATGCCACAGGCCGCAGCTCCGGCTAAAGCTCAGGCTCCGGCAGCCCCAGCAGCAGCGCCATCGGCGCATGGCGATGATGATTGGGATCTTGAGGCAGCGCCTTCTGCACCGGCTCAGGCGCAGGCCAGCTCTAATGGCAACGCCGCCAAGGATTTGTGGCAGGATTTCTGATCCGGCTATAGCCTGACAGATGAGGTGGCACAGCTGCTGTGCCCCTCCTTCTGTGGCCCTCACTGGACTAAATGCTAAAAAAGCGCCCGGCGAATTCGCCGGGCGCTTTTTTAATCTTTGAGGGGCACTCTCACATCCAGAGGGGGCGGGCCTCGTGCCTCACGCAGGTCTGGTGCCTCACAGTGTGTTCATCGGCCCCAGATATGGGAGACCAGATCCAGCCCCGATCAGAACCTGAGGTCGGGGCTGAAAGAGAGATCAGTCGATAATCGCATTCAGTGTGGCACTGGGGCGCATCACGGCGGCCTTTTTTGCAACATCGGGGTGGAAGTAGCCACCGATGTCTGCAGCAGGACCCTGGGCCGCTGCCAGTTCCGCCAGGATCTTGGCTTCACCTTCGGTCAGTGCTGCGGCGATCGGAGCAAAATACGCCGCGATTTCAGCGTCGTCGCCTTGGGCTGCGAGGGCATCGGCCCAGTAGCGGGCAAACCAGTAGTGGCTGTCGCGGTTGTCGGGCTCGCCGACTTTGCGCGAAGGCGACTTGTTGTGGTCAAGGATCCCCTGGGTCGCAACCTCGGCAGCAGCGCCAAGCACGCCCGCCTTGGCATTGCCTTTGCTATCGGCCAGGAAGTTCAGGCTCTCGCCCAGGGCGCAGAATTCTCCCATTGAATCCCAGCGCAGGTGGTTTTGCTCTACCAGCTGCTGCACGTGCTTGGGGGCCGAGCCGCCAGCACCGGTTTCAAACAAGCCACCGCCCTGCATCAGTTTCACGATCGACAGCATCTTGGCTGAGGTGCCCAGCTCGAGGATCGGGAACAGATCGGTGAGGTAGTCACGCAGCACGTTGCCGGTGATGGCAATGCTGTCCTTACCGGCGGTGATGGTTTCAGCGACTGGGCTGTTGCCTCACGGGGAGCCATGATCTTGAACAGATCGGCCTTGCCCGCAGCTTTCAGGGCTGGGGTGACGTATTTGATCAGCTCAGCATCATGGGCGCGGTTTGCGTCCAGCCAGAAGATCGCCTCGGTTCCGGTCAGACGCTGGCGGTCGAGGGCCAGTTCGATCCAGTTCTCAATCGGTGCCTGTTTGGCGGTGCAGGCGCGCCAGATATCACCGGCCTCTACCTCATGCGAATGCAGCGTCTCACCATTGGCCAGAACCACACGGATGGTGCCATCTGCTGCGGCCTCAAAGGTGGTGGGGTGGCTGCCGTATTCCTCAGCCTTTTGCGCCATCAGACCCACGTTGGCGACAGAGCCCGCCGTTGTGACGTCCAGCGCGCCATTGGCTTTGAAGAAGTTGATGGTCTCGTCATAGATGGTGGCATAGCAGCGGTCGGGGATGACACAGTTGGTGTCGCCCTTGTTGCCTGCGGCATCCCAGCCCTTGCCACCGGCGCGGATCACGGCCGGCATAGAGGCGTCGATAATCACATCGGATGGCACGTGCAGGTTGGTGATGCCCTTGTCGCTGTCGACCATATACATGGCGGGACGCGTACCGGTCACGGCGTCAATTGCGGCCATGATATCGGCGTTGTCTTTGACGCGGTCCAGCAGGTCGCCCATGCCAGAGTTTGCATTCACACCCAGCGCATCCATCTCAGCGCCGAATTTGTCAAACACGGGCGCCAGCCAGGCTTTTACCGCATGGCCAAAGATGATCGGGTCGGAGACCTTCATCATGGTGGCCTTCATGTGCAACGAGAACATGGTGCCGTCGGCCTTGGTGTCCTCAATGGCGCCCGCCAAAAAGCTGCCGAGGGCCTTGGCGGACATGAATGTCGCATCCGCAATGGTGCCAGCGTCCAGAGGCCAGCTGTCTTTCAACAGGGTGACAGCGCCATCTTTGCCAACAAACTCGCTCTTGGCGTTGCCGGCCTGCGCGGCCGTGATGGTGGCGGCTTTCTCGTTGGCGTAGAAATCATTGCCGGGCATGGACGAGACCTTGGTCTTGCTGTCCGAAGCCCAGGCACCCATCGAATGGGGGTTGTTTTGTGCGTAGTTTTTGACGGCGCGGGCGGCGCGGCGGTCAGAGTTGCCTTCGCGCAGATCCGGGTGCACCGCCGAGCCTTCCATGCCATCATAGCGCGCACGGGTGGCTTTTTCGGCATCCGTTGCGGGCTCTTCAGGGTAGGAAGGGATGTCATAGCCCTGGGCCTGCAGCTCTTCGATGGCGGCCACCAGCTGTGGCACCGAGGCCGAGATGTTTGGCAGCTTGATGACATTGGCATCGGGGGTTTTGACCAGCTGACCCAGCTCGGCCAGATCATCAGATTGACGCTGCTCGGCGCTTAGACCTTCGGGGAAGGCGGCGAGGATGCGTCCGGCCAGGGAAATATCCTTGGTGCCAACGCTGACATCAGCAGCCGATGCGAACTTGCGGATGATCGGCAGAAAGGACGCCGAGGCCAGCTCGGGGGCTTCGTCTACGATGGTATACAGAATGTCGGGGTTTGAATTTTCTGTCATAGTTCACAACCTTTCAGCGATAACGGAAGCTTTGTTGAGTTCGTGCAGCGGCGCTACATCTCAGAAGAAACTGAACAGACCACAGGCAAGAAACGGATTTCGGGCCAGGACCATTTATGGCTTTCATTTAGAGCAGGAGCGGCCCCGGTGCAATCGCTAGGATGCCCATTTGCATCGTCAGATTGACGCGGCGCAGCATTTTACGGCCCTTCTGGGCCTTTTCCCTATCCTTTTGGCGCAGCGGCTAGCGATTTTGCGCCGGGCCGCTCTGCCAAGGCGGCTTTGGGGAATCTGGTTAAAGCGCTTTAACCTTGAATGCATAGGGGCTGAAAAAGCTCCGCCGGTAATCTGCTGACAAGCCGCCGGTAATCTGCCGACAAGGAGACCCCACTGATGCCTGACACGCCGCGCCTCCCCAGCCTGCTGATCTACGCTCCGGTGCCTTTGCATCTGTATCAGGGCCGGTTTTACATCGAGTGTCAGGCCGTCAACGGGCTCCGGCTTTGGGCGCAGCATTTTCACCCGGTTACGGTCATGATGCCGGTCAGCGCAGAGGCACCTCCACAGGGGTGGGAGCCATTGGGGGGCCATCTGAAAGATCTGGCGGAGGTGAATATCGAGCCGCTGCCGATGGCCTATCGTCCGGATCAATTTGCCCGCGCCCTGCCACGCAGTTTGCGCAGGATCCGGGATTTGATTGCGCAGGCTGACTATCTTAGTTTTGCCATTGGTGGCCTGTTTGGCGACTGGGGCGCGGTTTCTTGCCTTGCCGCGCACCAGATGCGGCGCCCCTTTGCCGTCTGGACCGACCGGGTAGAGTCTGACGTGATGCGTCAGGCGCAAGAGCGGGCATATGACAAGGCACTGGACCAGACCACCCGGCGCAGCCGTCTGCGGGCGCGGCTGTATCACCGGCCGATGGCCTGGCTGGAGCGCGCGGTGATTTCGCGCGCCGATCTGGGGCTGTTCCACGGCGCCGAGACCTATCAGGCCTTTCAGCAGTTTTGCCGCAACCCGCAGCTGGTGCATGATATTCATATCGCCGAAAGCGACCACATCGGGCTGGAGGAGTTGACCCAAAAGATGGCGCGGGTGCGCACAGGGCCCCTGCGTCTTGTCTACGCCGGGCGGGCCGATGCGATGAAGGGGCCGATTGACTGGACCACGGTGCTGGAGCGGCTCAAGGTGATGGGCGTCGAATTTGAAGCGACCTGGCTGGGGGATGGCGAGGCGCTGCCACAGATGCGGGCGCGCATTGCGCGGGCCGGGCTGGCAGAGCAGGTGCACTTTGCGGGGTTTGTCGCGGATCGCGCCGCGGTGCTGAGCGCCCTGCGCCGGGCGGATCTGTTTATGTTTTGTCACAAGACGGCCGAGTCACCGCGCTGTTTGATCGAAGCTCTGACCTGCGGCACGCCGATCCTGGGCTATGGCGGCGCCTATGCGGAGGACCTGATCTCGGGCCATGCAGGCGGGGTTCTGGTGCCACGCGGCGATACCGAAGCACTGGCAGATGAGGTTGCCCGTCTGGATGCGGACCGCCCCCGGCTGGCACAGATGATTGCCAATGCCCGCAGCGATGGCATGCCGTTCTCGGATACGCAGGTTTTTGCCCACCGGGCCGCAATTCTCAAGGCTCATTTGCCAACAGACCAGTCAGATGCGGGAGGCCGCGCCAAACCAGATCCGCTTTGCGCCTGGGGCCAGGCCGCGCGCAGATGACTACAGTGATGGAATAACCTCTGGCCTCCCCTTTGAGCTGGCTTCGCAGGTGGCGCCGCTATTGCCGCCAGTTCAGCAACCGGCGCTCAATCAGGCTGATCACCGCGCTCATGCCAACCCCCAGCAGCGACAGGATGGCAACCCCGGCAAACAACCGCTCCAGATCATAGAGCGAGCCGGCCTCAAGGATATAGGCACCGATCCCATGTTCCGCGCCGAGCATTTCGGCCGCGACCAGCAGGATGATGGCAATGGCGAGACTGATGCGCAGGCCGGACAGGATGCCGGGCATGGCACCTGGCAGCACGATCTTGCGCACGATGGAGAACCACGACAGGTTAAAGCTCTGGCCCATGCGGATCAGGCTGCGGTCAACATTATCGACCGCGCCATAGGTGGCCACAACCGTGGGCGTGAAGGTGCCAAAGGCGATCAGCGCGTATTTTGACCCCTCGTCGATGCCAAACCAGATCACAAACAGCGGCAACAGCGCGATTTTGGGGATCGGGAACAGGGCAGCAGTCAGAGGCACCAGCCCGGCCCGCACATAAGAAAACAGTCCAATCATCACGCCCACCGCGACCCCAAAGCTGGCGCCAAGGGCCGCTCCGACCAGCAGCCGCATCAAAGAGACGCTGAGATGGGTCCACAACAGCCCCGAGGAATAGAGCTCGCCAAAGGTTTCCAGCACATCACTGGGGCGGGGCAGTGTAAGGGAGGTGATCCAGCCTTGCCGGGTGCCGATCTCGGCCAGTGCGATGAGCAGGACAAAAACGGCAGCGCCAATCCAGCGGTGAGCGACCGGGGCAAAGCCGCCGCCGCGAAAGTGTGACCTTGCGGGCGGTGGCCTGATTAGAGGCGGCCTGATTAGAGCTGGCCCGAGTAGAAGCGGCCGGAGTAGAAGCGGCCCGAGTAGAATCGACCTGTCCAACAGGGGCTTGGGGGGATTTTGTCTCAGACATGTACCAACTCCGCATCTGCCGCCCGGGCCTCTTCACGCATCAGCTGCCAAAGATATTTCTGCTGCTCTTCCAGATCGCTGTCGCCATACTGACGCTGGTCCAGTGGTTTATCCAGATGCACCACTTCGCGGATTTCACCCGGGCGGCGCGACATCACCACGATGGAATGGCCCAGACGCACCGCTTCGGCCAGGTTGTGGGTGACATAGACGGCGGTAAAGGGCGTGCGGGTCCAGAGACTGATCAGATCATCCATCAAAAGCTCGCGGGTCTGGCTGTCGAGCGCCGAGAGAGGCTCATCCATCAGCATCACCGCCGGGTTCACCGCCAGCGCGCGGGCAATCGCCACCCGCTGCTTCATGCCCCCTGACAGCTGTTTGGGCAGGGCATTGGCAAAATCGCTCAGCTTGGTGCGGGTCAGCACATCGGTGATGATCGCCTCGGCGCGGGCACCTCTGATGCCGTGATCCTCCAGCACCAGTGAGACATTGCCACGCACCGAGCGCCAGGGCAGCAGGGCAAAGTCCTGAAAAATATAGGTCAGCGGGTTGAGACAGTCCGCAGGCGGGCTGCCGATCTGCAGGACCTCGCCTTTGCTGGGCTGTTCCAGCCCGCCGATAAAGCGCAGCAAAGTGGATTTGCCACAGCCGGAGGGGCCGACAATGCAGACAATCCGCCCCGATGGGATTTCAAGAGAGATATCACGGAGCACCTCAAAATCATCATAGGAATGGCTGACGCCAGAGAGGCGAATATCCATAGGGGGCTCCGAAATTATCGCAGGGAATAAGGGGATACGTCAGGACGCATAGTCAGGACACATAATCAGGGCGCAGCAGTTGCCGCGCCCCGACAAAGCCGGGCGTTAGCCGAGCGTTTGCACGTAGCTGGGGTCAATCACCGTGTCGAGGCTGATGCTTTGGTCAACCAGACCTTCGGACTGGAACCAGCTGAGCTGATCCTGCAGTGAGGCGGTGTTCATCGCAGCCCCCTCGTTCAGGCGCATGGTGCCATTGATGATGGAGCCGGCCGCCTTTTCGCGCGGGCGATCCGCATAGACATATTTGTGGATCAGATCGACCATCTCCTGCACGCCGGCGTCACCATGGGCTTTGTCGATCATGGTGCTGTTATAGTCGCTGACACCTTTGGAATAGCCGACGAGGAAATCGCGGGTCATCTGCTGCTCGCCCGATGCGTTCTTGGCCGAGGTGAAAACCGTGGTGACCTGATAGTCGGGCAGGTAGTCCGAGACATTGCCGATGATATGCACCTTGCCTGAGCCCGCCAGGGGCTTTGCGAGATGCGGCACGATGGACCAGGCATCGATCTGGCCGGATTTCAGCGCGCCAATGATGGCGCCAACCTTTTGCAGCGGCTTGAATTTCAGCTCGATGCCTTCGGCAGCGGCCATTTTTGACCCCATATCGTGAAAGGAGGAGCCGGCCGAAGTGATGCCATAGCTTTTGCCCGCCAGCTGCGCCGGCTTGGTGACGCCCGCCTGAAAGGCCGCGTCCGAGACGAGGAATTTTTGCCCGTCAATGCCTGCTTCTTCAGAGAGCGCGCCGCCGATCACCTTGACCGCGCCTTTGTCGGCCAGCGAGACCAGACCACCGGACATGGCCGTGACCGCATAGCCACACCCCCCGAGGCAATCGCCACCGCCATAGGGGTTGCCGCCTGAAAGAATTTGAATTCCACATCCAGGCCCGCCTCGGCAAAATAGCCGCGCTCAAAGCCGATAAAGCTGCCGGAATGGCTGGTAAAACGCAGCGCACCCACGGTGATTTTGCGGCCCGAAGCCAGCGCCGGTGTCGCGAGGCTTGCAGCTGCTGCGGTGCCCCCCATGAGGGCCAATGCCTTGCGGCGGGTAAATAAGGTCATGTTTCTTCCTCCCTGGTGTCGTCTTTATATCTGAGCCCGCAGCGCCGGCTTTGTGGCGCTCTCAGGCTGTCAGCTCGGGGGTAATCAAAGCCTCCAGTCGCAGTAAAGCGTCTGAAGGCTCCCGCGCCAGCACCGCAGCAAGCAGGGCCTGATGCTGGCTTTTGCGCTCCTGGAAATTCAGCCGCCCCTCGCGCAGTTGCGCCAGCCGAAAGCGTCGGGACTGGTCGTAGAACTTTTGCTGCGTGTCCAGCAGCCGTGGTGAGCCCGAGGCCTCGCACGGGCTGTAAAAGAAGCCGCGGCAGGCATTGTCCCACTCCAGCGCCGCTAGATCGCTGAGATCCTGCTGCACCCCCGCTTCGCAATGGCGCATGGCGTGATGCGCCGCCAGAACCCGCCCCTCCCAGGCGACGTCTCCCAGCCTCAGCGCCATTTCCAGCGCCATTTGCTCGACCTGAATGCGCATGAACAGGATATCGCGCAGGTCGTCTTCGGTGGCCGAGGTCACACGAAAGCCGCGCTGGGCGGTTGCGGCCACCAGCCCCTCGGCGCTGAGCAGCCGCAGGGTTTCGCGCATGGAATGGTTTGAGCCGCCATAGCGCTGCCGCAGGGCGTTCAGTTTGAGCTTTTCATCGGGTCTGAGCAGGCCAAAGGAGATATCGCGACGCAGCACAGAGGCGAGCATGGCCACCACTGTCTCGTCCTCATCTTGTTTTGCACCAAAGATCATTTGAACCCGATTTCTGAAAATGTTGGATATTTTTGCCGCATATGTCCCCCCTCTGTCAATCTGTTGTCTGTTGTCTGTTGTCTGTTGTCTGTTGCGCGCTGCGTGGGCGCATCAACAGGCGACTTTGGCGCGGGGACGGCTCCTTAGGGGCCTAAAGCCGCTTTGACCCTGGGTTGCGGCTCTGCCACTCATGAGGCGCAGAGGTGCCCGGCTTACGCTATTGCCAGCCTGCGCCACTACCTGCCTGCGCCATTGACTGCTCCGGAGATTGAATGACCGCCTTTCGCTTTTTGCACAGCTCGGATTTGCACCTGGGCAAACGGTTTGGCCAGATGCCCGAGGAGGCGCGGGCTGCTCTGCAGCAGGCCCGGCAGCAGATCATCGCGCGACTGGCTGTGCTTGCGCGCGAACAGCGGGCAGAGCATGTGCTGATAGCAGGGGATATGTTCGACACCGAGACGCCTTCGGATACCGTGCTGCGGCAGGCGCTTGCAATGATGCGGGCGGCCTCTGATCTGCAGTGGTGGATCATTCCCGGCAATCACGACAGTGCCGCCGCAGAGCCGCTCTGGGCCGAAATGGCACGGCATGCTGCTGAAAATACACATCTTTTGATGCAGCCAGAGCCGGTCCAGATGGCGCCTGGGGTGCATCTTCTGCCTGCCCCCTGCCGACACCGTTTTGCCGGGCAGGACCTGACCCGCTGGATGGACAGTCACGTGACGCCCGAGGGAGAGTTGCGTATTGGGCTGGCCCATGGCGGTGTGCTTGATTTTGGTAGTGATGAGGCCAGCGAAGAAGTGATCTCACCAAAACGCGCCAGTACAGCGCGGCTGGACTATCTGGCGCTGGGCGACTGGCACGGGGCCTTTACCCTGGACGCGCGCAGCCGCTACAGCGGCACCCCCGAGGCGGATCTCTTTAAGCACGCAGGCCGCGGTCAGTGCCTGCTGGTTGAGCTGAGCCGCGCAGGCATTCCCCCAGAGGTCACCAGCCTTGAGACCGGGGTGTATCACTGGCAGGAACAGAGTCTTGAGCTGACCCCGGTCTCGGATGTTGCGGCTTTACTGCGGGCGCTTTTGCCCTCTGATCGGGCGGCCTGGCATCTGCATCTGCTGCGGCTCAGGGCCGAGGGCTGGATCACGGCGCCGCAACGTCTGACCTTGCAACAGGTGGTGGCCGAGGTCGCACCCGAATTCTGCCACTTCAGTCTGGATGAGACAGGCCTGCGCAGCGAGCATCAGCTCGAGGATCTGGACCTTATCGCCACCAACGGCGCGCTGCGGGTTGCGGCCGAGGATCTGATGCAGGCGGCCGAAGATACGGCCCTGGCGCAGGCCGAGCGGGACACGGCCTCGGCGGCGTTGAACCGGCTGTTTGCCTATGCGCAGGAGAGCGCGCCGCAGCAATCTGGTGCGGGCGCTGGTGCGGCTGCGCCGGGGGCGACGACATGAAAATCTGCGCCATCCGTTTGCAAAACATACGCCGCTTTACCGACCCGGTAGAGATCACCGGCATCGGTCCCGGCCTGAACGTGCTGGCGGCCCCCAACGAGCAGGGCAAGTCGACCATTTTTGACGCCCTGCATGCAGTCTTTTTCAAGGATGCAAAGTCCTGGGACAAGGACATCCGCGCCCTGGCGCCGCGTGCCGGGGGGGAGCCGCGCGTTGAGGTGGAGATTGATCTGGAGGGTCGTGGCTATCGATTGGTTAAGCAGTTTCAAAAGGCCTCGGGCAAGGGCGAGGTGCGTATCTGGCAGGGCGACAGCCTCTATCTGCAGTCCGATGCGGCAGAGGCCTGGCTGCAGCAGCTGATCAAATCGCCGAAAGAGGGCGGCCCTGCAGGTCTGCTTTGGGTGCGTCAGGGGCTGACCGATTTTGCCGATGCCAAGGAAACACTGGCGGCGCGGCAGGACCTTATGTCCTCGGTTGTGGGAGAAGTGGACACCATAACGGGGGGGCAGCGCATGGATGCGATCCGCCGCGATGTGCGCCAGTCCCTCGACCGTCTGGTCACCTCACGTGGTGCCAAAAAAGGTGGCGCTCTTGAGCTGGCAGCAACAGAGGTCGCCAGCCTTGAAGCGCGCGAACAGATGCTGGCAGCCAAGGTGGTTGAGCTGCGCGCGCAGCTGGATCAGCGGCAGGCGCTGCGGCGGGAAAAGGACCAGTTACAAGAGCCGGAGGTCCCGCAGGAGCTGCAGGCGCGCCTGCGACAGGCGCAACAGGATCTCGCCGCCGCGCAACAGTATCAGCAAAAGCTGCAAACCGCGCAGCAGGCGGTGCACACGGCACGTCTGGTCTTGGAAAGCCAACAAAGCAGTCTTGCGGCGCTTCGGGCACGGCAGCTTGATTGCGCCGAGGCAGAAGCAGCCTGCGCCGAGGCTGCGCAAATCCTGCAGCAGGTCACGCAGGCGCTGGAGCCAGCCCGGGCCCAGCAGGCCGCTGCTGTAGGCACGTTTGCGCAGGCGCAGCACGCGGCCAAATCCGCTGAGGCCTTGCTGGCGCAGGTGCAGCAGGCGGAGTTGCTGGCGCAGGCCGCCGGGCAGCGCCGTGCTTTGACCCAGACACTGGGTCAGGCGCGCAAGCTGCAGCAACACGTGAACGCGCTGAAGCCACTTGCGGCGCAGGGGCCTGATCTCAGCGGGATGGAGCAGGTCGAGACCGCTGGCGCAGCACTTGCTCTGGCGACGCAGGTACAGGACATGGCGGCCGCTGCCCTGCGTGTGAGCTATGACGCGGGCCAGGACGGGCGGTTGCGACTGGACGGAGAGGCTCTGGCGGGGGGCACACGGATTTCCTTGCCCAAGGGCGGTCGCCTTGAGGTGCCTGGGGTGGCTGTGATCGAGCTGTATCCGGGGCAGGGTGCCGGGGCTGATCAGCTGGAACAGGCGCAACGTGACCTCACGGCAGCACTCCTTGCGGTGAGTTGTGAAGACGTGGCACAGGCGCGCGCGGCGCATCGGGCGCGTCAGGAGGCGACACGTCGTCTGCAAGAGGCCGAGGTGCAGCTACAGGTGCTGGCTCCCAAAGGGATTGTGGATCTGATGCAGCAGCTTGATGCCTTGCCCGCTGCTCCACATGAGACTGAGGCGCCACATGAGACTGAGGCCCCAGACGAGGCTGAGGTCCCGGGCATGACTGAGGAGGCAGAGCCGGGCAGGCGCGAGCAGGCAGAGGCTGCGCTGGCCTCCAGTCGTGTCACGCTGGATCAGGCCGCGACAACGCTTGAGGCGGCCCGAAGCCAGGAAGCGCAACAACTGCTCTCTTTTGAGGGCAGCAATGTGCACCATCAGGCGGCCCTGCAACGTCTGGAACGGGCCAAAGCCGCGTTGGACGGACAGGATGATGTGGCCGGGGCGCTGACTGCTATGGAAAGCTGTCAGGCCGAATTGCATCAGGACCTGACAGCGGCAACAGCCCATCAACATGCCTTGCAACAGGAGGCTCCTGATCTGGAGGCAGCCCGTGCGCGGGCCCAGCGGGCGCAGTCGGCACAGGGGGCCAGCCGGGAACGGCTGCAGGAGTTGGGCCGTGATTTGGCCGTGCTGGACAGCCGGATTGCGATCACCGCTGGCGAGGCCATCGAGGAGGAGCTTGCCGAGGCGCGGGACCAGTTGGAGGCGGCCCGCAAGCGTCTCACGGCGGTCGAGGTTGAGGTCGCGGGGTTGCGGCGTCTGGATCTGGCGCTGGAACAGGCGCGCAGCGCTGCACAAGAGGCCTATATAGGCCCTGTGTTGCAAGAGCTGCAGCCGCTGTTGCGCCTGCTCTGGCCCGAGGCCCGTCTGGGCGTTGATGCCGGGCAGGTTCTGCCGGATCAGCTGCAACGCGCCGGTCATGACGAGGCCTTTGACACTCTCTCTGGCGGCACCCAGGAGCAGATTGCCCTGCTGGTGCGGCTGGCCTTTGCACGGCTGCTGGCGCGCGGTGGTCAGGCGGCTCCGGTCATTCTGGATGACGCCATCGTCTATACCGATGATGCCCGCATTGAGAAAATATTTGACGCGCTGACGTTGCAGGCAGATGAGATGCAAATTCTGGTCTTCACCTGTCGCCAAAAGAGTTTCCGCGCCCTTGGCGGCACCCAGTTGACCATCCGACCGGTCACAGGCTGACCAGTCACTGGCGCGGCCTGAATTAGCCCAAGACACCGGTCTGTCTCAAAGGGTCCTGGGAAGGACCGAAAAGGCCTGCTTGGCCTGATCGCAGTCGGGTCTAGTCGCGGATTTCTTCCGGCATCACACCCCAAAGTTTGTCCTTGGGGGCCCAGCCGCTAAAGCCGCCAACTGAGACAACACACCATGTCTGGGAGCATTCCCCCAGCCGCGCGACAACCCCGTATTCAAGGGCCGCCGTCACCTGTGCGGCGTCATCGGGCTGGGCATGCAGGGTGAGCATGTCTTCCTGCACCAACACCGTGCGGGCTCCGGACAGCAAGGCATAGTGCACCCAGCCTCCCGCGCCATCCTGATCCCGGACCCGGCGCCAGTGGCCGAATTCTGCAGTGATCTCCAGTGGCATGCCGCGCCGTTTGAAAACCCAGTCGATGCGATGGGTGAGGGAGGGGCCGCGCCGCACATTGCCCTCAGAGGCCTTCATCGAGACATAGCCGCGGCAGAGGGAGATTGGTCACAGCGCCGCGCTGCTCTTTGGCATAGGCCTGCGAAGCCATTGATGTGGCGGCTATAACCACACCGAGCGTCGCCGCAAGGCCACGCCAACCCGAGAATATTCTATTCACTGCCTGCTCACTTTTGCTCGCGGTTAAGCCTGTCTAACGTTTGCTTCCGAAATCCGGCACGGTTCTCTGGCCTGAAAGAGGCAAAAAGCCGCGTCACTTGCTTCGGTTCTGGCGGATCGGTTCTTGTGCCCGCATCCGTCCTGCGCCACCATGCCACCAAGGCATATGAATTGCAAAGCCAGGGGAGAGCAAAAGTGGCAAGAGAACGTCTGAGTGTTGTCGTTACGCGACGGTTGCCAGAGCCAGTGGAAACGCGGCTTAGTGAGCTGTTTGATGTACGGCTGCGCAGCGATGATACACCGATGAGCCGCCAGGAGTTGGCTGCCGCGATGAAAGAAGCAGATGTGCTGGTGCCGACGGTGACCGACAGTATCGATGCCGCCCTTTTGGGGCAGGCCGGTGAGAAGCTGAAGCTGATCGCCAACTACGGCGCCGGGGTCGATCATATTGATGTTGCGACGGCCCGCCAGCGCGGCATTCTGGTGTCCAACACGCCGGGTGTTCTGACCGATGATACCGCCGATATGGCGATGGCGCTGATCATGCGGTGGTGCGGCGCATCCCCGAAGGTCTGGCATTGATGCAAAAAGGCGAGTGGCAGGGCTGGGCACCAACCGCGATGCTGGGCGGACGTCTGGCTGGGCGGCGTCTGGGCATCCTTGGTATGGGACAGATCGGCCAGGCCGTCGCGCGCCGGGCCCGTGCCTTTGGCATGCAGATCCATTATAACAACCGTCGTCGCCTGCGCCCCGAGGTCGAGGCGCAATTGGAGGCCACCTATTGGGAGAGCCTTGATCAGATGGTGGCGCGGATGGATGTGATCTCGGTCAACTGTCCCTCGACGCCGTCGACCTTTCATTTGCTGAATGCCCGCCGTCTTAAGCTGCTGAAACCCTCGGCTGTGGTGGTGAATACCTCTCGCGGTGAGGTGATCGACGAACATGCCCTGACCCGGATGCTGCGCAATAATGAGATCGCAGGCGCAGGGCTGGATGTCTACGAGAAGGGAACGAATATCAATCCAAGGTTGCGCGAGTTGCCGAATGTGGTACTGCTTCCTCATATGGGTTCCGCAACCCTTGAAGGTCGTATCGAGATGGGTGAGAAAGTCCTGTTGAATATCAAGACCTTCGAGGACGGGCACCGGCCCCCGGATCAGGTTGTTCCGGCCATGTTGTAAGGACCCAGCCCCGCAACCCTTTGCTGTGTTGGAGATCTACATGAGAACTGTTTTGCTGACCTGTCTGGCTTTGTCTGCTTCGGCGGTCACCGCGCTGGAGGCTGCGGATGCCGTCGCACCCGAAGGGGCGAGTAAGGGCGCTCTCACTGTCACCTCCGAGGCGGTTGCCGCAGCCCTTGCTGCCAAAGAGTCGGGGCAGCCCGTTGAGGCGCAGAGCTGGATGATTGCCGCGGCAAACCCGCATGCGGTTGAGGCCGGGGCTGGCATCCTGCGTCAGGGCGGCACGGCTGCGGATGCCATGGTGGCGGTGCAGAGCGTTTTGGGCCTGGTTGAGCCACAGTCCTCGGGGCTGGGCGGCGGCGCGTTCCTAGTTTGGTATGACGCCAAATCCGGTGCTGTGACCACGCTGGACGCGCGCGAAACCGCGCCTTTGGCGGCAACGCCACGACTGTTTCAAGATGAAAACGGCGAGCCGTTGAAATTCTTTGACGCTGTGGTCGGCGGCCGCTCTGTCGGCACCCCCGGCACCCTGCCTTGTTGGAGGCGGCACGCCGCCGCTGGGGCAGTCACAACTGGGCCTCGTTGTTTGAGGCGGGAATTTCGCTGGCGGCTGAGGGCTTGCGGTTTTGCCCCGCATGGCCAGCTCGGTCCACGCGATGCTGAGCGTCTGGCGCGGTTCCCCGCAACCTCTGCGTATTTTCTGCCAGATGGCACGCCTTTGGCCGCGGGCGCACCCTGACCAATCCCGCCTATGCAGATGTGCTGCGCATTTTGGCCGCCGAGGGCGCCGAGGGCTTTTATACCGGCCCGATTGCCGCCGATATCGTGCGCACGGTTGCCACGGCTGCGGGCAATCCCGGCGTGTTGGCCGAGATGGATCTGGCGCTGTATCAGGTCAAGGAACGGCCTGCGAGCTGTGCCAGCTACCGCGCCTTTGAGGTCTGCGGCATGGGGCCACCCTCGTCTGGCGCCCTGACGGTTGGGCAAATTCTGGGAATGCTGGGGGGATATGACCTCGCAGCTTTAGGGGCTGAAAACCCGGACTCCTGGCGTTTGATTGGCGATGCCTCGCGCCTCGCCTTTGCCGACCGGGGCCGCTACATGGCGGATAGTGATTTTGTGCCGGTGCCTGCTGAGGGCCTGGTGGATGCAGAGTATCTGGCCGTGCGTGGCGCGCTGCTCGCCGGAAAGGTGGCTTTGACAGAGGTCGCGGCTGGCAAGCCAGAGTTCGATCATGCGGGGCCGCCACCGCTGTGGGCGGATGACACCTCGATCGAGTTCCCCTCGACCTCGCATCTGTCGATTGTCGACCAATACGGTAACGTGCTGTCGATGACCACGACGATTGAAAACGGCTTTGGCTCACGCTTGATGAGCAATGGTTTTCTGCTGAACAATGAGCTCACGGATTTTTCCTTCCGCAGTCATCGCGACGGGGTGCCAATTGCCAACCGGCTGGAGCCGGGCAAGCGGCCGCGCTCCTCTATGGCGCCAACGATTGTTTTGCGCGATGGCGCACCGGTTCTGGCAATCGGCTCGCCCGGCGGCAGCCGGATCATTGGCTATGTGGCAACGGCCATTGTGGCCTGGGCCGATTGGGGCCTGAATATCCAACAGGCACTGGCCCTGCCGCATGCTGTCAACCGCTTTGGCACCTATGATCTTGAGGCTGAAACAGCCGCTGCGGGCCTTGAGGGCGCGCTTGTGGATATGGGCTATAAGGTCAAAATCCGCGATCTGAACTCTGGCCTGCATGCGATTGAGATCGGTGAGACCCTGAAAGGCGGCGCAGATCCGCGCCGCGAGGGGATCGCTCTGGGAGAATAACCGGTTTGGGCCAGCGGGGGGCACCCAAACAAGCCGGGGGCGGAGACATTGCTTGTCTGCGCCCCTTTTTTACTCAATAAGTCTGCACGTGTTGTCATGACAACACGTCGGATGAGGGACAGCATTCAGCGCTGGTAAAGGGAAGAAAAAGGATCTGATCATGGTGCAAGCGACAGCATTGCCACGCAATGAGGCTGGAATAGAGGCCGCCATTGGCGTTTTGAAGCAGCAGTTTGGCGAACAATTGCAGACGGGTCAGGCGATCCGTGAGCAGCATGGTCACACCACCACCTGGATCACCAATCAGGCCCCCGATGCGGTGGTCTTTCCCACCTCAACGGCTCAGGTCGCAAGCATCGTCAAAACCTGCGCGCAGTTTGGCGTGCCGGTTATTCCCTTTGGCACCGGCACCTCATTGGAGGGCCATGTTAACGCGCCTGCGGGCGGCATCTGTGTCGACATGATGCGGATGGACCAGATCCTGGCGGTCCATGCCGAGGATCTTGATGTTGTGGTGCAGCCCGGCGTGACCCGCGAGCAGCTCAATACCTTTTTGGGTGATCAGGGGATGTTCTTCCCGATTGACCCCGGAGCCAATGCCTCGCTTGGTGGCATGGCCGCCACCCGGGCCTCTGGCACCAATGCCGTGCGCTACGGCACCATGAAAGACAACGTGATGGCGCTTGAGGTGGTGATGGCCGATGGCGAGGTGATCCGCACAGCCCAGCGCGCCAAGAAATCCTCGGCAGGCTATGATCTCACCCGGCTGATGGTCGGCTCTGAGGGGACGCTGGGGCTGATCACCGAAATCACCCTGCGGCTGCAGGGCATCCCCGAGGCGATCCGCTCGGCGCGCTGTTCTTTTCGCACCGTGGATGATGCCTGTCGCGCGGTGATGATGACCATTCAATACGGAATCCCTGTGGCCCGTATGGAGCTGCTCGACGAGATGAGCGTTGCTGCGGCCAACTCCTATTCCAAGCTCTCATTGCCGGAAACGCCGCTGTTGCTGCTGGAGTTCCACGGCTCTGATGCCTCTGTTCTGGAGCAGAGCGAGACCTTTGGTGCCATTGCCGAAGAATTCGGCGGCTTTGACTTTGAGGCCACCTCCTCGCTGGAGGAGCGCAATAAGCTGTGGCAGGCGCGTCACGACATGTATTGGGCCAGCCTGCAGATCCGGCCCGGTGCCAAGGGGATTTCCACCGACGTCTGCGTGCCGATCTCGCGGCTGGCGGAATGCGTTGGGGCCGCGCGGCAAAAGGCCGAAGATATGGGGCTGATCGCGCCGATTGTGGGCCATGTGGGCGACGGAAATTTCCACGCGCTGCTGCTGATTGACATGGAGAGCGCCGAGGAGCTGCAAAAGGCCGATGAGTATATCGGCTGGCTGAATGATCTGGCGATTTCGATGGATGGCACCTGTACTGGTGAACACGGCATCGGCCAGGGCAAACGGCCCTATCTGCAAAAGGAACTTGGCGCCGCGACCCGCTATATGGCGGCGATCAAGGTCGCACTCGATCCTGACAACATTCTCAACCCCGGCAAGATCCTGACCGACTAGATTCGGACCGACTAGATCCTGACTGACCAGATCCTGTCCTCTCTCAGGGCGCGCGGTCAAGGTGAGGCCTCAAGCTGAGCCTGGCCGCGCCGCCACAATTTTGCACCAGTTCCCGCTGTAGCCTCGGGGGCAGCTGGGGATGCAACTGGGGGAGCAGTCAGATGGGTATGCGCAAAGCATTGGGGATCATTGTTTTTTCAACGCAGGCCGTCGTGGCCTTTGACTACAATATGCAAAGCCACAAAGCCGGGCTGGCCCCGGGTGAGTTGAGCATGAAAGCCTATGCCGCCATCGTACAAAAGCGCTATGAGGCGCCAGACAGCGCTAGATTAGCGGCTCTTGATGCCCTCACAGATCCGGGCGCGCGCGCCATTGCCCGTCCGTTCGTAGGTCCGTTGACCAGTCCGCTAACCAGTGCGCAAGACATGAGCGAAGCGGCGCAGGCTGCATCACCGGATGCGCCCGCTGCGGTCTGCATTCGCCGGGGCACTGCGTTGTACTGCCAATAGGCGCGCGCTGACCGCAGCTTTATCAGATAAAATCATTCAATGACGCGCCTACTCCACAGTGGGGGCCCAGAGCCGCCTTTTGTGTTGCAGGTCCTGGGTTTTGCCTGGGTTTTGCCTGGGCTTTGCGCGGATTCAGCCCGAGTGGTGGCTGTTTGCACCTGCCTAACGAGCTTTCTCTCGCTGAAAGGTCGGTTTTGTCATTTTTTGGGTCGGATGGATTTAGCCTGCATTCCTGCGCTTTGGGCATAACCAAGGCAGCAAACCCCGAGTCACTTGTTCCGGAGAACGGCCTCATGAAAACTCACGTCAAAGCATTGGTCGTCGGCGGCGGCGCCGTTGGCACCTCAATCGCCTATCATCTGGCCAAAGCGGGCTGGGACGATGTCATGCTGGTTGAACGCGATGAGCTGACCTCTGGTTCGACCTGGCACGCGGCGGGCCTTTTGCCGTTGTTCAACATGTCCTATGCGACCACCCATATCCACAAATACTCGGTTGATTTCTACAAATCCCTTGAGGCCGAGACGGGGCTTAACGCCGGTTTTGCCGTGGTTGGCAACCTGCGCATGGCGCAAACCGATGCGCGCATGGACGAGTTCAAACTCTATGCCTCGACAGCGGAAACCTGTGATGTCAGCTACGAGTGGCTCACCCCGGATGAGATTAAATCGCGCTGGCCGCTGATCCGCACGGACGACCTGAAAGGAGCGATCTATCACACCGAGGACGGCTACATTAACCCGGCTGATGTGACCCAGGCCATGGCCAAGGGCGCCCGCCAGCGGCGGGGTGGAGATTGTGCGCAGGATGCAGGCCGATGCCTTTCACTGGACCGGCAGCCATTGGGAAGTCACCTGCACCAAGATGGTCGAGCAGGGCGGCAATCTGGTGGCCTCGGACGAGCAGGTGGTGATCACCGCCGAGCATGTGGTGACGGCATCGGGCAACCACGCGCAGCGCACTGCTAAAATGCTGGGCATTAAGATGCCTGCAGTGCCGGTTGAGCATACCTTTATCGTCATGGACAAAGACCCGGAACTGGTTAAATGGCGCGAAGCGGGCAACCCAGAGCATCCTGTGGTCCGCGATGCCGACTCTGAATCCTACGCCCGCGAAGAACGCGGCGGCTGGATCCTCGGTATCTATGAACACGGGGCGCCGGCGCGCTTTGAACACGGGGTGCCCGACAGTTTCCGCGCCGATCTGTTCCCGCTGGATCTGGACCGGATCGCCGAGCAATATATGGCCATGACAGAGCGGGTGCCGTCTTGCGCGGAATCCGGTCTCAAGGACGATTTCAACGGCCCGATCTGCTACACTCCCGATGGCAACCCTCTGGTCGGCCCGGCGCCGGGGTTGCGCAATATGTGGCTGGCCGAGGGCTTTTCGTTTGGCATCACGGCGGCTGGTGGCACCGGCTACTATCTGGCGCAGATGATGGTCGAGGGCGAAGCCGAGATCGACATGGCGAGCCTGGACCCCAAGCGGTATGCGCAGAGCTGGATGACGACTGAATTTGCCGCCCGCAAAAACGAAGAATGCTACGAGCACGTCTACATCCTGCACCACCCCGATGAGGAACGCCCAGCCGCGCGGCCGCTGCGGTGCTCACCTGCCTTTGACCGGCAAAAAGAGCGCGGCGCGCAATTTGGCTGGGTCAACGGCTGGGAACGCCCCAACTACTATGGCCCCAAGAATGCGCCTGCGCATTTTGACCATGACGCGCGCTCCTTCCGTCGTGGCGGCTGGTGGCAATACGCCGTGGACGAGGCCAAAGCGATCCGTGAGGGGGTTGGCCTGGTAGATGCCACGGCCTTTACCAAACATGTGGTCAAGGGCCCCGGTGCCACGCAGTTTCTGGATTGGTTCACCTGCAACAAACTGCCCAAAGTGGGCCGTATCAACCTGACCTATGCGCTGACGGCTGCGGGCACCACCCGCACCGAATACACCATCGTGCGCAACGGTGAGAACAACTATTATCTGGTCTCGGCAGGCGGCTGGAGTGAATATGACGCCGATTTCCTGCGCAAGGCTGCCGAAGACAAGATGGCAGAGTTCGGCTATATCGAGATCCAGGATGTCACCACGCAATGGGGCGTCTTTGCCATCGCCGGTCCCAAATCGCGCGATGTTCTGAAAGAGGTCATCGGTGACGCCGACCCGGAAACGGCCCTGTCGAACAAACGCTTCCCCTGGCTTTCGGCGCGCCAGATCGAGCTGGGCATGTGCCCGGTCAATGCGATCCGAGTGGCCTACACCGGTGAGCTGGGCTGGGAGCTGCACCACCCCATCGAGATGCAGAACTACCTGTTTGATCTGCTGGAAAAGGCTGGTGAAAAACACGGCATGAAACTGGTTGGCGCCCGGGCGCAAACCTGGCGGCGGATGGAGAAAAGCTATCGCGCCTTTGGCACCGAGCTGGGCCGCGACGCCACCCCCGCCGAGGCAGACCTGCCGCGCTTTATTGATCTGTCAAAAGAGTTCCACGGCAAAGAGGCCATGCTCGAGACCGGCGTGCGTTTCAAGTGTTGCACCCTGCTGATTGATGGCCCTGAGGATGCTGACCCCTGGGGCCGTGAGGTGCTCTATACGGAAGATGGCGCCACCCGTGTGGGGCGCCTGACCTCGGGCGGCTATTCGGTGGCCTTTGGTAAAAGCATCGGCATGGGCTATGTGCCGCCGGAATTGGCGGTTGAGGGCACCAGGCTGAAGGTGAAGCTGCTCGACAGATTATGGGATGCAGTTGTCAGCTGTGACAGCCCCTATGATCCCACGAATGCCACCATTCGCCAAAACGGCTGAGGCATAAAACATTGCGCATAAAAAAGGCCCCGGTTGCAGCACCGGGGCTTTTGTCATCTGCAGGCGCGAGAATAGGCGGCTAGGCGCCAGTCTAATTAGCTAGGCGCCAGTCATTTCGTCAAAGCAGGTCAGGGCCTTGGCAGCATACATCATGGCCGGGCCGCCGCCCATCTGGACCGACATCGCCAGCACGTCAGAGATTTCCTCGCGGGTTGCACCGGCTTTGATCAGGGTTTGCACATGCAGACCAATGCAGTCTTCACAGCGCAGAGCGACGGCAATCCCCAGGGCAATAAACTCTTTGTGCTTGAACTCCAGAACGCCGCCTTGCTTTACGGATTTTCCAAGCGCCCCAAAGGCCTGCGCCGTATCAGGGATCGCCTTGTTGAGGTTGCGCAAGCCCTTGCGGGTGTCGTCCATTTTGGTGAGCCAGTCCATTGGGTGTCCTTTAAACAGCGTTCAATTTTTTTGAATATGTAGGCAGCTCGGGCCCCAAAAGCATTGATCCATGTCATGCGATGCGCCGGGCCTAGGGGGGGCTTTTTGCAAAGACCAGCGCCAGATTATTGGCTGGCATCTCGATGACCTCGACCGGGCTTAGCCCGCTGTCCCCGGCCCAGTCCAGCACGTCAAAATCATCCTTGTAGCCGATAGCGGGGTCATGCGCCCTCAGCGAGGCGTGAAACTGTTCATCGCCGGGGCTGGTCAGCTCGCCGCCGCGCGAAAACGGGCCGTAAATCACCAGCCGTCCGGTGGGGCTGAGGGCTTTTGCGGCCTCACAGAGCAGGCACTGTACCTCAGGGGTGCTGATCAGATGCAGGAGATTGGAGAGCACGATCAGATCCTGAGGCTCTGTTGCGGCGCCCCATCCTGCGGCCGTAGCGTCCAGCGGTTTGGCCGGATGAATGTTCGTAAGGTCCGTCTCTGCCACATGGGCGTCGATACTACGGAGCCGGGTCGGGTCAGCCTCGGTCGGCTGCCAGAAAAACCCCGGCAGACAGGCGGCATAGCCGACCACATGCTGGCCGGTGCCACTGGCCAGTTCCAGAGCGCGCTTGCCCGCAGCGGGCGCAACCTGTTGCAACAGATCGCACAGCACCGCGAGATTGCGTTCGGCCGAGGGCGCAAAAAGTTTGCCGCCTTCAGCATTGGTCGCCGAACTGGCCGCAGAACTGGCCACTGAATTGGCAATCGAGGCGCAGCCGGGAACGGAGCGTACGGGCATCAGCGCAACCTCCGAGGCGAGAGGGCGGCGCGGCTTGCGGCATCCAGTTCTGACGGGCGTCCGCCAACCAGATCGGCCAACAGACGCGACGCTGCAGGCGCCGTCTGAAAGCCATAGCCGCCCTGCGCGGCGCACCAGATGAAATCGCTGTTGTCCGGATCCGGCCCCAGCACGAGTGCACCATCGGGCGAGAAGCTGCGCAGCCCGGCCCAGTTGGTCTCAACCCGTGTTACCGGTGTGGTGACCATTTCCTCATAGCGGGCCAGCCCTTCGGCCAGCACCATGTCATCGGCATAGGCATCATGCGGCGTCACCAGATCGGCATCTGCCGGCGACACCAGCAGCTTGCCTGCGTCAGGTTTGGCATACCAGCTTTCACCCACGCCCATCAGCATTGGCCATTTGGTGACGTCATGCCCGCCCGGAGCCGGCAGTCGCGCCATTGAGCGGCGGCGCGGTGCGATGCCAATGGGCATGATCCCGGCCATAGCAGCAATCTCATCCACCCAGGCACCGGCGGCGTTCACCAGCTGCGCGCTTTGATAGGTCTCAGCACCGGCGAGAACCTGCCAGCCGTCCTTGGTTTGGCTGATCTGGGTGACTTTGGCACGCAGCACAACTGTGCCCCCGGCGGCGCGCAGCACCTTGGCAAAATCCTGGATCATACGATCCGTATCAAGATCCTGCGCCGCCGTATGCAACCCGGCATGGGTGACGGTTTTTGGGTTCAGAATGGGAACCTGATCAAGCGCCTCAGCCAGAGTGATCGGCGCGAGGTCCAGATCCTTGATATCAGAGGCGAACTGTTGCTCCTGTCCGGCGCCCGATACCAGCATGAGGCCGCGTGGCGTCAGATAGCCTCCATTTGCCGTGTGATGATACGCAGCACTGGCCTTGTTCAGCGCGACCACAGCGGGCGGGCCGTAGTTCTCTTCAAACATTGCGGCCGAGCGCCCCGAGGCGTGGTAGCCAAGGGCCTCTTCCATTTCCAGCAGGACCACATGTCCGAGTTCAGAACAGCCGGGCGGCGGCACTGGCGCCTGCGATGCCGCCTCCTATGACAACAAAATCACATTTCATGCGCCCATCTCCTGTTCTTCGAGCCGGTCTGTCGCAGGGGCAGGGCGCGGGCTGAGCGCCGCGATAGCATCATAAAGCTCTGGTGTCATCTGGACATCCAGCGCCGCAAGGGAGGGCGCGATCTGCTCGGCGGTACGTCCGGATATGATCGGCATGGGAGCCGCAAGATGCGCCGCAGCCCAGCCCACCGCCAGGGTCGCAGGCGCCAGGCCATGTTCTGCGGCGAGGGCACTCAACCTCCTGGCGGCTTCATGCATCCAGGCCTGACCATAGCGGCTGTTGTATCGGGCATCCTCGCGGAGCCGACCTTCTGCGCCATCTGCCGCATATTTTCCGGTAAGTAATCCGCCCCCAAGGGGGGAATAGGGCGCAATGGCGATATCCTGGTCGGCGCACATAGGCAGGATTTCGACCTCGGCCTGACGTTTGACCAGCGAATACATCGGCTGCAGGATATCAATGGAAAGATCAAACTCAGCGCCAATCATCTGCGCCTTGACCACCTGCCAGGCGGCAAAATTCGAAAGACCCACATAGCGGATCAGCCCCTGCTGTTTGAATTCGGCAAAACACTCAAGCGTTTCGCGCAGTTCGGTCTCCGCATCAAAGCGGTGCAGATAGAGGATATCAACCCGGTCCAGACCAAGCCGCGCCCGGCTGGTGTCGAGCTGGGCACGCATATTTTCCGCCCCCGCACCGCCGGTATAGCCGACCTTGGTGGCAATTAGCAGCTTGTCGCGCGCGTCCTGGACCAGACGGCCGAGAATGTTTTCGCTGTCGCCACTCGTATAGACCCAGGCGGTGTCAAAGTGGTTGATCCCTGCGGCCCGGCAGGCTGCATACATTTCGGCCGATTGGGCCTCATCAGCGCGGCCTCCGAACTGCATGGTGCCAAAGGCAAAGCGGCTGGCAGGGGTTCCGTCGGGTGTGGGCAATATGCGTGTCATGGCAGCAACCTGACACGTTGCTGGTTCAGGGAAAAGAGCGAAGGTGCTGACGCCTGGACCTTTATGTACCCAAGCTCGAGGTCGGTTTATCTTCCGATTTCTTTTCGGTCTCGCCTGCTGAGAAAATCAAGAGGGCAAACCCCCTGTGCGATGTATTGTACGGTAGCCGGGTACAGTTTTGCGGGCTAAAATTAGCTCGGCTCATCCTAAAACGGTAGCAGACATAAAGAAGCAGTACTTTTAAAACCGGGCAGGGACCTGCAGGGGGCTGCGGGGGGGCTGCAATAAAAAAGGCCCGCCTGATGGGGCGGGCCTTTTCGGTGGTAACAGGATCTATCCGCTTACTGCGGGATGTCGCCGTCGATACCTTCGACATAGAAGTTCATGCCAGCCAGGGTGCCATCATCGGCGGTCTCACCAGCAGCCAGCCAGGCAGAGCCGTCCTGTTTGTTGATTGGTCCGGTGAAGGCGTGGTAGGAGCCATCCGCCAGCGAGGCTTTGATTGCCAGTGCTTCGGCTTTTACCTCGGCAGGAACCGCGTCAGAGATCTCACCGATGCCAACCATGCCGGCGCCGATGCCGTCCCAGGTATCAGTGCTTGTCCAGGTGCCGTCCATCACGGCCTTGGTGCGGGCGATGTAGTAGGGGGCCCAGTCGTCAATGATGGAGGAGACGCGCGGCTTGGGGCCGTACTCGGCCATGTCAGAGGCCTGACCAAAGGTGATCACGTTGCCGGCAGCCTGCGCTGCGGCCTGTGGCGCGGTGGAATCGGTGTGCTGCAGAATTACGTCGGCACCCTGTTCGATCAGAACCTTGGCCGCGTCGGCTTCTTTGGCGGGGTCAAACCAAGTGAAGGCCCAGACGATTTTGAACTCGACGTCGGGGTTTACTTTCTTGGCGTGGATATAGGCAGAGTTGATGCCGCGGACAACTTCGGGGATCGGATAAGAGCCGATGTATCCGATGATGTTGCTCTCGGTCATATGGCCCGCAATGGTGCCCTGCACCGCGCGGCCCTCGTAGAAACGCGCAGAATAGGTCGACACATTGTCTGTATTGCGTTTGTAGCCGGTGGCGTGCTCAAATTTCACCTTGGGGAATTTGGCCGCGACGTTGTTGGTCGGGTCCATGTAGCCAAAGGAGGTGGTAAAGATCAGATCCGCACCCTGCAGCGCCATCTGGGTGATCACGCGCTCGGCATCGGGGCCTTCAGCGACGTTTTCCACATAGACGGTTTCGACCTTGTCGCCAAATTCGGCCACAACCGCTTTGCGGCCCTGGTCGTGCTCATAGGTCCAGCCGCCGTCGCCCACGGGGCCAACATAGACAAAGCCGACCTTTGTCGGGTCTTCGGCTAGGGCTGCTGTGGCAAGGCCCAGTGCCACTGCGGCGCTGGTCATAAGATTGGTCAGTTTCATCAAAGGGATCCCCCGTTTCGTTTTCATTGTGCCCAAAGGACTCAGTCCCCGGACAAGTCGTAGGCCACGTGCTATGTTTCAGCGCGCAGCGTGGAAGTTGCGGCCCAAGGCAGCAGGCGCGCTGCTTTTATCGGCCGACAGGATAACAAGCACCAGAATGGTGATCAGATAGGGCGACATTGCCAGATACTCCACCGGGATGGCAACGCCTGCGGCCTGAAGATTAAGCTGAACAACGGTCACACCGCCAAAAAGATAGGCACCCAGCAGCACCCGCCAGGGCTTCCAGCTGGCAAAGACCACCAATGCAAGCGCAATCCAGCGAATTCCCGCCGTCATGCCTTCGGTCCATTGCGGCACCCGAATGAGGCTGATGTAGGCGCCGCCAAGCCCGGCGCAGGCACCACCAAACAGAATCGCCAGGATGCGAATGCGCACCACCTTGTAGCCAAGCGCGTGGGCGGCATCGTGGTTTTCCCCAACGGCCCGCAGTACCAGCCCGATGCGTGAGAACTTGATCACGGCCCAGACGGCGGCAATCAGCGCAATGGCCAGATAAAGCATCGGATCATGGCCAAACAGGATGGGCCCCACAACCGGCAGGTCGCTCAGCACGGGCAGGTCGATCTTTTGCATCTGGGGCGGCTTTACCCCGACATAGGATTGCCCCAGCAGAGCCGACATGCCGAGGCCAAACAGCGTCAGCGACAGCCCCGAGGCCACCTGATTTGCCTGAGCATATTGCGTCAGAATAGCAAAGAGTACTGAAAGCGTGGCGCCAGCCCCGGCGGCGGCGACAAAGCCCAGCAGGGGTGATCCGGTTTCCACGGCGGTGGCAAAACCGGCCACGGCACCTACGATCATCATGCCCTCAACCCCGAGGTTCAGCACCCCGGATTTTTCCACCACCAGCTCACCAATGGCGGCAAACAGCAGCGGCGTGGCTGCAACCATCAGCGAGGCAATGAGCAGGGCGGGATTAATTGCAGAAAGATCCATCACGCGACCTCCGGTTTGCCAAGCGAAATGCGGAAATTTGTCAGCAGATCAAAGGCCAGCAGGAAGAACAACAGCATCCCCTGAAAGACCTGAATAGCCGAGGAGGGCAGGTGCAGGTTCGACTGCGCAATATCGCCGCCAATGTATGTCAGCGCCATCAGCCCGCCAGCCAGCAAGATCCCCACGGGATGCAACCGACCCAGAAAGGCCACGATAATGGCGGTAAAGCCGTAGCCGACGTTGAAATCAATAGAGACCTGACCGGAGGGGCCTGAGACCTCAAACATGCCGGCAAGACCGGCGAGCATGCCGGATGTGCCAAGGCAGAACAGGATCAGGCGGGTGGGATTGAAGCCGGCAAAACGCGCCGCGCGCGGTGCCTCGCCGGTCAGACGGATATGGTAGCCCACCATGTGGCGGTTCAGCAGCACATAGGCAAAGATCACCGCGATCAGCGCTGCCACCACACCCCAGTGCATGCCAGACCCGGCAATCAGCTCGGCGTTATGGGCGCTGTCATATTGCTGCAGGTTACGCGAGCCAGGAAAACCAAAGCCTTCGGGGTTTTTCATCAATCCCAAGGACATAGAGGCAAGAAACTGCTCGGCCACATAGACCAGCATCAGCGATACCAGGATCTCGTTGGTGCCAAAGCGTGTCTTCAGATAGGCCGGAATAGAGGCCCAGAGCCAGCCGCCAAAGCCACCCGCGATCACCATCAGCGGAAAGATATACCAGGCCTCCAGCGGGTAAAAGGCAAGGCCAACCCCGGCGCCAAACAGCGCGCCCATGATGTATTGGCCTTCGGCACCGATGTTCCAGATGCCGGCCTTAAAACCCAGCGACAGCCCGATGGCGATCAGCACCAGCGGCGCGCCTTTGACCAACAGCTGTGGGCGGTAATAAAAGGCGAACTCGCCAAACAGCGGCTCCCAAAAGATGGGGCGAATGGCCTCGACCGGGTCCTTGCCAAGGGCAGCAAAAAGCAAACCGCCTGCAATCATGGTTGCCAGCACCGCCACCAGCGGTGTGGCCAGTGACCAGGCCTGTGACGGCTGCGGCCGTTTTTCGAGCCGGATCATGCGGCCTCTCCCTGTTTTCTCGTCGTGTTTTTGTTGTGCCAAAGATCAGACATGCGCCACCTCCATGCCATGGGCACCGCCCATCATCAGACCGATTTCCTCGACCGTGAGGCCCGCTGCAGGGCGTGGCGCCGAAAGCCTGCCTTCATTGAGGGCGGCAAAGCTGTCGGAGATTTCCATCAGCTCGTCGAGATCCTGGCTGATACAAATTACCGCGCAACCGCCTGCTGCCAGATCCAGCAGGGATTGGCGAATGGCAGCCGCCGCCGAGGCGTCCACCCCCCAGGTCGGCTGGTTCACCACCAGCACGTCGGGGCGTTGCAAGACCTCGCGGCCAATGACGAATTTCTGCAGATTGCCGCCAGACAGCGAACGGGCCGCATTTTCCGGACCCGGCGTGCGAACGTCAAATTCGTTGATCACCCGTTCGGCAAACTCCTTCGCCGCAGCCCATTTGAGAAAGCCGTTTTTGACCAGCCCCTCGCGAGTCGCCCCGGTGAGCATGGCATTTTCCGTCAGGCTCATATCGGGCGCGGCCGCATGGCCCAGGCGTTCTTCGGGGGCGGCCAGCACGCCAAGAGCGCGCCGGGCCACAGGCCCAAGCGTGCCAATGGGATCCTTGCCCAGTTTGACCGCGTCAGCCTCGGTCAGGGTCTCACCTGACAGCACCGACAATAGCTCATCCTGGCCATTCCCGGCCACACCGCCAATGCCAAGGATCTCGCCCCGGCGCACGGTCAGATGCACGTTGCGCAGCGCGGTGCCAAAGGCCGAGGGCGAGGGCACAGAGAGGCCCGAGATATCCAGCGCGACCTCGCCAAATGTGCGGTCGCCGCGTTCCGGCGGGGTCAGCGCAGATCCGACCATCAGTTCCGCCATTTCACTGGCCGAGGTCTCGGCTGGGATGCACTCGCCGACGTTCTTGCCCAGCCGCAGGATAGTGGCGTGGTCACAGAGGGCGCGGATCTCTTCCAGCTTGTGCGAAATATAGAGGATCGAGGTGCCCTCGGCGCGCAGCTTTTGCAGGGTCAGAAACAGGATTTCCACCTCCTGCGGTGTCAGCACCGAGGTAGGCTCGTCCATGATCAGCAGCTTGGGGTCCTGCAACAGGCAGCGGATGATTTCGACCCGCTGACGTTCGCCTGCCGAGAGATCCCCAACAGTGCGAAACGGGTCCAGCGGCAGCCCGTAGGTTTCCGAGACGTCGCGAATACGCGAGGCCAGGTCGCGCAGCTTGGGCGGGTTTTCCATCCCCAGGGCGATGTTTTCCGCCACATTCAGCGCGTCAAACAGAGAAAAATGCTGGAACACCATGGCAATGCCATCGGCGCGGGCCTGACGCGGCTCGCCCGGAGCATAGGGTGCACCACGCAGGGTCATCTCACCGCTGTCGGGTTTCACCAGCCCGTAGATCATTTTCACCAGGGTGGATTTGCCTGCGCCGTTCTCGCCCAAAAGCGCATGCACCTCGCCGGTGCCGATGTCAAAGGAGACAGAGTCATTGGCCACCACGCCGGGATAGGCCTTGGTCAGCCCTTTCAGGCTCAAAAGTACCTCAGTCACGCGCGCCGCTCCTCTTTCATCTCTGTCTCTTTTGTTGCGGCGCGCCCCAGTAGCTGAGCCGCCACGCCGACCGCAATCATCTGCGGGTGTTTGCCCAGCTCGGGGGTGCCGATGGGGCAGGTGATGCGGGCGATCTCGGCCGGGCCATGGCCCAGAGCTGTCAGACGACTGCGAAACCGCGCCCATTTGGTGGCCGAGCCGATAAGCCCTGCAAAGGAAAACCCATGCAATAGCAGTGCGTGGCATAACGCCAGATCCAGCTCATGGGAATAGGTGAGTACCAGATGTTGTGAATTTACCGGCGCGTGACGCAGCAAAAGCGCGGGCTCAGCGCCCGGAAGTCGTGTGACGCCTGCTGCAATATGCGCCGGGAATCGCTCGGGCGCGGTATCGACCCAGGTGATGGCCAGATCCGGCAGCGGTGACAGTACATCAATCAGCGCGCGGCCCACATGGCCTGCGCCCCAGATCCACAGGTCTGTCTGTGGCTTGTGTACCGGCTCCAGCATCCAGCCCTCGATGAGCTGCGGGGCAGGGCGCTGACCCTGATTGCGCAGCTGTGCCTGCATGCGGCGCAGCGCCAGCGGCACAGTCTGCGCCGCTTCCTGGCCCGCCTGCTGTGCCGCCTCCTGTGTGACGGGGCGTGCGATTATATCAGCGTCGAGCTGCGCCAGATCCGCCGCCTCATAGGTCTCGCGCAGCAGTGTCACTGATCCGCCGCAGCACTGGCCCAGATCCGGCCCCAGCGAATGGGTGCTAAGCTGCGGTGACGTGTGTTGCGCCCGCGCCGCCGCTGCGGCCTCAAATTCAAGCGCGCCGCCGCCAATGGTGCCGCTTTGGCCCTTGTCCCAGACCAGCATGGCAGCGCCCACTTCGCGCGGCGAAGAGCCCCGAATGGCAGCAATCACCACGCGGCTCACGCGACCATGCCGGGCAATGCAGGCCCGCAGATCATCGATATCAAACCCCATCATCAAACTCATCGCTCAGCCTCCGGGCCTTGCGCCAGATTTCTTCGGCAGTGGCCGGGGCATCCAGCACAGGATAGCTGTCGCCAAACTGTGCCACCGCATCGCTGAGCGCCAGCCAGGCGGAAATGCCCAGCATGAAAGGCGGCTCACCCACCGCTTTCGAGCGGTAAATGGTGTCTTCGCGGTTCTCACCGGCAAAGAGCGCCACATTGAACACATCCGGCCGGTCAGAGCAGGCCGGGATCTTGTAGGTGGACGGCGCATGGGTGCGCAGGCTTCCCTTGTTGTCCCAGATCAGCTCTTCGGTGGTCAGCCAGCCTGCGCCCTGCACATAGCCGCCCTCAACCTGGCCAATGTCCAGATCCGGGTTCAGCGAGGCCCCGGCATCATGCAAGATATCGGTACGCAGAATGCGGTTTTCGCCGGTGAGCCTGTCCACCACAACTTCGGTGATCGAGGCGCCATAGGCAAAATAGAAAAATGGTCTGCCCTGACCTTTGATCCGGTCCCATTTCAGGCTGGGGGTTTTGTAAAACCCGGTGGCCGAGAGGCTGATGCGCCCCTCATAGCACTGTTTTGCTGCCGCCTCGAAAGTGATCTCTTCGCCCGCCACATGCACCCGATCACCGGCAAATACCACAGCCTCTGCTGTGGTCTGGTAGCACTCGGCGAGATGGGCCGCCATGCGGTCGCGGATGGTGTCACAGGCGGCTTTCACCGCCATACCATTCAGGTCAGACCCGGAAGAGGCCGCCGTAGCGGATGTATTGGGGACCTTGGCGGTATCGGTGGCGGTGATCTTTCCCTTATCCATCGCGATGTCAAATCGGCTGGCGGCAACCTGAGCCACCTTTTGGAACAATCCCTGTCCCATCTCGGTGCCGCCATGGTTCAGATGCACAGAGCCATCCTGATAGACATGCACCAGGGCGCCTGCCTGGTTGAGGTGGGTAAGGGTGAAGGAGATGCCAAATTTCACCGGCGAGAAGGCCAGCCCGCGCTTGAGATTTGTCTGCGTCGCGTTCCAGGCCGCGATCTCGGCCTTGCGGGCAGCGTAGTCGGCGCTCTCCAGCAGTTGATCTGTCAGAGCGTGTAGCTCAAAATCCGTGACCTCCATGCCATAGGGCGTGGTGTTGTCGGCTGTTTTCACCTTGTCGGAAATACCTCGGGGGGCGGCCGCAGGCCGGGGGGCAGAGCCCCCATCCTGGGGTTTCACAGGTGATGTATAGTAGTTGCGCCGACGCAACTCGACAGGATCGATGTCAAGATCATAGGCTATATGATCCATCAGCCTCTCGATCCCGACCATACCCTGCGGGCCGCCAAAGCCGCGATAGGCGGTGGCGCTTTGCAGATTGGTCTTCAGCCGGTGGCTCTCGATGCGGATGGAGGGGATCGCATAGGCATTGTCGCTGTGCAGCATGGCGCGATCTGCCACCGGCCGCGACAGATCCTGCGCCCAGCCGCAATTGACCAGATGGGTGAATTCAACGCCGTGCAGTCGGCCTGTGGCATCATAGCCCGCCCGATAGCTGATCCGAAAGGCATGGCGCTTGCCGGTGATCACCATGTCATCATCGCGGTCATAGCGCATCTTGCAGGGCCTGCCGGTTTGACGAGCGGCCACAGCGCAGGCCACCGCGAGGGCGTTGCCCTGGCTTTCTTTACCGCCAAAACCTCCGCCCATACGCCTGATTTCGACCCGCACCGAATGCATTGGCAGGCCAATGGCTTCTGCCACCTTGTGCTGGATCTCGGTCGGGTGCTGGGTCGAGGAATTCACCAGCATGGCGCCATCTTCCTGCGGCAGAGCAAGGGCGGCCTGACCTTCCAGATAAAAATGCTCCTGGCCGCCCAGCTCGAATGTGCCCTCAATCTGGTGCGGTGCGGCGGCAATGGCTGCGGCGGCGTCGCCTTTTTGATAGATCCTGGGACCTTCTTCAAAGCGGCTATCGGCGGCCAGCGCCGCATCCAGAGTCAGCAGCGCGGGCTCTTCGGCCTAGCCGATCTGACCCTTTGCGGGTCGCAACCCGTGCGGCGCGATGCGAGCGCGCCACCACCAGAAACAGCGGCTGGCCCCGACAGTGGACTGTGCCGTCAGACAGCAGTGGCTCATCATGGATCGAGGGCGAGACATCGTTGGTAAAGGGCAGATCTTCCGCGCACAGCCCCGCAACCACACCGGGGCTGTCGTGAACCTGCGACAGATCCATTTTTGTGATGCGCCCCTTCGCAATCGTCGACAGGCCAAAGGCCAGATGCAGGGTGTCGCGCGGCAAAGGGACGTCGTCGACATAGCGGGCCTTGCCGGTCACATGCAGTTTGGCAGCATCATGGGGCAGGGGTTTTGCAACGCTCATGCCATCACCTCCAGAACCGATGGGCTGCCACCGTTGCGATCGTCAAAATACCGCAGCAGCATATTGCGGCCAGCCTCAAGCCGGTACTCTGCCGAGGCGCGCATATCGCTGAGCGGCGTAAAGTCGCTCCCCAGCGCGGCGCAGGCAGCTGTGACGCTTGCCGTGCTCCAGGCCTGGCCCAGAAGAGCGGCCTCCAGGTGCGATGCGCGTTTCGGCGTGCCAGCAAGGCCACCAAAGGCGATGCGCGCCGCTGTGACTGTGCCATCCGTCACAGTGACATTGAAGGCGCCAAGCACGGCTGAGATGTCCTGATCAAAGCGTTTTGACAGCTTGTACACGCGCAAGCGATCAGCCTGACGGGGAATGCACACGGCCTCGACAAACTCGCCCGCAGCGCGGTCCTGTTTGCCGTATTCAATGAAGTAGTTCTCCAGTGCGATCTCACGGCGGCTGTCGCCCTGGCGCAGGTGCAGCCTTGCGCCAAGGGCGATCAGCGCCGGTGGGTTGTCCCCGATGGGAGAGCCATTGGCGATATTGCCGCCCACAGTTGCCGCGGCCCGCACCTGCTGACTGGCAAAACGGCGGATCATTTCGGCATAAGAGGGGTGATAGGGGGCGATGGCCGCACGCATGCGGTTCATATCCACCATGGCACCAAACCGCAGATGCGTGTCGCTGATCGTGATCTGTTTCAGATCCTCGCAGGCCTCCAGAAAAATCATCTCGCCAAGATCGCGCAGCCCCTTGGTGACCCAAAGGCCCAAATCGGTGGCGCCCGCCACCAGACGTGCCTGCGGCTTTGCCTGATAGAGCGCGGCCAGCTCGTCCGAGGAGCGCGGCATATTGCTGTCTTTTGTCGCAATGGAGAGCTCGTCTTTGGTGATCCACTGTGGGACGGGCTGGCCTTCGGCGGCCTCGGCGGCGCGAATGATGGGCGCATAGCCGGTGCAGCGACACAGGTTACCGGCCAGCTGCACGTCGTGATCGGTGGCGCCGTTCTTATGTGCGGTGACCATCGACATCACAAAACCCGGCGTGCAAAAGCCGCATTGGCTGCCGTGATGGGTGATCATCGCCTCTTGCACGGGGTGCAGGGTGCCATCGGTATCAGCAGCACCCTCAATGGTGCGCACGGATTTTCCATTCAGCTGTGGCAGAAACAAAATGCAGGAATTCAGCGATTTCGCACCGGCCGTGTCGCTCACCATTACGGTGCAGGCGCCACAATCGCCCTCGTTGCAGCCCTCTTTGGTTCCTGTCAGCCCGCGCTCTTCGCGCAGGAAATCAAGCAGAGTGGCCGAAGGATCGTGATCCTTGAGCACAACCTCTTCACCGTTCAGACGAAAGGTGATTGTCATCGTGTGAAACCCGTCGCCTTACGTGATCCACCCATGATGCCAGTTTTCGATGCGACGTAGAAAGACTGGCGGGCCTTTTGCTGCTTGCTGCCCTTAGCCTAGGGAGCAGCAGCTTGTTCTGGCAAGAAAAAGCGACTCTGCCATGTAAGATTGCCGCAGCGCAACAATATTTCCGTATGCCGGGGCATGCCGTTAGTATTAAAGCATTTCCTGTCGTATGAGGCGCCTGAAACCGGCTGGGCAAAGTAAGACTTTCAAAACATGTTTGATAATGATGCGGGCCTTATTAGGTTTTTGTGATGAAAAATGCCTCGCGAAGATGCAAAACTGCTGAGTTTCGCAGCGCCACGAAAATTCCACAAAAATGCAGCCCGGCTGCGGCTTTGTGGTGGTGCCGCGTAAGATCGGCTCTTATCCTTGCTGCAGGGATGCGATAGCTTGCCAGCATGACCAATTCTCCGCGATTCATTCACCTGCGCACCCATACCGAATACTCGCTGCTGGAAGGTGCCTTGCGCCTGAAAAAGCTGCCGGATTTGTGCAAAGCCAACGACATGCCCGCAATTGCGGTCACCGATACCAATGCCATGTTCTCGGCGCTGGAATTCTCGGTGACCCTGTCAAAGGCCGGCATTCAGCCGATCCTGGGCTGTCAGGTTGATCTCACCTTTCAGCAGGCAGAACCGGGCGAGCGGCCCAGGCTGCCCGCGCCGGTGGTGTTGCTGGCGCAGTCCGAGCGCGGCTACGAGCATCTGATGAAGATCTCCTCCTGCCTCTATGTGGACAAGGGGCACCAGCTGCCGCAGGTGACGCTGGACGAGCTGGAGGGGCTGAACGAGGGGGTGATCTGCCTCACGGGTGGGCCCGAGGGCCCTGTGGGGCAGCTGCTTCAGCAGGGTCAGCGTCCGGCAGCCGAGGCGCTGTTGCAGCGCCTCAAGGCGATGTTTCCTGATCGGCTCTATGTCGAGCTGCAGCGCCTTCCCGGCGAGGATGGCCAGCCCGAGGCGGAAAAACTGACAGAGCGTGGCCATGTGGAGATGGCCTATGCGATGGATCTGCCCTTGGTGGCCACCAATGACGTTTATTTTCCGAAAACCGAGATGTATGAGGCGCATGATGCGCTGATCTGTATCTCGGAAGGCGCCTATGTCGACCAGTCAGAGCCGCGCCGCCGCCTGACCGCGCAGCATTATTTCAAAAGCCAGCAGGAGATGGTGACGCTCTTTGCGGATCTGCCAGAGGCCATTGAAAATACAGTCGAAATCGCCAAGCGCTGTGGCTTTATGGCCTATTTGCGTGACCCCATCCTGCCAAAGTTTGCCGATGACGAAGTGCTTGAACTGCGGCGTCAGGCCAATGAGGGGCTGCAAAATCGTCTGGCGGTCATCCCGCATGCGGTGACGCCCGAAAAATACCAGGAGAGGCTTGATTTTGAACTCGACATCATCGAGGGCATGGGGTTTCCCGGCTACTTTCTGATCGTTGCCGACTTTATCCACTGGAGCAAGGAAAACGGCATTCCGGTGGGGCCGGGGCGGGGCTCGGGTGCGGGCTCATTGGTGGCCTATGCGCTGACGGTGACCGATCTGGACCCGCTGCGTTATTCCCTGCTGTTTGAGCGGTTTCTAAACCCGGAACGGGTGTCGATGCCCGACTTTGATATCGACTTTTGCATGGATCGCCGCGAAGAGGTGATCAAATACGTGCAGCAGAAATATGGTCGCGACAAGGTGGGCCAGATCATCCCCTTTGGTGCCTTGTTGTCCAAGGCGGCGGTGCGCGACATTGGGCGCGTGTTGCAGATGCCCTATGGTCAGGTTGACCGCCTGTCAAAGATGATCCCCGTGGAAGGTGTCAAACCCGTCTCGATTGAAAAGGCGCTGGAGGACGAGCCGCGCCTGCGGGAAGAAGCCAAGAACGAGCCGGGTTTGACACGCCTTTTGACCTATGGTCAGCAGGTCGAAGGCCTGTTGCGCAATGCCTCGACCCACGCGGCGGGGGTGGTGATTGGCGACCGGCCATTGGATGCGCTGGTGCCGCTCTATCAGGATCCGCGATCCGATATGCCCGCGACCCAGTTCAACATGAAATGGGTTGAGCAGGCCGGGCTGGTCAAGTTTGACTTTTTGGGTCTGAAAACCCTTACGGTTATTCAGAACGCGGTGGATCTGATCAAACAGTCCGGGCGCGATCTGCATACTGCCGCCGACGGCACCCAGCTGTATGAGCCACCCGAAGGCGCTGTGAACGAGATCAACGCCATTCCGCTGGATGACGCGCCGACCTATAAACTCTACTCAGCCGCCAAGACGGTGGCGGTGTTACAGGTGGAATCCAGTGGCATGATGGATGCGCTCAAGCGCATGAAGCCGACCTGTATCGAGGACATCGTGGCGCTTGTGGCGCTGTACCGGCCGGGGCCAATGGAGAACATCCCGACCTATTGCGAGGTCAAGAATGGCCTGCGAAAAATCGAGTCGGTGCACCCTCTGATCGACCATATTCTGGAAGAGACCCAGGGCATTATCGTCTATCAGGAGCAGGTGATGCAAATTGCTCAGGTGATGGCGGGCTACTCGCTTGGCGGCGCTGACCTTTTGCGCCGGGCCATGGGTAAAAAGATCAAAGAGGCGATGGATGCCGAGCGGCCCAAGTTTGAAAAAGGGGCCGCCGAAAACGGTGTGCCTGCAAAAAAGGCTTCGGAGGTGTTTGACCTTCTGGAGAAATTCGCCAACTACGGCTTTAACAAATCACACGCTGCCGCCTATGCGGGTGGTCTCGTATCAGACAGGCTGGCTGAAAGCGAACCACCCGGTTGAATTCATGGCCGGCGTGATGAACTGCGATATCCATCTGACGGATAAGCTGGCGACCTATTTTGAAGAGGTCAAAAAGGGGCTGGGGCTGCCCTATGTTCCGCCCTGCGTGAACCGCTCGGAGGCGACGTTCAACGTGGTCAAAGGAGAGCTGGTCTACGCGCTGGGCGCGCTGAAAAACGTCGGCCTTGACGTGATGCGGCTGGTGGCTGAGGCGCGGCGCGAGGACGGCCACGAGCGTCCCTTTGCCACCCTGTTCGACTTTGCCCGCCGGGTGAACCTCAAGAAGGTAGGCAAGCGGCCGCTGGAAATGCTGACCCGTGCTGGCGCCTTTGATCAGCTGGATCGCAACCGCCGCCGGGTGTTTGACAGCCTTGAAGGGCTGGTGGGCTATTCCGCTGCGATCCATGAACAGAAGAACTCCAATCAGGTGTCGCTGTTTGGCGAGGCGGGCGATGATCTGCCAGAGCCCCGTCTGGCAGGCACCCCGGACTGGCTGCCCGCAGAGCGCCTCAACGAAGAGTTCAAAGCGATTGGCTTTTACCTTTCGGGGCATCCGCTGGACGACTATATGCCGGCCTTGAAGCGCAAGGATGTGCTGACCCTGGACGGAGGTCATGGCAAAGGCTGAGCGCGGCACTTTTATGGCCAAATGGCCGGGGTTGTGGCGGGGCGGCAAGAGCGCAAAAACCCCCGTGGCAACCGCTTTGCCTTTGCCCAGCTGTCTGACACCACCGGTGGCTATGAAGTCACCATTTTTTCGGATGTGCTGGAGAAAAGCCGCGAGTTTCTCGATACCGGCTCAAAGGTTGTAATCACCGCCGAGGCAACCATGGAGAGCGACCAGCTGAAACTGCTGATGCGCTCTGCCGGGCCGGCGGATGCGGCCATTGCCGATGCGGGGCGCAGCAGTTTGCGGATCTATCTGGATGATGTCGCGGCCATCAGCACTGTGGCCACCGTGCTGGAGGATGCCAAATCCGCAGCCCGCAATGCCAGCCCCGGCGCTGTCTACCTCTATCTGCAGGCGCCCGGCTTGCCCGGAGACGTCGAGATGGATCTGGGCCAGCCCTTTCCGATCAACCCACAGATCAAGGGGGCGATCAAATCGCTGCAAGGCGTGATGGAGGTGGAGGAAATCTGAAGCAGGCGGCCTGTTTCAGCCGTGTCTGAGACGGGTTTGTTGCACGCGGAGTATCGTCGCCCAGCATTGCAGCATAGGGCGACGACATCGTTTATAGGTGTTTCTGGCCCGGATACTCTGGTGCTCTGCGCCAGGTTTCCGCAGTTTAAAGTGCCGCAGTCCAGTTTTCCGCAGTCTGGGGCGTGCCGGTTTGC
Organism: Pseudophaeobacter leonis; assembly: GCF_002087335.1. Classification (GTDB taxonomy): domain Bacteria; phylum Pseudomonadota; class Alphaproteobacteria; order Rhodobacterales; family Rhodobacteraceae; genus Pseudophaeobacter; species Pseudophaeobacter leonis. The sequence continues at coordinate 109,655 of NZ_MWVJ01000060.1, forward strand.
TAAATGATCTCATCCTCGTCGAACAGCGGCGCCTCTTCCAGCTGGGTCGCAAGATCTCCCACCGCAGCCTCGGCAATATCCGAGGATTTCACAGCAGCAACGTGGATCAAGGCGTCACCCTCATACACAACGGGCATGACAGCCCGCCCCACAATGATACCGCTGTAGCGGGTCACAACCTCGACCTCACCGTCGCCAAAGGGATCTGAAATAGCTGCGACAACCTCGTTCTCTTGCACCACATCGCCCTCGGCCTTGAACATGCGGAGCAGGCCACCGGTGGGAGCGCGCAGCCAGTGGCTGTCTGAACACAGCAGAGATTTCGCCTTTGGTCCGGCGATGCCAGCCAGGGGCAACATACCGGTGCTTTTCAGGACGCGCAAAATACCGGCAACACCGGCCCGCACCGACATTTCATCAAACCGCATCCCTTCGCCAGCTTCGTACAACAGGACATCGACGCCGATCTTTTTGGCCTCCTGGCGCAGACTGCCATCGCGCAGCGCGCTGGTCAGAATGACGGGTGCGCCAAACACATGGGCCAAATCCAAAGTGTCGCGATTGTTTGCCGAGACCCGCACCTGCGGCAGGTTCATCCGGTTGATTGCAGCAGAGTGCAGATCGATGCCCAAAGAGCAGCGCGCCACAATTTCATTGAGGAAAATATGCGCCAGGCGTGAGCCGAGCGAGCCATGGGGGGATCCGGGAAAACAGCGGTTCAGGTCGCGGCGGTCTGGCAGATACCGTGAGTGGTTGAGGAACCCAAAGGTGTTGACGATCGGCACCACAATAAGGGTGCCGCGCAATCGCTTCAGGTTTTTGCTGCGTAAAAGTCGGCGAACCACTTCGACCCCGATGACCTCATCGCCGTGGATGCCTGCGCTGACAAAAATCGTCGGCCCGTCCTGCCGCCCATGAATGACATGGGCCGACAGGGTAACGGGCGTATGATCCGACAGCGTACTGACGGGAATGTTGACGGTCTTCCGGCTGCCTGCGTCGACAGTCTCGCCGGCAAGTTCAAAACCTGGACGCTTCTTTTTCATCCCTTGCCTTTGGTCTTGGTTGCGTTGGGTTTGGCGTTTTTGGCAATGTAGTCGATGACCTTGCCCGCGATATCGAGACCGGTGGCCTTTTCGACGCCCTCAAGGCCCGGCGAGGAGTTCACCTCCATCACCACAGGACCATGATTGGCCCGCAGCATGTCTACGCCACAGACGTTCAGCCCCATAGATTTTGCCGCCCTGACGGCTGTTGAGCGCTCTTCTGGTGACAGTTTGATCAACTCGGCTGAGCCACCACGGTGCAGGTTCGATCTGAAGTCACCTTCCGCCCCGGTGCGCTTCATCGAGGCCACGACCTTGCCGCCAACCACAATGGCACGAATGTCGGTGCCGCCTGCCTCTTTGATGAACTCCTGCAGCAGGATATTGACGCCTGCGCCGCGAAAGGCCTCAACCACAGATTTGGCCGAACGCTTGGTGTCGGCAAGAACAACCCCGATGCCCTGTGTGCCTTCCAGCAGCTTGATCACCACCGGTGCGCCACCGGCAAGCTCAAGCACTTCTTCGGTCTGTTTGGGGTCATGGGCAAATGTGGTCACCGGCAGGCCAATACCGTCGCGCGCCAACAGCTGCATCGAGCGCAGTTTATCGCGTGAGCGGCCAATCGCGACGCTTTCATTCAGAGGGTAGACACCCTGCATCTCAAACTGACGCAATACAGCCATGCCATAGAAGGTCACCGAGGCGCCAATACGCGGAATAACCGCATCATATCCAACAAGTTTTTCGCCATTGTAGTACACTTCCGGACGCCGCGACGCGATGTTCATATAGCAGCGCAGCGTGTCGATGATATCCAGCTCATGCCCACGCTCTTCGGCTGCAGCCTTGAGACGTTTGTGGGTATAAAGCTCTGCATTGCGGGCCAGCATTGCGATTTTCATGGCTTTGGTCCTTTGAGGTTAAATTCGTCACTGACGAGATATGATTTACCTGGGTGAACAGCGATGTTGCGGCCCCGCAATGCGCGGCGCCCCAATATGAGCGGGAAACGCATAGACCCACGGTCGGTGAGGGAAATATCTATGTTCCATTTGCGTTTTGCCAGCACCATCGGTGTCCGGATCACAATCCTTGTTTCTGGTTTGCCGCTGGTATTGGTGATGTCGCGTTTTGTGAAAACGGGAAATTCACAAGTTCTGGCTGGCGTGCCTGGGATTTCAGGGCGGAGAAACCGCACCCATTTTACGCTTCCCTTGTAGAAGGTCTCAATGTCATCCGCATGCAGCGCCGTGGTCTTCGCTCCGGTGTCTACTTTTACGGCAAAGTTCAAAAGACCCAGGTCGGGCAGGCTGATATGCTCATGCCAGCCGATCACGGTGAGCCGCTGCTTAGGATCGGTTGAATGGTGTTCCATCGCCAAAGCTTTCGTGGACGGGCTATACTGTTGTATATTGGGGCGTTTCCTAAACAGATACTAGCGCAACCAAGCACGCGCCTCTCTTTTGAGAGGCATCAGCAGAATCTTGCCGCAACACGGGGTGTTAGCTGCAGCGTCTACAGCGCCACGCCCCGGAAACCTCACAGGCGGCCTGCAAGGCGGGCCTTACTTGGGGGGCTATACTGGGGGCCATACTGGCTGGGAATGGCAAGGCGGGGGGCAGTTGTGGCAACTCGCCCCCACCCCTGAAAAGTCAATAATGTGGCGGGGGCTCGTCCCCCAAAGACATGCGCGCCGCCGCCGGCCTGTTCGCGCCCGGCTTCACGTTCCATCAGCATCCGCACCCGCGTGCTGAGACGGGAAATTTCGTCCTGTTGACCGGCAACGACGTCGCTCAACTCTTCGACTGTGCGGGTAAGATGGGCAATTTGTTCTTCCAAAGCTTGCATCATGTTCTCCTTGGCTGCGCCACGTGATGCCACGTCATAGGGGGCTTGCGCTTGCCGGTCTATGGGCAACAGGCGCAGGATGGTATGCGGGTGCAAAGATTGCGCCGCTATGAGGAGAGCGACGATGCGGCAGACCGAGACTTCACACCCGTTGGTGAGCGTCAGCCATGCGCAGGGGGTCACCACCATTACGATCTGCCGACCAGAGCTGCGCAACGCGGTGGATCCGGCAACAGCGCGGGCGCTCTATGCCGCCTTTATCGCGTTTGAGGCCAACCCGGAGGCGCAGGTAGCTGTGCTCACCGGCGCGGGCGGCTATTTCTGTGCAGGGTTTGATCTGAAATCCGCCGGGGCTGGCGGCTCGGATGACTGGCTTGCCAGTCTGGACATTCCCGAGGGCTGGCGAGATCCGATGCACGACCCCCGTCCCGGTCCCATGGGGCCGACGCGGTTGATGCTGTCGAAACCGGTGATCGCCGCGATTGAGGGCCCAGTGGTGGCCGGCGGCATGGAGCTTGCCGCCTGGTGTGACATGCGGGTGATGGCCGAGGGAGCGGTCGCCGGGGTCTTTTGTCGCCGCTGGGGGGTGCCTTTGATTGATGGTGGCACGGTGCGTTTGCCACAAATTTTGGGCCAGAGCCGCGCCAATGATCTGATCCTGACGGGTCGCCCGCTTGAGGCCGCCGAGGCCTATCAGTGTGGTTTTGCCAATCGGCTCTGTGCACAGGGCCGTGCAGTGTCTGTGGCGCAAGAGCTGGCACTGGATCTGACCCGCTATCCGCAGGCTTGCATGCGGGCGGATCATTTGTCCGCGCGACAAGACCCTGCTGTTTTGGCGGCCGCCCTGCGCCGGGAATGGCGCTCGGCCTCGGCCTTTCTGGCAGAGGGACGCGCCGGGGCGCAGCGCTTTGCCTCGGGGCTGGGCCGCTCGGGCGATTTCTCAAAGATCTGAGCGCGGAGTCTGCGGTATGCGCAAAGGCACAGACCCCAGCAAGATAGAGGCCCAAAGATACAGGCCAAAGGATTTGTCACATCGTCCAGTTGTCGTGGCAGTGTTACCGACAAAAGCTAGGCAAGCCTGGGACCGAGGCCGCAGTGCCCAGAGGCCGCCGCTTGTGCAACCTTGCTCACAGGGGCGGCTTGGGCTAGACCGCGCGGCGAGTAAATGAGCAAAACCCACCCGTGAGGAGGCCTTTTCATGGCCAAGATCAAGAAACAGCCCCGTCCCAAAGCCGCAACGCCCAAGGGATTTCGTGACTATTTCGGCGAAGAGGTGACACAGCGTTCTGAAATGCTGCGCACCATCGCGGCTGTCTACCATCATTACGGGTTTGAGGCGCTGGAGAGTGCTGCGGTGGAAACCGTCGAGGCGCTGGGCAAGTTTCTGCCCGATGTCGAACGCCCCAATGCCGGTGTCTTTGCCTGGCAGGAGGTTGATGAGAACGACCCCGCCAGCACCAAGGGCGACTGGATGGCGCTGCGCTATGACCTGACAGCGCCGCTGGCGCGGGTTTATGCCCAGCACCGCAACGATTTGCCGGCGCCTTATCGCCGTTATGCGATGGGGCCGGTCTGGCGCAATGAAAAGCCGGGCCCCGGCCGCTATCGCCAGTTTTATCAATGCGATGCTGACACTGTTGGTACGGCCTCAATGGCGGCTGACGCCGAGATCTGCGCCATGCTGTCGGACACGCTGGAAACCGTTGGCATTCCGCGCGGCGACTATCTGGTGCGGGTGAATAACCGCAAAGTTCTCAATTGGTGTGCTCGAGGCCATGGGCCTTGGTGAAGATGCCGTGGCGATCAAAGATAACGTGCTGCGCACCATCGACAAGTTCGACAAAATTGGCGAGGCCGGCGTGCGTGAGCTGCTGACCAAAGGGCGGCTTGACGCCACGGGCGCCTATATCGATGGGGTTGGTCTCAGCGAGGATCAGGCCGCACCGGTTCTGGCCTTCCTGACCTCGAAGGCTGCGGATGTTACGGGCACGCTGGCAAATCTGCGCGCCGCTATTGGCGACAGCAAGATCGGTGCCGATGGCATTGCCGAGCTGGAACAGATCGGTGAGCTGCTGGCCGCGGGCGGATATGGCGCTGATCGCATCGATATCGACCCGTCGGTGGTACGCGGCCTTGGCTATTATACCGGTCCGGTCTACGAGGCCGAGCTGACCTTTGAGATCCTGGACGAGAAGGGCCGCAAGCGGCAGGTCGGCTCTGTTGCGGGCGGTGGACGCTATGATGATCTGGTCAAGCGCTTTACCGGCCAGGAAGTTCCGGCCACGGGTGTCTCTATCGGGGTTGACCGTTTGCTGGCGGCCCTGCGCGAAAAGGGTCGTCTGACCACCACGCCAACAGGCCCGGTTGTGGTTACGGTGATGGACCGCGACCGTATGGCCGACTATCAGGCCATGGTGACAGAGCTGCGTAACGCAGGCCTGCGCGCCGAGGTCTATCTGGGCAATCCCAAGAACTTTGGCAACCAGCTGAAATACGCGGACAAACGCAACTCCCCGGTTGCCGTGATCGAGGGCGGAGATGAAAAAGACCGGGGCGTCATCCAGATCAAAGATCTGATCCTGGGGGCAAGGATTGCCGAAAGCGCCACTCTGGAAGAGTGGAAAGAGCGCCCCAGCCAGTTTGAAGTGCCGCGCGGCGATCTGGTCGCCAAGGTGCGCGAAATCATAGAGAGTCAGGGCTAGATCATGCAGGATCGCTCCAAAACACTGGCGCTGGCTGCAAAGCTGCGCATGACCTTTGAGGCCGCAGGCGGGCAGGTGGTGGATCCGCCTCTGCTGCAGCCGGCGGGCACTTTGCTGGATCTCTACGGCGAGGATATTCGCGCCCGCGCCTATGTCACCTCGGATGCGGTGCCGGCGAGCAGATGCTGCGCCCGGATTTCACCGTGCCGGTGGTGCAGATGCACATGCGGGAGGGCGCTGAGCCCGCGCGCTACACCTACGCCGGTGAGGTGTTTCGCCGTCAGGAACAGGATCCGGACCGCTCCAGCGAATATCTGCAGGTGGGCTATGAGGTCTTTGACCGGACGGATCCCGCGGGCGCCGATGCCGAGGTTTTTGCTTTGATTGCGTTGCAGTTGCGCGGCTTGCCGCTGCGGGCCGCGACGGGCGATATCGGTATCCTGATGGCCGCCGTCGAGGGGCTGAATACCACGACAAAGCGCAAGTCGGCCCTGATGCGTCACATCTGGCGGCCACGGCGGTTTCGCTCCTTGCTGGATCGCTATGCCGGTCGCAGCACTATTCCCGAGAGCCGTCTGAAACTGCTCTCTTCCGAGGGGGTGCTCACGGGCTCTGCCACGGTGCTGGGGAAACGCAGTGAGGCGGAGATCAACGCCCGGGTGGATCTTTTGCGCGCCGACGCGGCGGCGCCGCCAATTGCCGAGAACGAGATCTTGGCCTTGGAGGCCCTGATGGCGGTGCGGGAGACCGTGCCCTTTGCCCTGGAACAGATGCGCGATATCGCGGTGGACCTTCCGGCGATCACCCCGGCGCTTGACCGGCTTGACGCCCGGGTGGCGGCTTTGAAATCACGCGGTGTCGACATTGATACCCTTGATTTTGAGGCCTCTTACGGCCGCACGTCGATGGAGTACTATGACGGGTTTGTTTTTGGCTTTTACGCCGAAGCCCGCCCGGACCTGCCGCCCATCGCCAGCGGTGGCCGCTATGATGCGCTGACCCGGCAGCTGGGGCAGGGGGCGGAAATTCCCGCCGTGGGCGGCGTGCTGCGTCCCGATCTGATGCTGATGCTCGAGGAGGGTCAGTCATGAGCCTGAAACTGGGAGTGCCGTCCAAGGGGCGGCTGATGGAAAAAACCTTTGACTGGTTTGCCAGGCGCGGCGTGACACTGGCCCGTACCGGCTCTGAGCGCGAATATGCCGGTGCGATTGAGGGCGTCGAGGGCATGGAGCTGGTTTTGCTCTCTGCTGGTGAAATCCCGCGTGAGCTGGCAGCCGGACGTATCCACCTTGGCGTCACCGGCACCGATCTGGTGCAGGAAAAGCTGCCGCTCTGGGAGCAGCAGTTGCAGGAGCTTGAGCCTCTGGGCTTTGGGCATGCGGATCTGATTTTGGCGGTGCCGCAGTGCTGGATTGATGTGGACACGCTGGATGATCTCGACGCGGTTGCCGCCTCGTTCCGGCTGCAACACGGACACCGTTTGCGGATTGCCACCAAATACCACCGGCTGGTGCGCGAGTTTTTGACCGAGGCGGGCGTGGCCGACTATCAGCTGGTCGACAGTCAGGGCGCCACCGAGGGCACGGTAAAGAATGAAACCGCTGAAATGGTGGCGGATATTACCTCAACCGGCGAAACCCTGCGGGCCAATCACCTCAAATTGCTGTCGGACGGTCTGGTGTTGCAGAGTCAGGCGACGCTTTGGCGCAGCCGCACGGCGCAGTACTCTTCTGAAGAACGTGCCGCCCTGAAGGCGTTGACTGGCCTGATCGACGGCTAGCTCCCGCTCTGTGTGCGATGACGCATCAGAGACGTGTTGCGAAAGAGGCGCGGCTGCCAGCCTGCGCCTCTTTTTTCTTGCAGGGAGGGATGATCTGCAAAGGGAGGTGGCGGGCAACAATGCGCCACGAGACCACTGCAAGACCACTGCGCTGCGAGGGCGCGCAACCGCCCCGCGTCAGCGGGGCCGGGCCCAACGCGGAAAGGGGATCTTTGATCCCCGCCTCCGGGGCGGGAGAGCTGCCTTTTGTCCTGTGGATTGCGCCTGCTGGCTGGGACTGCGCCACGCGATGCAGCTCTCAGACCCTAGCGGGTCTGTCTTTGGTCCCTGTGTCGCCAAAGGTGTCGTGAATGGCCTTAGAGCACGCCAATTTCTGCCAGGGCCTGGGACAATTCCAGTGGCAGCGGCTCTTCCGCCTCCCGTCCCTGGGGCATATCGGTGGGACTGTCTTCGGGCTTGAGGTAGCGCCAGCCCTGAAAGGGACGTTTTGGCGCGGTGTAGGTGCGGTGCAATTCGGGGTCCAGAATGATGGCGCAGCGGCGAATACCATCCTCGCCAATAACTTCATCCATGCGTACCACCCGTTGCCGACACTGGATTAGCCCCTTGATAACCCAATAGATTGAGCCACCTTGAACGATCTCAGGTTCTCGCTTTGGCCACATGCGGGTCACATGGCGTGGCAAGCCTTCGGGCAGCCGGGCGCGGTACTGTTCCTGCCAGGCCTGCAGGCCTTCAACGCTTTCCGTGCCTACAGACAGCTTCACCAGGTTCATGTAGTTATCCACAGTTTCTCCACAGAGTCGTCCAGAGCCATGTCTTGATATAGTGTTTCGGCCGTGGCTGCTAGCAAGATATTGTGGTACACTCGGTATTTATTTCTCAAGGATCAGCAATTTCGCCGTTGAGGATATCTCACAGCCTGTAGTATCGAAGCCGCCAGTCTGCACCAATACACGATCTATTAAGGAATCACTATATGAGCCGCTTTGCTGCCCCCATCGCCGCACAGATCTGGGATATGAAATACCGTTTCAAGCGTGCCGACGGGACTCCCATCGATGTGACCGTAGAGGACAGCTGGCGCCGCATTGCCCGTGATCTCGCCCGTGCAGAAGACAAGCCCGCCGTCTGGGAAGAGAAATTCTACCAGGCGCTGGAAGATTTCAAGTATCTTCCCGCAGGCCGCATTACCGCAGGGGCTGGCACTGCCCGCCAGGTTACGCTGTTCAACTGCTTTGTCATGGGCACAGTGCCCGACAGCATGTCCGGCATCTTTGACATGCTGAAGGAGGCTGCATTGACCATGCAGCAGGGCGGCGGGATCGGCTATGATTTCTCCACCATTCGTCCGCGCGGCGCAGATGTCAAAGGTGTGGCTGCAGACGCGTCCGGGCCGCTCTCCTTTATGGATGTCTGGGACGCCATGTGCCGCACCATCATGTCCGCAGGCTCGCGTCGTGGCGCAATGATGGCGACCATGCGCTGTGATCACCCTGATGTCGAAGACTTTATCAGCGCCAAATCCGATTCCGCCCGTCTGCGCATGTTCAACATGTCGGTGCTGATCACCGACGCTTTTATGGAGGCGGTCAAGGCGGACGGCCCCTGGGAGCTGCAGTTCGACGGCAAGATCTACCACACGGTGCAGGCGCGTGATCTGTTGGAACAAGATCATGCAGGCCACCTATGAGTTTGCCGAGCCCGGCGTGATCTTTATCGACCGCATCAACAAGGCCAACAACCTCAGCTATATCGAGAACATCTGCGCCACCAACCCCTGTGGTGAGCAGCCGCTGCCGCCCTATGGTGCCTGCCTGCTTGGCTCGATCAACATGGCGCGTCTGGTTTCAAACCCGTTTGAGGCCAATGCCGAGCTGAACCAGGACGCGATGCAAGAGCTGGTCGCCACAGCCGTGCGCATGATGGACAATGTGGTGGATGTGTCCAAGTTTCCGCTGGAAGCGCAGGCGGCTGAGGCCAAGGCCAAGCGCCGTATCGGCCTGGGGGTCACCGGTCTGGCCGATGCCCTTTTGATGCTGGGTCTGGAATATGGCTCGGACGCGGCGGCGCGTCAAACCGACCGCTGGCTGCACGCGATCGCCCGCGCCGCCTATCTGGCGTCGGTGGATCTGGCAAAGGAAAAAGGCCCTTTCCGCTGTTCGATGCCGAAGCCTATCTGGCCTCGGGCAATATGATGAACATGGACGAAGATGTGCGTGACGCCATCCGCGAGCATGGTATCCGCAACGCGCTGCTGACCTCAATCGCGCCCACAGGCACCATCAGCCTCTATGCGGGCAACGTATCATCAGGCATCGAGCCGGTCTTTGCCTATGCCTATACGCGCAAGGTGCTGCAAAAAGACGGCAGCCGCACCGAAGAAGAAGTGGTCGACTACGCGGTGCAGATGTGGCGCGATAAATTTGGCGACAAGGCGCTGCCGGACTATTTTGTCAACGCCCAGACCCTGCCGCCCTCGGCGCATGTAAAGATGCAGGCCGCTGCACAGAAATGGATCGACAGCTCGATCTCCAAAACCATCAACTGCCCGGAAGACATCTCGTTTGATGACTTCAAGGATGTCTACATGCAGGCCTGGGATCAGGGCTGCAAGGGCTGCACCACCTATCGCCCCAATGATGTGACCGGATCGGTTCTGTCGGTCTCTGAAAGCGCCGATACCGCACCTGGTGAGACAGCAAGCGCGCCGCATGAAAGCGACATGGGCGCGAATGGCGCCGAAGTTGTCTATATGTCCGAGCCGCTGGACCGTCCACAAAGCCTGGAAGGCCATACCTACAAGCTGAAATGGCCAGATTCTGAGCACGCAATCTATCTGACTATTAATGACATAATCATCAGCGACCACCGTCGCCCCTTTGAGGTCTTCATCAACTCTAAAAACATGGAACACTACGCCTGGACGCTGGCGTTGACCCGCATGATATCGGCTGTGTTCCGTCGTGGCGGCGATGTTTCCTTTGTGGTCGAGGAGCTGAAAGCGGTCTTTGATCCACGAGGCGGTGCTTGGGTGCAGGGCAAATACATACCCTCTATTTTGGCTGCCATTGGTGGCGTGATCGAGACTCATATGGTCAAGACGGGCTTTCTGGAAGGGGAGGGGATGGCATTGAAATCCGACCCCAAAGCTGACGTGGTTGCCCTGAATGTTCCCCGCGGCAAGGCATGCCCTAGTTGTGGTCAGTTTGACATGCAGATGATTGAAGGTTGCATGACTTGCCGCAGCTGCGGCCATTCCAAATGTGGCGGGTGAGATACTAAGCCCTTTTGTTGTCTTTGCGGGGATAGTTATGCCAAAACCCCCAGTTTTGTTTGCCACGAAACGGGATTAGTTTTGCCATAGGCATCTAACGTACTGAATTATAATGGTTTTGGTTGAATGTGAAATTTTGGCCAAAACAGACCCAAAAGCGTGAACTGGCGGCGCAAAAGACATAAGGCATCAAGAATATTGCCGTGTCATTGCATCGCACACTGAGGCGACTGGGGTAAAGAGCCACAAATTTTGTGGCGTCGATACACTATATAACTCCATCCGCAGCCCTCTCACCTGATTTCCAGATCTTGCGCGGGCCCCCTTGGGAGGCCGCGAAGATCCGGAAACTCTGGTGAGGCCGAACCAAAACAAACATCAACAAATGCCAGACCGATAGACAATGCTGCTGCTACAGCGTGTCTGGCCAGATTGCCCTTTGAAGGGAGGATACAGGCTTCTTGAGCTGCCGATTGGCGCAGCATTTTTCGGGATGACACCGATGACTTTCTACAGAACCTTCTCTACCAAACAGCCTTGCGCTAACCTCGTGCATGTCCGCCGGTTTCTCCGGGATCATGGGACCGCTTTGGCTCTGGCTGCGCACAGGCTTGGTGGCCCAGCGGCCAGTGCCCGCGTGTTCCTGCTCTGTGAAGCTGTCCGGCACACGCGGCGGTTAACACAGGCTCAAAGCAGCCAACTTGTGGACTTTCACCAGTTGCTGACGCTGGAGCACGTCAGCGATCCGGACCGTATTGAGTGCGATCTCTTTGCTCAGATTAATCCTACTTCTAAATTTGTCGATGAGTGCTGTGTGTTGTCCGAAAAGCTCGAATCCTTGTTGCGGCAGATCGCTGAGAATGAACCCACAAGTGACATTCTTTGCCAACCGCTGCAGTCGCTCGCACAAGTGAAGATTATCGAAACTAAATCAATTACTTGCAGGTGGCCCGCAACCAGTCACAGAAATTGCACTGCATTTGCAAATTTTTGTTTTTTCCGGTTCTGGCACCTGCAAACGAGCCGCATTCTGGCTTCAACGACAACATTGGCCAGTTTCCAGTAGCGCGAAGAAAAAAATTTGGCGGGACTGATTTTTATCTCACGGCACGTGTACTGGTGAGAAGAGTACTGGTTTGTTGGCTCTGCAAAAGGCCCTCCAAATACCACAACAACATCCATTGCGGATTTCAAGCCTCAATTGACCAAGCGATGACTCGCAAACATCGGGTTCTGCAAGGAAGAGTAGCAGCCCGGGGGCTACGTAACCAACGGCCCGTTCCCGAAATTGGCGATGCCTTAAAGCTCTGCGGTGCCGCGACCTGAAAGCGGTCATGTGGAAGCGATGCGGGCGTTTCCGCCAATCGTTTCGTCGTTGCCTCGATTTCCTGCGTGGCACTGTCCCTTGGCGCACTCGTGCGCTGCGGGATTTTCCTGGATCAAAGCCATTCCCGCGAGCTATCTCTTGAACGCGCTAATCACCCCCGCTGTAGGCCGTTGGCGCTCGACGCCAGATTTGGGCCAGCACCATGATCTGTTTTGAACGTATGACACAGCGTTGCACTGCTCAGATTTCATGCAAATGGCCTTGCACTGTGCAAAGCTGACATCGCGTATGCCGTCAGTCGTAAGATCTGCCCCTGGGTAGTCTGTGGCGTGCTGATCGATCATTGGCCGGACCGCGATCTGGTTCTGCATCGGGCAACTGCGGATCAATTCGTTCAGCAGTCCGTCTCGGATGATCTGCTGGAATCCGAAGAACAAATCTCCGCCCGACGAGACAATCCTCGCGCCGAATTTCTCGGCTCTCATCGCGGCCTGTGCAATGCTGGAGGGCATATCAAATAAGACTTTGCCGCGCATATCTGACCGGTCGATGACCTCCCAGCGGTCTCCTGGGTACCATGCATCATCGATCCCCAGATCGAATGTGCCGTAGGCTGCGAGTTCAGGCTCATGCAGATCCGCCACTCCCGCAACCCCGGTTTTCGTGCAGAAAAGTGTCAGGAAACTGTCTCCGGTGATCGCAACCTGCTTCATGCGCAGTGCAACCTTGCCGTTCAGGTTGATGTAGGAGGCTTGCTCGTCGTAGATGCCGTTGGTGACGACGCGCCATTTTTCCAAATCAATCCGCGATACCCAGAGTATGTCATTGTGATCGATTAGGGACACCGTCTCAAACAGATCCGGTTCCACCCGGTGGCTCCGGATGTATTCGGAGAGAATTCCAGAGACCGCTTGACCGATTGCAGCACCTTCATTGCCATCAAGATCCGTTTCCGTGAAGCCGAACCGATGGACACCGATACGCGCATCGTTCGAGATATAGCGGTAATCGGCAGCAATATACGCGTATACGCAGGCGCTTGCACATATCGCATCCGGCATATCTGAAGCGCCCACCTGAGCGGAAACGATTGCAGGGATGTCGGCGATGTAGTCGCCCATCCTGAGGCTTTCCATCAGAGAACCGCCAGGGCTGTCAAACATAAAGAGGACGTCCCTGACATCTGAAACATCAGCTCCTTCGATCGTATTCTTCAGCTTCTCGGTGTCGCCTGTCTGGATTTCGCCAGTGGCCGTGATGTGCAGGGTTGGCGGTCGGATGGGCCGTAGATCAAGCCTCTCTATTGAGAACTCCATGGCCCACGAAGAAACCGGCGCGATCAGGCTAACGCAGAAAATTATTAGGCGAAAGTACATCGGGTCCCTTTTCGAGAGTGGGAGAGGCCATGGGAGCCTGTGAGGAATGTCATGACACTTCAAGAACATTTGTAGAAATATGGTTATGGGCCCATCGGCTGACGTGAGCGACGAGAAGTTAATATCGGCCCGCAGAATATATTCGCAGCTTGGACGCATGCCGCGCTGCAGCTTTCTCATTGCTGCTACTCATGCAATGCGTGGCATTTAGACAGTTTGGCCGTTAGTCTTTGGAAAGACTACACTTCGAGACGGACTTCAAGTTGAAGCAACCTCCTGATGGGTAGGATCGAGTTGGCGCCAACATCTAATACAAGAGTTGCGCCAATTCATTTTCGAATGCGTCGAGATGCGCGCTGAGCATAGTCGAGAACGCGTGCTTTGGGTCTTCATACCGTTTGCGTAAAGCGACAATGTGCTCTGTTAAACGGTTAATCAATTGCGCGCGCCGTTCACCATCCGCAGCCATCGCGTCCTCGGCATTCATCCGCAGGAGTTGCAAGTGAAGATCCAAGTCCTGCCTCATCTCAAGGCGAGCCTGGACAAGACCAATCCTGTTTAGAGCATAAATGTCGATCGACATTTCTGCACAAGGATAGTCTGATTGCATACCTTGCGGCGATGCCAGCACCACTGAAATCTCTGCGTTCGGCCAGACAAAAAACTGACTTGGATCTGTCCTCGTAGGGTCGATAAGGAGCGGCTTTTCAAGTTGTTCCAAATCTTCATTAGGCTCGGCCCATACTTCGTCAAACGTTGGGAACGCATTCTGTTTCCCACCGGGCTCAGCATTATCAAGATTGGCGTGCGCCACTTCCAGTTCGTCAGGAGACATGTCGTAATCAGCAGACACTTGGCGGCGTCGACGATTGCAATCGATACAAGAAGGCAAAAGGTTCGTCCAAGACGCAGCCAGCCACCAATAGCCACGATGCCCTGGAACTTCCTCGATCCCTCCTTTGGGACGATAGTGTTCAACGTCAACGGGCTGACTGCCTTCATATCGGATTTCGCAGTAAGCACATTTGCCATGGAAAAGGGTTCGCAAAGCGTCTTTCACGTCGTCGTTCTTATAAGCTTTGAAACTGTAAGAATTCTTGGGTTCCGGAACTTGTGCATAGTGTGCTTCCGCTCGAACGCGCTCGCGCGCGCCATCAGAGGCGTCAACAGCCAGACTTGCCGGCTCACCAACCAGAGATCTGTCCACGTAGCGCATCTACTCCTCCAACGGCTGTCGCAAAGCGCGTAGCATAGCTTCGACCACCTCCAGCCGCGCACTGCTCCGTTCGACCAATGAAAGATCGTGCCGTTCTTTTAAGAAGCGCTCAAGGGCCTCCTGGGCGAGTTGGTCCGCAGCCGTCTCGCCGAGCACCAGCGTTTCGCGCAGTGTGGCACCCAGACGCGTGGTGCGTTCATCCGCATCTTGGTCACCTGCCCGTGCACGTGAAAGCGCAGCCACATAGGCTGTGAGCTGAGCTTCTGTCTCCGGATCGGCTGTGCTGTTTAACCCAAAGTAGTCGGACGTGAGAATCTGCTCGACCCTCATGCCGCTGATGTCGGGCAGATCCGTCAGCTTATAGATATGCTGGTTTCTGTCTTTGGCGAGTACGACGACCTCGCCTTGCTCCATACCACGTAGGCAGAGCGGGTCGTGAGTCGTCGCTATGAATGTCACCCTCGGCATAGCCTTCCGGAGCGCCCTCATGACCCGCATTTTCCAGCGGGGGTGAAGGTGGGTCTCAATTTCGTCTATGAGGACCACGCCACGCGCGTCCTCCAGATCCGGTTGCGTATGTAGGAGTTCTCGCATCATGTCGACAGACATGGCGAAGAGCGACCGGTACCCTTCACTTAGCCGCCTGACAGGCTCAAGATGGCCCCGCACCGAGACACAGACCCCCATGGCCTCGTCGAGAACCAATTCATCACCATCCCGCAACGCCAGAATTTCACGCAACCCACGCGCGACTGCTTTGAAGCGAATTTCATCATCTTTTGCGATGTCTCTTAGCCACGACGTAGGATCAGCCAAGGGCACAGCTGGACGGAACAAGCTCTCGATACGTGCGGATCGCTTGTGATGCCATTTAGTTTTGACATCCGAAAATCGTCTCGGACCGTAAGCGATGACCACCCCAACCGCGGACCGCCCACCTTCCAGTTGCCTACGCAAAGGATCGATCTTCAAAACTGCGGAGTTGGACCGATCGTAGAAACTGAGCTCGACGGTTGCGGTGTCCGGCTCAACTAACTCCTGACGTTCGCGCCCCTTCCGCCGCAAGAGATCTTCTGCTGGGACCATGCCGTCGGCGTCCGATTCTCCCAGCAGCGACAAGGCGATAGCTTCAAGGACTGTTGTCTTTCCGACAGCGTTCTCGCCGAGCAACATGAGCGCCCCCGCAGAACCCTTCCCTGGACGCAACGCGGGCATCTTTATCGTTAACTCGTCGATGCCCTTGAAATCGGATATCTTGATCTCACGTATTAAGGTCTGGCGCGCAGGTTCCGCGATAAACTCAGTATCGCGTAAAAAACGCTGCCTCGTGGAGGGATCGGGCAGGCTCACGGGAACGACAGCCCTCTCGGCTCTACCTTCTTCATAGAGTAGCCCTTCAATAGCCCTATTGAGAGTGGCTGCCTCAACATTCTGTAAGGAGGCCAACACGCCACCGAACACCGGCCCATTCCTGCTCCAGTTCGGGCGACGTCCCGTTAGCTCCTCAATGATCAACGCAACGTATTGAACCTTCGCACCGGAATATGGTGCGTCTTGCGAGATCGCCGCTTTCAACTTATCGCCGTCAACGCCGTTTCGGAACGTAAAATTCAAGTGTTCAATTGCTTCGTGACGGTCCCAGACAAGAGTATCACGGTTCAAGTCGAACAAGTCGATGGTGGCATGTCCATGCCCGGATCGCGACGCATAGGAGCCGTCCGGCCTGATCCGGATATGCAGGCGCGGATTGTCGTGGCAGGGGTCGAGAAGCGCTGGCCTTTCGGACAATCTCGTCTCGTTGACCGTCGCGAACGGCCTGCCGCGTTGACCGTCTACGGGGAAGCGAGCACCCTTTAGCGAGTTGCACGCCGGGCACACGAGGTAGAGGTTCTCCCAGTCATACGTCAGCCAAGCGTAATGACCATAATCGATCAGTCTCTCGTCTGAGACGCGTATCGGGCGAAAGTCTGATCGATCCCCGCCTCGCCGAGGGAAACGTTAGTCTCACAGTAGGCGCATTTTTCAAAGAACAGACCTCCTAACGCCTTTCGAACAGCGTCGTTGAATACGAGGTTTTCCTCAAATGGACTGCGTCGTTGCCCGCGTTCGTCTTGTGGTCTGTCGAGGTACCGGTGGACGTCGCGAACCGCCCGGCGCACATCTTCTGAAACGAGTGCATTCGGGATGGAGGTACTGTTTCTCTCGACAAAACGCATCTGTAGCTCCAGAATTCAAAGACCGACATCATGGAGAATGTCAGCTTCGAGATGCTTGGGCAAACCCATAAGTTCGTTTATCCCGTTTCAGAAAACAACGCTGAGTAGGCGTGTTCGTTCTCTCGCCGAAAGTCTATAAAATTCAAGAAAATTCCTCTACACTGTCACGCATGAAAGTGACTGGCGAGCTGCCTCAAATAAATCGTGCGCGATTTGCATTCTGGCTTTTACCGACTGTCGAAATGCAGGCAGATTATTGACGAATGGAGATTCAACCCACCTTGTTCCAACGACCATTGAAAAAAATGAAGTAGGACGCAGGAACCTTAGAGTCCCCTGCAATTTGGTCAGGTGGAAGAAATCCAACAGTTTTTTCGAATTTACCAAACGGCGCTATGTGCTTTGAGGCAAGATGGATCATCAACACCTCAAAGATATCCAAAATCTGACCCGCGACTTGCGGCAAGAACGAGCTCACCTCCATTTTTGGTTGGGGAGTCGCTGCATGCACCACCTCCACTGTGGGGGTCGTCAACGTGCCAACAGCGGTAATGGCAAAATCCTCAATAACAACACGCTGGGCGCCCTTGGGATGCTCAACACAATTTCGCAAATTCCGGATGAAAACCATAAAGGGTGTCATTGAACCCACAAATTTCGAAAACTCATCTGTGGCACCGTAGAGTTGCTGGATCTCCGTCTCGAAGCCATTCCACATCTTTTCCCTATGACCGTAAAATTGCTGGGTAAAGGCGAAGATAGCTTGAGTGGCATGTTCGATCTTCTGTACGAAAGTCTTGAGACTTTCATTGAGGCCTTCGACTGATGGCAGCGCCAAGGACCGCTGTTTTGGCTGCTGGAATGCGGAAAGCGCCCTTTCTTGCTCAGTAATCAGATCGCGTTCGATTGTCTGTGCAGCCAAGAGTTCTTTCATCACCACAATCGAAAGGTCCATGACACGCTTCAAGTCAATTTCACCGTCGAATTGATTGGAATTGAACAAGACGTTTACAGTCAGAAAGCTTCGCGCAACGGTTTCAGACTCTGAACCCTGACTAACAATTTTTTGATATCCATTGGGGATGTTTGAGTTTGTTCGCTCAGGGTCGATCTCGTCGGCTAAGAATGTCCTGTAAATCGCGCATTTCTTGATGATGTACATGTCTATGTTTGCAACGCTTACCATCCCAGAGATGGGGCCGTCATTTTCATCTCCGACCTGCATGGACAACGCGCCATCTCGTATCTTGCCGATACGTATTTTCTCTTCTTCATTCGACATGCGGATTACCTACCATTTTTCGACAGTATGCAAAGGTCGATATTGATAGAAAGAGGGTTGCGCTGCGAACTTCTGTTCTCCAGATGCTCTGACGACTGCCGATCGATCGTAGCAGAGATGATCCTCTGCACGTACCTGGATGGCCGCTCCGGATAGGTCCCACAGTGAGTTTGCGCGTGGGGCGACCCCCATGAGCACAACACCTTCTTGCGAGACCTTGCGCTCAAAACGCTTGCCGAAGGCCAGCCGCTTGGATGCGCTGTCCGGCAGAGCGCTCAGGGGGAAGTTGCCGTCTTCCATGTCTTCATTCCATTGCTTCAAAGGCGTGCGGCCACCAAGGCTACTGTGCGGGGAGTTATGGTAGATATCGACAACCCAGCGAACCAAAACAAAGGCAACATCCTCGGCGTCCAGGCAAGCCCTGCCTTCCGACTTATAATCGCCGCGTTCGATTGAGTTCGAGAATGTGCGACCAACCAAGCGGGGCATCAAGTCAGTACTCAAAGTACCGAAAATCCGCTCCCCTGTGCCGCGCATACCGGGCACACCCGCATGTGTCCGCAAGGCCTGGATGCGCAGATCGAGGCAGCAATTTGTAAACGCTTCCGATTGGAAAGCCGGGCCGTTGTCCGTCACTAATGCCTCCGGCTTTCCGCAGTGAGAACATCGAACGCACATTCCTAATACGAGCCGTTTACGGGCCTCAGAGACGGCCTCCGGTCAAGCGCCACCAAACGGTTGTTGAGCGGGTAGTCAGCCACGGCCCCGTCATCACGGATGAGATGCGCCAAGAGCTCTGCCACAACGCCGGAGCTGGCCAGCATTTTGCGATCTGCTTCGGGCACAGGATTCAGGTCGTAATAGCTGGATCCGGCAGCCTGGATGGATCCGATGCCCAACAGGGCAATATCCGCCTTGCGCGCAATGTCGAACACATCGCGCACCGACCCCACACGGGTTACGAAATACCCCATGACCGCACCAATGCCGGTACAGACCGCGATGGCAATTGCCGAGGCAACCCAGGGGTCTATCCCTGCCAGAAAAAGCCATCCTGCGACCACCGTGGACAGCGCTGTGACCGAGCCGACAGACAAGTCAATTTCGCCTGAGATCAGCAAGATGGTCATGCCGATCACCACAATTCCCTCAATCGCGAAGGCCATAACCATGGCCCGCATATTGACCCATGTCAGGAAATACGGCGAGGCAAAGGTCATCACGATGAACAACACCAAAATGATCGCAATCAGTCCAGTTTCGCGCAAGCGCAGAACGCGTCCTAATATGCCCCGCGTTTCTTGAGTATCTGTTTGTGCCAAAGTCGAGTTGTTCACCGCAATAGTCCCCTATTCGTCGTCATGCTGCAGGAGCATCAGTGACTGATGCCAGTTGCATAATGTTTTCTTCTGTCATGGTCGCACCCCTGACGTCGCCGCTGATGCGGCCCTCGCGCACGACCATCACACGGTCACACAGCCCGATCAGTTCCGGCAGTTCGGACGAGATAACAACAATCCCAACTCCGCTTGATGCCAGTTCGCGCAGAATGCGATGGATCTCGACCTTTGCCCCGACATCGACACCGCGGGTCGGCTCATCAAGAATGATAAGTTTCGGGTCAACCGACAGCATCTTTGCGATTGCCACCTTCTGTTGATTGCCGCCCGGAAGGGACGAGATCGGGTCAGACAGGCGCCCGTATTTGAGGTTCAGTTTCCGGCCCAGTGAACCCGCCTGATCGTCTTCTGCAGTGCCACTTAGGATACCGGTTCGCGACGAGACCTGTGACAGATTTAAAGCTGACACATTGGCCGAGATCGCCATGTCGAGAAAAATGCCATCGCCTTTTCTGTCTTCAGAAAGGTAGACGACGCCGCAGTCAATGCACTCTTGGTAATCTTTGGGTGCCAGCGGTTGCCCGTTGAGAAAAGTCTCCCCCGACACGTCGCATTCAAGACGGCAGACACCTTTGACAATCTCGCTGCGGCCAGAGCCGATCAGGCCGCCAATTCCGAGTATCTCGCCGCGTTCCAGCTGAAAGCTGACATCGTGAAAACGGTTTCCGTCTGTCAGTTGCCGGACGTCGAGGATCACCTCGTCGGATCTGTCCACCTCTGAGAGCTTATCGGGATAGAGGTCGTCAATGACGCGGCCAACCATGGCATTCACCACGTCTCCGGGCCCGATATCCGCAACATTCTGTGTGGTGATATGCTGCCCGTCGCGGAGCACCGTGACGCGATCACAATTGTCAAATATCTCAACCATCCGGTGGGAGATATAGATGATTGAAATGCCCCGATCTGCCAGATCCCGCATGATGCCAAACAGGATTTGCGCCTCTTTCTCAGTCAGCGCCGCTGTTGGCTCATCAAGGATCAAGACGCGGCAATCCAGGGTCAATGCCTTGGCAATTTCAATGAGTTGTTGGTTGGAAATGGACAGATCGCGCACCATGGTCGCGGGTGAGATTGCGCAGAGTCGCCCCAGAACCTCGGCGGCTTTGTCGTGTAGGCCGCGATAGTCCATCGTGAAGGTCCGGCTGACATTGGTCGCGGACATAAAGATGTTCTCGGCGACACTCACATCAGGGCACAGCGCGATTTCCTGGTGCACAAATCCGATGCCAAGCTGCTGCGCGCGTGTCGGCGAGGTGATTTTCTGTGGCACCCCGTCGATGAGGATTTCGCCGCTGTCTGGCTGCAAAATCCCGTCAATGATATTCATGAGGGTCGATTTGCCAGCACCGTTTTCCCCGGCCAGGGCGTGAATTTCGCCTTTGCGCAGGTCAAAATTCACCTCAGTCAGCGCGCGGACCGGCCCAAAGGATTTTGAGACCCTGGCAATTTTCAGAAGTAAGTCATCTGTCATCGGTCTGGTGCCATAACTAGGTTGCAAGGGGGCGGTGTGTCGCCGAAAATTCAGATCTCCGGCGACACATAAGGCGGCGTGATCCGGTTAGCTCGGGTCACGGCCTTCCATGTAGCTGTTCAGATCAAAGCTATCGGCGTTTTCCTGCGTGATCACGGCAAAGCCATTGTCCACATAGGGGATCCGCATGGGATTAAAGCCCGAGACCTTGTAGTCATTGAACGGATCAAACACGTCGCTGTGCGCTGCAAAAAACACCGACAAGAAGCCCATGAATCCCTGCATGCCCTGATTTGGGTTCAAAGCCATATGGATGTTGCCAGCCTTGATGTGTTCGAGGGTTGCCGGGGTCACGTCTGCATGCATGATCAGAACCTCGGCTTTTGCTTCCAGGATGGCAGCAACGGCGCCTTCGGCAGAGCCTGCTTCGGGGATCCAGATGGCGCCAAGATTGGGGT
This sequence comes from Pseudophaeobacter leonis, assembly GCF_002087335.1. Classification (GTDB taxonomy): domain Bacteria; phylum Pseudomonadota; class Alphaproteobacteria; order Rhodobacterales; family Rhodobacteraceae; genus Pseudophaeobacter; species Pseudophaeobacter leonis. The sequence goes on from NZ_MWVJ01000060.1 coordinate 131,057, forward strand.
TGGCCTGAACGATAGAGGCGGTCGCACGATAGGCGGGATTGCGGTCCTGATTGGTCGCCTGACGGCCAACCAGCTTCATGTTTGGATAGTGGTCCTCCATATAGGAAATCAGGGCCGTTACACGCAGGGCGTGATTGGACTGGCCCGGGTTTTCCAGCACTGCATATTCGGCACTGTCACCGATCTGGCTGACGGTCTCGTCTGCCGCGAACTTGGCCTCGGCCAGATTGTCCGAGGTGATATGGGCCGTGCGGTTTGAGTTCGGAGAGTCTGCCGCAAAGGTGGTGATCTCTGTGCCGTTTTCGATCGCACGGTTGATGGGCTCAATAAACGGATCAGACTGCATCGGGTGCAACAAAATGCCGGCGGGGGCCTTTACAAGATCCTGCTCAAACGACGCGATCTGTTTGGTGATGTCTTAATCAGGTGTCCCCGAAAAGACCGTCTCACAGCCAAACGCTTTGGCCGCCTGTTTAAAGCCCTGATAGACAGGGACCCAATAGGGGTGGCTGGCAACCATCACGTTCATAATGGATTTCTCGCCCGGCTCACAGGCGATGAAAATTGCACGACAGACCCCCGCAAGTGCAAGAAAAATCGTGCGCTGAAATTCCTCCCAGTCACGCTACTGATGGGCACGGCTTCAGATTCGTCAACAGGATATGGGATAATTTTCCAGTACTGAAATTTTTTTCAATCCTTGGGGGTGTCATCCTGTTGGGTGCCTATTTGTTGGTTTAATGGGGCGAAATATCAACCAATTAGGCGAGATGTCGCATATTATTCACTTATTTGTTGGACAATATGGGCGGGTTGGTATTAGGGTTGCATCAGATTGACAGGACGCATGCCGTGAGGCTGCCGCTATTTGTCGGACAATAAACGGAAAACATGATGACCCTTATTGGCACTCTAAAAACGGATAAAGGCGGCTCGGCTGTGGATCAGGTCGTCTCTCAGATGCGCCAGCTTATCGGCGAGAAGGGCCTGACGGTTGGCGACCAGCTTCCGACTGAAAAGGAGCTCTGTGAAACCTTTGGCGCCTCGCGCAATACGGTGCGTGAAGCCATGCGCATTCTGAAAACCTACGGGGTGGTTGAGGTGCGTCCTAAGGTGGGGGCAACGATTGTTGATAACCGGATGTCGTCGGCTATCGAGATGTTTTCCTTCAATGTCATGGATATTTCGCTTGAGACATTCTCTGACATCCAGGGATTTCGCGGCCTGCTTGAGGTGTCGTCGGTTGAGACCATTCTCGACCAGATCACGGCTGAGGATATCGCCGATCTGCGCCGGATCAACGACAAGCTGAGAGATCCCAGTGAGATTGAAGTCGCCGCAGAATATGATTTTGAGTTCCACACCCGTCTTGTGAGCGTCCTGCGCAATAAGGCTATCCTGGACATTTATGGCCTGATGAAGCCGGTGATCCTGCGGATCATGCTGAATGGCAAAACCCGCGATACCTTTAAGACGGCGACCTTTGAAGAGCATCAGGGCGTCATTGAGGCGTTGGAGGCGCGTGATCGCCTTGCCTATCAGTATCGTCTGAAAACGCACCTAGAGACAGGCTCGGCGAATTTCAGCATGAAGGATGCTGCATCGTAAAAACAACTGAATTTTAAATGCCCGAAAAGAGGCGGCAGATTTAAATTTCCAGGGAGGGAAAAATGAAGAAAGCAATCACAACACTGACGGTCGGGGCGGCTATGATGGCGCAGACGGCCTTTGCCGGGCCTAATTTGGTCGAAGGCCCAGGCGTAAATCCCGGATGCTTTGCGCCATGGGACGCAACAACAAATTTCATGCAGTGGGACAAACGCGAAGGTCCGTTCCGGATTGCCGTGGTGAATGGATTTGTTGGCAACACCTGGCGTATTCAGATGATCAAAACGGCAAAAGCCTTTGCCAATGATCCGTCGATTGCCAGCCAAATTGCAGAGTTCAAGGTTGTTTCGACCGGCACAGACGCGCCTGCACAGCTGGGGGCGATCGAGGATTTTATCAACCAGGGCTATGATGCGATCATTACCATCGCCGTCAGCCCTGATGGGTTTGACCGGGTCATTCGCCTGGCCGACCGCAATGATGTTGTTCTGGTGCCGTTCGACAACGTTCTGGACACCACCAAGGTCATGCAGGTCAACGAAGACCAGCTTGCTATGGGGCGGATGTATTCTGAGTTTGTGCTGGAACAGCTAGCGGCCAAAGGCGTGACAGGTGGCAAGGTTCTTGAGGTCCGTGGCCTGCCGGGCAATTCAGTCGACCGCGACCGTTCAATTGGTATCAACGAGGTCTTTGCGGCCGATGGTGGCGATTGGGAAATGGTCTCTGTGGTTGGCATGTGGGACGATGGCACCACACAGAAAGTCGTCGCCGATGCAATCGCGGTTCACGGTGAATTCGCGGCCATCGTTGCGCAGGGTGGCTCGAACGGGATGGTTCAGGCCGTTCAGGACAGTGGTCATCCCTGGGTGCCGGTTTCTGGCGAGTCCGAAAACGGCTACCGCAAGGCCCTGGCGCAATATTCCGGTGACGGCCTGAAAGGGATTTCCATCGGCCAGTCCCCTGGCCTTGTGGCCATTGCGATGAAGGCGGCGGTTTCAGCCCTAGAAGGCAACGTGATGCCCCAGCTGATTTCGGTGCCGCTGCCCGTGGCGACCTATGACGAGTTGGAAGACGGCAAAAACTTCTGGAGCGATCTTCCCGATAACTTCTTTACTGTCAATGAGTTCCCTCCTTGTGATGTGAATATCTCCGGCCCTGCCATCATGGCGCAGGATGAAGCGGACGTGAACTAAACCGATCCTCTGGGCCGCCTGTGAGGGCGGTCCAGGCGCAACTTTTTTCAAAAGAATATACTCATGAACACATCGAAAGAGATTGTTCAGCTGCAGGGTGTGTCTCGCTTTTTCGGCGGGGACGGCGTTGGATAGTGTAGACTTCTGCTGCCAGGCTGGCAGTATTCACGGGATTTTAGGTGAAAATGGCGCAGGCAAATCAACGCTGATCAAGATCCTGTCAGGGGTTCTTGCGCCGAGCGAGGGCCAGGTCATATTCGACGGCCGCAACGTGGCTTACCGCTCAACGGCTGAGGCGACTGCGGATGGCATTGTCTGCATTTTTCAAGAGCTGTCGCTGGTACCTGATCTGTCAGTGGCCGAGAACATATTCATTGATCAGCCGCCGCGACGATTTGGTCTGATCGATACCCGTAAACAGCGCCAAATGGCCAAAGAGATTTTGGCGCGTATCAAATGCGAAGATGTCGACCCCGACGCCCATATCAGAGAGCTAAGCCTGTCGCGGCGTCAGATGATCGAGATCGCTAAAGCATTGGTCAAAAACCCCAGGGTCCTAATCCTCGATGAGGCGACATCGGCGCTGACAAGCAATGACGTGCAAACCGTCTATGATCTGATCGCTGAGCTGCGCGCCGACGGGGTGGCCTGCATCTTTATCAGCCACCGCATGCATGAGGTCGACCAGCTTTGTGATCAGCTGTCGGTGTTTCGCAACGGGCAGCACATTAAGAGTTTTGCAAAAGGCGCGCTGAGCGAGGCGGAGATTGTCCAACTTATGATTGGGCGCGAAATCACCGCACAGTTTCCGCCCAAGCGCGACAAATCCCTTGGAGAGACCACTTTGTCGGTGTCTGACCTGCGCTGGGAAGACAGCCTGAAAGGCGTCGATATTGACGTCCACGCGGGTGAAATTGTCGGGCTTGGCGGACTGGACGGGCAGGGACATAAGGAGCTTTTGCTGGCCCTCTTTGGCGCCCTTCATGGGGTCGAGGGGCAGATTTCTCTAAAGGGTCGCCCCTATCGGCCGGCCTCACCTGCGCTATCCAAACGTCTCGGCCTTGCGCTGGTGCCTGAGGATCGCAAAACCGAAGGGCTTATGCTGGAGATGTCTATCGGCGACAATTTGCTGCTGCCGAACTATCCGGAGGTCTCAAAAAACGGCGTGATTGATGGTGGCATGGCAAAGGCCGCCATCGAAAAGGCGGTGGCCCTGTTGCAAATCAAGGTCGGAAGCCCGGATCACCCCGTTGAAACCCTGTCTGGCGGCAATCAGCAAAAGGGGGTGATCGCCAAATGGCTCATGCTAAATCCTGATGTGATTTTACTGAATGATCCCACGCGCGGGATTGATGTTGGCACCAAGCAAGAGATTTACCGCCTGATGCGCGACCTGGTCGACGCGGGGAAATCGGTCTTGCTGTATTCAACGGACTACGCCGAACTGATCGGCTGCTGTGATCGGGTCTGCGTCATGTACGACGGTCGCGTGGTCTCCGAGCTGGAAGGCGACGCATTGACAGAAAAAGCCATCGTCGCGGCCTCATTGAACATTCACACGGAGGCTGTCGCGTGATCAATAAAGTCAAAGCCAGCATCTTGCGCAACAGAGGTTTTACCGGCGCATTTATCCTGTTTGCAGCCCTGTTCCTTACCTATCAATCTATGCATCCACGCGGCTTTTCGACAGCTGTGCTGGTGCAAAACTCGAATGAAGTTGTGGCCTTGGCTTTTGTGGCCATCGCGCAGACGATCCCTGTCCTTATGGGCGGGCTGGACCTCTCTGTTGGCGCTGTGATGACGCTGACCAATACGGTTGCTTCGCATGTTGTCACAGGCACGCCTTTGCAGATGCTTTTTGGCGCTGTGGTGACGCTGGCTGTTGGCGCCGGGTTTGGCGCGATGAATGGGCTGATCGTTGTCTATGGCCGTATACAGCCCATCATTGCGACCTTGGCAACCGGGGCGATCGCCATTGGGCTGGCGCTCATTTTGCGCCCTTCGCCCGGAGGCGACATTGACGGCGATCTGAACTGGGCCGCGACGAATGCGGTGTTTGATCTGGCCGAGACCTATGGCTTTGCCGACAATGGCAACGCCGCCTGGCTGCAACCCTTTGTCAACATCCCGGTGCCGCTCCTTATTTTGCTGGTTGTGGCGCTTGGTGTCTGGCTGCCATTCAAACGCACTGTGACCTGCCGCACGATTTATGCCATCGGCAGTGCCGAGAGTGCCGCGCATTTGTCGGGTCTGCCGATTGCGCGGGCAAAAATTGCAGCCTTTACCCTGGCTGGGTTCTTTGCGGCCTGTGGCGGGCTCTATCTGGCGGTGCAAACCTCATCGGGCAATGCTGATATCACCCAGGCCGGCACCTATACGCTGAACTCGATCGCCTCTGTTGTGCTGGGTGGCACCTCTTTGATGGGCGGCAGCGGCGGCGCGATTGGGTCAATGATTGGCGCCTTCATCCTGCGCATCATATCGTTCTATTTCCGCATCCTCTCAATCGATCCATTGCTGCAGCCGCTGATCGAAGGGCTGGTTCTCCTGGTCGCCGTGAGCCTTGGGGCGTTGCGTACTTTCCGGGTCAAAAACAAACTGGATCTGTTCCGATGAAATTTCTGAGTTTCTCTAACCCCGCTGATCGCCCTTTGATCATCGCCTTGATGACGACCTTTGTCATTCTTCTGGTTGGCACCGCCTATACCCTGACCACGCAAGGGACGGCGCCGCTGTTTACGCCATCCTATTTGCTGCAACAGTTGCAGATCGGCTCGTTTCTGGGCATCTGTGCTGCGGGAATGATGATGGTTGTCCTGCTTGGGCATATCGACCTGTCTGTGCCCTGGACCATGACGGCTGCTGCGATGATGGCCACAACGGTCGGTGGCCCCTGGGCCATTCCTGCGGGATTATCTGTTGGACTATGCGTGGGATTGCTGAATGGGTTTGGCGTGTCGGTCCTGCGTATTCCCTCGATGATTTTCACCCTGGGAGTGGATTCCGTTCTGCGGGGTCTCATGGTGGCCCATACAGGCGGCTTTGCGCCGCAAACCAAGGCCTCGCCGTTGATGCGCTATCTGGCGGCTGACACGATTTTGGGTATCCCCGTTGCCATTTTTGTCTGGGCCTTTGTATCGCTCGTGATCGTTGTGATCCTGACCCGCGCCGGGTTTGGAAAATCGATATATGCGGTCGGCGTCAAAGAAGGGGCGGCGTATCTCTCGGGTATCCGGACCCGCCGGGTGATCACCGGATCCTTTGTGGCCTCGTCTTTGTGCGCCGCAACGGCTGGCATCCTTTTGGCAGGCTATTCCGCAAAGGCCTATCAGGACATGGGCACGCAATATCTGCTGCCCGCGATTGCCGCCGTGGTTCTGGGGGGAACGCATATTCTGGGTGGTCGCGGGCGGTATCTTGGCACGCTGCTCGGGGCGACGCTGCTCGTATTTCTGAACTCGGTTTTGTCGATCCTGCAGATGCCTGAATCCTACCGCCAAATCATCTACGGCGTGGTCATTATCACAATGTTGCTTGTCTACGGACGTGGCAAACAGAACTGAGGAAGCAACAGGTGAACAACAGATGCAACAACAGATGCAGCAGCGGGCCTTTGGTCTGTCGCAACACGGAACCTATATTGGGCGCGTCTGGCGCCCGGGCATCGGCCCATCGGTCGTCACCCTGCGAGGCGACGAGGTGTGGGATATCACCAGTACTGAGATCTCAACCCTGTCCGGGGCGCTGGAACAGGACGATGTGGCCACGCAAATCGCGGCAGCTGAGGGGATATATCTGCGCAGCCTTCAGGCGCTTGAGAGCTCATCAGATCAGGCAAATTGCGCGCGTGACAGACTGCATCTTTTGCCACCCTGTGATCTTCAGGCAATCAAGGCCGCAGGGGTGACCTTTGCCAGGTCGATGATTGAACGCGTGATTGAGGAACGCGCTGCCGGGGATTTCAGCCGCGCCGCAGAAATCCGTGAGCATGTCTCGCAGATCATTGGTGGCTCGTTGAAAGACATCGTGCCGGGCTCGCAACACGCGATGGAGGTCAAAAAGATCCTCGAAGCCGAAGGGCTTTGGTCGCAATATCTTGAGGTTGGGATTGGCCCTGATGCCGAGGTCTTCACCAAGGCGCAGCCAATGTCTGCGGTTGGATCAGGCGCAAGGGTCGGGCTGCCCCTGCCTCTGACTGGAACAATCCAGAACCAGAGATCGTGCTGGCGGTTGCATCCTGTGGGGAGATCAAAGGCGCAGCATTGGGGAATGACGTCAATCTGCGCGATGTTGAGGGCCGTTCTGCATTGCTGCTGGGAAAGGCGAAAGACAACAATGCCTCTACTGCAATTGGCCCCTTTATCCGCTTGTTTGATGCGGGTTTTGGTCTGGAGGATGTGAAGCAGGCTGAAATTCTGTTGCAGATCAAGGGTGCAGACGGCTTCATGTTGGAGGAGCGTTGCGCCATGAGCGAGATCAGCCGGTCGCCAGAAAGCATTGTCAGTCAAACCCTTGGCACGCATCACCAATATCCTGACGGTCTGATGCTCTATCTTGGCAGCATGTTCGCTCCGATTAAAGATCGCGACACCCCAGGCCAGGGGTTCACCCACAAGATTGATGACATCGTGACAGTCTCTACGCCCGCGCTGGGCGCACTTCGCAATGCTGTCTCTTTATCCACTGAATGTCCCGCGTGGTCATTTGGCACAGGGGCATTGATGAAAAACCTAGCCGGAAGGCATTTGCTATGAATTTTACACCACAGGGAAAACACCTCATTGGCGGCGATTGGGTCGCGTCTGAGGCGCGCTTTCAATCCTCGCCCGCACATGGACAGTCGCACAGCTTTTCTGTCGGAACAGCCGCGCTTGTGGATCGGGCCGTGCGCGCCGCCGAGGAGGCCTTTTGGTCGTTTTCCGCAACGCGCCGCGAAACGCGCGCTGATTTTCTGAATAGGATTGCAGACGAAATTGATCTGCGCGGCGCAGAGATCACCGAGATTGGCAGCGGTGAAACAGGTTTGCCCGGCGCGCGTCTCGAAGGGGAGCGAGGACGGACAACCGGACAGCTTCGCCTGTTCGCGGCGCATATTCTGGAGGGAGCTTATCTGGACACCCGACATGACAGCGCCTTGCCTGAGCGGCACCCTGCGCCGCGTCCCGAACTCTATATGATGCAGCGCCCCATCGGCCCCGTGGCGGTCTTTGGCGCCTCTAATTTTCCATTGGCGTTTTCGGTCGCAGGCGGCGATACCGCCGCCGCATTGGCCGCAGGCTGTCCTGTCGTCGTAAAAGGCCATTCAGCCCATCCCGGAACCAGCGAAATCATCGCCGAAGCAATCCATGCAGCTGTCGCGCGTTGCGGTCTGCACACAGGGGTGTTTTCTCTTATCCAGGGGGGCAAACGTGAGGTTGGCACCGCGCTGGTGCAACATCCCCTGATCAAGGCCGTGGGCTTTACCGGGTCCCTGGGGGGAGGGCGCGCCTTGTTCGACCTCTGTGCGGCGCGGCCGGAGCCAATCCCGGTTTTTTGGCGAAATCGGCTCGGTCAATCCGATGTTTCTGCTGCCGGCGGCTCTGAATGAACGTGCCGCAGAAATCGCTCAGGGATGGGCCGGATCCCTCACCTTGGGGGCAGGCCAGTTTTGCACAAATCCCGGCATTTCATTTGTCATGATGGGCCAGAGGCTGATCATTTTTGTGACGAAGCCGCAAAAGCGCTCGCCGGGGCTGAGCCGCAGGTGATGCTGACAGAGGGTATCGCAGAGGCCTATTGGCACGGCACGCGTGCGATGGCCGCTGCGAACAATGTGAAGCAACTGGTCGCAACCGAGGCGACGGCGCGTGCTGCCTTGCCCAATCTGTTTGCCACATCCGCCAAAGACTGGCTTGCGAACACAGAGTTGAGCGAAGAAGTCTTTGGCCCGCTTGGCCTTGTGGTGCGCGTGGCTGACAGGGACGAAATGCAGGCCTGCGCGCGCAGCCTGCAAGGGCAGCTGACCTGCACTGTGCATATGTCAGAGGCTGATCTGGAGCTGGCGCGCGCACTGATGCCAGTTCTTGAACGCAAAGCGGGACGCCTTTTGATGAATGGGTTCCCAACAGGTGTCGAGGTGAGCGACACGATGGTGCATGGCGGCCCCTATCCGGCCTCTACAAATTTTGGTGCGACCTCTGTCGGGACCCTGTCGATCAGGCGCTTTTTACGTCCGGTTTGTTACCAAAACCTGCCCGCAGATCTCTTGCCTGCAGATCTCTTGGCCAGTGATGTCAAAGCCAGTGATGCCGTGCCCTAATCCATAGGCCTGAAAACACGCCGTTTTGGGTGCTCAAGAGCGAGAAAATCTTGCGCGCGGCCAATCCCGACCTGAACAAAAGAGACGCAGCTTATGACCGATTATCGCGAAAAATTCAAAGCAAACGGGAAACTTCGGTCACAGGAGTGGTTCAATAACCCAAATAACCCGGCCATGACGGCGCTGTATTTGGAGCGGTATCAAAACAATGGCTTCACCGCCGAAGAGCTCCAATCCGGCAAGCCGGTGATCGGAATTGCGCAATCAGGGTCTGAACTTGCTCCCTGCAATAAGATCCACCTGTTTCTGTCAGATCGCATCAAAGCCGGTATTCGCGATGCCGGCGGGATCCCGATCGAGTTTCCAATCCACCCGCTGCATGAGAATGGCAAACGCCCGACGGCGGCGCTGGATCGCAACCTTGCCTATTTGGGGCTGGTCGAAATTCTGCACGGCTATCCCCTGGATGGTGTTGTGCTGACGACTGGCTGCGACAAGACGACACCGGCGATGTTGATGGGAGCCGCGACCGTTGATCTTCCGGCGATTGCCTTGTCGGGTGGTCCAATGTTGGACGGATGGGGGAAGGGGGAGCTGGCGGGCTCGGGCACGATCATCTGGGAGAGCCGGCGTTTGTTGGCGGAAGGCGTGATCGACTACGAAGAGTTCATCAGCCGCGCCTGCGCCTCTGCGCCTTCCCTGGGCCATTGCAACACCATGGGCACCGCCAGCACCATGAACGCCCTGGCCGAGGCATTGGGCATGAGCCTTTCTGGCTGCGCCGCAATTCCGGCGCCGTTTCGCGAACGCATGGCTATGGCATATGAAACGGGCAAGCGGATTGTCGATATGGTCCATGAAGACCTGACCCCATCCAGGGTCATGACGCGTGAAGCCTTTGTGAACGCCATCCGAGTTGCGACAGCGCTCGGGGGGTCGACCAACGCCCCGCCTCATATTCAGGCCATTGCGCGCCATGTGGGGGTCGAGTTGACGATCCAGGACTGGCAGGATTTCGGATATGACGTGCCGCTTTTGCTCAACATGCAACCGGCCGGAAAATATCTGGGCGAGCGGTTCTATCGTGCAGGGGGGGTCCCGGCTGTCATGGGGGAGCTGATGCATGCGGGCTATCTGAACACTGGCGTTCTGACCGTGTCGGGGAAACCTCTGGCTGAGAGTTTGCAAAACGTCCGGAGCGAAGACGCAGAGGTCATCCGGAGCGTGGCGAACCCCTTGCGACAAAAGGCTGGCTTCCTTGTTCTAAGGGGTAATTTGTTTGACTCTGCATTGATGAAATCCTCGGTCATCTCGGACGCGTTTCGGCAACGGTATCTTGTCACTCCGGGGCATGAAAACACGTTTGAGGCCCGCGCCATTGTTTTTGACGGACCAGAACACTACCACGCTACGCTGAACAATCCTGATCTTGGGATCGATGAGAACTGTATTTTGTTCATCCGCGGCACAGGCTGTGTTGGCTTTCCCGGCTCTGCCGAAGTTGTCAATATGCAGCCGCCGGATGCGCTGATCAAACAGGGCATCAAACATTTGCCAACTGTCGGGGACGGGCGCCAATCCGGCACCTCAGAAAGCCCGTCAATTTTGAATGCCTCGCCAGAATCTGTTGTCGGGGGCGGGCTGGCATATTTGCAAAATGGCGACCGGGTAAAGCTCGATTTGAATGAGCGCACCCTGAATGCCCTGGTCGACCCGGCGGAATGGCAGGCGCGCAAGGACAGCTGGAGCGCGCCTGAGCTGGAAAATCAAACGCCGTGGGAAGAATTATACCGCAAGAACGTTGACCAATTGGCTGATGGCGGTTGCTTTGGTTTTGCGACAAAATACCAAAAGACACGGACCCTGTTGCCGCGCGACAGCCATTAACGGCATCATCGCTGCCAACACTGGTCCCAGTTGGGAGAGCATATGAGCAATCTACCTGCACATCTGGACCTGCGTGATGACCGGTTTTTGCGACTGGTTCATCCCATTGCTCCGCTTTTAAAGATTGCGGAGGGCTTCACCTGGACAGAAGGCCCGGTGTGGTTTGGCGACCATGACTGTTTGCTGTTTTCTGACATCCCCTCCGAACGCATAATGCGGTGGAGCGAAACGCAGGGTGTTTCGGTCTTTCGGGATGCATCTGGTTTCAACAACGGCAACACGCGCGATCACAGCGGCCGTTTGCTTGGCTGCCGTCATGGCACACGCGATGTTGTGAGAACCGAAATAAATGGCGCGCTGACCGTGCTTGCCTCCACCTACCAGGGAAAACGTTTGAACTCTCCAAACGATCTTGTGGTGTCCTCAGATGGCGCTGTCTGGTTCACCGATCCAACCTATGGAATACTCTCGAACTTTGAAGGATACCAGGCAGAGCCCGAGCAAGACGCGCGTCATGTTTTTCGTATTGACCCGGTGACAGGGCAGGTGGCGCCTGTGGTTTCTGACTTCATTCAGCCCAATGGGCTTGCGTTCAGTCGCGATGAAAAAACACTGTATATCGCGGAAAGTGGCGCCAGCCACGACAGCAAGGTTCCCGCGGTCATTCGGCAATTTGACGTCGTTGGATCATCTCTCACGGATCGCGGGGTTTTTGCCACGATTGATTGCGGTGTCCCGGATGGGTTTCGCATCGATTCAGCAGGAAACCTGTGGTCTTCGGCTGCAGACGGCGTGCATTGTTTTGCTCCTGATGGCACTTTGCTGGGCAAAATACTGGTGCCGGAAACAGTATCAAATCTGTGTTTTGGCGGGCGCTATGGACACAGCCTTTTTATCACGGCATCCACCTCTGTCTTTCAGATTTTTGTCAATACCAATGGCGCCGAAGCATGGACTGCGCAACCGAACTAAGGACCATGGGCGCCTCTCTCTAGGCCGGATCATCAAAAGCCAAGTCCGATCCATCCGGTGCTGGGCGTGAAACGCGAGGCGCATAGTCGTGGAATGGTCGCGAGGCGTGGGCCGCTGTTCCCTGAGCTGTGGCCTCTTTAGCGGCGTGAGCGGAGTTTATCGCGAGGAAGGGGCAGGGGGCATTCCTGTCACTTTTTCCCCGTGCTGAAAATGCCGTGAAACGTCAGCTGACGATACAGAAAATGATTCGTTCATATCCACGATACGGGGTTGAGTGGTCTCAATCTGCTGTCCAAAAGGTGTAGTCCCACCTGTGGGACGCAGACATCCGAATGGTATTGGTAATTTTTTCGGACCAAATTTTTCCCCCGTTTTTTGCCTCAGAGAGCAAGATCAAAAACAGGCAGGATTTGGGGAAACATGTGAAATTACGGCGTTAAAGTGGCGAAAATTGCTGAAATGGGTGTCTTTTAGACCAATTCGGTCGATTTGACGGCGGCCTCAGAAAGCTGGCATTTTCGCGTTCGCATGGCCCCTGGCTGGTCAGGATCTGCGAAAGAAACACTTGCGTGACTGCGTGTTACCAATAGAATTTGCTCAGGTGAGGGTATGTCACGCATCCAATGTCCGGAGGAGTAGCCGCGGCAGGGGGCAAAAAATAGGTGCAGCCTGAACACCACTTTGTTACGTGCTGTTTGCTCAGCCGAGCAGTCACGGCATGAAATTCCTTGGGAGGAAACATGACAAATTCAATCAACCGCAGAAAGTTTCTGCGAGGTTCGGCTGTCGCCGGCGCCGCTGCGTTAGCAACACCAGCAATTGCAGAAAGCCACGGCGTAACACTCAAGATGCAGGCGGCCTGGGGCGGCGGTATCTTTCTTGAAAACGCGCAGTCTTTTGCTGCGCGCGTCAATGAGATGTCTGGCGGCTCACTGACAATCGAAGTTCTGTCGGTGGATGCGGTTGTCAAAACCAGCCAAATGCAGGACGCGGTGCACCGCGGTGTTCTGGACGCAGCCCACTATGTGCCTGCCTACTGGTACGGCAAATCCAAATCTGCTTCGCTGTTTGGCACCGGCCCTTGCTTTGGCTGGTCCAGCCAGGAAGTGCTGGGCTGGGTCTATTCCGGTGGCGGTCAGGAACTCTTTGACGAGCTGATGGCAGAGCTGCGCCTGAATGTTGTATCCTTCTTCAACTCTCCGATGCCGGCACAGCCGCTGGGCTGGTTCCAGGAGCAGATCACAGACGCCTCCCAGATGAAGGGCCTCAAGTACCGGACTGTTGGTCTGGCGGCCGACGTCATGCTGGAAATGGGCATGTCAGTTGTTCAGCTTCCCGGTGGTGAAATCCAGCCTGCGATGAAATCAGGCCTGATTGATGCGGCTGAGTTCAACAACCCGACGTCTGACCGTGACTTTGGGATGCAGGATGTCTCAAAGAACTACATGCTGGCCTCTTATCACCAGTCGCAGGAGTTCTTTGAAGTCACCATCAACAAGGACAAGTTCAACAGCCTGTCCGATGAGCACAAAGCGATCATCAAGAACGCATCCATGGCCGAAAACTCTGGTTTCTACTGGGGCAACGCCAAGCGTTATTCCGATGACCTGATCAAGCTGCAGGAAGCCGATGGCGTCGCCGTTCACCGCACACCTGACTCCGTCATGCAGGCACAGCTGGTTGCCTGGGATGCAGTGGCGGCACGCATTGCCGACGATGATCCGTTCTTTGCCAAGGTGATGGAGTCGCAAAAGGCCTACGCCAAGAATGTGATGAACTATCTCAACCTGAACCAGCCTGACTACAAGCTGGCGTATAAGCACTACTTCGGTTGATCGCGCCGCAATAGAAACGAACGATGTCCGGGCGCCAGGGTTGGCGTCCGGACATTATACGCTTGGGAAAGCAGCTGATATCCAAATGGTCCGTGAGGGAGTACCAGAACCATGAAAGTCGTATATGCCATCGAGGGCCTCAGCCTGTGGGTTGGGCGCGCCTTTGGATGGTGCATCATGATCCTGACGCTGTCTGTCGTCTATGAAGTGTTTGTGCGCTACGTGTTGAACGCGCCGACTGTCTGGGCCTTTGATATGATGGTCCAGATGTATGGCGCGCTGTTCTTGATGTGTGGCGCCTATGCCCTGGCGCAAGACACCCATGTGCGGGCTGACGTGATCTATCGCCTCATCCCGGTGCGGGGGCAGGCGGCTTTGGACTTCGTGCTCTATTTCCTCTTCTTCTTCCCGGGCATTCTGGCCCTTGTCTGGTACGGCTATGAAATTGCCTCGGACAGCTGGCGCTACAAAGAAGTGAGCTTTAACAGCCCCGCCAGTATCCAGATCTACTTTTTCAAATCGCTTATTCCGCTCTCCGGCGGCCTGCTTATGATCCAGGGGGTTGCCGAGCTGGTGCGCTGTGTGATGGCAATGCGCTCTGGCGTGTGGCCCGAACGTCTCGCGGATGTGAAAGAAACAGAAGACCTTCTGACCAGCGCTGATCTGGATGAGATCCGCGCCATCACCCCCGGTCGCAACTAGGCCCTTCAGCGCTTCACGAAAGATAAATAGATGACAAATCCCGAAGTTGCCCTGTTGATGCTTGGACTGTTCATTGTCCTTGTCCTGCTTGGTTTTCCGATCGCCTTTACTCTGCTCGCCATGGGCGTCGCCTTTGGCTACTACGCCTATAACCAGGGCGGTGCGATTGAGCAGTTAAGCGATATTTTCAACAATAATATCTTCTATCTGCTGAACCAGAACACCTATTCGGTGATGGAAAACCCGACGCTTGTCGCGATCCCGCTGTTCCTGTTCATGGGCTACGTGGTTGAGCGGGCCAATATCGTCGATAAGCTGTTTTTCTCGCTCTACATGGCGGCGCGTAACCTGCCTGGCAGCCTTGCGATTGCGGCCCTGTTGACCTGTGCGGTCTTCTCAACGGCCTCGGGAATTGTCGGCGCGGTTGTAACCTTGATGGGCTTGCTGGCCTTTCCGGCGATGGCCAATGCCAACTATAACAAGAGCTTTGCTTCCGGTGTGATCTGCGCAGGCGGCACGCTCGGCATCCTGATCCCGCCGTCAATCATGCTGATTGTCTATGCGGCCATCGCGGACCTTTCGCCGCTGCGCCTCTATGCGTCGGCTGGTTTCCCGGTGTGCTTTTGGCTGGGCTCTATATTGTCTACGTGGTCTTGCGCGTCTGGTCGAACCCGTCGCTGGCACCAAAACCCAATATGGAAGACGTGCCACCGCCAAAAGAGATCTACTGGAACCTGCTGGTCAGCTTTGTCCCGCTGACTGTGCTTTTTGCGCTTGTTCTGGGCTCGATCCTGGGCGGTCTTGCCACCCCGGCAGAAGCCGCAGCCATGGGGGCGATGGGCGGTATTGTTCTGGCCGTGCTGTATCGGTCTATGACCTGGACAAAACTGAAGGAAAGCGTGTTTCTGACCGCCAAAGCCACGGCGATGGTGTGCTGGCTGTTTGTTGGCTCCTGGACCTTTGCCTCGGTGTTTTCCTACCTGGGCGGCCACGATATTATCGCGCATTGGGTCGGCAGGATGGACCTTGAGCCGTGGGAATTCCTCGTGCTGGCGCAGATCATTATCTTCCTGCTGGGCTGGCCGCTGGAATGGTCGGAAATCCTGATCATCTTTGTGCCGATCTTCCTGCCGCTGCTCGAAGTGTTTGGTGTGAACCCGTATTTCTTTGCGATGCTGGTGGCGCTGAACCTGCAAACCTCGTTCCTGACCCCGCCCTTGGCCATGTCGGCCTATTATCTCAAAGGGGTGTTGAAGAACCAGATTGAGCTGATGGAGATTTTCCGAGGCATCATGCCCTATCTGGCGATTGTGATCCTGACGATGGTCCTGATGTATCAGTTCCCCGGCATCGCGCTGTGGTTCCCTGACTACCTCTTTGGAGAATACATCCCGTGATCAAAGAGGCTTATAAGCTTACCGCGACTGAGGCCCTGGCGCTCTGCGCCCGGGGCAAGCTCACATCCGTCGATCTGGTCAAATCCTGTCTGACACAGATCACCGAGACGGATGATGCGATCGGCGCCTGGGCCTATCTTGACCCAGGCGCTGCCATCGCACAGGCGCAAGAGTGTGACCGGATCCGCAAAGCAGGCCTGGCCATTGGCCCGCTGCACGGTATTCCGGTTGCGCTGAAGGACATCATCGACACGGCCGATATGCCCACGGCCCGCGGCACGCCGATCTTTCGTGGTCGCCGCTCGGGCAATGACGCTCGCCTGGTTGAGCTTTTGCGTGGGGCAGGGGCGGTGATCCTGGGCAAAACGGTTACGACAGAGCTGGCCTTTGTGCACCCAAACGGCACGCGCAATCCGCACAATAGCGATCACACGCCCGGTGGCTCTTCCAGCGGGTCCGCCGCAGCCGTAGCCGCGCTGCATGTGCCGCTGGCGATTGGCACTCAAACCAACGGCTCGGTGATCCGCCCGGCGTCGTTTTGCGGCACCTTTGGCTTCAAACCCACCCGTGGGGTGATTTCGCGGACGGGCGTGTTGCAGACCTCGGCCTCGCTTGATCAGGTTGGCTGCTTTGGCCGCACGCTTGCCGATGTGGCGCTGCTGACGGATGTGATTGCCGGCTATGATGGCCGCGACAGCACCAGCTTTGCGCGCCCACGTCCCGGCATGGCCGCAGGTGCGGCGGCGGAGGTGCCTGTCACACCAGAGCTGATCTGGTTTGATTTGCCGTTCAACGACCGTTTGTCCGAGGCGGCGCGCGAAGGTCTGGATGCGGTGTTGGACGTTCTTGGCCCGCAGGTCACCCGGATGGAGCCTGCCGACACCCTGTCCAATCTGGTCGCGGTGCAGGCGCGTATCCACGAATACGAGATTTGCCAACATCAGGCAGAGGTCTTTGACAGCCACTGGGACCAGATCAGCGAAACCCTCAAGCCTGTCATCACCCGCGGGCGGCAGATTACCCAGGCCGAATATGAAGACGCGCTCGCGGTCAAGGCCTCGGCAGAAGCCTTCTTTGATGACTTCTTTGTTGAGTTCGATGCCATCATTGCCCCTGCGGCTGCGGGCGAAGCGCCCCGATTTGACGCCGACGGCACGGGCGATCCGATCTTCTGCACCTTGTGTCCACTGGCGGGCCTGCCCTCCGTGACTCTGCCGTTGCTGGTCGGAGAGACCGGCCTGCCCATCGGTGTACAGCTGATTGGCCCTGTTGAGAAAGACGACCGTCTGTTGCGCACTGCGCGCTGGCTGCAGGGCCAACTGGCGGCTGCGGCGGAATAATTGAAAGGATACGAGCATGTCATACGCAGTTAAACTGGTGGTCGGGCTGATCGGGACGGCACTCCTGTGCGTCTTCATCGGGGGCCTATCCCAAAGTATCTCATCGGGCTTTGCAGGATTTAAGGGCGGCGCCCCTTTCATGATCATTGCAATCGTTGTCTGCGGCATGGCCGTTTACGATTTCTTTGACGAATGCGTCCGGAAGAAGAAATGACCAAACCACGGCTTTGGATCACCCGCCGCCTGTCTGACGCAACACTGGCGCGCGCCCAACGGGACTATGATGTGGTCATCAACCACGCTGACACCCCCGGCACTGCGGCGGAGCTGGTGGCGGCCAGCGCTGATTTTGATGCCATTATTCCCTGCCATTCCGAGCATTTCAGCCCCGATGTGGTGGCGCAATTCTCCGACCGGCTCAAGATCGTCGCCAATCACTCGGTTGGTGTTGACCATTGTGATCTGCCCGCTCTCAAAGGGCGCGGTATTGTGGTGACCAATACGCCTGATGTGCTGTCGGATGCGCCCGCCGAGCTTGCCATGTTGCTGATGCTGGGGGCTGCACGCCACGCGGTCGCGGGGGACCGGATCGTGCGCAGTGGCGCATGGGACAGCTGGTCGCCAGCCTTCATGGTGGGCAAACAGGTGACAGGTGCGCGGTTGGGCATCATTGGCATGGGCCGTGTCGGCCTTGCCTTTGCCGCCAAAGCCCGTGGATTCGATATGGAAATTCACTATTACAACCGCAGTGAACTCTCTGCAGGGCAGGCAAAGGCGCCATCTATCACGACAGTGTTGAGAGCCTGCTGGGCGTTGCCGACTTTTTGTCGCTGCATTGCCCTGCCACGCCTGAAACCACGAATTTGATGAATGCAGAGCGCTTTGCGCAACTGCCTGCGGGGGCGGTGATCGTCAACACTGCGCGCGGTGCGCTGGTGGATGAGACGGCCTTGCTGGAGGCGCTGGCACAGGGTCAGATCTCGGCGGCGGGGCTGGATTGCTTTCAGACAGAGCCGGGCGGCAACCCGGCGTTTGCCGCGCATGACACGATTTTCATGTTGCCCCATATTGGCAGTGCAACCCGCAAAACCCGCGATGCGATGGGCTTTCGCGCCCTCGACAATCTCGATGCCTTCTTTGCAGGGACAGACGCCGGGCGATTTGCTGTAACACTGTATAGCGGGGGGGCAGCTCCCTCCGCGCAGGCATTCCCTCACCTGTGCGTATGACTCTGGTGCGAGCTGGCGTGCCAGAGGAGGCAAAGGCGTGGTGCGTCAGGATGTGTCGCAACACCTGCCGACTTCCCTTTGGGGGCGCAAGATGTCAAACATAGGCAATGTCGAAAAAGACCCTCAATAAAGCCAATCTCGAAGCGCTTGGTGCCGACAGGCTGGCGGCCCTGCTGATCGAGGTCAGCACCGGCAGTGCTGAGATCAAGCGCCGATTGCGGCTAGAGTTGTCGCACAGCCTTGGAGCGTCGGAACTTGGCCGTGAGGTCAGCAAACGTCTCACGGCGCTGCGCAAATCAACTGGTTTTGTCAGCTGGCGCAAACGCAAGGCGCTGATCAAAGATCTCGACACGCAGGTTGTGATGATAGTCGAAAAAATCGCACCAGAGGACGCAACCGCTGCGTTTGATCTGTTGTGGCGGTTTATCGAGCTGGCGCCCTCGGTCTATGAGCGTGTCGGTGACAGCCGCGGCGATGTCGCCACTGTCTTTCGCAGCGCAGTCCTGCATTTTGAAAGCATAGCCCCCCTGGCGCAGATTGACCCTGCGGCGCTGGCTGACCGTGTCTGGGCCGTTGTGCAGGACAATGGATACGGCGCGTGGGACGGCATCATTACTCTTATGGCGCCAGCTCTTGGGCAACTGGTCTTGCACGCCTGAAGGCCGAGGTCGAGGCCTATGCGGCGGCGCCTCTTGAGGACGAGTCTGACGATCACGAAGCGATCCAGTTTCTGCGCCAGCTGCGCGAGGGCAACAGCTATGCGGCTGACCGCAAAAAGCGGTTTGTCAAAGAGTGCCTGCAGGAAATCGCGGCCTCTTCTGGCGACACAAACGCCTATATTGCGCAATACTCTGAAGAGGATTTGAAACGCAAAGACATCGCGGCCGAGGTGGCTGGTCTCTTGCTCAGCGAAGGTCAGGCAGAGGGGGCCGTTGATCTGCTCCTTGCGGCTGATCGCGACGCAAGCGCCGCTGAACAAGAGGTCTGGGACGACGCCTATATCGCCTGCCTTGAGGCACTTGGGCAAAGCGCGCAAGCCCAGGCGCACCGCTGGGCCAGCTTCTCGGCGAGCCTGAACGCGCGACATCTGCGCAACTACCTGAAGGCTCTGCCGGATTTTGACGATGTTGAGGCGGAAGATCTGGCGATGACACATGTTGCGATGGATCCGGATTTCTCACGCGCGCTGCGGTTTTGTATCGACTGGCCCGATCTTCTGACTGCCGCCCGAATGGTCGAAGAGCGCGCCGCAGAAATTGACGGCGACCGCTTGTTGATGCTGGGGGCCGCTGCCGAGGCGCTGCGGCCAAGACATCCGCGCGCGGCTGTGCTGCTTTGGCGTGCCATGATCGCCACCACGCTGGCGCGGGGGCTGTCCGCGCACTATGGCCAGGCGGCAGAGCTTCTGGCGGAGTGCTCTGTGCTGGATGCGCAGATCACAGACTATGGCGCCTTTGCGAGCCACGAGAGCTATGTTCAAACCCTGCAAGACCACCATGGTCACAAATCGTCATTTTGGGCAAAGCTGCGCGCGCCGGGGAGCGCATAGCGCTCAGTACCGGATTGCGTAAGACGCAGGATGTATGGGGCCAGAGTGAGGGCTAGAGTGCTGTCCTTTTGGAATAGGCTATAAAAATAAGATGCGTTGGGAGGAAACACATGCCTTTTGGTGATCGCACGACAGAGACCACAGGCAGGCCGGCCAATGTCTTGGCGCCGTCTGTGCGGGCCTATCTCAGCCAAACGGGTGGGCTGGCGCTTCCGATGACATATCAAGCTCTTGCCAGGGCTCTGGAGCTGAGGCCGCCCAATACCATCCATCAGCTCACAATGGCGTTGGAATGCCTGATTGAGGAAGATGCCGCCGCCGAGCGCCCCTTGATCGCAGCACTGGTGATCAGCAAGGGAAGAGGCGGCTTGCCTGCACCGGGATTTTTTGACTGCGCGCGGCGTGCGGGCTGTTTTGACGGCGCGTCTGAGGGAGCTGAAGGTGCTGCGTTCTACGCTGAAGAGTTCCAAAAAGCCGTCGCATTCTGGCGCCCGCGTGGCCAGTACGCCCAGGGCATGCAGGATGATGGCCAGCTGTGACAGCCTTTGCGCCAAAGGTTTGACCATCACCGAGCTGCTTTAACCTCTTTCGTGAGGCACGGCTCTTTGATCCGGGTAACGCTTGTATGTTTCAGGCTGCGCAGGAGAGCCGTGGGTGGGCGCTGCAAATCGCTCGCCAGACTGCCTGGCGGCGTAACAAGGCGGTATCAGGAATGAAAAGGAGCTTGAACGCATCGCACATCATTGGCAGCTTGACGCGGTGGGCGTTCTATTTGGGAATGTCGGACAGAGAGAGGTTTCATATGTCCTTTTCCCCTGACCGCCCGGGCCGCTGTCGGTGACCGCAGAGCCCACCCGCCCCTGGCTGGTTCTGGCGGGGCTGGCGCTCGGCGTCACGGTCACAAATGGATTTGCCCGCTTTGCCTATGGGCTGATGCTTCCGGCGATGAAATCCGCGATGGGCTGGAACTTTGCTCAGGCTGGATGGCTGAACACGGCCAACGCGCTTGGCTATGTTGCCGGGGCGGTCCTGACCATGGTGCTGAGCCGGCACGTCTCGCCCGCACGTCTGTTTGCCTTTGGTCTGATCACCACCACCCTGGCGCTCTTGGTCACGGGGCTGAACGCCGCGCTTTGGTGGCAGACACTCTGGCGTATTCTGGCAGGGGCTTTTGGGGCGATG
Source organism: Pseudophaeobacter leonis (assembly GCF_002087335.1). Lineage (GTDB taxonomy): Bacteria > Pseudomonadota > Alphaproteobacteria > Rhodobacterales > Rhodobacteraceae > Pseudophaeobacter > Pseudophaeobacter leonis. Next base: position 152,249 of record NZ_MWVJ01000060.1, read on the forward strand.
TCGTTTTCCACAGCGGGAGCATTGGTCGCAGGCCTGTTTCGCGATGATCCCCGTCGCAACGCGCTGGCGATTGCCATCCTGTTTGGTTGCGGCGGCGGGGTGGGGATTGTACTGGCCGGAGCGGTGCTGCCGCTTTTGCTCGACCTCTATGGTCCCGGAGCCTGGCCTGTCGGCTGGATTCTCATCGGCATTGCCAGCCTGTCCTTTTTGCCTCTGGGACTGTGGGCCGCCATGCAGCTGCGCCCGTCCACCTCTCAAGCGGTCAAATCTGTCCCCTTGCCGCTGCTGCGCATGCTGCCCGAAATCATTGGCTATGCCGGGTTTGGACTGGGATATATCGTTTACCTGGCCTTTTTGTCCGCCTGGATGACCGACCAGGCCGCAGGCGCCGGGTTTATCACGCTGGTCTGGGTGATCCTGGGCCTGTGCATTTGTGTCTCTCCGCTGGTTTGGCGCCCTGTTTTGGCCAGGTATGCGTCCGGCTTGCCTCTGGCGCTGATCCTGACCGGAATCGCCATTGGCTCTGCCTTGCCCGTGGTGTTGCCAAGCGGCCCTGCCTTGTTGATCTCTGCGGTGGTGTTTGGATTGTCGGTGTTTATGGCGCCCGGAGCCGTTACGAACTTCACCCGCAAGAACCTTTTGCCGGAACAATGGGCCGCGGCGATCAGCCTGTTCACCGTGGTGTTCGCCATTGCCCAGACCCTCGGCCCCTATGGGGCTGGGCTTGTCGGAGATCTGTACGACAATATCGGGGTTAGCCTGCTGGTCGCGGCTGGACTTATGCTGGGGGCGGCAGGTGTATCTCTGCTGCAAAAACCGCTTTAAACGAGAGATCACCCTGGGGGGCTGCACGCCGCTGGGGTACTGAAAAACAGGAGTGACAATGCAAAGCCGCAAGACCCCAATGGCCTTTCGTACCTGCGGGCTGACCAAGGTCTACGGTAGCGGCCATTCGGCTGTACACGCGCTGCGGGGCGTTGATCTGGAGATCCCTGCCGGTGACATTGTTGTCCTGCTGGGGCCGTCGGGGTCGGGGAAATCGACCCTTTTGAACATCATTGGCGGCCTGGACCGGGGCACCGAGGGGGAGGTCTATTTCCGGGATCTTTGCCTCAGTGAAATGCCGGATGCGCAGCTGACACGGTACCGGCGCGACCATGTTGGCTTTGTCTTTCAGTTTTACAACCTCATGCCCAGCCTCACGGCCCGCGAAAATGTCGAGCTGGGGACCGAGATTGCCACCGATCCCATGGACCCCGATGAAGCCCTGGCCCTGGTTGGCCTGCGCGAGCGGGTTGATCATTTCCCGGCGCAGCTTTCAGGCGGTGAGCAGCAGCGCGTGGCCATTGCCCGCGCCATTGCCAAACGCCCCGAAGTGCTGTTCTGCGATGAGCCCACCGGCGCGCTCGACAGCACGACGGGGCGCGCGGTCCTTGAGGTGCTGCGGGACGTGAATGCGGAACTTGGCTCGACCATTTTGATGGTGACCCATAACGCCAATACCGCTGCGATGGCGGACCGGGTGATCTATTTCGCCGATGGCGGCATTCTCAAGGTGGTCGAGAACGCCGAAAAACTCAGCCCCTCCGAGATCAACTGGTGAAGCCACTGATTAGGCCGCTGGATCATAAACTGCTGCGCGACCTCTGGCGCATGAAGGGGCAGGTTCTGGCCATCGGTGCCGTTATCGCGGTTGGGGTATTGATGCTGGTGATGATGACCGGGCTTGTCACCTCCCTTAGTGAAACCCGCGCCGCCTATTATGAACGCTACCGGCTTGCCGATGTATTTCTGCCGGTAAAACGCGCGCCGGAACGGCTGGCCGCGCGGCTGGCGCAGATCTCCGGGGTCGCCAGCGTCGAGACGCGGATTGCGGGCCGCGCCCTGATCGATCTGCCAGACCAGAGCCTGCCGGTTCAGGCCCAGGCGCTGTCGCTGCCGCAGCACAGGCGCCCGGCGCTGAATGACATCTACCTCACACGCGGTCGCCTTCCCGCGCTGGGGCGGACAGAAGAAATCGTTCTGCTGCAGAGCTTTGCCGCCGCACATGGGTTGCAGCCCGGCGACAGGCTGGCGGCAACAATGAACGGCAGACGTCACCAGTTCAAAATCACCGGCCTCGCACAAAGCCCCGAGTTTCTTTATGTGACAGCACCGGGAGAACTGGTGCCGGACGATGCCCGTTTTGGGGTGGTCTGGATGAGCCGCCCCGGGCTTGCGGCGGCATATGATCTGGATGGGGCCTTTAACGAAGCGCTCTGGGGTCTGGCCCGTGGCGCCAATGCGCAGAGTATTCTGGACCAGGCCGACCGCCTGATGGCTGCCTGTGGGGGCAGCGGCGGCTACGCGCTGGCGGATCAGATCTCGAACCGGTTCATTGCCGAGGAAATTTCGAATATGCGGGCGTCTGCCACTGGGGTGCCGCCGATCTTTCTCGCGGTGGCGGCCTTTCTGCTCTATATTGTTATCAACCGGATGGTGCAGTCCGAGCGCGAAGAGATCGGGTTGATGAAGGCCTTTGGCTACACCGATATCGAGGTCGGCGGTCACTACTTCAAACTGATTATGGTCATCGCCCTGGGCGGAGCCCTGGCCGGCTGTCTGGGCGGCATTGCCAGCGGGCGCGCGATGATCGGGATCTATAGCGCCTATTTCAAATTCCCGTTTCTGGTCTTTCGTCTTGATCCGGCCTCCTTTGTGACCGGCGTGACGGTCAGTGTGCTCGCCGCCTCTGCCGGCGGGGTGTTGGTGCTGCGGCAGGTCTTTGCACTGACCCCGGCCACGGCAATGCGACCGCCTGCGCCCCCGGATTACAGCCGTACAAAGGGGCTTGGCCGGACCCTGACCCGGTTTCTGGACCAACCCAGCCGCATGGTGTTGCGCAGGTTGACCCGGCAACCTGTCCGCATGGCGGGGGCGATGATCGGCATCGCTTGTGGCATGGGGCTGTCTGTGGCGATGATCACGATCTACGCGGGGTTTGACGGACCATCGATCTGACGTTCTCTGTTGTGGATCGAAGCGACCTCAATGTCAGCTTTACGCAGCCGGTCAGCGACAAGACCCTGTTTGAGCTGCGCCGCATCCCCGGCGTGACACGGGTCGAGGCGGTCCGCTATGTGCCCGCCGTGCTGCGCCATGGCCGCGAGAGCCACCGCGGCGCGATTACCGGCTTGCCGCAAAACCCAGTTTCCGATCTGGCGCTCAACCGGGCGCTGGACGAAGATATGGCCCCGATCGAGATGCCAAAAACTGGCGTGATCCTGTCCAGCGTGTTGGCCGAGATGCTGGACATCAAAGCTGGAGAAATCCTGACAGTCGAGGTGCGCGAGGGCCGCCAGCCGGATCTGGAGATCCCTGTGGCCGGGATTGCGCAGGCCTTGCTGGGCTCACCCGCCTATATGGATCTTGATGCCCTGAACCAGGCACTGCGCGAACCCCGACGGGTTTCGGGAGCTTTCCTGACCATTGATGCGGCACAAGCGGATGCCATCTACGAGACCCTGCAGGACATGCCAACCATTGCCGGCCTCAGCGTCAAGGACGAGGCACGAGACGCCTTTGAGGTTTTGATGGATACCGGAGCCGGGGCCATTCGCTATGTGATGGGGGCCATCGCCTTTGTTATCACCTTTGGCATTGTCTATAATTCCGCCCGCATCGCCTATGCCGAACGCGCCCGCGATCTGGCCAGCCTGCGGGTCATTGGCTTTACCAGGGTAGAGGTGGGGTTTGTCCTGCTCGGAGAGCTGGCCGTGGTGACGCTGATCTCGCTGCCCGTGGGGGCGGCGCTTGGCTATTTCTTGTCCTTCGGCATTGCCGCTGGATTTTCCACCGACCTCTATCAGATCCCAGCCATCTTTGATCCGGTCAGCTATGGACAAGCGATGCTGGTGGTGCTCTGCGCGGCTGTGGTCTCGGGATGGTTGGTAAAACGGGATCTGGATCGCTCGGATCTGGTCAAATCATTGAAGACACGGGAGTAACGCATGGCAAACCCAAAGAAACGGTCGCGGCTGGTTCTGACCATCCTGGTTGGCGGCCTGATCGCGCTGGCCCTGGCGGCTGCGTTCTGGCCCCGTCCGCTGATGGTTGATCTCGCTGAGGTGACACGCGGCGCTATGCGCGTCTCCATTGATGAAGAGGGACGCACCCGGGTCAGTGAGCCCTATGTGGTCTCAACCCCGGTGGCTGGCCGACTGCAGCGGGTGCAGGTCAATCCCGGTGATCCGGTGGTGCGCGGCGAGACCATCATTGTGCATATGCTGCCAACCAATCCGGTTGCGCTGGATGTGCGCACCCGCGAGCAGGCACAGGCGGCAGTAAAATCGGCAGAAGCCGGGTTGCGTGGTGCCCATGCGGATCTCAGCGCCGCCGAGGCCAGCCGCGATCTGGCCCAGACCGAGCTGAATCGCACAGGCCAGTTGGCGGAACGCAGCATCGCAAGCCCTGCGGCTCTGGACCGGGCCAAACGCGAATTCCGCATCTCGGAGGCTGCGGTGCAAATGGCAGAGGCCGCCATCGGCACCCGCGAGGCCGATCTGATCACCGCACAGGCGCAGCTTATTGGTTTTGACGATCTCGGTCTTGGCGCTGCCCTGCGTGAAAATGGCTCTGATGACATCCCTCTCTATGCCCCGGCCAGTGGCCGCATTCTGCAGATCATGCAGCAAAGCGCCACCACGGTGCCCGCAGGCGAGCCCATCATGGAGATCGGCGACATCGACGGCGACCTTGAAATCGTGGTGGATTTGATCTCTTCGGATGCGGTGCAGGTCAATCGCGGTGACCCGGTGATCATTGACGACTGGGGCGGCGCTGTTGCCCTGCAGGGAGATGTCTCACGCATTGATCCCTTCGGCATCACCAAGGTCTCGGCGCTTGGCGTCGAAGAGCAACGGGTACCGGTCATTATTTCCCTTGCCTCACCGGCGGCAGAGCGGCTTGGGTTGGGGCATGGCTACCGCGTCGAGGCGCGGATTATCGTGTGGCAGGCCGAGGACGTACTGCGGGTGCCGTCAAGTGCGCTGTTTCGCACAGGGGAGGCCTGGTCGGTGTTTGTCGTGGAGGATGGCCTTGCCGTGCAGCGCCAGATCGAGATCGCCCGCAACAACGGTACCCAAGCGCAGGTGCGCAGCGGACTGAGGGAGGGCGACAGAGTGGTGATCTATCCGTCTGCTGCGATCCAGAGCGGCTCGGCCATTGCCCAACGGGTTCTGGAATAGCGACCGCCGCAGAGCTGTAAAGACCAGCAGAGCAGCACTCAGATCGTTGCGGTCTCCAGCGGAGCCCGCGAGAGCCGGAAAGGCGCAATCCTGCCAGCCGCGTGCCGCGAGGAACAAAGAGGTGCGCAGAGGAGGGCGCGCCTACCAGGCGTCGACATAGCGCACAGCTGGTACGCATGCGCCAGCCGTGGACAGCGCACGGATGATTTCCTCGCGTGTCTGTGCAGGATCAATGACCGCGTCGAACTCCAGAAGGCTTGCAGCATTGAGGGCTTTGCCCTGCTCATAGAGCTGTGCCACCAGGCGCTGGTATTCTGCCTCACGCTCATCTGGGTCCGTAATGGCTGCAAGGCGGTCGCGATGGCCCAGCTTGACAGCGCCCTCCAGGCCCATTGCGCCAACTTCGCCGCTTGGCCAGGCACAGCAGAAATGCGGCCGGTCAAAGCCGCCACCTGCCATGGCCATAGCGCCCAGACCGTAGGCCTTGCGCAAAATAACCGTGATCAGGGGCTGGCAAAAATGTGCGCCCGCCAGAAACAATCGCGAGATATGGGCCACTTGGCCGGTCTGTTCTATCTCAGGCCCCACCATAAATCCGGGTGTGTCGCACAGTGTGACCACCGGGATTGCCCAGGCATCGCAGAGCTGCAGGAAACGCGCGCCTTTGTCGCCGGCAGGCGCATCAATGGCGCCGCCCAAATGCAGCGGGGTGTTGGCCAAAATCCCGACAGCCCGGCCTTTGATCCGGGCAAACCTGGTGAACATGCCGCTGCCAAATCCCCGGCGCAGCTCCAGAAAGCTGCCTGCATCAACCAGACCTGCAATCGCGTCGCGCATATCATAGGCGCGGGTCCGGTCCACCGGCACAACCGAGCGCAGGCTTTCGGCGGCGTCCTCAACCGGCGAGGCATCAGTCGCCACAGGCAGCGCAAGAAGTGTCTTGGCCTCGGCAACAGCCCGAGCTTCGTCTTTGGTCAAAACATCAATGACGCCATTGGCAACCTGCGTCTCAGAGGGGCCGATCTCGCGGGGGCCAACATTGCCCAGACCGCCCCCTTCGATCATGGCGGGGCCGCCCATGCCGGTCCAGCTGTTCTGCGTCGCGATGCGGACATTACAGACGCCAAATAGCGCGGCATTGCCGGCAAAGCACAGACCCGAAACAATGCCTATCTTGGGGCCTTTGTGGGCTGCGAATTGGCGAAAGGACGCAACGTTCAACCCCGCCGTCATCAGCGTGGCCACATCGTAGTCATTGGGCCGTCCGCCACCGCCTTCGGCAAACAAAACGATGGGCAGGTTGTGGCGCGCCGCCAGCGCGATCAGCCGGTCCATCTTGCGGTGGTGATTGTAGCCCTGGGTGCCGGCAAGCACCATGTAGTCGACCGCCATTGCCGCGACTGGCCGGCCCCTGACCAGACCTGTGCCACAGATAATGCCATCACCCTGGGTGCGCGACTGCAGCTCAGTCAGGGCGCGTTTGCTGCGTTGCGCCGCCACAGCGAGAGCGCCGTATTCGGTGAAAGAGCCCGGATCAAACAAGTCGTCAATATTTTCACGCGCGGTACGCCCGCCGGTCTGATGCCGCCTGGCCACCGCCTCGGGTCTGCTGCTGTCGTCCAGCAGGCTCATACGTGCCTCAAACTCGGAAAAATCGGGCCGCAGGTCCTCAGTGCCTTGCTGAAGGCTGCCGCTGATCTCGGCGGGCTCAAACGTCACCAGTGGCTCACCGCCGCGCAACTCATCGCCGGGTGAAACATGCAGTATGCGCACTATTCCGCTTTCTGTTGCCCGGATGTCGTGCTGCATTTTCATAAGTTCCGTCACCAGCAAAATGGTGCCTGCGACAACCTCGTCTCCCTGCGCCACGCGCAGGTCGGATACAATGGCGGCATGTTCGGCTTTGATGGTTTTCACGGCAGTCCCCCTGATTATTCGGCCAGTCTCACCTGTCCGCTTTGTGCGTTCAGCATGCGACGGTTCCGGCGGCCTGTGGAAAGGACGTGTCGTCACTTCTGTATCGGAATTGTCCTGTGGGCCAAAAGCGTTGACTTGAGAGCGAGCCGCGACCCAAGGTGGCCGGGTTTCCAAATCATTCCAAACTGAGAAGTCGCAATATGCAGATCACATCCATGATCAGACGAGCCGCCCAGATTAATCCAAACGGGATTGCGACCATATTTCAGGACCGACAGCAAAGCTGGAGCCAGATGCTGGAGCGGGTCGCCCGTCTGGCTGGTGCGTTGCAAAAACTGGGTATGCAACCAGGCGACCGCGTTGCCCTGCTGTCGCTAAACTCTGACCGTTTCATCGAATACTATTTTGCCGTGGTCTGGGGCGGTGGCGCGATGATGCCGATGAACACCCGCTGGAGCGCTGCCGAATGCGCCTATGCGCTAAACGATGCGGGTGCTGAAATCCTGCTGTGTGATGAGGCCTTCAAAGGCTTGGCGACGGACATCAAACCGCAGGTGGCAGGGCTGAATACGTTGATCTACTGCGGCGATGCCGCAACGCCTGAGGGCATGCTGAGCTATGAAGACCTGGTGGCCGCGTCAGACCCGGTCCCGGATGCCGGGCGCAGCGGCGATGATCTGGCGGGGGTCTTTTACACCGGCGGCACAACCGGCTTTCCCAAGGGGGTGATGCTGTCCCATACCAATTTCTATGTCGGCGGCGTTTCCAATGCCCATGATCTCAATATGCAAGACAGCACCGTCTATCTGCACGCGGCCCCGATGTTCCATATCGCGGATCTGATCTGGTTCAGCGCGCTGACCTTCATGGCGGGCACCCATGTTGTGATCCCCGCCCTCACGCCGGACGGAGCCCTGGAAGCAATCGAAAAACATCGCCCGCAGCAGGTATTGCTGGTGCCGGTCATGCTGCAAATGGTGTTGCAGAGCGAAAAGCTGGCGCAAACGGATATCTCTTCGCTGCAGCAAATCATCTATGGCGCCTCTCCCATCACCGAAGCCGTTCTGAAAGACGCGTTTGAGAAGTTCCCCAATGTTTCCTTTGTTCAGGCTTTTGGCCAGACCGAGCTCAGCCCGGTCGCGACCATATTGCCGGCGCAATACCATGTCTTCAGTGGCCCCAAGGCCGGAAAGCTCCGGTCTGCCGGGCGGGCCACACGGGTCTGCGAAATCCGCATTGTCGACGCGCAGCACCGCGATGTTGCACAGGGTGAGGTTGGCCAGATTGCGGTCAAGGGGCCAATCACCATGCTGGGCTATTGGAACAAGCCGGATGTGACCAGCGAGACGATTGTGGACGGCTGGGTCATGACGGGGGATGCCGGATACATGGACCCCGAGGGCTTTGTGTTTTTGATGGACCGGGTAAAGGACATGGTCGTGTCAGGCGGCGAAAACGTCTATTCCGCCGAAGTCGAGAACGCATTGGGCCAACACCCCGGCGTCGCCACAAGTGCCGTGATCGGCATTCCCAGCGCGCAATGGGGCGAAAGCGTGCATGCCATTGTCATTCTGCATCCCGGCGCCTCGGTCACAACAGAGGAGCTGCAGGCCCATTGTCACAAATTGATCGCCGGCTACAAATGCCCGCGAAGCATTGAGTACCGGACTGATGCGTTCCCGCTGTCTGGGGCAAACAAGGTGCTGAAGACTGAATTGCGCAAGCCCTACTGGAAAGACAAGGACCGGCAGATTTCCTGAGCCGACGCCGCAGAAAATCTCAAACAAGCGCGGGGTGCCGGATCCGGCTCCTCTGGCAGGCCATGCCTTAACGGCGTTGGCGCATGTCTTAATGGCTCTGGGCCATGTCTTAACGGCGCTAGGGCTGGTTAAGGGGGGCGTAAGTGGGGAAAGAGGCGGAATAGGTCGTCTTTCGTGACCGATT